>NZ_BIMA01000005.1 GCF_004000845.1 Paenibacillus koleovorans NBRC 103111
CGTAGGGGTCACCGGCTATAAGGTGTACAGAGGCTCAACACTGCTTACAACATTGACGGGTGAAGCATCCAGCTTTAATGTTACCGGGCTCACGGCGGGAACAGTCTATACTTTCGCAGTTCAGGCCGGGGATATGGCAGGCAACTGGACTTCAACCGGGCCGAGCGTAACGGTTACAACGGTAGCGGACAATGAACCGACTACCCCTTCGGAACCGACGCCAACACCAACGCCAACACCGACGCCAACACCAACACCGACGCCAACACCATCGCCAACACCGACGCCGACGCCAACGCCAACGCCAACACCAACACCAACACCTTCAACAGCGCCGGTTGTAACGACAACCCCGGGTAAACCGGCTTTCGATCTGAGCCAACCCGAGTCGGTTTCCTTATTGAAGGAGGTTCTGGAAGGCAAAATACAAGCTGCCAGTGATGATTCAATAACGTTCCAGGATGTATCGAATCATTGGTCGGTTGAGAGCATTGAGGTGTTTTCGAAGCTTGGGGTCGTTAATGGTTACGAGGATGGCACATTTAAGCCGGATGCTCAAATTACACGCGGCGAGTTTGCAACTATCGTTTCCAAAATCTTCAATATCGGCGCGGGCGAATTGAAGGATGCCCAATTTAGCGATATCAATGAAAGCTGGGCTAAGGAAGCGGTCCTCGCGCTTGCATCGAATGGCATCATCAACGGGTACGAAGACGGCACGTTCCAACCGGATGCTAACATTACCCGTGCCGAAATGGTTGCCATTATCGCAAGAATTATTAACCTGACCAATGTTCAAGGAACAAGCAGTACGGCGTTTACCGATATCGGCGGTTCTTGGAATAAGGATCAGATCGAAGCGGCGGCAAAGGCCGGCATTATTAACGGCGCAGGCGAAGGTTCCTTTGCACCGGACCAAAACTCGACTCGTGCCGAAGCTTTAACCGTATTGCTGCGCTCCATAAAATTGAATCCTGAAATCGCTGCTTTGATTAACTCGTTGACGTAGAGACAAATACAAATGAAGTGTCGGGAGCTATCGTCCGACATCACAGGCTGCCGGAAGACCCGGCAGTCTTTCCTTTTGGGCACCGGAAAGGCTATTGCATTTTTTGCACTCGATACTCCTTTTTTAACTTGGGTAGTCAGTCTGGATTCGTGTCGGGCAATTATTAAATCTTGCGGATTGACGTGATCTCGCATCAGCCTTAAGCTTAGAAGACCTTCCTAGTTTATTCGGCTGATTGTCGATATGAAGTTATACATTTTTCGGAAAATTATATAACATATGGGGGTCGAGTCATGGAGAAGTCGGCAAAGAGGAAATGGATGCCAATAGTCTCGATTGTTGCGGCAGCCTCGGTAGCTGCTACCGCATGCGGAGGGGATGAGGAAGCGGCAAAAAATGGCGCGGAACGTTCATCTTCCTCGACAAGCTCCATGGCGGCTCCCATTAAAATTACTTGGATGACGCCTCTGTATACCCAATTTGTTCCAAAAGACACGGTGCTGAAGCTGGTTGAAGAGAAGGTTGGCGCTAAATTTGAGATTACATGGGTGCCGGATGCGGTCAAGGAAGACAGATTGAATACGGCGATTGCGTCCGGCACCCTGACTAAAATCGTAGGGGTACAGGACATCAAGATGTCATCGTTTCAGAGCGCGGTGAAGGCCGGCATGTTCTGGGAGATCGGATCGCGGCTGAAGGATTATCCGAACCTGAACCAAATTAATCCAACGACGCTGGAGCATATTAAAATAAATGGAGAAATATATGGGATTCCGCGGGAACGTCCGCTATCTCGTCAAGGCGTTGTCGTCCGTCAGGACTGGCTGGACAATCTCGGTCTGAAGCAGCCCAAGACGATCGATGAGCTATTTAACGTATTGAAAGCGTTCACACTTAACGACCCGGACAAAAACGGCAAAAACGATACATTTGGCCTGACAGAGCGTTTTGATCTGAAATACGGCGCGTTCAAGACGGTGTCCTCCTACTTCGGTACTCCGAACGAATGGGGTTGGAAGGACGGCAAGCTATTGCCGGAATTTATGTTTCCGCAGTATACCGAAACTTTGAAGTTTTTTAATAAGCTGTACAAAGAGAAGCTGATGAACGACGATTTTGCGGTTACGAGCAAAACGCAGCAATGGGAAAAGTTCTCTAAAGGCCAGGCCGGGCTGTATGTCGGCAATATGGTAGACGGTAAAAACTTGTACAATGACAGCTTGAAAATAAATCCGAACGTTAAAATCGATATCTTCAACCGCATAGCAGGTCCTGACGGAAAAGAAGCAGTATGGGCGCAGGCGGGTCATAATGGCATTTTTGCTTTTCCGAAAACGTCGATCAAGACGGAAGAGGAGCTGAAGCAAATTCTTGCCGTGATGGACAAAATGAATACCGTTGAAGTGTTCAATCTGTTGAAAATCGGCATTGAGGGAATTCATTACAAGCTGCTCGGAGACAACAAATTCGAGAAGAACTTGGATGCGAAGGATGCATTCGAGCAGGAGGTTCGTCCGCTCGACTCGATCGTCGGTCTCGAGTTGAAGAACCTGAAAGCTGCCAACGATCCGCTGCGCGAGAAGTACGAGGCGCTTACGCTCGACAATGACAATATCGTCGTAACTAACCCGGCGGAAGCTCTGGTCTCCGACACGTTGACCATTCGTGGGACCGAGATGAGGAAAATAATAGATGACGCCACTATTAAATTTATTATGGGTCAGATGGATGAAGCCGGCTTCCAGTCGGAAGTGACGAAATGGCAGAGAAACGGCGGAGACCTCATTATCGAAGAGCTTAACGCTTCATACGCGCGGTCCAAGTTAATCCCATAACCCCCTGCGGCTGCTCTCCCTAAGGTGTCGGCCGCATTTGTATAAGAAGCCGAAATGCAACCAAGGGAGGTGCACCATGTCAAAGTTTTTGTTGCGACTGCTCTCGTTCAGTATTTTACTAGGTGCATTACCTATTATTTTTATAGGTGTTATTTCTTACCTGATTGCTTCCAGCGACATCGAGGAAAAGGTCAAGGAGGGAAATGAGCAAATATTGCTGCAGACGCGGATGCGGGTGGAGCAAGTGATGCGGACACTGGAGCTTTCGGCTGTCCAGTTAGCCAATTCTCCATTGACCTTGAAATCGATGACACAGACGCTGACTCCGGAAGATTACCAGCAAGTTCGTGATTTGTCGCAGGGGCTGTACAGCCTGCAGTCGTTCGGCAGTATCAGCGAGGCGTATTTGATGAGCCTGGATAGCGGCTGGTCGATCAACTTCCGCTCCTTTCAGCCGATAGACTCGTTGTCGAACTACAACGAACTAGTGGCATATGCCAGGCTTCCGAACACTCTGACCTGGATTACCCCGGTGATGGAAGAGGAGTCGTACAGCACCGAGCAGTTGCCTCAGGACATCATCCGGATGGTGCTGAAAATTCCGTTTGTACAAGCAGAGCGACCTCAAGGAATGCTTGTGACCGAATTGCCTAAAAACGAGATCAAGCAGTTGTTGACAGAATCGGTGAACTTCGGAGAAGTCATGGTGTTGGATGAGAAGGGCCATGATTTCCTGTTTGGCGAAGAAGAAGGGAAGGAGGACCGTGGCACCATAGCTCGGGAAATTTTTTCAGCTTCCCAGCTTGATGCGGTCGGTCAAGGCTCCTTCGAGATGGAGCGTGAAGGGGAAAACGTCCTTGTGACGTACCGCGTTTCGCCTTACAACAGCTGGGTGTATGCTTCGGTTGTTTCGATCAGTGAAATTACGAAGCAGTCGCGCAATATCGGCTGGATTACCTTTTTTGTGTGTCTGCTGATTCTGTTGGCTGTAGCGAGCTTTGGATTTTATGGAAGCCGCCGTATATATTCACCAGTCCATCGGTTGTTTGAATTTACGCGGGAGATTGAGCCGGAGTCGTCGGGAGAAAGCCGGCCGGCGACGGGCCAAGGCAAGGATGAATTTGTATGGATCGAAGATCGGCTGCGGCAATTATCCAGCAAAGGGCAACAGCTTCAGCAGCAAGTTCGTGGACAATATGTGCAGCTAAGAGAATTTTTTATGCTGAAGCTGTTTACCGGTCAATTGTCGGAGAGTGACGATGCGTATCGTTCGACGATGTATGGGCTGCCAACGGAATGGAAAAAGCTCGGAGTATTGACGCTGCAGATCGATACGCTGCAGTCCACGCGTTATGGCGAGCACGATCGCGAGCTGCTGCTGTTCGCCATTAACAATATTGTCGGCGAGCTGGTCAACGAGGAACGCTCGTTTAGTCCCATTGTGCTTGGCCAGTCGCAGGTGACGCTGCTCTTTCTGCGAGGGGATCATAATGCGGCCGCGCAAAAACAGGAGCTGCATGAACTTGCCGGCATTATTAAGGCGAAGGTGGACGAATATTTGCATTTGACTGTCAGCATTGGCATCAGCAGGCCGTTCGAGCGCATAACCGATGCCATGAAGGCGTACACGGAAAGTCTGGAAGCGTTGAAGGTAAGAATCAGCCTGGGCAGCGATCTGATCATTCATGCGGAGGATATTGAAAGCGGCAAGGAAATGAAGACCGCCATCTACGCGCATCTCAAGTTTATGGAGGATCAGCTTGTGCAAGTCGTGAAGCAAGGCAACAGGGAGAAAGCGGACGCTTTATTCAGCGAATATATAGCGACGATCGTTGTGCGAGATGTTCATTTTAATGAATACCCCGTACTAATGCTGCAGCTTGTGACCAAGATGTATCAACTCGTGCACGAACAGGGCAGCACCGTGCAAAAAGCGCTAGGCGAAGGCGCTACGGTGGAGGAGTTCCTTAGACTGACGACGCTGGATGCAATCGTGCGATGGTTCAAGCAGGCGCTGTTCGATCCGCTGTTTGCATTCTTGGAGCAGCGAGCGGAGTCGCAATATTTAGGAATAGCCAATCAAATGATCAATATGATTCATGAGCGCTATGAGGAAGAATTATCGCTGGAGATGTGCGCGTCTATATTGAATTTTCATCCGGTTTATTTGAGCCGGGTATTTAGAAAGGAGATGGGCGTCAACTTCGTCGATTATCTCGTCGAATACCGGATGACCATCGCCAAAAACTTGCTTGAGACATCGACGGACAAAGTATCTGAGATTGCCGATCGACTGCGTTATACGAATACAAGCTCGTTTATCCGTACGTTTCGCCGAATTACAGGGATGACTCCGGGTCAATATCGGGAGAAATTTCAACAGAAATGAGGGAGCGACATTTAATGAAGCTTTTTTCGACAATTAGGCTGCGATTTCTTGACTTTCCGACGCGCCAAAGTTACAATACAAACTAATATATGGGATTCATTGATGGGAACAAGTACTTCGGCGCCAAACCCGCAGAGAGGAAAGCCTTCGGCTGCAAGCTTTCCGGTTATGACCGAACGAACAGACATCCCGGAGAACCGATGGTGAACACGCGTTGCCTTAGCTGAAGGCGGCGAACCAGTAGCTGTTGTGCGTAGGCGGGCGTTAACCGCGTGAAGTGCGTGCCGGGCGGACGCCGATGAACGAAGTCGGATGGCTGCAGGCGCGAATGTGGGTGGCACCACGGGTGATTTCGCGAAATCGAATCTCTCGTCCCTGACAACAGTCGGGGAGGGAGATTTTTTTGTTTTTCCCGGACGGGAGAGAAAAGGTGGAGAGGGGTATGGCACGATGAGCATTCAAAAGCCGAAAGGCACACAGGATTTGCTGCCGGGCGTGGTGGAGAAGTGGCAGTACATCGAGGAGAAGGCGCGTGACATCTGCGCACGCTTCAATTACAAAGAAATCCGCTCGCCGATCTTCGAGAATACGGAGCTGTTCCAGCGCGGGGTAGGCGAGACGACCGACATCGTCGAGAAGGAGATGTACACATTCCTCGACAAAGGCGACCGCAGCATGTCGCTTCGTCCGGAAGGGACGGCCGGCGTCGTTCGCGCTTATGTGGAGAACAAGCTGTACGGGGAGCCGGACATCGCCAAGCTGTACTACATCGGCCCGATGTTCCGCTACGAGCAGCCGCAGGCCGGCCGGTACCGGCAGTTTCACCAGTTCGGCATCGAGGCGTTCGGGTCGACCGATCCGAGCCTGGATGCGGAAGTGATCGCGATGGGCTACTTGTTCTATAAGGAGCTTGGGCTGCAGGGCGTGCGGGTCGAGATCAACTCGGTCGGCAATCCTTCGTGCCGGTCGGTGTATCGCGAGGAGCTGCAAAAGTTTTTCGCGCCGGTCAAGGACCAGCTGTGCAAAGACTGCCAGTCGCGTTATGACCGCAACCCGATGCGCATCCTCGACTGCAAGAAGGACCAGGCTCACGGTGTAGGCGCACCTTCGATTCTGGATTTTCTAGACGAGGAGTGCAGCACGCACTTCGAGAAGGTGCAGCGCCACCTGACCGACATGGGCATCGAGTATGAGATCAATCCGCGTATGGTGCGGGGACTCGATTACTACACGCACACGGCGTTCGAGTACAAGTGCGCAGGCATTGGCGCGATCGATACGATCAGCGGGGGCGGCCGGTACAACGGATTGGTGGAGCAAATCGGCGGGGACGATCAGCCTGGCGTCGGCTTTGGGCTTGGCCTGGAGCGGGTACTGCTCGTGCTGGAGGCGCAAGCTGTCGCGATTCCGGCCGGACGTCCGCTGGATGCGTATATGATCGGCATGGGCGAGCAGGCGGAAGCCGAGGTGGCGAAGCTGCTGTTCCGGTTGCGGGCGGCAGGGTTGACGGCGGAGAAAGATTACCAGGGCCGCAAGATGAAAGCCCAGATGAAGTCGGCCGACCGGATGCAGGCGCGGTTCGTTGCGATTATCGGCGACGAGGAGCTTGCGCAGGGCGTCATCGCTTTGAAAAACATGGCGACCGGCGAGCAAGTCAAGGTTACGTTTGAAGAGATGGTTACCGCGTTAAGCGACAAGTAATTTAGTGAACAAACCCCTAGGAGGCAACAATTATGCTACTGAAAACCCATCATTGCGGCAAATTGGACAAATCGCACATCGGCCAGTCCGTTATTCTGAACGGCTGGGTGCAAGTGCGCCGCGACCTCGGCGGCGTCCTGTTCATCGACCTGCGCGACCGCAGCGGCATCGTGCAAGTCGTATTCAACCCGGCATTCTCCGGCAAAGCGCTCGAAGTGGCGGACAAAGCCCGCAGCGAGTACGTCCTCGCGGTGCAAGGCAAAGTCGTACAGCGCGACCCGGCTACGTTCAACCCGAACCTCGAAACCGGCGAAATCGAAGTGCAGGCTCATGAGATTGAAATACTGAACGCGGCCAAAACGCCTCCGTTCTTCATCGAAGACGGCGTGGAGATCGACGAGCAGCTTCGCCTGAAATACCGCTACCTTGACCTGAGACGGCCGGAAATGCAGAAGACGTTAGTGCTCCGTTCGAAGGCGGCGAAGTTTTTCCGAGACTTCCTGGACGACAACGGCTTTCTCGAGATCGAGACGCCGATCTTGACGAAGAGCACGCCGGAAGGCGCGCGCGACTATCTCGTACCGAGCCGCGTGCATCCGGGCGAGTTTTTCGCCTTGCCGCAATCGCCGCAAATTTACAAGCAGCTGCTGATGGTGAGCGGCCTCGAGCGTTACTATCAGATCGCTCGCTGCTTCCGCGACGAAGATCTGCGCGCTGACCGTCAGCCTGAGTTTACGCAAGTGGACATCGAGACTTCGTTCCTGTCCCGCGACCAGTTGCTTGACATGATGGAGCAGCTCGTACAAAAGCTTTTCATGTCGACGCTCGGTGTGGACATCCCGCTGCCTTTCCAACGTCTGAGCTATGCCGACGCGATGGGCAAATACGGCTCCGACAAGCCTGATCTGCGCTTCGGTCTTGAGCTGCAAGACATCTCCGATATTGTGGCGGAGTCGGGCGTACAAGTTTTCGCCAGTGTCATCAAGAAGGGCGGCCAAGTGAAGGCGCTGAACGCCAAAGGCTGCGGCACTTGGAGCCGGAAGGAAATCGACGATTTGCTGCCTTTCGCGGCTCGTTATGGAGCCAAGGGCTTGGCTTGGATTCAAGTGAAAGACGGCGAGTTCAAGGGGCCGATCGTCAAGTTCTTCAGCCCGGAAGAAATCGAAGCGTTGAAAGAGCGTCTGAATGTGGAAGAAGGAGACTTGCTCTTGTTCTCCGCCGACACGAAGAAAGTCGTCGCCGACGTGCTGGGCAACCTGCGTCTGAAGATCGGCCGCGACCTCGGCTTGATCAACGACAAGGAGTTCAAGTTCGCCTGGGTCATCGACTTCCCGCTGCTCAGCTACGACGAAGAGTCGAAGCGTTACGTGGCCGAGCATCATCCGTTCACGCGTCCTCATGAAGACGACCTGCCGCTGTTCGACAGCGACCCGGGGCAAATTCGTGCCCAAGCGTATGATCTCGTGCTGAACGGCTACGAAGTCGGCGGCGGCTCGATGCGGATTTTCCGCCGCGACGTGCAGGAGAAGATGTTCTCCGCACTCGGCTTCTCCAAGGAAGAAGCGAGCGAGAAGTTCGGGTTCCTGCTCGACGCGTTCGAGTACGGCACGCCTCCGCACGGCGGCATCGCGTTCGGCTTCGACCGGTTGGTCATGCTGATGGCCGGTCGCACGAACTTGCGCGAGACGATCGCCTTCCCTAAGACGGCAAGCGCGACCGACCTGCTCATGAACGCGCCGTCCGAGGTGGATGCGAAGCAGCTGGACGATCTGTCGATCCGCTTGGCGCTGAAGCAGCCGACGGGCAAATCATAAGATTCGGAGGATACGGATCGATTATGCTGCATCAATTTTCTAGAACGGAACTCGCGATCGGGCCGGAAGGATTGGACCAGATGCGCGGCAGCACCGTTGCCGTGCTCGGCATCGGCGGCGTCGGCTCAATCGCTGCGGAGGCGCTGGCACGGACCGGCGTCGGCCGCATCATTCTGGTGGACAAGGATGTCGTGGACATCACGAATATCAACCGCCAGATTCACGCGCTGACGACGACGGTCGGCCAGCCCAAGGCGGAGCTGATGCGCGACCGCATCAAGCTGATCAATCCCGAGTGCGACGCCATCGCGCTGCGGATGTTTTATACGGAAGAGACATACGAGCAATTTTTCAGCTATCCGCTGGATTATGTGCTTGACGCATCAGATACGATATCTTATAAGATTCACTTGATCCAGCAATGCCTGGAACGGAAAATTCCGATCGTTTCGTGCATGGGCGCGGCCAACAAAATGGACCCGACCAAGTTCCAGGTGGCCGATATTTCCCAGACGTCGATGGATCCGATCGCTCGTGTTGTGCGGCAGCGTCTGCGCAAGGCGGGTATTAAAAAGGGCGTAAAGGTTGTGTACTCGCTGGAGGAGCCGATGAAGCCGCGCGAGGACGTTACCCAACGGATCGTGCCGGAAAATGCGCCGGAAATTCGCAAAGCGCAGCAGCCTCCAGCAAGCAATGCGTTTGTACCGCCGGTCGCCGGGCTTATTATGGTGAGTGTGGCCGTGCAGGATTTGTTGAAAAAAGCGGGAAAGGCCTAGAATACGGGCTTCGCAAGCTTTTCGGCGAAGCAAGTGATGTGGCGAGTAGGAGAAGGGAGTCGGATAGCAAATGAAAATTTTCGCGGTGTTTCTGTTTATGCAGGATGAGGAGAAAAGCCGGGTTCACCGTCCCGAGCATTTGGCGTACTTGGATGTTAAGCGGGCGGAAGGGCGCATTTTCGCAAACGGTCGATTCGTCGACGGCTGGGGCGGCATGGTGCTGTACTGGGCGAACGACGTGTCCGAGGTCGAGAAGCTGGCGATAGAGGATCCATATGTGACGACTGGGGCCAGACGGTATGAGATCCACGAGTGGGATATGGTGCCGGGGCGGTTGAGCTTGGAGTAATAGAGTGTTGGTAGGGGAGCGCAGAAAAGAGAGCTGTCATCGCAGGATGGCGGCTCTTGCTGCTTTCCGTATAGGAGAGGGGACGGACAGATGAGGGACGATTTCGATTTGTTTTCTACGCATGAGTCGAATTCCTCCGCCGGCAAGCTGCTAGCCGATCGGATGAGGCCACAGTCGCTCGAGGAGTACTACGGCCAAGAGCAGATCGTCGGCCCGGGCAAGCTGCTGAGGCGGGCTATTGAGGCGGATCAGGTGTCATCGATCTTGCTGTACGGCCCGCCGGGGACGGGGAAGACGACGCTTGCGCATATTATTTCGAAGCATACGAAAGGGGACTTCGTCCGGCTGAACGCGGTTGACGCTTCGGTGAAGGATGTGCGCGAAGTGATCGAACAGGCGAAACAGACGAAGGCGATGTATGGGCGCAAGACGATCCTATTCCTCGACGAGGTGCATCGCTTCAACAGCTCGCGGCAGGATGCGCTGCTGCCTGCCGTCGAGCAGGGCGTCATCGTCTTCATCGGCGCGACGACGGAGAATCCGTTCCATTACGTGAACGGGGCGCTTCTGTCGCGCTCGACGCTGTTCCAGCTGCAGCCGCTGACGCATGAGCATTCGCTCGCGGCGATGCAGCGGGCGCTCGCGGACCGGGAGCGCGGCCTCGGCTTCTTGCCGATCGCCGCGGACGAGGCGGCCCTCGAGCACGTCGCGCGTATGGCCGGCGGCGATATCCGCCGGGCGCTCAACGCGCTCGAGCTGGCCGCGCTCACAACGGCGCCGGATGCGGAAGGGACGATCCGCATTACGCTCGAGGCGGCCGAGGAATCGATCCGGCGGCCTACGGTGAAGGCGGACGAGTCGGCGCAATACGACGTCCTGTCCGCCTTCCACAAGAGCGTGCGCGGCTCGAGCGACGCTGCGCTGTATTGGTTTCTCCATGCCGTAGAGAACCTCGGCATGGACCCGATGGTGTTCATTCGCCGGCTGATCGTCGCCTGCAGCGAGGACATCGGCCTCGCCAACCCGCAGGCGATGGTGCAGGCCGTCTCGGCGCTCGACGCGTTCCGCAAAATCGGCTGGCCGGAAGCGAAGTACAACATTGCGCAGGCGATCCTGTTCGCCGTCGAGAGCCCGAAATCGAACTCGGTGGCGATGGCCATTTCCCGGGTAATGGACGCCTTCGACCGTCCGGGCTTCGGCAATGTGCCGCTGCATTTGCGCGATGCGCACTACAAAGGCGCGGCCCAGCTTGGGCATGTCGGGTACAAGTACCCGCACGACTATCCGGGCCATTTTGTAGCGCAGCAGTATTTGCCCGACTCCGTGCACGGGGAGCGCTTCTTCCTTGCAACCGAGCAGGGGATGGAGGACAAAATGCGGCAAAACCAGCAGCTTCGCCGCCGCGAGGAAGAGAAGGGCTGAGAAAAGGGAATAAGCTTAGACACAAGCTCAACGTGCCTGATCCTAGCCGAGTTGGTGCCAAAATGGACCCGTTCAAAACTAATCCCTGTACAACCGTATCACGGCAACATGCTCATAAACTGCTGGGCAGCCGAAGACAAAGGAACGTCCCGCAGCGTGACGAGGCCGACGCGCCGGGGCGGGATCGGCGGCTCCAGCGGCACCTCCTGCAGTGTGCCGGCGAGCAGCTCGTCCTCGATGAAGTTGCGGATGACGCAGGCGAGACCGAGGCCGATCCGCGTGAACTGGACGAGCAGCTCGATGCTGCCGAGCTCGATCTCCGGCTGCAGCTCCAGCCCGTGCCGCGCGGCGAAACTATCGACGTAGCTGCGGGTGCTGCTGCCTCGTTCCAGCATGATGAGCGGATAGTCCGCCAGCATTCGGATCGGAGCGGGACCGGTCGGCACCTCATAAGGAGCGTCGGGGCTGACGACGAAGACGTCCTGCAGCTCCATGCTCTCTCGAATGTCCAGCATAAGATCGTGCTGCTCCAGCGGGAGATTGACGATGCCGAAATCGATCGCGCTTTCTTTCAGGAATCCGATCGTCTCTTGCGTTGTGCGATTCGTCACTTGGAACCGGATGGACGGGTACAGCCGATGAAATTGCTCCAGATAGGGCAGCAAAAAGTACCGGCACAGCGTATCGCCCGCCCCGATGCGAATTTCCCCTTGCTCCAGCGCTTGCATCTCCGCAAGCTTCTTTTCCCCGGTCTCGATGAGCTGATACGCCTGAGCAATGAACCGATACAGCACTTCTCCTTCGGCTGTCAGCCTCACCCCTTTGGGCATCCGTACGAACAATGGGCCGCCCAGCTTCGTCTCCAGCTGCTTGATCGCGTGGCTCACGGCAGGCTGTGTAATGTACAGCGTTTCAGCCGCCTTCGTAAAGCTCCCGGTTCGTGCCGTCATATAGAAAACGCGGTAACTCTCCAAATTTTCGATCATCTCGACATAAACCTCGCTAATGTAATGTATGAAAAGGATTCATTTTTCTAATGCCTACACTTTCATTATAATGGGAACTGGGAAAAGGACACAACCGAATCCAAGTGTTGGGGAGGATGATTTATATGCCGGTTACGGCAATTGTAGGAGCGAACTGGGGAGACGAAGGCAAAGGGAAAATGACGGATGCGCTGGCGTCGCAGTCGAAGATCGTTATTCGCTATCAAGGCGGCAGCAATGCGGGACATACAATCATAAATGAGTATGGCAAGTTTGCTTTGCATTTGCTGCCTTCAGGCGTGTTTACGCCGGGGGCGATCAATGTGATCGGGCCGGGGGTGGCGTTCCATACGGGCGATTTCTTCAAGGAGCTGGAGCAGCTGCTGGCCAAAGGAGTGCCGGCGCCGGATATCCGTATATCGGACCGAGCTCAGCTGGTGCTGCCGTACCATCAGCTGTTCGACGAGCTGGAAGAGGGGCGTCTCGGCGATCGTCAATTCGGTTCGACCAAAAAAGGGATCGCGCCGTTCTATTCGGACAAATATTTGAAGCTGGGCGTGCAGGTGGCGGATCTGTTCGAGGAGCAGCGGCTGCGCGAGCGGCTGGAAGCGGCATTGGCAGCGAAGAACGTCCTGCTGCCGCATCTATACGGTCATACACCGCTCAGCGCCGACGACTTGATTGGGAAGCTACTGCAAGACGGAGCCAGACTCGCCCCTTACGTATGCGATACGGGCAAGCTGGTGCGCGACGCACTCGCCCGTGGTGAACAGTTGCTGGCGGAGGGGCAGTTAGGCGCGCTGCGCGATCCGGATCACGGGATTTACCCGTTCTCGACATCTTCCTCGACGTTGGCCGGCTTCGCGACGGTCGGCGCCGGAGTGCCGCCGGCTTCGATTACGCGCATCGTCGCCGTGACGAAGGCGTACTCCAGCTGCGTCGGCGCCGGCCCGTTCGTCACCGAGCTCAGCGGCGACACCGCCGACGAGCTGCGTCGCCGGGGCGGAGACGCCGGCGAATTCGGCGCCACGACCGGCCGGCCGCGTCGCATGGGCTGGTTCGACGCCGTCGCGACGCGCTACGGCTGCGAAGTGCAAGGCGCGACCGAGGTCGCGCTGACGAACCTGGACGTCCTCGGCTACTTGGACGCCATCCCGGTGTGCACCGCCTACGAGCTCGCCGGCGGTGCGCACACCGAACAGTTCCCCGTCTCGGCGAGGCTCGACGAGGCGCGGCCGGTGCTGCGGACGCTGCCCGGCTGGAACACCGACATCTCGGCTGCACGCCAGTTCGCCGAACTGCCGCCTGCGGCGCAGCAATACGTGCTCGAGCTCGAGAAGCTCATCGGCGTGCGCATCCGCTGGGTGTCCGTCGGCCCGCGCCGCGAGCAGCTGATCGATCGCGGGTAGCCGTACTACTGCTGCCCGTGGCAACATTAAGCCCAGCGTCTTGCTGCCGCCACCACCCGCTTGTGCTGTGCTGGACGCAGAGTGTTGATTAGAATTACCCGGTTCGGACGAGTAACCAGCTTCCACTCTGTCATTCAAAGCAGCCGCTCCACCACCCAAAAGCCACCCACCGCGATTATCGCGGTGGAGCCGAGCGCATAGCCGCGCGGATAAATCCGGCTGCGCTGGAACAGCGCCAGAAACGGGCTGGCCGCCGCGATCAGCCCGATCTGCATAACCTCTATGCCGACATTGAAGCTGACGAGCGAAGCGGCGAGATGCGATTTCGGGATGTCCAGCTCGGCGAGAATACCCGCGAAGCCGAGCCCGTGCACGAGCCCGAAGGCGAATGTCAGCTGCCAGCGGCGGCCCCGGTTCCAGCCCATCATGTTCTCGACTGCGACGTAGACGATACTGAGCGCAATCAAAATCTCGACCAGCTTGCCGGGCATCGGGTTCCAGCCGAGCACGGCGAGCGTCAAGGTCAGACTGTGGGCCAAAGTAAACGCCGTTGCGATTTTGACGTAATCGAGGAGCGGCTGTTTGCGCAGCAGTAAGGCAAGCAGGAACAGCAGATGGTCATAGCCGGTCAAAATATGATGCATGCCTAAAAGGAAAAAGGAGTACCAAGCGGAGTCGGATGCTCCGGAATCGGAACTGGACGGAGCCTCGCTGGAAGCGGGGGCTCCTTTTCCCGTTGCGGCAGGATTGGCCCCGGAAGCAGTCCCACCGGAAACGCCATCCCCAGTCGTCGACCAGCGGATACCTCGATCGTCAACCGTGAAGGCCGCCAGCCGGCCGGAGCCGGAGCCGTTCAATGCTCGCTCCGCGACATGGCTTCCGGACCGAACGACGAGCAAGTTTACATATGTAGTATTGTTGTCGGTCGTATACAGCTTATCTTGCAAGGTAACGGCGCTTGCGGAAGCCGGCTTGTCATAACGAAGTTCACTGACGACCATCCGTTTCCCGCCTTTAGCCAGCAACGCGATGTCGATGACCCGCCCTTGGAGCGCGGTGCCGTCGGCCTTCAACGTCAAGCTATCGGCAACCCAAGCTCCAATTGCCGACTGACCGGCCGACACTTCGGAGTCTTCCAAAGCCTCATCGCGGTTCCGGTCAACTCCCGGCACAGATTCGATAACGGACAAGTCGTCAATGGAGAATTGCAGCAGGAGGGAATCCGCCGTCACTTGCAAGGCTGTATTGCTGACACTGAGCGGATGTGCGGAGACGGAAGCGCTGGCGGAGGCGGCGAAAAGGAGCGCAAAAACGGCGATGGTGAACAAAACCGATCTAGTTAAACGTTTGAAGGGGTGCAAATGCAAAACATACATAAACGATCCTCCTTGGCATGTCGATTCGTCTTCATGGCGGGTAGATCTGGATGTATGAGAAGCGTTGGTGTAGCTGTGCAGCTCGATGGATTACGGCGAAACGAGGCTGCGGACACAGAAGCCGCTATTTGTGAACAAAGAGGCCATAATGCCAGATGAGCGGACATACGATTCGCTATTTCGCCTAAAATTGAGGTTTTCGAGCATCAGAAGAGGAAATAAGAGCTTCTGTGTCCGCCAAAACACGGATTGCCCCCTGATTGAACACAATAAGGGCTCCTATGTCCGCTCCACCACCTCCACCACCTCTACCTTCGCTATTCCGTCCCGCCGTCCGCTAACCAATCCCCGCACCGGCATACCGCCCTCCGGGCCCCACTTCCCTTCTTAAAAAAACTTTAAATTTTTTCAACACGGCGGAAGGAATATGAAAACGTTTGTCAAACTATATATAACATATAGTGGTCTATACGTCTACATCATTGACGGTCGACTGCTAGAACAAGGATAGAAAGTTGGTCGCTGTACATGAAACCTACTCTGAACAAAAATATCCCGGTCCCGCTTTATTTTCAGCTGAAGCAGCATCTGATCGAGCTGATCGAGAGCGGCGAAATGAAGCCCGGCGACAGCATCCAGTCGGAGCGCGAGCTTAGCGAGAAATTCGAGATCAGCCGCATGACCGTTCGGCAGGCGCTGCTGGAGCTGGTCAACGAAGGACGGCTCATTCGGGAGCAGGGCAAAGGCACATTCATCGCCCAGCCCAAGATCAACCAAGGGTTGTTCAAGCTGACGAGCTTCAGCGAAGACATGGTGAGCCGAGGGATGAAGCCAGGCGCCTACGTTGTGGACGTGGTTGTGAATCAGCCGTCTTCGAGCGTGATGGAAGCGTTAAGACTGAAGCCAAGCGCAGCGGTCATTATTTTGACCCGTGTCCGGTTGGCCGACAACAAGCCGATGGCGCTGGAAGTGACGCATTTGCCGCTGCGACGGTTCGAAGGTTTGGAGCGGGAAAGCTTCGAGGGCGTATCGCTCTACCAACTGCTCGAGAGCAAGTTCGGCGTCAAGCCGTACTCCGCTACGCAGACAATAGAGGTAGGGATGCCGACTCCGCGGGAGACGAATTTGCTGCATGTCAGCCCCGAGGTGCCGGTCTTGTTGATCAAGCGGGTGACCTGCGATCAGGAAGGCGTTCCTTACGAGTTTGTCAAATCGATTTACCCGGGAGACCGCTACAAGTTTCACGCGGAATTGGTCCGCTAGCCTTGGGCTAGCGGGATGAATTACTGAAGGAGGTGAGGCGACAGCAGACAGAGCACAACGATCTTCATATAATCTTAACCTTCAGTGAAAAGATCTTCTGTTAGTATGGACGTATAGATGTATACATATAGTGGTCTATACGTATAATCCACCTAATCTATCGATCGGTTAGCTTGGGAGAGAAAGCGAGGACTATACGCCTATGAGCATGAGTATGGAACGTCCGCCGACCGGCGATTTGCAAGGCTTGTCGTCCGAACAGGCGAATGGGAGCTCTACAGACCTCGATCTGATGTCGACGGAGCGCATTCTGACAACGATGAACGAGGAGGACGAGAAAGTAGCGGCTGCTGTTCGTGCGGCGATCCCCCAAATCGCTCGGGCTGTCGATTTGACCGTCGGAAGATTCAACAGCGGCGGCAGACTGATCTACGTAGGCGCGGGAACGAGCGGCCGGCTTGCGGTGATCGATGCACTGGAATGTCCGCCGACCTTCGGTACGCCGCATGAGCAAGTATCCTTCCTGCTGGCGGGAGGCGATCAAGCGATGCTGGAAGCGATCGAAGGCGCGGAGGATGACCGCGAGCTTGGTGCGGCAGACCTGGAGCGAATCGGGCTGCGCCCAGAAGACTGCGTAGCGGCGATAAGCGCCAGCGGCCGCACGCCGTATTGCCTGGGAGCGCTGCAATACGCTCGCGAGCTTGGCGCCGCCACGATCTCGATCTCCTGCAACTCCAATGCCGCCATGAGCGCCTTGGCGGACACGGCGATCGAGGTGAACACCGGCCCCGAGATTTTGGCAGGGTCGACCAGACTCAAAGCCGGCACGGCGCAGAAGCTCGTGCTGAACATGCTGAGCACCGCCAGCATGGTTAGAACCGGGCGCGTATACGGCAACCAGATGGTCGACATGCAGCCGACCAACGTGAAGCTGCGGCACCGCGCCAAGCAGATCGCCGCAGGCGCCGCAGGCGTCGACGAGATAACCGCCGAGCAGGCGCTAGAAGCGACGGGCTGGAGCATCAAACAAGCGATCGTCTGCCTGCTCACCGGTGCATCGCCGGAGGAAGCGAGGCAGATGCTGAACGCGGCCGGAGGATTTCTGCGGCATGCGGTGGACACGAAATCTTAACCTGCACCATACCCACACAACTTGCACCTAGATCGCACACTAAACATAACACCCAAAACTCAAAACCGAAGCTGCCGGCCGCCAATGGCGCTACGCTTCCACTACCAACCAAGACTAACACACTACACGGGGACTAACACGCTGCACCCAGACCAACTCAAACATCAAACCAGGCCAACACAACCGAGAACCGCACAGGTTATAGAAAGGGGTTCCTCACACATGCATGCTGCCACGACAGAGCCGTGCTCGCCTCCGCGTATGACGATGCTCATGCGCATCCGCCGCTTCCTGAACCGGGAAGGCGTAGCCGGCTGGCTGTTCATCCTTCCGGTCGTCATAGGGGTAGCGATTTTCACATACTCGGCCCTCGTCTATTCGCTCTACTTGTCGCTAACCGAATGGGATTTGCTGCGGCCGCCGAAGTGGACCGGCTTGTCCAACTACCACACGCTGCTCACGCGGGACGAAGAATTTTTCGCCGCGCTCAAGAACACGCTGTTCTTCGTCGTGACGCTCGTCCCCGCAGGCATCGTCTGCGCCATGTCGCTCGCGATTCTGATGAACCGCAAAATCAAGGCGATCGGCTTCTTCCGCGCCGCGTACTACATGCCGCACATCACCTCGACGATCGCGATCGGCATGGTATGGCTGTGGATCTTCAACCCGGACGTGGGGCTGATCAACACGCTCCTGAAAGGGATTGGCGTTAGCGATCCGCCGCAATGGCTAAGCAGCGTGTTCTGGGCGAAGCCGGCCTTGCTGCTCATGCGCATCTGGCAAGTGACCGGCTACTACATGATTCTGTACATCGCGGGGCTGCAGACGATTCCGGACGAATTGTACGAGGCGGCCTCGATCGACGGCGCCAGCCCGTGGCAGAAAGCCCGCTACATCACCATTCCGCTGCTGGCGAACACGACGTTTTTCGTTACGATTATGCTGACCATCGAGTCCTTCAACATTTTCGAAGCGGTATATGCCATGACCGAGGGCGGTCCGGGAGGATCGACCAATACGCTGCTCTACTACATTTATACCGAAGCGTTCGAATCGTACCGGATGGGGTATGCGGCTTCCATCTCGTGGGTGCTGTTTCTGATTATTTTCAGCCTGACCCTGGTCCAGTTCGCCATTCGGCGCCGAAGAGAGCGCGAGCGGATGTAGCCCTCACCTCCCTCCACAGACAACCGTTATCGAAAAGAAAGCGAGGTAGATTCGATGAAAGCAAGACGCGCGATCTTGGCGACGCTCCTCTATGTCATCCTGATCGGCATAACGGTCATCATGATATTCCCGTTCATCTGGGCGTTCACCGCCTCCTTCAAGATGAGCGCGCAAATATTCAACGGCAATCCGTTCGACCTGATCCCGAAGCCTTTCACCTGGCACAACTATGAACGGGCCTGGACCGTGCTGCCGTTTTACCGATTCCTGCTGAACTCCGTCATGCTGTCGCTGATCGTACCGACCGGCATCATCATTCTGGCGTCGCTGTCCGCGTATTCGTTCGCCAGACTGAATTTCAAAGGCCGCGATATCGTATTCATGCTGCTGCTTGGCGTCATGATGATGCCGGGGCATATTACGCTCATTCCGAACTATTCCTTGATGCGGATGCTCGGCTGGATCAACGATTACAAGGCGCTCATCGTCCCGATGATGTTCCAGGGCTCGCTCGTGTTCAACATTTTTTTCATGCGCCAATATTTCCTCTCGATTCCAAAAGAGCTGGATGAGGCGGCGATCATCGACGGCTGCAGCCGGTTCGGGGTGTGGTGGAGAATCATCATGCCGAATGCCCGCCCGGCGCTCGCCACAATCGCGATTTTATCGTTCGTATCCGAATGGAACACGTTCCTGTGGCCCGTCATCGTCATCAACGACTACTTGAAGATGCCGATCCAGGTCGGAATTTCCTATTTCAGATCCAATGTCAACGACTGGGGTGTGCTCATGGCTGCGACTTCGATGGCGATCATCCCGCTTGTCATCGTGTTCGCCGTGTTCCAGAAGCATTTTATCAAGAGCATGCTGACCTCGGGTCTAAGCGGCAAATAAAGGCCGAGATGTCCGATCCGGAAAGGATGTGATGGAGTTCCGCCGCCGAACATGCAACCGCAAGAATAGTTGAGTTAAACCACCCATGTGCAGCAAGTAAAAGGAAGCGCTTTATTAAAATTATGAAAAAGGGAGTTCATCCGACATGTTGAAAATGAGCCGAAAATCGAGATTCAACCCGCTGGTGCTTATGACGCTGATCGTCGCCCTGGTAATTTCCATCACGGGCTGCGGCAGCTCCGGCGATTCCAAGGATTCGGGAGCCGCGACGCCGTCCGCCGGCACGACTTCCAGCTCGCCAACCGCAACACCGCCGAAGGAGAAGAAGAAAGTCCAAGTGATGTCCTGGTGGGATTTCACCACATCCGAGCCGCTTAAGCAGCTGAAGGCGAAGTTCGAGCAGATGAATCAGGATCTCGAGCTCGAGTATATGCAGATCGGGACCGGCTACGCCGACAAAGTGCTGGCGATGGTCGCAGGCGGCGGCGACCTGCCGGACGTCATGATGCTGGCAATGGACAAAGTGCCGGTGTTCGCCGATAAAGGCGCGATCCTGTCGCTGGAGAAGTACGTGACGAAGGACTATACGAGCAACCTGTACCCGGTCGTCTCGGACGCGCTGACGTTCAACGGCAAGCCGTACGCGGTAGCCCGCGATATTACGAGCAAGGTCATGTTCCTGAATAAAAAAATGTTTGACGACGCCAAGGTGCCTTACCCGGACGCAAACTGGACGCTCGACGATTTCCGCAACATCTCCAAGCAGCTGACGAAGAAGGATTCGACTTGGGGCTTCTATTTCCCGAAAAATGCGGACGGCTTCACTCATTTCCTGGTCGCTACGGGCGGCGGGCTGGTAACGCAGGACGGCAAGTCGCTGATCGGCAAAAAAGAAACCGGCGACGCGCTGCAGCTGCTGCAGGATATGGCGGTCAAGGACGGCTCGATTCCATCGGAAACGCAAGCGCAGCAGTTCGGCAAAACCGATCAGGCGGTGTTCATCGCGGGCAAGGCGGCCATGATCGCAGGCGGGCTGTCCTATACGACGGCGTTCCAGCAAGCGAAGGTCGAGTATCTGGTCCGTCCGCTGCCTCGCAAGGATAAGCAGACGAGCACATCGTTCGTCAACTCGTGGGTCATTCCGAAAGGCGCCAAAAACCCGGATCTGTCGTGGCGCGTCATGCAATTCATGTCGAGCAAGGAAGCGCAGCAAATCGCTCTCGATACGGGGATGGGGCTGCCGGCTACGAAGAGCGTGGACACGGCGGCATTCCTGAAGCAGCACCCGGACAACAAATATTTCATCGAATCGCTCGGCTACAGCGTACCGTTCCCGACCCCGGTCTACGGCGCGGACTTCAATAACGAAGTGCAGAAGCAGTTCGACCTGATGTGGCTGGGACAAAAATCGGTGGCCGATTCGGTCGCGGCGGTTGAGAAGACGGCGGCGAATGTGCTGTCGGGTAAAAAATGACGGCGCGGTTCGTAATCGGAGTGGACGGAGGCGGGACGAAGACGGCCGCGGCGGCAGCCGATCTCGCCGGCCGTGTGCTGGCGCGGGCGGAGGGGCCGGGCTCGAACCCGAACTTCGTCGGGCGGGAAGCCGCTTTCGACGCGCTGCGTAAGGTGCTGGACACCGTACGGAGCGAGCTTCATGCTGGCGTCGTAGTAAACGACGGCGACGGCGAAGAGGGCGGAGGCGGTTACGCAACTGGCGACTCGGACGCACAACCCGTGCATATCGCCCTGTGCGTGCCGGGCTTCCGCAATTACGAGAGCGAGGCGGCGGATGTGTTGGCGCTTTCGCCCGACCGCGTCTCGTACAGCGGCGACGTCGACAGCACGTTCTACGGCGCGCTCGGCCGTGAATACGGGCTCGTCGCCTTGGCCGGCACCGGGTCGTTCGTGACCGGCGCGAATGCGGCCGGCGAGCGGGCAAGCGCCGGCGGCTGGGGGCCGGTCATCGGCGATCCCGGCAGCGGCCAGATGATCGCCGTGCAGGCGCTGCAGGCCGTCGGCCTGCAGTACGACGAGCGCGGCCCGGCGACGGCGCTCACCCCCAAGCTGCTGCGCCACTACGGCGCGGCGACCTCGCAAGAGCTGAAGCGCCTCGTCAAGCTCGACAACGTCAGCAAGCTGACCGTTCTCGTGCGCGAGGCTGCAGACGAAGGCGACGCCGTGGCGCAAGCGATCCTCGCGGCGGCAGGCGGCAGCCTCGCCGAGATGGCGGCGTCGGTCGCGACCCGGCTCGGCATGGCCGGCTCGCCGTGCGACCTCGCGCTGGCCGGCGGCCTGCCGCGCATCGGCGAACGGTACACGCGTCCGTTCGCCGCACGGCTCGCCGAGCTGTGCCCGGCCGTGCGCGTCGCGGAGCCGCTCCTGCCGCCGCTCGGCGGGGCGCTGCTGCTGGCGCTGCGGGCCTGCGGCGTCGCCTGGTCGGCCGAGGTGCTCGCGGCGCTGAGGCATAGCCTCCATAACGCATAATCCCATTCCCATTTCCCAAGAGGTGACGCAGATGAGTCTTGTACACAACTATTTTACGAATATGAAGCAAGTGTTGGAGCGGATCGAACGCACACAGCTGGACAACATCGAACGGGCGGCCGAACGGATCGCCGACAGTCTGGAGAACGGCGGCATCTGGCACCTGCTGGATACGGGCCATATGCTCATGTACGAAGCGGTCGGACGGACGGGCGGCATGATGGCGGTGCGTCCCGTGCGAGTGACGGTCGAGGTGGACAATCCGACTCGCTATCGGGAAGAGGATATCGGCAAGAAGAAGCGGGTGTTCATGGACGAAGTCGCCGGCTTGCCCGCCTTCATTGTCGGGAAGAGCAAGATGATGCCGGGCGATGTGCTGATGATCGGCTCGGTGTCGGGGATCAACATTTTGCCGGTCGAGATGGCGATCTACGCGCGGGAGATGGGCATTACCGTCATTGCACTAACGTCGGTGGAGTATTCGGGTTTCCTTCAACCGATGCATCCCGGGGGCAAACGGTTGTACGAGGTATGCGACATCGTGCTCGACAACTGCAGCCAAGTCGGCGACACGGTCGTGCAGGTGGAGGAGCTGGGCCAAGGGTTATGCCCGTCGTCCGGCATCGCCGCTTCCTATATGATGTGGGCGATCCAGACTCGCGTCGTCGAGCTGCTGCTGGCCCGCGGCAAGAAGCCGAGCGTCTACGTGAGCAATCATATGCCGGGCGCGGCCAAACACAATAGCACGGCCTGGGCGAATTACGAGAAGGAAGGGTACTGACGCCGATGATGCACACGCATACGATCGAGAACAGCCGCCTGCGGATCGCGGTCGACTCGGGAACCGGGGCGCTTGTGTCGCTCGTCAACAAAATAACCGGGGACGAATATTTGAAGCATCCCTCCCGGCAGCCGTTGTTCAAGCTGGTGACAATGGCTTGGCAGGCCGACGAAGGCGGCTCCGGCGAGCGGGTGGAGCGGCTGCCGGAGTCGGAGCCGCGCGTGCACGTCGCACGCGATCCGGTGACCGGCCTGCAGCGGCTGCAGATCCGCACCGAGGAGCTAACGCCCCTGGCAGCCGGACCCGACGGCGGTTCGATGCGAGTCGAAGCCGTCGTGACGATCGAGCTGGAGCCGGACGCCTGCGAAGCCGTGTGGTCGCTCGAGCTTGTCAATCGCGATGCCGGCCATCGGATCGTCGAGGTGCTCTTCCCTTATATGCGGGGGCTTGGACTCGGGGAACGATGGGACGACGACACGCTCATCTATCCGCATCACGCCGGCGAGAAAACCGACAATCCCGTCGCCCAGTACGCTTCGGACAAGTACCGCGGCTTCTGGCGCGCCGAAACGGTGCTGGAGCCGGACGGTATATACAGCCGCGAGATCAATTACTGCGGGCTCGCCTCCATGACCTGGATGTATTTGTACGACCGAGACAACGGACTGTACTTGGGCTCGCATGACGAGCGATTCCCGCTTACCGGCCTCCGGGTCGAGACCGGCGGTCCGGAGCAGCCTTGGATGGGATTCGGCTTCCGCAAATATTCCGTGATAGGCGAAGGCCAATCGTGGTCTTCCGGGCCGTCCGTCATCGCGCTCACCGAAAGCGACTGGCGCTGGGGCTCGAAGCGCTACCGCGGCTGGATCGACCGCCATATCGAGATGCCGGTCAATCCTTCTTTTCTCGGCAAGGAGTATGTGCTGAACCAGTGCTACAACTTCAAACGCGGGGATCATATCGCCAACCGGTTCGCTGATATTCCGTCGATGTTCCGAGCCGGCCTGGAGCAGTACGGGATGAAGCATATGTTCATCGCCTCCTGGAATCGCAAGGGCTTCGACCGCGACTACCCGGAATACCAGCCGGACATGGAGCTGGGCACGCCTTGGGAGCTGTATGAAGGCGTCCAGGCGGTCAATGAGGGCGGCGGGTTTGTCACTTTCTACATTAACGCCCGCATTTTTGACAAGGACCATGATTTTTTCCCGACGCTGGGCCACAAATGGGCGATCAAGGATCATGCACAAGCCTTCATGAACGAGACGTACGGTCCGGTGGAGTTCACCGTCTCCTGTCCTTCGCATGACGAGTGGCAGCAGTACTTGCTCGACATGAGCCGCTGGATGGTGCGCAGCTACGGGGCGACCGGCATCTACCTCGATCAGCTCGGGTCGGCGGACCCTTATCCTTGCTATGACGCCGGCCATTCGCATCGGGACATCGGCGAGTTCAACACCGGCTACTTGCGGGTGCTGCGCGAGCTGCTTCCGGAGATCAGGCGGATGAACCCGGACAGCTTCCTGATGATTGAGAACTGCGGCGACATCTACGGCAGCTATGTGTGGGGCAATTTGACCTGGAACGGGGAGAACTACGACGAGTTCTACAACTTGTACAAATATACGTTCCCCGAATACGTCCAGGTCAACATGGTGAATCCGCGCCGCGGGCTGGAAGGGGACGCGCTCGAATGGAAGCTGCGCTGGGACATCGCACGGGCGATGCTGATCGGCTCCGTGTTCTGGATCGGGATGTACCGCTTCGAAGGGCCGGAGAACGAGGCGATGCAGCGTTTTCTGCTGCAGGCCGTGGAGCTGCGGGCGGCGCTTCAGCCGTATATAGAGAGCGGCGTGTATGTGGACAACGACGACGTAAGGGCGGTGTCGGAAGGGATCAACGTGGCGCGCTGGAAGCTGGCGGATGGCGGGAATCTGTACATTATTTCGAACCTGGACAGTATCGAAGGGGCTGTGTTTGAAGTGGCGCGGCAGGGGACTGCATCCGCTGAAACGACCGTCGTCGGAGCCGAGCTAGGCGGCGCCGCTCAGGCAGCGCCAGCGCCATTCACCGTTCAAGCCGAATGGCTGCAGCTGCCTGTACCGGCCGCCGCGATCAGCTACCGGGTGGTGAGGCCGTGATGCGTTTGACCGTGTTAGGCCGCTACGGGACGTTCCCGGCGGCAGGAGGCGCCTGCTCCGGCTATTTGCTGGAGCGGGCGGGCAAGTTCGTTCTGATCGACTGCGGGAACGGCGTGATGAGCCGCCTGCAGTCGTTTTGCCCGCTCGAACGTTTGGAGGCGGTCGTCATTTCCCATCTGCATGACGATCATGCAGGCGACCTGCGCATTTTGAAATATGCGATCGAGACGAAACGAGCGTTCGGCACGATGGATCATCGGTTGAAGGTGTATTTGCCTCCCGAGCCGGCGGAGGTGTACCGAGGGCTCGTCTACGACAAAGCGTTCGAGATGACCGAAATCGACCCAAGCCACGTGGTCGAAGCTGCCGGGATCACGTTCCGGTTCTCGCCGATGCGTCATTCGATCCCGTGTCTCGCTATCGCCGCGGAAGCGGATGGGAGGAAGCTGGTCTACTCCGGGGACACCGTGTTCCACGAAGGTTTGATCGACTTCGCTCGTGGAGCGGACACGTTCTTGTGCGAAGCGACGACGGCGGTCGAAGGACCGGTGCCGATTCCGCACTTGACGGCGGGGCAGGCGGGCCGGGCCGCACGGGAAGCGAATGTGGGGAGGCTGCTGCTTACCCACTTATGGTGTGAGGAAGAGGAAGCCGCTTGTTTATCGGAGGCGCAAGTCCATTTTGCGGGATCGGAGGTGGTGAAGGAGCTTTACGCGTATGACATTTGAATAACGATTCATCATTTTTCCTTGGGAGGGGAGAAAGTTGAAGAGCAACCGTTGGAAGAAACGGGTTCTATTGCTGACGCTAATTATGTCGCTCGGGCTGCTTCAAGTTCCATGGTCCTTGTTTCCGCGCGAAGCGCAAGCGAGCGAGCTGACCGCCTACACCCAGGCGCTGCGCTCCTTCGTGCCCGGCTCCGTGATGATGGCGACCGGGACGCTGTCGTCCGGTACCGTCTCGCTGCTCAGCCAGAACGACCAGCAGTACATGCAATTCGCCTCTTCGTTGTCCGGGAGCGTGCACAAGGTCGTCTTTACATCGGACATCACCCTGCAAACATCCGGCACCTCGACGAAGAGCCTGCAAGTGGCGCTGAACGGCAAAGCTTCGGCGAGCGGCGGAACGGCGACACTGGAGCTATGGAACAACGGCACATCCGCCTGGGACGTCGTGAAGACCATCTCGCTCGGAACGGTGGATACGGACGCAAGCTACGCCACCGCCACAGCGGCGACGATCGCCGGCTACATCTCCGGCACGAACGTGCTCAAGACGCGCGTCTCGATCAGCCGCAGCGCCTCGTTCACCGGGTATTGGGATTACTTCAATGTCGTGACGGAATCCGCCGCGCCGTCCGACTGGTACGCCGCTTCGTACGATGCGAAGCAGGCGACGCTGGAGAACGGCTCGATCTCCGCCAATACGGCGGCGAAGCTGACCGATCGCGACAAATCTTATTTCAGTGTCCAGTCCGACGGGACGAACAAAGCGGCCTGGTACTCGACCTTGACGCTCGCGGAGTCCGCTGCCGACATCAAGACGCTCGTCGTACGGTATTCCGGCAAATATTCGACGGCCGCAAACACGACCTGGATATCGCTATGGAACTATGCGACGGATAATTGGGATTCCGTATACGACGCGGATTCGACTACGACTTACGGAACGGTGGAATGGTCCACATCCGATCCGACGCTTATAGCGAAGTTCGTCTCCGCCCACAACGACGTGAAGGTACGGCTCTATAACTCCGGCAGCGGCAGCTTTGTGCGGGATGCGGACGCGCTGAACGTGACCGTCTATTACGGCGCCACATCGACGACCAAGACGTTCGCGCCCGACACGGTGACCGCCGAATTCGGCTCGATCACATCGGGCAATGCCGCCAGTCTGGAGCAGATCGACGCTTCCAGGCTGGTCATGTCGAGCAGCGTCGACAACAAGATCGCTTGGAACGCTGAGGTGACGCTAACCGGCGTCGATCGCCTGAAGGTCCGAGCGCTGACGCTGTTCACGAAGGCGAGCACGAGCTCGGCGGTCGCCAACAACTTGTACTTGTCCTTCTGGAACTACCAGGACAGCACTTGGGACGTAGTCCGTACGCAGACGCCGGATGCCGGGTCGGATACATTTCTCGCTACGATTCGCGATTCCGATTTGATCGAGAAGTACATTTCTTCATTAGGCAAAATGAAAGCCCGGCTCTACAATTCCTCCGCTACCACGAATCCTTCCTTTACCCGGCAGACCGACGTACTTTCCTTCATCGTGGAAACCGGAGACGTCTCAACCTTCACCTTCGCCCAACTGAGCGACGTGCACGAGCCGATCGGACACAACAACTTCCTGGCCATTATCAATGAGCTTAATACGACGATTCAACCCGCCTTCACCGTTGTGACCGGCGACATTTCCGATCACGGCACCGATGCGCAATACGCGCAATACGAGGACGACATGGCTCTCATCGACAGTCCGGTGTATACGACGCCGGGCAACCACGATGTGAGGTGGTGGAATTCCAACGGCAAGGATGATTTCACCGACCGAATCGGCTCGCTATACTCTTCCTTTAATTACGGCGGCGTCCACTTTGTACTGCTGGATACGACGGTGACGCTCGAGCTGGACGAGAAGTTTTCCAAGAAGATGCTCGATTGGCTGGCGGTCGATCTACAGGGCATCCCGGCGGGCATGCCGGTCATTTTCTTCGCCCATCATCCGTTCGAGATCCAGAACAATGTAACGGGCAAATCGGAGCTGCTCGATCTAGTGGAATCCTACAATGTGGTGGCTTTCCTGAGCGGACATCTTCACAGGTGGGGCAATCAGCTGGAGAACGGTGTTCCGTGGGTTTATATCGGCCAGATCAAGGATTACCAAGAATATACGACGGTCAAAATATCCCCGAACAAGCTGACGATCACTCGCAGGGACGCTTCGAACGGCTCTTCCAGCCTGTATTTGACCGCCCCGATGAACAACTATCGCAAGCCTGAAGTTTCCATTACGAGCGCTGTAGCGGCGACGAACGGCAATGTTACGGTAAACGTGTCTATCCCGGACGCTCCGGATGGTGTAGCTTCGGTGCAGGCGAACATCGACAACTACGGCTCCTGGACGACGCTGACGAAAGGGGGAGGCAACGTCTGGTCCGGGACGGTCAGCATATCCAGTATGTCTCCGGCGCTCCCGAAGGGGTACCATTTTGTGGCGGTCAAGATGACGGACGAGAAGGGCGGCGTATGGAAAAAATACAAAGAATATTTGTGGACCGGAACGGGCGGGGATGTCTACAGGAAGTGGACGTTCCAGACGGGCGGCCTCATCCAGGCGCCGCCGACTTATGACAACGGCACCGTCTACGTAGGCTCGGAGGACGGCAAGCTGTACGCGATTAACGATTCGAACGGCACGCAGAAATGGGCGTACACGACCGGCGGCGCGATTATTTCGTCCCCTGCCGTTGTCAACCTGGCCGCGCCGGCTGACGATGTCGTGCTCATCGGCTCGAATGACAACAAGCTGCATGCAGTCTATGCGACGACAGGCACGGTCAAATGGACGTACGAGACCGGCGGTAGCGTCATCTCCAATCCGGTTGTCGACGCAGGCGTTGTCTACTTCGGCTCCGGCGACAAGTACATCTACGCCGTTAACTTGTCGGACGGCAGCCTGAAGTGGCGCTACCAGACGAACGGCCTTATGCGGCAGCGTCCGGTCATCCAGAGCGGCAAGCTGTACGCCAACGTTCGCGACACATATGTGTGGTATGCGCTCAACATCAGCGACGGCAGCTTGTACTGGAGGGGCAACGCCAACACCGACGAATCGCTCTTCGTCGTCGCCGACGTCGAGCCGATCTATGCCGGAGGCCAGCTGTGGACGATCAATCCGATGCCGACCGATCTCAGCACGCTGAACCCGACGACCGGCGCGGTCACATGGACCGATTCGATCGGCACCGATTTCTCGGCCCGCGGCGGATCGACGGACGGTACGCTTGTGTTCTTCCCGGCGCACGGCGGCCGGTTCCTGTACGCGTTCAACGCGACGACGCGCAGCCTCGTCTGGTCCAAGGATCTGCGTGCCGGCGCGACGGATTCCGATCTTCAGGAATACCAGATCGACAGTGCGCTTGTGTACGACAGCGGCATCCTGTACCGGGTGGCCGAGCGGGGCCGGGTAACCGGCTATAATCCATCGAACGGTACGCTCCTGTTCAAGTACGACGCCGTCGGCTTCCCGGAGCGGGTGCTCTGGTCGACTCCGGAGGTGCATGACCAGACCGTCTATGCCGGCGGCCTGGACGGCAAAGTGTACGCAGTCGAGTACACCGGCCCATAAATGAAAGAGGGGATGCCGATCCGGTCAAAAATGACCGGTCGGCATCCCCTTTGTATGTGATAAGGTGATGACGTAGCGCGTTATCAGGCGAAAGCCACAAAAAAATAAGGTGATAGCTCGTTCGCAAAAAAATAGCGTTATGAAAACACCTTATTTGCTCGCCTTGTAGAGAATTCGGAAGAATAGCGTTATGGGATAGCGTTATTTCGACCTAAACAGCCGGATTTCGCTCCATTTGACCGGAATAACGTTTTTTCGTAACGTTTTTTATTCGTAGATCATGCATGTGGAGCAAATAGCGTTAAGGCAGACCTTTATTTGGCATTTCACGTAACCGCACCTATCTCCCATCTACGTGTATTCGAATGGTTAGCGCTTTTCTCCCATCACCGCCGCAGCAGTTGGCGCCATCGGCTTCACCTTATCGATGATCGCCCCGCCCAGACAAACGTCGCCGTCATAGAACACAACCGCTTGCCCCGGCGTTACCGCCTTCTGCGGCTCGTCGAAGATCACTTCGCATGTCGAGTCCCCGGTGAAGCGAATGCGGACACCCTGATCCGGCTGGCGATAGCGGAATTTCGCCGTGCACCTGAACGCAGCCGCTCCCGTCTCCGGCCGCGAAGGGCTGATCCAGTTCAAATCCGTTGCCTCAAGCCCGACCGAATACAGGCTCGGGTGTTTCTCGCCCTGCACGACGTAGAGAATGTTGCGCTCGAGGTCCTTGCCCGCTACGAACCAAGGCTCGCCGCTGCCGGAGCCGCCGATGCCGAGACCGCCGCGCTGGCCGAGCGTGTAATACATGAGCCCATCGTGCGTCCCTTTCACCGTGCCGTCCAGCGTGCGCATTTCTCCAGGCTTCGCAGGCAAGTAGCTGCTCAGAAACTCCTTGAAGTTGCGCTCGCCGATGAAGCAGACGCCGGTACTGTCTTTCTTCGCGGCAGTAGCGAGTCCGGCTTCCTGTGCCATTCGACGCACTTCCGGCTTCGGCAGGTGGCCGATCGGGAACATCGCCTTCGACAGCTGCTGCTGGTTCAGCGCGTTCAGGAAGTACGTCTGATCTTTACCTGCGTCCACTCCACGCAGTAATCGGTACTGGCCGTCAATCGGTTCGACTCTCGCATAGTGGCCCGTTGCCATGTAGTCCGCACCCAACGCCAGCGCCTTGTTCAGAAACTCGCCGAACTTGATTTCCCGGTTGCACATGACGTCCGGGTTCGGGGTGCGCCCCTTGCGATACTCGTCAAGGAAATACGAGAACACTTTGTCCATATATTCCTTCTCGAAGTTCACCGTATAGAACGGGATGCCGATCTGCGCACAGACGCGACGGACGTCTTCCGCATCCTCTTCGGCGGTACAATGGCCGAACTCGTCGGTGTCATCCCAGTTTTTCATGAATATCCCGATTACGTCATAGCCCTGTTGCTTGAGCAACAAAGCGGTGACCGAAGAGTCGACGCCGCCCGACATGCCTACAACTACTCGTATATGAGAACGATCGATTTCGTTCGAATGGTCCATCATTTGGAATACGCCTCTTTCAAATTTGAATACATTGTCGGATAGTGGCCGACTGACTATTTATTGTACCATAATTAAGATGAAATTTCGCATTGTGCAGGCAACTGATAATGTCTACAAAGCGGATCGGATTTTTGAAAAACTTTTCATGAGTTTGTCAAGGATATGGATACCACAATGCTGGGAACTATGTTAACATATAAATTGTAATGCTTCTTATCTTTTAACATTTCTAGTGAATGGACATAATAGACGATATAGAGTCGACCGGACAACCGGCGGTCTTACCAGAATTGCAGTTGTGAATGAGGTGCTTGCTTGAAGATTTCGACAAAAGGCAGATATGGACTTACCATCATGATGGAGTTGGCTTCCCGCTTCGGCGAAGGCCCGACTTCCTTGAAGAGCATAGCCGAGAAGCATCAGCTCTCGGAGCATTATTTGGAGCAATTGATCGCACCGCTGCGCAACGCAGGGCTCGTGAAGAGCATTCGCGGCGCTTATGGCGGCTATATTTTGTCCAAGTCCCCTGAGGAAATTTCGTCCGGCGACGTGATCCGCGTCCTGGAAGGGCCGATCAGTCCGGTCGATTTTACCGAAGAGGACGACCCGGCCAAGCGGGATTTGTGGATCCGCATCAAGGACAGCATCGCCGAAGTGCTGGATTCCACGACTTTATCCAGCTTGATCACGTATCAGGACGAAGGCAAGAACAGCAATTACATGTTCTACATCTAGCGGACGGATGAATCGATGATTTATTTGGACCATGCGGCGACTACGCCGGTTCATCCCGAAGTGCTGGAAGCGATGCTGCCTTACTTTACTTTGCAGTTCGGCAATCCGTCCAGTCTGCATGCTTACGGCCGCGATGCGAGGATCGCCGTGAGCCGGGCACGCGACGAGATCGCCGGATGGCTGGGATGCTCGCCGTCCGAGTGGCTGTTTACCGGCAGCGGAACGGAGAGCGACAACACCGCCTTGTTCGGCGCCGCCTCCCGTGCGGGTGAGAAGCGCCATATCGTGACGACGCAGGTGGAGCATCATGCGGTGCTGCATGCCTGCGAACGGCTTGAACAGCTGGGGTTTGAAGTGACTTATTTGCCGGTCGATGCGACTGGTCGGGTTTCGGTGGAGGAGGTACAAGCCTCTCTGCGGCCCGATACGTTTCTGATCAGTGTGATGTACGCAAACAACGAAGTCGGGACGGTTCAGCCGATCGTCGAGATTGGTGAGCTGGCTCGTTCACGTGGGGTTTTATTTCACGTCGATGCGGTGCAAGCGCTTGGGACGTTGCCGATTCGGCTGAACGAGCTGCCGGTCGATCTGATGAGCTTTTCCGCTCACAAAATTTACGGACCGAAGGGTGTCGGCGGCTTATACGCGCACAAGGCCGTGCACATAGCTCCGCACTTGTACGGCGGCTCCCAGGAACGCAAACGCCGGGCTGGCACCGAGAACGTCCCGGGCATTGTCGGCTTCGCCAAGGCGATGCGGCTGGCCGGCGAGTCTCGCGACATTCGCGTTCGCCTGCTGGAGGAGCTGCGCGAAGAGCTGATCGCCGGACTGAACGCCGAGGTTGGATCGGAGCACTATCGTCTGAACGGCCATCCGACCGAACGATTGCCCCAAATCCTGAATGTAAGCTTTCCCGGGGCTTCGACGGATACGATGCTGATGAATCTGGATTTGAACGGGATCGCCGCCGCCAGCGGCTCGGCATGCACCTCCGGCTCGCTGGAAGTATCGCATGTGCTTAAGGCCATGCAATTGCCGGACGAAGTGACCGGTTCCGCCATCCGGTTCAGTATGGGAACGACTAACGAACCTTCACATATGCGAGAAGTTTCCCGCCGAATTGGAACCATTTTGCGGCGAGTTCGTAGTAGATAGAATCATCATCCGAGTTGACTAAGGCGAAAGGAGGTATGGCGGCGACGCGATCAGCCTTATTGGACGGTTACCGCCCATAGAAGCCGGCGAGGCTTTGTACATCTTGTGTCAGGCTTTTGGAACAGCTTTCCCCGATACCGTACAGATGCGCTAGGATAACTTCACAGCTCGGGATAATTGTCCCGTGACGCGTGCAATATATAGGGTGTTAGTCAGCAACTTTGCCAGGCAAAGGGTTCAGGAGGATTCGCTCTTGCGTAAAGCACAGGACATCATGGGATTGCCGGTCATCGAGATCGAGACAGGCAAGCAGATCGGGACGGCCAAGGATTTCTTGATCGACCGCGACTGGAACTTGCAAGGTGTGCTGCTCGAGACGAAGCATTGGTTCTCCGCCCCCCGCTATGTCAAGTGGGACCATGTCATCTCCTTCGGAGCGGACGCCGTGACGATTCCGGACGGCCAGTCCGTACAAACACTGGAGGATGGGATGGAGCTCTGCTACTTCGAGCACGGCTCGTCCAAGCTCAAGGGGCTACCGATCATCACCGTGAACGGTACGAATCTCGGCATGGTGGAGGATGTTTATTTCGGCGAACAATGGGGTAAAAAGATAGTAGGTTATGAGTTATCGGACGGGTTGCTAGCAGATTGGAAAGACGGGCGCAAATGGCTGCCCGCTCCGGAGGACGTGACGATCGGAGCGGATGCCATCATCGTCCCGGGCGACTGCGACACCCAACTGCAGGATGTACCAACATTTCAGTGAAATCAGGTGAAATCTTATGTTAAAATGCCCGAACTGCAACTCCAAAGATATCGGTAAAATCGGCTCGCATCAATTTTATTGCTGGGGCTGCTTCATCGAACTGACCGTGAACGGCGAGAAAATGTCGGTCTATCAAGTGGAGGAAGACGGTACGCTCAGCTCGCTGGACGACTTGTTCTTCGAAGACGATATGCCGGAAGTTCACGCGAACTAATACGAAACAAAAGAACACCCGCCGCCTGAGCGATCAGGAGCGGGTGTTTTTTTGGTTTGCGTCGGTGCGATTCTTTTCATAGGCAGCATCGTATACTGTTCGCTTATATAGGCGGTTAGGCTTCGAGCTTCTCGCGCCACTTCGTATAGTGCTTCCAGGCAAGCCCGTTGTCCAGCGCGGACTTGGCGTGTTCGATCCCTTCCTCGATCGTGTCCGTCCGATCAGCGATCCAGAGTCGCATGGCGCTGTTGAGCAGCACGGCGTTGCGGTAGGCAGGCGCCGCACGCCCGGCAAGCACGTCAAGCGTCGTCTGCGCCTGCGCGCCGGCGGTCCAGCCGGAAGCGGGCGGTGCCGGGACGACGGCGTGCAGGCCGAACGTGTGCGGGTCGATGATGTGGATGTCGCTCACTTCGTCGCGCAGGACGACGACGCGTGTCCGACGATCGACCGGCACATCCTCCGAGCCTTCGGCACTCTGGACGATCAAGGCGCGCTGGACGCCAAGTCGGCTCAGCAAGTCGGCTGCTTTCTCCGAGCCGCTGCCGGACGGTATGCCGATCGCCATATAAGGGGCGTCGGACGGGCGGAGCAGCTCCTCCGCCGTATCGAACAGCGTGCGAATGCCGATCTCCTCGCGCACCGCCCGGATGCCGGAGAGCGATGGGCACCAGCGCTCGGTAGGCACGAACAGGAAGCAGCTTCTATCCGCAGCAGCAATCCAGCGATCCTGCGGGACGGCATCGACCGCGATGCCAAGCGCGGCCACCACCCCGACTAGCGCAGAGGCGGCATGTGGCGGCGCGGAGGGGGTGCTGTGAAGCGTAACCGGCTGCCGGCAAGCGGCCAGCACGAAGGCGGTCGGCAGCGTGGCGAGGAACGAGTGCCCACGGCTGCAGAAAGGACCGGCGCAATCGATCGAACCTTCGACCGGATGAAGGCGCGACCGTTTCCGCAGCGAATCGATGAATGCGATTATTTCCTCAGTTGTCTCTTGCTTGAGCTTCTGGGCGGTCAAAAACGCGGCTGTCTGCGCGGGTGTAGCTTTGCCGTCCAGAATGCCGGCGGCGGCATTTGCCGCTTCCGTATATGTAAGACTCCTGATTCCGCGTTTTCCTCTTCCGATTTCCCGCAGCCAATCGATCATGAGAAGGGCTCCTTTCTTACATACCCCAATCGAAACATAACACGATAATGTAGAAAATATAACATACAATCGTGATTTTGTCGATTTATTGAATTATTCTGAACCAATTCCATATTTATATGTTATATTTATTGACATAAAACTGAATCATCCCTTATACTTACACTATCAAGCTTCGGTAAGCGATAGGTTTGCACGAAACAATCGCGGCCTACCGCAATTGCTCCACTCCGTCGGTTGAAACGGCTGCTGCTCTTGATACGTATAAACTATACGCCAGTATTATTATTACCGATTCTATCCATCCGACAACTTGGTTTGTCCCGTTCCACTGGGATGGCGACTGGTCCGTGAACCGTCTGACCGACGATGCTCTGCATCCCGCGGTCGGCAATTGCGGGATTCAAATATGCGCCGTTCGAGTGGAGCGTGTGGATGAGTTCGACTGATCCATTCGCTTCACCCACCCATCCCGGCTTGGCCGGGACTCCCTATCGTGAAGCTGTCCGACCATACCCCAGGACTTCTTCAACCCTTGTCGCCCGGCCTTTATTGGCTGGGTCCTTTTTTTTGTCTTGAATGAAGAAGGGAGGGTTGTACATATACTGTTCTAGAGGGGTGAGCTTCCATGGATAAAATTCTCAAGAGCCGGCTGTTCGCATGGCTGGCCTATTTGCTGCTCATACTGCTGGCGCTGTTCCTGCTGCAGCAGCTGAAGCCGATGCTCTCCGCCACCTATGGATTTCTGAAAGCGGTTCTGGCCCCGTTTCTTATCGCCATCATCATCTCTTACGTGCTGAATCCGATCGTGAATATGCTGAGCGCGCGCAAAGTGCCGAGGACGATGGCCGTGCTCTTGATTTATATCGTGTTCATCGCTTGTGTCGTCGTCGTACTGATGAATCTGATCCCGATGTTCATCAAGCAGCTGCGGGAGCTGAACGAGCATATGCCGGATTTGACGATGCGGGCGCAAGGGCTGTACGACGGGCTGAACGACAATCGGCTCATTCCGGAGAGCGTAAGGGTAGGGCTGGAGAAGGCGCTATTGAAGCTGGAGGACAATTTCTCGAGGACGGTGTCGGAAGCGGTGGGCGGGATCGGCTCGACGATCAGCCTGATGCTGGTAGCGTTCATCGTTCCATTCCTGGCGTTCTATATGCTGAAGGACTTTCAGTTGTTCGAGAGGGCGATACTGCGGTTCGTGCCGGCCAAACATCGCAAGAGCACGGTGAAGCTGGTCAAAGACATCGATACGGCGCTCGGCCACTATGTGCGGGGGCAATTTATCGTGTGCGTGATGATCGGGCTGCTCGCCTACATCGGCTACTGGATCATCGATATGCCTTATGCGCTGCTGCTCGCAAGCATTGTGGCGGTGTTCAACATTATCCCCTATATGGGGCCGTTCTTCGGCGCGGCACCGGCCATTATTATGGCGACGACGATTTCGCTGAAAATGGTCGTGCTCGTGGCGATCGTCAATCTTCTCTGCCAAATTCTCGAAGGGAACGTCATCTCGCCGCAAGTCGTCGGCCGCTCCCTGCACCTGCATCCGATGGCGATTATTTTCGCGCTACTGGTTGGGGGGGAGCTGGCCGGCGTCGTCGGGCTCATTCTGGCGGTGCCGTGCCTCGCGGTGCTGAAGGTCGCGGTGCATCATTTAATCGCTTATTTCGTGCAAAGGAAAACTACGTAACACAGATTGCCGTCATTGACTGGTATGGGCAGCTGCGGCTTGGCGGTACAGCTCCGGTCGGCGATCGTAAAAGGGGGCTACAGCGCCTTCCGTGCGATTGTAGCGCAGCTTCTCGAGGTCGGCTGCTGCGGTAGCGAGTCCGCTTCGGTTGACCGGCCCTTGGGCGAGCACGCCGTTCGGTGGGAAAGGGCGGTCGCACGGCGCGAAGATGCCCGCTTGGCAATAGCCTTCGTCAACCTGCGCAACACCCGGCATTTGCCCTACGAGCCCGCTCAGTGCGACATACAGCTGGTTCTCGACGGCACGGGCCTGGCTGCAATGGCGAACGCGGTAATAGCCGGCAGCGGCGTCGGTGTAGGAAGGACACAGGATCAGCTCGGCGCCTTGATCCGCCTGCAGGCGGACGCCTTCCGGGAATTCGATGTCATAACAAATTTGGATCCCCACACGTCCGAGCGGGGTATCGATCGTCTCGAACCGGTCCCCTGCCAGAAGCGGCCATGTGCGCTGCTCCTCCGGCGTCAGGTGGACTTTTTTGTGCCGATGCAGCCTTCCGTCAGGCAGGAACAGGAACGCCTCGTTGTAATAGTGGAGCGCAGAACCGTCGTTAGTGGGAGCGCCTTCCCGGTGGATGTGCGTACCGGCCAGAATCATCATCCCGGTTTCCCGGCTCCACCCGGCGAATTGCCGTTTGTACGTCTCCGTATAACCGTGCATGATCTCGCAGGCTTCCGCGTTCGTCGCAGGCGGATGCAGAGAGAGTAGCTGACCGGTCAAGTATTCGGGGAATACGATTAGACGGGATCCGAGATAACAGGCTCTGCTAATGTAGGTGCGGACTTTTGTCCAAAATGCGCTCTCACTCTGCAGCGGTCCGATTGTGAATTGGACGGCGGAGACGGTGCTGGTCTTCTGCTGCTTCAGTTTCGGTTGTTTGCCCATAGGTTTCCTCTCGCGATCAGTTTTGTTTCCGTGTTGGGCCATTCCACGAGAACGCCGTAATGGAGCGATTCTTCGTCCTCCAAGTAATGCTCCAGCACCTGCAGCGGCCGCATCCCTTGCTTCAGCATGAAGCTGAGCACGAGGTCGCGGCGTTTGCCTTCGGCCACTTCGCGGACATAACTCTCCACGCTCAGCTGATCGGCGACCGCGTGAAATCCGGGAATGCGGCAGCCCGCCATAAAACGCCGGAGCCCAAGCCGGACGACGAGCTGCTTCCGCGCCTCATAGAGCGCCTGAGCGACTCCGCGCCCGCGAAACGCGGGACGTACGCATACGTCGATCCCGTACAGGCTGTCGCCGTCAGGCTCATGGCTGCCGGCGATATAGCCGCGGTCGGACACCTCTTCCCAAGTGTGGGGTTGTCCCGTATACCGGACGAGGAGCGAGGTGGCCGAGCCGGCCGGCACTCCGTCGCAATAGGCGATCATGGCTCCGTCCGGGAACGTCCGTACATGAGCGGCGACCTGCTCCTTTCTCCACCATAGCTCTTCGGGAAAAGGCGGCGGAAACGCCTCGCGCTGAATGTCGAGCAGCGCCTCGAAGTCATCGCTTGTATAAGTTCGAACCAGAAGGGACATGCCCGTACCTCCGTTCTTTTCCACATGTCGCTGCATGCTTTCCAGTATACTACAATGCGCGGCATGTCAAAAGTGAGCAAAATTGTACGAACGACTCCTAAAACTTAGCAAATTTGGTGTCTCTGACCCTTTCGACTTCGTGATATAGTTGCTTTGAAGCGTTTACATTAAATGAACTGGTGGTGAATGATGAGCTTATCCGGATGGATTCAACTGTTTCTCGCTTTTTTGTTCGCGCTTGCCGGCGCGGCCAAGCTCACCGCTTGGCAATCGTTTTGGCAAACGCTTACAATGCTGCAAGTGCCGGCCGGTCTTCGCGGTGCGCTTGCGGTGCTTATCCCCGTGCTGGAGCTTGCGGCGGCATGCATTTTAGTGCTTGGCCCCTGGAGCTTGCTGGGAGCATGGCTGCTGCTCGCGCTCCTCGTTTTGTTCGCCGCTGCCGTCGGCCTTGTCATGAAGAGCCGGGCAAACGTGACTTGCAACTGCTTCGGCAACCTGCTTCCCGGCTACTTGGGGAAGAAGACGCTGGCGCATATCGCCGTATTGGGGGCGCTCGACATCTATCTATTGGCGGCCGGGGAGTCGGATGCTCTCGCCTCGGCGTCGCCGATGGACTGGACTCTCGGCCTGGTGACCGCCGCCGGCCTGTTCACCTTATATGCATTGGGCAGCGCCGTGTACGGTCACTATACGTTTATGGCCAAAATGCAAGCCGGCGGCAGGAAGGGGTGAGCGCGGATGAAGCTTGATTCGATGTCCGTTTCTTATGTGTTTCTATGGCTGCTCGTACTCGCTCTCGCCTGGACCGTCATTTACATGCTGAACAGCCGGAGGCCGCCGAGAAAGCCGGATACGCCGGGCGATCACGGTCTGCCTCTCCAGAAGCCGTTTCCCGAGCAGCGCATGACCTCGTTCTATGGAGAGGAGATCGCTGTCGTACCGCCGGACAAGCAGGGGGCAATTCTGCTCTTTCTCTCGGTGACCTGCAAGTCCTGCCAGCCGCTGTATTCGGTTATCCGCAAGCTTCCTGTTCTGTATCCGGACTATCAGGTCATCGTCTGGATTCTGGGCCGAAGCGAGGACGTCAGCGAGAAAATCAACGAAAACTCCTTGCACAGGTCGAACATCGTTCATCAGAAGGAGCTGCAGTATCGGACAACGACTTATCCTTACTGCTATTGGATCGACAAGGAAGGAAGGGTGGTTGCGAAAGGAGCGGTAGGCTCCGAGGACGACATTGCCAACTTGGGCAAAAGCACGACCGATACTACGGAAAGGAGGTGATATTAATGGCTTGCAATCATCCATCCATCTGCGGCGTTTGCACGTATTACTCGATGTGCGACAACGATCCGATCAATGGGGTCGCCTACTACTGGTATTTCGACAACTGTCTGGGAGACTGGGTATGCGATTGTCCTTGCACGTACTAGTTGAACAAATGACTGCCCGGCAAAGAGGTTCCGAAAGGAGCCTCTTTGTTTGGCGTTCCGGCTTTCATTATAGAATCAAGGAAGGAGGCCAGCCATGAATGCTCCCGCGAGGACCCCGGCAGGCGCTGCCGCCGGCACGGGCAAGGTGCGGCCGTCGCAGCTGATGCGAACGCTGATTCGGATCTTTCCGTTGATCTGGCAGGCGAATCGTACGTTGCTGCTATTGACGCTTGCGCTCCGGCTCGTGCAGGCCGCGCTGCCGGCAATGCAGATCGTCGCGACCAAGTGGTTCTTCGACGCGGTCGCGCTCGCCGTCGAGCAGGGAGGCGGACAGCTGCAGCGGGTTATGTCGATCGTGGCGCTCCAGATCGGATTGGCGCTGGCGGGCATCATCGCCCATTCCGTACAGCAGGTATGGAAGGAGCAGCTGAAGCGTCACTTCAAGATGCTGATCGACGGCAAAATTGCCGCCAAATCGACCAAGCTGCCGCTTTCGTTTTTCGATAACGCGTCTACGTACGATTTGCTGAAGCGAGCCTCCAACAACTACTCGCTGCTTCATCTGCTGGAGGCGCAGCTGCAGCTGCTGCAGGATGTCCTGTCCATGGCGGCGCTGCTCGCCGTCTTGGCCGGCTTTCACTGGTCGCTGATCGGGTGTCTGCTCCTGTTCATGGGTACGACGGTGTTCGCCAATATGCGAATCGGTCATTCGCGGTATCAGCTGATGCGCGCGCAAACGCCGAATGTGCGCCGGATCGGCTACTCGTTCGGCTTGATGACCGACCGCGAGACGGCCAAGGAGCTTAGGCTGTTTGACCTGCAGACGTATTTTACGGAACGGTGGCGCCGGATTTTCTGGCAGGACGCCGCGCTTCAAGCCAAGCTTGATCGCCGTGCCGCGTGGACGCAAGTTGCCGTTAAAGGGCTGGGGGCGGTGATGCCCTTCGGAATCGTCATGCTGTTCCTGTGGTTCGGGCTGTCCGCCGGGACGATTACGATCGGAACGGTGGCCGCGCTGATCCAGGCGCTCACCTCCGCGCAGCAGAACGTCCAGATGATGGCCGGAGGAATCTCGACCTTGTACGAGAACACGCTCACTGCAGCCGATCTGTTCGCCTTTCTTCAAATGGAGGAGGAGTCTGCTCCTGAGCTCCCGATTCCGGTGCCGATCCCCATGCGCAGCGGCATTCGGGCGGAAGGGCTGACATTCGCCTATGCAGGCATGGAGAAACCGGCGCTGCGCGAATTGAATTTTACGATCCGGCCGGGTGAAACGATTGCGATCGTCGGCGAGAACGGAAGCGGCAAGTCGACTTTGGTCAAATGCCTGCTTGGGTTGTACTCGCCTGACTCGGGCCGCATCTTGTATGACAATGTCGATCTGAAGGAGCTGTCGCCGGCTGAACTGCGCGGACATGTGAGCGCGGTATTCCAGGATTTCGTCCGTTATCAATTCACCGTCCGGGAAAATATCGGCTTTGGCCGTATGGAACGGATGGAGGACGTGGCGGCGATGGAGCTGGCCGCTGCCAGAGGCGGGGCTGATGAGGTAATCGCCGATCTCCGGGGCGGATACGACGCCGAGCTCGGCGCTCTGTTCGAAGGCGGCCGCGAGCTGTCGTACGGGCAGTGGCAGAAGCTTGCGCTTAGCCGCGCGTTTTTTCGCGACGCATCCGTCATCGCTCTGGACGAACCGACGGCCTCGATGGATCCGGCGGCCGAGGTGGCCGTATTCGAGCGGTTCCTGCGGCTGAGCGAGGGCAGAACGAGCCTGATCGTCTCGCACCGGCTGGGCATTTGCCGGCTGGCGGACCGGATTTTCGTCATGAAGGACGGAGTGCTCGTCGAGCAGGGCAGCCATGAGGAGCTAATGCTTCGGGAGGGGGAGTACGCGAGAGCTTTTCGGCTGCAGGCCCAATGGTATTTGAATACATGAACAGGAATATACAACCAAATCGCTGCTAAAGTGAAACTTTGTTTCTTGCCGGGCGTATATAGGATTAGGCAACCTTGTTAACAACTGGCACGATATGGAGGAGAGGCATGGAGCCGATTTACTGGATGTGCTTGAGCGGCGGTATCTTGCTCGCCCTTGTCACGGTCGTGTTTGGGGATATGGTCAGCAATGCCGTGCACGGAGCGCTAGATTTCATGTCGCTGGACGGGTTGCGGTTTCTGCAGCCGATGGTGATCGGGTCGGTCATCACCGTCTTCGGCGGTGCAGGCCTTATGCTCGAGCATTACTACGTCTGGGCGGCGATATGGGACATCGCGGTGGCGATCCTGGCATCGCTCGTCATAGGCTGGAGCGTCTACGTGTTCTATGTGCGTCCGATGATGAACAGCGAGAACTCCACCGGGTTCTCCATCCACGACTTGACGGGTAAAATCGGGGAAGTGCTGGTGCCGATTCCGGCCAGAGGTTACGGCGAAGTGCTCGTTCGTGTGGGAGCGGCCAATACGAATCAGATCGCGGCGAGCTTCGACGGGCAAGAATTCCGTTCTGGCGAGCGCATCGTAGTCGTGGAAGTGAAGGACGACACGCTGTACGTCTCCCGATTGGAGTAGAAGGGCAAGCAACAGAGAAACGAATGCGAAACAGAGAGAGGAGAATTCGTAGAGATGATACCGGAGTACTTATTGATTCCATCCCTTGTAGTAGGCGTAATTATTGTGTTGGGCTTGGCGTTCTGGGCCCGATACAAGACGGTCAGTCCGGATCAGGCGATGATCGTGACCGGGACTTTTCTCGGCAGCAAGAACGCCTTGATCGACGAATCGGGCCGCCGGATCAAGATCGTGCGAGGCGGAGGCGCGTTTATCTTGCCGATCTTCCAGAAGGCGGAGTTTCTGTCCCTGCTCTCGCACAAGCTGGACGTTTCCACGCCGGAGGTGTATACGGAGCAGGGCGTGCCGGTCATGGCGGACGGCGTTGCGATCATCAAGATCGGCGGGTCCGTCGAGGACGTAGCGACGGCTGCGGAGCAGTACATGGGCAAGCCGCCGGAGGCGCTTCGAAGCGAGGCGCAGGAGGTGCTGGAGGGCCATCTGCGGGCGATTCTCGGAACGATGACTGTCGAGGAAGTGTACCGGAACCGCGACAAGTTCGCGCAAGAGGTGCAAGGCGTCGCAGCCAAGGATCTGAAGAAGATGGGGCTGCAGATCGTCTCGTTCACGATCAAGGACGTTCGCGACAAACAAGGCTATCTTGATGCGCTCGGTAAGCCGCGGATCGCTGCGGTGAAGCGGGACGCGGAGATCGCCCAGGCCCAAGCGATTCGGGATGCGCGGATTCAGAAGGCGCGCGCCGAAGAAGAAGGGCAGAAGGCGGAGCTGCTGCGCGATACGAACATTGCCGAAGCGAACCGCGAGAAGGAGCTGAAGGTAGCTTCCTTCAAGAAGGACCAGGATATGGCGAAGGCCGAGGCGGACCAGGCGTATCACGTCCAGGAAGCCCGCTCGAAGCAAAGCGTTGTCGAGGAGCAGATGAAGGTCGAGATCGTGCGCAAGGAACGGGAGATCGATCTCGAGACCAAGGAAATTCTTCGCCGCGAGAAGCAATACGATGCCGAGGTGAAGAAGAAGGCCGACGCCGATCGTTATGCCGTCGAGCAGGCGGCGGAAGCCGATAAGGCGCGTCGAATTCGCGAGGCGGATGCTACGCAGTACAAGATCGAGGCGGAAGCGAAGGCGAATGCCGAGCAGAAGCGGCTCGACGGTCTCGCGATCGCCGATGCGGAGCGGGCGAAAGGGACGGCTGAGTCGGAGGTCATCCGGCTGCGCGGTCTGGCGGAAGCGGAGGCGAAGGAGAAGCTCGCCCAAGCGTTCGAGAAGTTCGGTCAGGCCGCGGTGCTCGACATCGTCATGAAGATGCTGCCGGAGCTGGCGGGCAAGATCGCCGAGCCGATGCAATCGATCGACAAGCTGACGATCGTCGACACCGGCCACGGCGAAGGCGCGGCGCGCGTCAGCAACTACGTCACGTCGCTGATGGCGACGGCGCCGGAGATGCTGAAGAGCGTGTCGGGGCTCGATGTGGAGAAGCTGATCCAGGGGTTGACCGGCAAAATCGGCGGCGGAGCGCAAGCACTGCCTTCACCGACGCCGGCTGCACCATCGAAGCCGGCGCAAGCGCCTGCAGCCGCTATCCCGCCGGAGTCCAACTAAACGTACAAAAAAACGCCCGAGCTTGGGCGTTTTTTCATTGGCCGGCTAGGCGGCAAGCCGACTCCTCACAAGCGGTCGGGCTTTCGCTCGCCCTTCTGCAGCTCTGCCAAGTACTCGGACAATCCGTCGAACTTATCGTCCCACTCATTGCGGAACTTATTCAGCCACGCATCCAGCTCCTGGAGAGGCTCGGGCCTTAGCTGATAAATGCGCCGCTGGGCGATCCTGCTCACCTCGACGAGGCCGGCGTCGGCCAGCACCTTCAGATGCTTGGACGCTTGCGGTTGCTGGAACTTAAGACGGTCGGCGATTTCGCCTACGGAGAGCGGTCCGTTCCGCAGCAGTTCGACGATGAGCAGGCGGTTCGGCTCGGATAGAGCGCTTAGCGTTGTTGTTTTCATGGCGGGATCGACACATCGCTCTGAATCATAGGACGAATCACCTCTCTATTCGAATATACTCTAAATAGAATATTCCTGTCAAGGAATATAAAGTGTCTATGAGGAATTTACTTGAAAAATAGGCGCTGCGATTCTACGATCCAGCTTTCACTCTGGATGCCATGACGCGAGCTTTCACCGTCCGGGCATATTCGCTAGGGTTGGAGCCTGTCGCTCTTTTGAACGTCTTCGAGAAATAGTGAAGGCTGCTGTACCCGAGCGTGCGGGCGATTTCCGTGAAGTTGCTGTTGTCCTCGCGGATCAGCTCCTTGGCCCGCTGAATCTTCATCCGCGCGAACGTGTCCATGATCGTCTGGCCGGTTTCCTTCTTGAACGCTTCCTTGAGCCGCGTCTTCGCGATGTGAAGCGCTTCGCTGATCTCGTCCAGCGTCAAATTCTGATCGAGCCGCTCGGTCATGTACCGTGTCACCAGGCTGGCCAGCTGGGCGCCGCTCTTTTCCTTCACGGCCGTAGACAGCTCCAGCTCCCGTACACCGACCCGTTCCTTTCCCCAGTCCCCGTCCGCCAGCCCGAGCTCGCTCGCCCCCAAAGCGGTTTTGAAAGGCTGAAACTCGTTCTTGCGCAGCAACCGGATGAGAAATGCCGTCAAGTAGCACTGGAGCAGCTGCTCGCTGCCGATCGGCGCATCCTTGCGACGGTAGATCGGATATTTGAACGGAAACTCGAATGCATTCATCCCTTCCTTCACCACGTTCGCCAGCATGTTGCGCTCCTCGTCGTTCAAGGCGATGACTTGATTCTCGAACCGCTTCATCGCGCGGGAATGGCAGTCGAACGTCATAACGATGACGCTAGGCGCCGTCCCTTGGCGGGCATAGAAGCTATGGAATTCGTTCGGCTTGTGAAAAATGATGCTCCCCTGCTTCAGCCAGTACCGGTCGGTGTCGGCGACGACTTCGATTTCCCCTTTGTCTACATACAGAAATTCCCAAAAGTTGTGCTTTTCGCCGCGGAACACGTACCCTTTGCCAAATTCGAAATAAAACATCGTGATCAGCTTGTTGATGACGATCGTCGGCGTCAGTTTGGTTCTCAGATGCTCCATGCGAAACCGGCCTCCAGTCCGAAAGTTCTCCTGTATCCATCATACTGGCTGCCGTCCGATATGGAAAGCACATTCCGGCCGATATGACAAATTGTCTGGCTTCCGAGACAAAGCCAACGAAGCGGGTCCGTCCTATAATGAAGGCAAAATGGATGCGCTGCCAAGACGGGCGGGGCGTCAACTAACATGGGGGGCTTTACGAGATGAATATCGGTGTTATCGGATATGGATCGAGAATATCGCATGTGATGAACGAGCTGCAGAAGCAGCATCCGGAAGCGAAGCTGTCGGCGATCGTAGATGTGCGCCAGAATGCGATTCGGGAAAACCAGGAAGCCCGCGGCAACGGCGGTGTGCACATTTACGATACGCCGGAAGAGATGCTGAGCGCCGAAGAGCTGGACGGCATCATGATCGGGACTCGCTGCTCGCTCCATACGGATATGGCGCTTAAGGTGCTGCCGAGCGGAATCCCGCTGTTCCTGGAGAAGCCGGTATCCACTACGATGGATGATCTGCTCCGGTTGAAAGCCGGCTACGAAGCTTCGAACACGCAAGTCGTCGTCTCTTTCCCGCTGCGCGTCACTACGATCGTCCAGTTTATCAAGGAAATCGTCGACTCCGGCAAAATCGGCACGATCGAGCATGTACAAGCGGTCAATAACGTGCCATACGGCAATGTGTACTATCAGAACTGGTACCGCGACGAAGCGGAGACCGGCGGCTTGTTCCTGCAGAAGGCGACTCACGATTTCGATTACATCCAGCATGTGCTGGGCATGGAGCCGAACGTCATCAGCGCGATGAAATCCAAACAAATTTTCAAGGGTACGAAGCCGGCCGGACTGAAATGCGTCGATTGCGATGAGAACCGCACTTGTCTCGAGAGCCCCTACGTGAGCACGAACCCGCACCTGAGCAAATCGTGGCAGCATTGCTGCTTCGCCGAGGATACGGGCAATGAGGATTCCGGCAGCGCCTTGATCCAATACGAGAGCGGCATGCATGTGTCGTATTCGCAAAATTTCTTCGCCCGTCGTGGAGCCGGCGCTCGCGGGGCGCGATTCTTGGGGTATAAAGGTACGATCGAGTTCGATTTCATGAAGTCCGAGGTCAAAGTGTTCATGCACCATACCCCGCGGGTGGAAACGTATGAATTCCAGGCAGGCGACGATCATTTCGGCGGCGATTCCGTGCTCGCTCGAAACTTTGGCGATATCGTGAAGGGCAACGCCTCCTCCATCAGTCCGCTGGAAGGCGGGCTGCTGAGCGCCTTGCTGTGCTTGAAGGCCAACGAATCGGCGGCGACGCATACGTTCCGGGAAATTCGGTTCTAGTTCCATGCAGCAATCAACTGAACTTCTGTCTTAGAGGACCATCCGTGAGGACGGTTCTTTTTCTTAATCCCTGTTGATAATTGTTACGAGGAGGACTATAATCACAATTGTTTAGTAACTAAACCATTGGCTGACTAAACCGTTTTGCGATAAAGGAGTGAAGCCACGTTCATGGAGCTGGATCATCAGGAGCTCATTGAATTCGAAAATATTTACAGACAGGTCAACCGCCGGATGGCGATCGAGTGGAACAAGCTGCTCGCCCATCCGCTCAATGGCTCGCAGGTTTACATGCTGGAGAAGCTGGAATCCGAAGGCCCGCAGAAAAGCTCGGGTTTGGCCGAAGCGCTCGGGGTTACCGCCGGGGCGGTGACCGGGCTGTCGGATAAGCTGATCGCAGCCGGGCTCGCGGAGCGCATTCGCACGGACGAAGACCGCCGCGTCGTGTTTCTGGCGATTACCGAGCATGGCCGGAAGACGCTTGAGACCGTAAGGGAAACCCGGCTCAACATTCGCAAGCTGTTTTTCAAAGATTTGCCCGCCGATGATATTCGCCATTTGACCCGCATTTACCGCGACATTTTATCGATTTACGAATCGCATAAAGATGAGCCCCTGGGAGGCGATTGAATGGAACACCTGGATCATCGCACCAAAGTAACGATCATGATCTCGATCATGGCGGCGATGCTGTTCGCGGCACTCAATCAGACGATCGTCGGTACGGCGTTGCCGCGCATTATCGCGGAGCTCGGCGGCCTGGAGTATTACAGCTGGGTGTTCACCATCTACATGCTGACCTCCAGCGTCACGACGATTCTGGTCGGCAAGCTGTCCGACATGTACGGCCGCAAGCCGTTCATCCTGATCGGCATCTCCATCTTCATCCTCGGCTCGTTCTTGTCCGGCACGTCCGCGTCGATCATCCAATTGATCGTCTATCGCGGCATTCAAGGCTTCGGAGCCGGGATGATCATGTCGACGGCGTTCGCCTCGATCGGGGACTTGTTCGCGCCGCGGGAGCGAGGTCGCTGGCAGGGGCTGATGAGCGCCTCATTCGGTCTCGCGAGTGTGTTCGGCCCGACGCTGGGCGGCTATATCGTCGATCATTACGAATGGCATTGGGTGTTCTGGGTGTTCCTTCCCGTCGGTTTGATCGCGATGGGTCTGATTTGGTGGCTGTTCCCGCAAGTGCCGCGCAAGGAAAAGGCGCCGATCGACTATGTCGGCTCAATATGCCTGACGCTGACGATCGTGCCGATGCTGCTTGCGTTCTCGTGGGCGGGGACGAAGTATGAGTGGGGCTCGGTCGAAATTGCAGGGTTATTCGTAGCCGCTGTGGCGGCGTTGATGCTGTTCGTCTTGGTGGAACGGCGCGTGTCGAACCCGGTGCTGCCGATCGGCTTGTTCCGTATTCCGGCGTTTACGCTCTCGAATGCGGCGGGTTTCCTGATGGGCTCCGGCATGTTCGGGGCGGTCATGTTCGTTCCGTTCTACGTGCAAGGGGTAAAAGGAATGACCGCTACGCATTCGGGATTCGTGACGATGCCCATGACGCTAAGCTTGGTGATCATGAGCGCGCTCGGGGGCCAATGGATTTCCCGGACGGGCAAGTATAAGGGGATCGCGATACTGGGGATGGTGATGATGACGGTCGGCCTGCTGTCGATGTCGTTCATGACCGGGGATACTCCGGTATGGCTCACGGTGCTGCTGCTCATTCTGGTAGGCGGCGGCGTCGGATTCGGGATGCCGGTGTTCACGCTGACGGTGCAGAACTCGGCCGAACCCCGCTTGCTGGGCGTAGCTACGGCGTCGTCGCAGTTGTTCCGCTCGCTCGGAGGCACGATCGGCGTCTCGATCATGGGGACGGTTCTGGGGCATCGGATTGGGGTCAAAATGAAGGAGTTGGCGGCAACCGCAGGCGATGGAGCGTCCGCGTCGATGCCGCCGGAGACGGCGGAGAAGCTGCAGGCGCTCCAGGACCCGCAGCTGCTGCTCGATCCGCCGAAGCTGGAGCAGCTCCGGCTGGCGCTGCCGGAATCGCTGCAGGCGACGTTCCGGGAGATTGTAGCCCAGCTGCATGAATCGCTGGGGTATGCGCTGTCGGGGGTATTCCTGACCGGCGCGTTTATCGTCGCCGGCGCGCTTATCTTATCGTTCTTCCTCAAGGAAGTGACGCTCCGAAGCGGCAAACGCAAGCAGGAGGACACACCGCCGACAGCCCCGGCTGCGGCGCCTGCGAGCGTCAGCACCGGCGTGGCGCAGCAGGCGGAGTGAAAGCGTAAGCGGGGAGCAAGCTGCTTACGGCTTGAGGCCGAGCAGCTTGTTGACGCGCTCGAGGAACAAGGCGGGGTCGATCGGCTTCGAGATGAAATCGTTTACGCCCGCGCGCACCGCTTCGGTGAGGTTGTTCCGGCTGGCATCGCCGGTGACGAACAAAACCGGCACCGATGCCGTGAGCGGCGATTGTTTGATGTTCTCGACCGCGCTTACGCCGTTCATCCCTGGCAAATTCAAATCGACGATGATCAGGTGGTAGCCGGGCGGCGTCCATTTCTCTTTGAAGAACAGCTCGGCTTCTTCGAACAGATGCACATCATACTCTTGCATTTCCAGGATGTTTTTGACGAGCCATCGGAACGGCGAACTATCGTCAATCACGGCAATTTTTTGTAAAATAGGTTTCATAGACTTTCCTTTCTCGCGGGAGAGTGGGTACAGGGAGGCAACGACCGATGCAAAATCCGGAGTTCAACCAGAAGATGAAACGGATAATCGAACAGTCCCAACGCATGTATTTGGCTGATGCCGCTCCCCGGATCGCAGCCGTGCAAGCTGCATACGCCGAATGGCTGGCCGGGCGCGTAGAACGGGCCGCCGCAGCCGAGTCCATCTACTCGCATGTGCATGCGATGAAGGGAGTGGCGCTTACTATCCATTTTGAACCAATGCATGTCATTTGTGAAGCGTTAATTGAACTATTGCAGGAACGAAAATTGGAAGAGGCGTCGTCGCTGGTCGGCGAACTGCCGGCGCGGCTGGTGGAGTGTAAGGGGATCGCGGAAGGAAACGGAAACGGGGAATAAACTAATTTTTAGGTTGCCATGTGGCGCCGTCTATTCTGGATCCTACATCCGGAAGGGCGGCTATTTTTTTCGGAAAAGTATTCTTTTCCGACATTTATCCCCTCCTGCCGCTCTCCCTTGCCGAAGAGGTTTCGCTCGATTGACATAGAAAAATGTTGGTCTTATGATGATCCTTATTCCAGCACTGGGAAGGGGAACTCCATATGACTACGAAACCAAAAACGTATATTTTGCCGTTCGGCGCCGCACTGGACAAGGTTTGCTCCGAGGAAACGATGAAGTGGATCGACGAGCATTTCGATGCGGTATGGAACGAGCAGAACGAGAACTACACGCCGGAGCAGCTGCACCAAATGATGGAAGACGCCGAAGTCATCCTGACGAGCTGGGGCTCTCCGAAGCTGACGGAGGAGATGCTGCAGAAGGCGGACAAGCTGCGGTATGTAGGACATGCCGCCGGCTCGGTGAAAGGCTTCATGCCGCGTTCCGTATTTGACCATAATAGAAAAGTGTTCTCAGGCGCGCCGCGGCTGGCGCTCAGCGTGGGCGAATATTGCATGACCGTGCTGCTCGCCATGCTGCGCCGCATCCCGCAGGTCAGCAAAGCCGCACAGCAAGGCGGCTGGTGGGAGGTCGGCCCGCAATTCATCGGGCACGAGTTGACCGGCGCGACCATCGGGATCGTGTCCGCCAGCTCGACGGCCCGCGCGTTCCTGCAATTGCTGGCGCCGTTCCGTCCGAATGTGCTGCTCTATGATCCGTTCCTGAGCGAGGAGAACGCACTGAAGCTCGGCGTGAAGCTGGCAACGCTGGAGGACGTGATGCGCTGTTCGATCATCTCGATCCATGCGCCGTCCCTCCAGTCGACGGAGAACATGATCCATGCCGATCTGATCCGTTCCATTCCCGACGGTGCCGTCTTGATCAATTCCTCGCGCGGACTCGTGCTGGATGAAGAGGCGCTGATCGCCGAGCTGCAAACCGGACGGTTCTATGCTGCTCTTGATGTCCTGCGCAAGGAAGCGCCGGACCCGAAGCATCCGCTGTTTCGGCTCGATAATGTGCTCATCACGCCGCATATTGCAGGCAGCACCTTTGAGTGCCGCAGGGCGCTTATGCCGGAAATTGCGCAGGACATTTTGCGGAGCATTCAGCACGAGCCGACCCGCTATGAAATCTACGAGCGCATGTGGGAATTTCTAGCCTAACCGATACGAATTGCTGCTTTTTAAACCATAAGTACGGTTTTTATACCATCACCCATGCAGGTTGTCACTTTACTGTACCAGATAGCGGATTTGGATCATTTTTATTGCTTCCGAAATGTTGAATAATAACCCTGAGAGCGCTTTCCTGTATCACAGCATGCAGGATCTACCCTCAAACATCATTTAGGGAGGTTTAAGTACATGCCTAAAAAGAAAAAAGTGGCGCTGGCGACGGCAAGTGTGGTGCTGCTAACTGGAGTTCTGTCGGCATGCGGCAGCTCAGGGAATGAAGGGAACAATACAACGACACCAAGCGAGAGCGCAAAGCCGACGGCTTCCGCCGCATCCAACCCGATGCCGATCGTGAAGGAGGGCTCCGTCACGCTGTCCATCGGTGTACCTGACAACCCGTATGCGCCAAAAAGCTACACGCAAAACTTGCCGGTATGGGCTGAAATTGAGAAACGTACCGGCGTAAAAATCAAATGGGATGTAACGCCTTCCGCCCAGTACAACCAAAGCATGAACATCCGCATGGCGGCGGCAACGGAACTGCCTGACATCTTCCAGCTGCCAAGCGATCCGGTCACAGCAGCCGAGGACGGCCTCATCATTCCATTGAACGACCTGATCGACAAACATGCTCCGAACATCAAGAAATACTTCGAGACCTATCCGAACATCAAGAAGCTGCTCACAGCACCAGACGGCAAAATCTACACGCTGACCAACGACGTAAGCGGCACCGGCATATCCGATCCGTTCGGCTGGCTCATCCGCAAAGACTGGCTCGATAAATTGGGGCTGAAGGAACCGACTACCTTGGATGAATGGTACACCGTTCTGAAAGCGTTCAAGGAAAAGGATCCGAACGGCAACGGCAAGCAGGATGAGATCCCGCTCGCTCCTCAATACAACTGGGCCGGCTTGTCCAACTTCGGCAAAGCGATGGGGCTCCAGCTCGGCAACAACTACAGCGACGGCTGGGCCGTCGACTCGGCCGGCAAAGTATCGTATGAGTGGATGAACCCGAAGACGAAGGATTTGATCGTTTGGCTGAACAAGCTGTACAACGAGGGCATCATCGATCCGGAATTCGTAACCAAACGAACTTCTACCCAAATTCAGCCTGATATCGTCAAAGATTTGGTCGGCGTAACTCAGGGATTCGTCAACAACACCGCGAAGTTCGAAGCCGCACAGAACAAGCCGGGCGTGAAATGGGAAATCGTAGCGCCGCCAGCCAACGCTGGAGTCAAAGGCTACTACGAGAAATACGGTCCGATCTCAGGCTACTACGGCATCAGCAAAACGGCCAAAAATCCGGAAATCGCCATCAAATGGCTCGACTACGTGTGGGCTAGCGAAGAAGGCGCCCGATTCACGAACTACGGAATCGAAGGCACCAGCTACACGATGGTGAACGGCAAGCCTCAATTCACTGATTTCGTTCTGAACAACCCGGATAAGCTGGCGGCAACCGATGCCCTCAGAAGCATCGGCGCCTTCCCGTCCTTGCCGTGGATTCGCGACGACAAGGCGGTCTTGTCCAATCAGGCGATCGATCTGATCAAAAATCAGCCGAACCTGATGGCGCAAGTGAAGAAGATGGAGCCGTACATGAAGGATCCGATTCCATTCCGCTCCATGATGGCGACCAAGGAGGAAGCCGAGAACTCCAAGCGTCTATCCACGGATATCAATACGTATCTGGAAGAAACGATGCTCAAGTTTATTATGGGCAAGGAACCGATCGATTGGGACAAATTTACGAAACGCATGAAGGAACTCAAGATCGATGACATTGTAGCTATCAAGCAAGCCCAGTACGATCGTTATCTGAAAGCCAAGTAACATCTTCGGTAGGGGGAAAGGGCGTGTGTGCAAGCCGCATGCGCCCGATCTTCTCGGAAAGTGGAGGAAATCATCTTGAGACAAGCACTCCGAATACTAAATAGAGATAAATATTTACTCATCCTCATCCTTCCCGTACTGCTTTATTATTTCATTTTTCACTACATTCCGATGTATGGCGTTATCATTGCGTTTAAAAATTTCAAGCCGTTGAAAGGAATCCTCGGCAGCGACTGGGTCGGGTTCAAATATTTCATCATGTTTTTCGACTCCGTCTATTTCTGGCGGCTGCTCAAAAACACGCTCTTGATCAGTATTTATTCGTTTGTGTGGAGCTTTCCGGTTCCTATCTTTTTCGCTCTGATGTTGAATGAAGTAAGAGAGGGTCTTTTCAAAAAAGCGGTACAGACGATCAGCTACTTGCCCCACTTCATCTCGATCGTGGTCATTTGCGGGATGATCGTCAATTTTACGGGCCAACACGGGATCGTGAATACGGCGCTCGGGTGGATCGGGATCGGGCCGATTCCATTCTTAAGCGAACCAAGCTGGTTCCGCGATATATACATCTCCTCGGGGATATGGCAAGGCTTCGGCTGGGGCTCGATCATTTATTTGGCGGCCATCGCGGGCATCGATCCGCAGCTGTACGAAGCGGCGAATATCGACGGAGCGAACCGTTGGCAAAAAATGTGGTACATCACGCTGCCTTGTCTCGTACCGACCATTGTGATTTTGCTCATTCTGAATGCAGGTAATTTGATGGATGTAGGCTTCGAGAAGATCAACCTCCTGTATAATCCGACTACGTATGAAACGGCGGATGTGATTTCGACCTACGTGTACAGACAGGGCATTCAACGTGCGGATTACAGCTACTCGACGGCGATCGGTTTATTCAATAATGTGATCAATCTGATCCTTCTCGTCATCGTGAACCGCATCAGTCGAAAAGTATCGGAAACGTCGTTGTGGTAAGGGGGATAATGAAATGGTAGCTGGAATCAGACGGTCGACTTCCGATAAAGTATCTGACACTTTAATTTACTGCTTGATGCTCTTCGTCATCGTGATTACGCTCTACCCGTTTGTGTATGTATTCAGCATGTCGATCAGCGCGCCGCAGTATGTCATCTCCGAATCCGTGTGGCTCTTTCCGAAAGGCTTCTCCCTGGAGAGCTATAAGCGGGTGTTTGAGAACGATGATATCTACATTGCTTACTACAACACGATATATTACACAGTCGTCGGTACTTTCTTGAACGTCGTCTTCACTATACTGGCGGCTTATCCGCTGGCGAGACGAACGTTCTTCGCCCGCAAATGGATCATGACGATGATCGTCATCACGATGTTCTTCAGCGGCGGCTTGATTCCGAGCTTCCTGCTGATCAAGGAGCTCGGGCTGTACAACACGCGGTGGGCGCTTTTGCTGCCCGGTTTGACAAGTGCTTTCTACATCATCATCACACGTACGTTTCTTCAGGGAATTCCGGAGAGCCTGAGCGAATCCGCCCGCATCGACGGAGCCAATGACATCAAAATTTTAACTAGCATCATCTTGCCTCTATCCAAGCCGATCATTGCCGTACTGGCCTTGTTCTTCGCGGTTGGCCATTGGAACAGCTACGTCTCGGCGATGATCTACTTGTCCGATGTGAAGCTCCAGCCGATGTCCGTCTATCTGATGAAGGTCGTTGTGCAGAACAATGATATGATGGTCGACAATATGAGCGATTCGCTGGATCGCACATTATTCTCGGCGCAATTGAAATATTCGATCATCATCGTGTCGGTGCTGCCGATCTTGCTCGTTTATCCGTTCTTGCAAAAATATTTTGTCAAAGGCGTCATGATCGGTTCTTTGAAAGAGTAAAACAGCTGCCAGACGGCAGGGGGCACCGGAACCGATGTTCAGGGGTGCCTCCTTTCTTTTTAAGACCTATCGAAATCATTCAATCACCTGGGAGGTCATCAAGTTGTTAAATATCGGAATTATCGGATATGGGTCTCGTATACGCAACGTATTCTATAAAGTGAAAGAGAATTTCCCGGAATGCAAGTTGGTAGCGATCGCCGACATTCGCAACGAAGAGATTCGCAGCAAGTACGATGGCCTGGAAGAAGTTCGATTCTATGACACGTTCGAAGACATGCACGCCAATGAGAAGCTGGACGGCATCATGATCGGCACGCGCTGCTCGCTGCACACGACAATGGCGCGCAAAGTGCTGCCGACGGGTATCCCGCTGTTTCTGGAGAAGCCGGTTTCGACGACGATGGAAGATTATTTGCTGCTTCAAGAGAGCGCTGCATCGGCTAAATCGGAAGTCGTAGTTTCTTTTCCTATGCGGCTGTCCCGGATCGTCAAGCTGGCGAAGGAGATTATCGACTCGGGCAAAATCGGATCGGTGGAGCATGTGGCGGCGCAAAATTATCCCGAATACGGCGGCGTGTATTTCCACAACTGGTATCGGGACGAGCAGGAAACCGGCGGTTTGTTCCTGCAGAAGGCGACGCACGATTTCGATTATATCAATTATTTGGTAGGCCAAAAGCCGGTAAGCGTCGTTGCGATGACGTCGAAACAAATTTTCAAGGGGACGAAGCCGGCGGGATTGAGATGCGTCGATTGCGCGGAGAACCAGACTTGTGAAGAAAGCACGGTTCACTTGAAAGGGATCCGTCGGGAAACTTGGGCGTATTGCGCCTTCGCCGAGGACACCGGCAACGAAGATTCCGGCAGCGCCTTGATCCGCTACGAGAACGGCATGCATGTGTCGTACACTCAAAACTTCTACAGCCGCAAAAAGTCGTCTTTCCGCGGCGCTAGATTTACTGGCTATAAGGGTACGTTGGAGCTTGATTTTCACGGCAGCCAAATTAAAGTGTACATGCATCACACCCCGCGCGTGGAGACGTATGACATCGAGATGGGGAACGACCACTTCGGCGGCGATACGGAGCTGGTGAAAAACTTCGTGAAGGTGATGAAGGGCGAGGGACGTTCGGTCAGCACGCTCGAAGACGGCCTTTTAAGCGCGTTGATGTGTTTGAAGGCCAAGCAGTCGGCTGAGACGGGAATGCTTCAATCGATCGAATAGCAATAAGGAAAGGCGGCGCCAACATGAACAGACCTAATATCGTCCTCATTACGGTGGATCAGATGAGGGCGGATTTGATGGGATGCGCCGGGCATCCGGTTATTCAGACGCCGCATATCGACTATTTGGCCAAACGCGGCGTCCGGTTCGAGCAGGCTTATTCGGGGACCCCGATCTGCATTCCGGCGCGGGCGACGATCATGACCGGGCTCGAGGGACATAGCTTGGGCATCACGAGGTATGTGGAGGGTTTCGCCCTTCCTACGGAAGCGACGATTCCGAAGCTGCTCGGAGATGCCGGGTATGAGACGCGGGTGGTCGGCAAAATGCACGTGTATCCGGAGCGTTGCCATTACGGCTTCGATAGCATGCTGCTGTGCGAGGAGGGACGAATGTTCGGCGCTGGATCGCCGGAGAAGCGCGGGTACGACGACTATGAGCTATGGTTGGCCGAGCAAGGGTATCCGGGGCAAGCGTTCGCCCACGGCATCGCGAACAATGAGTACACGATGTCGCCTTGGCATTTGCCGGATCATCTGCATCCGACGGAATGGATCGCCGACCAGAGCTGCAAGACGATTCTGCGCCGGGACTGGACCCGCCCTTTGTTCCTTTGGGCGTCCTATACGGCTCCGCATCCGCCCCTTACGCCGCTGCTGCGTGATCTGTACATGTATGAGCGCGACGAGATGCCGAAGCCGGTCATCGGCGATTGGGTCAACCGCATGTCGATCTACGAGCAGCGTATAGTGGCTAACTATGCAGGAGCGACGCGTACGGAGAAGCAGACGGACATGGCGTATCGCGGCTTCCTCGCTTCCATCACGCAGGTGGACCGGTCGATCAACCGGATCATCGGCACATTGCGGGAAGCCGGCATGCTGGAAAACACCTGGTTCATCTTCACGTCGGACCACGGCGACAATATGGGCGATCATACGCTCTGGTTCAAGGGGAACTTCACCAGGGGCGCCTGCAACATCCCGATGATCGTCGTTCCTCCAACGAAGGGCGGCGGATTGGATGCGGCTATGGGGAAGGAATGGGTGCCGGGCAGAACGAACGTCTCTCCGGTCGGTCTGCAGGATCTGATGCCGACCTGTCTCGACATCGCCGGCGTCCCGATCCCCGGCCGTTTGGACGGCCGGAGCTTGCTGCCGCTCGTCCGGGAACCGGCCGATACGTCGGTTAGGGAAAGCTTGTTGGGCGAATTCGGCACCATCGGTTCCCGCTCTTTTATGGTGACGGACGGCAGTTGGAAATATATTTGGGCCGAGGAGGACGGACGAGAGCTGCTGTTCGACTTGGTGCACGATCCGCTCGAGCTGACGGACCGCTGCGGCTCTGCTCCGGAGCAGCTGCACAGGTGGCGGGCCGAGCTCGCCGGCCGTTTGGCCGCGCGCGAAGCCGATCCGGCTGTGAAGGATGGTCAGCTGGCTCCATCGGGGCCGCTGCGGAATTTGAGCGAGCTGGAAATCGCCAGAAGCGCGCAGGATTACAATCCGCGCGGATTGCACTGAAAGGAAGTGAACGCTTGAAAGCCGCAACGAAAGTGAATTTCAGACCGTATGCAGCGGGTCGGACGGCGTATCCCGTCACGATCATCACGCCGGAGGACGGCTGCTTTATCCATACGTTCTTCGATGTACGCCCTTGGAGTCCGTCCGGTCGGTACCTTGCATGCCTGAAGCTGCCGTTCCAGGACCGCCTGCCGGGTCCGGACGATGAGGCGATCGTATGCGTCATCGATCTGGTCGAGATGACCCTCGTGGAGCTCGATGCTACGAAAGGCTGGGGGATGCAGGTCGGCGCGCATATTTGCTGGGGAAGCGAAACGCTGCTGTATTACAACGACCAAGAGGGCTGCGACGTGTTCGCGGTCGAGTATAATCTGGAAACCGGCGAGAAGCGGCGAATGGCCGGGTCGGTGTACCAGATCACGCCTGACGGAGCTTCCTTGCTGAGCCCGTCGCTGTCGCTGATCAATGCGTCGCAGAACGGCTATGGGGCCACGATGCCGGCTAGCTGCGACTGTGTGCCGCCGGTGGGGGCGCCGGAGGACGAGGGCTTGTGGGAAGTCGATGTGAAGACGAACACGAAGCGCCTGCTGTTCAGCTTGAAGCAAGCGTATGACCTGCTGCCGAACAAGAAGCCTTTCGAAGGCTCGCGATTTACATTTTTCCACACGAAGGTGAACCGCCAGCAAGATCGGATTATGCAGGTTGTGCGTTGTTTGTTCGATGACGGCCGACCGCAGCTGAAATACATCCTCACGATGGCGATGGACGGCAGCGATGCGGCGGTCGCGCTGCCTTACGAGATGTGGACGAACGGCTCTCATCATCCCGATTGGCATCCGGACGGCCGCGGCATTCTGATGAACATCAACTACAATGAGCTGCGTTTCGCGGAGTTCGACAGCCGGGGCGAGAAATTCAAGCTTGTGGCGCCACAGGTGCCGGGCGGCGGCCATCCGAGCTACTATCGAGACGGGCTGTATGTGTTGACGGATGCCTATACCGGGGAGCGTGTCGTGAATGAGAACCATGAGGTTCCGATCCGTCTGGTCGATACGCAGAGCGGGCACGAAGAGGCGATTTGCTGGATCTGGACGCTGGGCGGCACGAGCATTCCCGCCGAATTGCGCTGCGATCCGCATCCCGTCTGGAGCGAGGACTATCGGTATGTGTGCTTCAACGGGACACCGGAAGGCAATCGTCAAATTTTGATCGCGGACTTAAGCGGTCTGGGGGAGCGAAGTTAAGATGATACCCTTTATTGCGAAGCAGGATCAATTGGAGCAGAAGCTGGCGGAATGGCGGCAGCTGCCTGAGAGCTCTCTGATGAAGGTGGAGCATCTCCTTTCGTTCACGGGCCACAAAGTATATGCGATCACGATCTCGGATTTCTCCATTCCGCGCGAAGGCAAAAAAGCGATCTATGTCACCCAGCCCCATGCGCATGAACCCGGGACGACCGCCGGCATGGTCGATGTGATCGAGCAGCTGCTGACCGGCCGAGATTTGCTGGGGCAGTCGTGCACGTTTGATCGAGAGAAGGTGCTGGAGAGCACCGTCATTACGTTCAATCCGATCGGCAATCCGTTCGGCCGCGAGAACGCGCCGGAGCTCTATTACGACGGGACGAAATACAGCATGAACGAGTTCCGCTGCATGATCTTCGGCGAGGACCCGGAGAATCCGGGCGTGCAATGGAAACGGGTCGACATCTGGGACATTCGCGAGGAGAACGCGCCGAATCCGCTAGGCATCGTCTATGAGCCTGTCGACGAATTCCGCTACGTGGAGCCTAATCGTCATCAGCTCTCTTCTTATTTCAAGCTGTTTTATCAGATGGATGCGCAGTATCAGTACAACTATTGGCTTGATCTGCACCAGATGATGTTCGGGCAGCAGGACGCGGAGCAGGGCTACAACTGTATCATTTTCATGCCGTATCCGGACAATGTGGCGCCGCAGCATGCGGAGGAGAACTCACGCTGGGCGGACGACATCACCAAGGTGTGGCTGGAGCGGGGCTTCGGGGCCAAACCGCCGATCACAACGCCGTACACCGACATCCAGGCCGAATATTTCCGCCGCAATTACGCCGAGATCAACAATCGGATGAGCCGTATTACGACAGAAGTCGTCACCAATCGGACGCTGTTCCCCGTGGACGTGCAAGTGAAGGCGCAATCGGCGGCGATCGAGACGACGCTGGCCCGGCTGCTGGACAACTAAATCGAAACGACAAGGGGACGGACACATGCTTACCTTTTGCTATGACCAGGCACAGCATCAAAGCTTGGATGCGCAACTGCTGGATGCTTATGCCAAACAATTGGCGGAACGAAACACGGACGCGCTGATCGTCATGCGGAACGACAAAATCGTCAAGGAGTGGTATGCCGACGGCTTCGGTCCGGAGCGGCCTCATTACACCGCTTCGCTAGCGAAGACGATTGTGGGAGGATTGGCGCTTGCCGTTGCCGTGACGGAAGGATATATCAAATTCAATGACCTGGCGTGCACCTATATTACGAGCTGGCAGGACGATCCGCTCAAGTCGAAGATCACGATCCGACAGCTCGCCACGCATACATCCGGACTGGAGGATACTTCGGCGCTGGACACCTTGTCCGGCTGGACCCTTATGTTCTGGCAAAAGGACCCGAGTCCGGACGCATTGGATCCGATCACATGCGCTTTGGAAAAAGCGGAGATGCTTCATCTGCCGGGCACCAAGTTCGTGTACAGCAATCCTGGTTTTGCAGCGCTATCGTATGCCATTACGGTCAGTCTGAAGGATTCGCCCTATCCGACGATTGAAGCCTTGCTGCGGGAAAAAATCATGAAGCCGCTCGGCATTTCCGAGGACGAGTGGAGCATCGGCTACAAGAAGCCGTTTCATGTTAACGGCTTCGAAGTATACGGAGCGTGGGGCGGTGGCGAATTTACACCTCGCGCCGTGCTGCAGCTGGGGCGGTTGTACATGAACAAGGGCAAATGGGAAGGCAATACCCTCATCAAGCCCGAGGTGCTGAAGCCGATGATGACGAGCAACGTCCATTCGGTTACGCAGGAAGGGTTTCCCGACACGTTCCTGCTCACGCCCAGCATTTGCGGCTTCTCGAACTACTGCACGCTTTTCCCGCGGATTCCGGATTGCTCGTTCTTCGGCGCCGGCGCCGGCCATCAAGTGATGCTCGTCATCCCGAGCCTGGACATGATCGTCGTGCGCATGGGCAATTGGCTGACCAAGAAGGTCGAGGATACGACGCAGTTCTGGACGGAGATCAAGGACTACATCTGCGATCCGCTGACCGACATGCTGCGGCACGCAAGTCCGTTCCCACCTAGCGACAAAGTGCGGGGCGTGACGTTCGAGGACGCCTCTGACATCCGCTTCACCGGCGAGGACAGCGACAACTGGCCATGCACCTGGGCGCAGGACGGAGACTTGTACACCTCCTACGGCGACGGCTACGGGTTCGTGCCGAATACGGAGAAAAAGCTGAGCCTGGGTTTCGGTAAAATTATCGGGATGCCGGACGATTACAAATGCGTCAATCTACGTACGGAGACCGGGGAGCGGGAAGGCGACGGGCCGCATGGCGAGAAGGCTAGCGGCCTGCTTATGGTGGACGGCGTGCTGTATATGCTGGCTCGGAACGCGGGCAACTCCCAGATTGCCTGGTCGGAAGACAACGGGTTCACTTGGGAATGGGGCTTCAAGTTCGAGACGAGCTTCGGCTGTCCGACGTTCGTGAACTATGGCCAGAACTATGACGGTGCGCCCGACGATTACGTCTATGTCTATTCGCCGGACGGGACAAGCGCCTACGAGGATTACGACCATATCGTGCTGGCCCGCGTAGACCGGCGCAAGGTCAAGAACAGAGCCGATTATGAATATTTCAAAGGGTTGGACGATGCGGGAGACCCGTTGTGGACGCCGCATATCGAAGAGAGGGGGGCGGTCTTCACCTTCCTTAAGCATTGCCATCGCCTCGAGGCGCTCTACCACAAGGCGACGCAGCGTTATTGGCTCGTACCGGCCTGCAATCATGAGGGCGGCTGGGGCATCTTCGATGCGCCGACACCGTATGGTCCATGGACAACCGTCTATTTCACCGAATATTGGGGGCTGGCGAAGACGCATTCGTACCGGTTCCCGACGAAATGGATCAGCGAGGATGGCGCGAAGCTGCAGCTTATTTTCTCCGGCAGACGGTTCAAGCAAATCGATTATGATGCGATGTGCGTGCGCGCCATGTCACTGGAGCTGATTCCATGACGAACAAAAAACCGCTGATCGCGGTCACCACAACTAACGATAAAGGCCATACGTTTCTCCACCGCGATTATTCGGACGCCATTCTTCTGGCAGGTGGAATCCCCTTCGTCATCCCCTCAATGGGAGACGCGGATATTGAGGATGAACTCGTCGAAGCTGCGGACGGGCTGCTGCTCACCGGAGGCGAGGACATCGATCCGAACTTGTACGGCGAGGAGCCGGCCCCGGGCTTGGGGACTTTGACGCCGGAACGGGATGCGACGGAAAAACGGCTGCTGGTGAAGTTCATGGCGGCCGACAAGCCGGTGTTCGCCATCTGCCGCGGCTTGCAGCTGCTGAATGCGGTGGCCGGCGGCACGCTCATCCAAGATATCGAGCGGGCGTTGCCGAACGCGCTGCAGCATCGACAGCTCGCGCCACGCGACCACCTTTCGCATCAAGTAGAGGTGGAGGAAGGCACGCTTCTCATGAGCATCGTTCGAGCTTCGCGCGTCCGGGTGAATACGTTCCACCACCAGGCGGTCAAGCAGCTCGCGCCGGGCTTCCGCATCAATGCTACGGCTGTCGACGGCATCGTGGAGGGGATCGAAAGCTTGTCGCAGCGGTTCGTGCTCGGGGTGCAGTGGCATCCGGAAAATCTCGCCCGCACCGACGCCGCGGCGATTCGCCTGTTCGAGGCGTTCGTGCAGGCTTGCAGGTTTAAGGAATCTATAGGAGCGGGAGGACATTCGCGATGAGCGAGAACGGAAAGTCGTATCCTCCTTATTCAGCGAGCAAGCTCATCAAGGGAGTTACGTTCGACTGGGCGAGTCGGAAGCGATTGGCCCCGGGCAGCGACAACTGGCCGCTGACTTGGGCGGACGACGGCCATCAGTACACGTCGTTCGGCGACGGCGGAGGCTTCGGCGGCACGAATGAGATCGGCCGCGTCAGCATGGGGGTCGCTCGTATCGAAGGCGATCGCCAGAGCTACCGAGGCTTCAACGTATGGGGCGGCAAGGATGCGGAGCAGCCGGCTACGTTTCCCGGCAAGTCTTGGGGAATCATTTGCATCGACGGGATGTTCTACATGTGGCGCAGCGGAGAAGCTTCGGCCGACTGTTACGAGTCGCAGCGGCTGTATCAGTCGAGCGACCGCGGTGCAACGTGGACGTTCACCGGCGTTGAGTTCGACAACGATTCTTTTACCCGTTCCAGAGGCTTCTTCGTTCCCACCTTCCTGCAATTCGGGCAAGATTACCAAGGAGCCAGAGACGAATACGTCTACATGTACGCGCCGGAAGTGAAGAGCCTCGTCTGGGAGCTGCAGGTGCCGGGGGAGATCAACCTGATTCGGGCGCCGAAGGATAAGATTACGTCCAAGCAGCACTATGAGTTTTATGCCGGCGGATCGGACGGCGGACCGAAATGGACGAAGGACGGCGATCGCCGCAAGCCGGTGTTCTACGACGCGAACGGGACGATGCGAGTGAATGCGGTGTACAATCCGGGGCTTAAGAAATACATTCTTACGGCACAGCATACCGCCCGCAATTACGGCTGGGGCATTTACGAGGCGAATGAGCCTTGGGGCGCCTGGAGAACGATTTATTACTCGAATGGCTTCGTCCCGGGCGATTGGGAGTGCCAGAAGGTTTCCTATTTGAGCTTTTCGCCGAAATGGTGGGATAACGACGGTTGGGATTTTGTCCTAGTGTTCTCCGGCCGCGAATATAACGACGCTTGGAATTCCGTGGAAGGAAGCTTTGTTCTCCATGGGCTGTCCTAGGTAGGAGTACGCCATCATGAGCTATTTTCTTCATATTTTACTGTCCAACGTGCTCCCTATCGGCATAATGATTTCGGTCGGCTTCCTGATGGGCAAGAAATATTCGATCCATGCCGGTTCCTTGTCCAAGCTGGTGTTCAACCTGTTTATGCCGATCTTCATGTTCGCCTTGTTACTGGAGGTTTCGATCACTTGGGGACTCGTTTTGAAGGTTGTCCTCTTCAGCCTTTCCTTCACGGTGCTGTCTGCCATCGCGGCGGAGGTCGTCATCCGGCTGCGGAAGTATAACGCCCCTATGAGGGGAGCGATGCGGAACACGATCCTGTTCTACAACAGCGGCAACTATATGATTCCGCTCAACCAGCTGGTGTTCTCCGGAAATCCGGTTACGCTGGCCGTGCAGATCATCGTGTCGGTCATTCAAAACTTGCTGCCGGGTACGTACGGTATATATAACGCGAACGCGCATAAAGGCAAAATGACGGGTGCGTTCAAAACGATTTTGCTGTATCCGGGCATCTATGCGGTGCTGGCGGCTGTCGCCATTCGTTTGCTGGACGTGACGATCCCGGAGCCGATTTATTTGCCGCTGGAGTACATCTCGAACGCGACGATCGCGTTGGCCTTGATTACGCTCGGCGTGCAGCTCTCGCTCTTGAACTTGAACATCCGCTACTCGGATGTGCTTATTTCGTCGGCGCTGCGACTGTTGGCAGGACCTCTGCTAGGCTTCGGGCTCGTCAAGCTGATCGGGTTCGACAATTTGATCGCGAATGCGCTCGTGCTGTCCTGCGCGGCGCCTACTTCTTTGATCTGCGCGCTGATTGCGATGGAATACGACAATGAACCGGATTTTTCCGCCCACGCCGTATTGTTCTCGACTGTAGCCAGCATGCTGACGGTGACCGTTACTATTTTTGCTTTAGGGTAAGGAGGGGGATCATTATGGCATTGTCTTCGATAGCCTTTTCTGTTTTTACCAAGCCCTGGAAAGATATATCCATCGATCGTTTGGCGGAGAAAGCCGGGGGACTCGGCTTTGACGGCATCGAGTTCCCGATCCGAGAAGGGTTCCAAGTGCAGCCGGATCAGGCGGAGAAGGAGCTGCCTGCTCTTGCACGCCGGTTGGCGGAGCATGGATTGAGGATCTTTAGTGTGGCGAGCACGACCGATGAGAACATTTTCGCTGCCTGTGCCGAGGCTGGAGTGCCGACAATACGCATAATGATCGACGTGAACTTGGCGGAAGGCTTCCGGGCATCCGAGAAGCGGATCCGTCTGGAGCTGGAGCAGGTTCAGGAGCTGTGCCGGAGGTACGGCGTCAAGGTCGGCATTCAGCAGCATATCGGGCATACCCGGATCAAAAATGCGATGGGGCTTCACCGCATGCTCGACGGGCTCGATCCCGCTTGCTTCGGCGCGATCTGGGATGCGGCTCATGATGCGTTGACGGGCGAGCGGCCGGAGATCGGGTTGGACGTCGTGTGGTCTTATTTGTGCATGGTGAATTTGAAAAATGGGTATTACCGGAGGGTTAGCGGACCGGAAGCCGAGCAGGCGCTCTGGGAGCCGTATTGGACGACTGCCCGCCAAGGGATGGCTTCGTGGCCGACGGTTATGAAGGTGCTGACGGAGCGACAGTATGAAGGCGTCATCTGTTTGACGGCCGAGTACCACGAGGAAGCGAACGTCGACCGGTATATCGCCGAAGACATCGCCTTCGCGAAATCATTGTTAATTTAAGCGCATCGGATGCGATAGTAAAGGGGAGTTTTGCGATGAGCAAGAAACGGATTGTGTTGGTGGGCTGCGGCATTCGAGCGAAGTTTTTTTATAGCGCCATGGTGACGGAATTCGAATCGACGGTGGAGCTGGCGGCGATCTGCGACATCAATCAGACTCGCATGGATTTCACGAATCGCGTCCTGGTCGAAGAATGCGGCTATCATGCCGTTCCAACGTACAAGCCTCATGAGTTTGAAGAGATGATCCGCCGTGAAAAGGCCGACATCGTCTTCGTGGCCTCGATCGACCGCACGCACCACACTTACATTATCAAAGCGATGGAGCTGGGCTGCGATGTGATTTCCGAGAAGCCGATGACGACCGACGCGGAGAAATGCCAGGCGATCCTCGACACGGTGAACCGGACCGAACGCAAACTGACCGTCGCTTTCAATTACCGATACGCTCCTCAGTTTACGAAGGTTCGCGAGCTGATCTTGGACGATGCGGTGGGTCAAGTGACGTCCGTCCATTTCGAGTGGCTGCTCGACATCAAACACGGCGCTGATTATTTCCGCAGATGGCATCGGGACAAGCGCAACAGCGGCGGCTTGCTCGTGCATAAGTCAACGCATCATTTCGACTTGGTGAACTTCTGGCTCGGGACGAAGCCGAAGCGGGTCGTGGCGACGGGCGGCTTGATGTTCTATGGGCGGGAAAACGCGGAGCAGCGCGGGGTACAGCAGTTTTATCAGCGCTCTACCGGGAATGAAATCGCTAAGGATGACCCGTTCGCCATCGACCTGGCGGAGAGCGATACGCTGAAGGCGATGTACTTGGACGCGGAGAAGGAAGACGGCTATCAACGCGATCAAAGCGTGTTCGGCGACGGAATCAGCATCGAGGATACGCTTGGCGTCATGGTCGAGTACGAGAACAAGGCGATTCTTACTTATTCCCTGAACGCGTATACGCCATGGGAAGGGCTGGTGGTGAGCATCAACGGCACGAAGGGCCGGATGGAAGTGAAGCTCATCGTCAAACATCTGAACAATCCGGACGGCACGCATGCCCAGGAATTGTCGATGGAGGAGTCCATCCACGTGTTCCCGATGTTCGGGGAGTCCTACGAGGTGACATACGAACAGGGCGAAGGCGGCCACGGCGGCGGAGATCCGGCGCTGCTGCGCGACATTTTCGACGAGCCGGTGCGGGATCGCTTCAACCGCGCGGCAACGCATGTGGACGGCGCCATGTCTATCCTAACGGGCATCGCCGGCAACGTATCCATGCAGACCGGGCAATGGGTGAGCGTCGATAAGCTCGTCAAGTTTTAACGGTTGGAGGGATTGACTTTGAAAATTGCCGTAATCGGTTCAACCGGTCATACCGGCTATGTGTTGAAGGGGTTGCGCGGCCAAGCCGACGCGGAGCTGGTCGGGATCGCCCCGGGCTCCGTCGGCGAGGATATCGAGGTGCTCTACGAGTATGCCCTTAAGCAGGGGCTTGCGCCTCGGAAGTTTGAACAGTACCGGGACATGCTGGACCAAGTGAAGCCGGATGTCGTCGCGGTGGCCTGCTATTTCAACGATCATGCGGCGGTTGCCGTGGAGGTGCTGTCCCGAGGCATTCATCTGTTCGTAGAAAAGCCGGTTGCCACAACGCTGCAGGATCTGGAAAAGGTGAAGGCGGCACACGAGAAGTCCGGCGCCCAATTGGCTGCGATGTTCGGCATCCGCTACTCCTCTTGGTTTCTGACCGTCCAGCGATTGATTCAGGAGGGCCGCATCGGCGAGATTCGGATGATGAATGCGCAGAAGTCGTATCGCCTCGGCGAGCGCAGCGAGCTGTACCGGCGCCGTGAGACGTATGGCGGCACGATCCCTTGGGTCGGCAGCCATGCGATCGATTGGATGTACAGCTTATGCGGCGAGAGCTTCGTCTCAGTGTTCGCATCGCATTCGACGCGAGCGAACCGCGGTCACGGCGAGCTGGAGACGACCGGGCTATGCCACTTTACGTTCACCAATGAGGTGTTCGGCTCGGTGAACATCGATTATTTGAGGCCGCAGCAGGCGCCTACGCATGCGGACGATCGCATTCGCATCGCAGGGTCGAACGGCGTGCTGGAAGTGGTGAACAACCAAGTGCTGTTGATTAATGGAGATGCGGACGGGATTCAGCATGCTCCGTTGCTTTCCGCGCAGGAGAGCTTTACGGATTTTTTACAGCAGGTTCGCGGCTCTTCGTCTTGCCTGGTTACTGCGGAGCAGTCGTTTACGGTTACGGAAGCCTGTCTACGCGCGAGGATGTCGGCCGACAAGGGGCGCGTCGTTTATTTTTAAGCCAGGCAGGAGAAATGACTCTCTGACAACAATGGAGGCGACTATGAATACACAAAAGGTAGATCCGAACGCCGAGGTTGGCACTCCTCCTTATCCGCGCAGTACGGCTATCAAGAAGCTCGTCTGGGAGCCGGCTGAGAACGTAATCCGCATGGGGCTTGGCATCGAGATCCACGATGTGCCGGGGAGGACGCATGACGGGGGCGACAATTGGCCGGTCACTTGGGGTGATGACGACCGTCTCTATACGACGTATGGCGACGGCTATGGCTTCGATCCGGTCATCCCCGACAAACTGGGCCTGGGGTATTCCTATTTGACGGGGAATGCGCCGGACATTCAAGGGTTCAATGTACGCTCCTCCAACGGGGAGAATACCGGCTGGGGAAGAAAAGGCAAAAAGGGCAGCGGCTTGCTGATGGTGGATGGCGTGCTCTATATGTGGCTGTTCCACGCCGACGAGATGGGCGGGCAATCCCAACTCGCATGGTCGTCCGATCACGCGGCCACGTGGACGTTCGCCGACTGGAAGTTCGAGGAGATGGGGCTGTGCGCTTTTATCAACTACGGGAAGAACTACGAGGGCGCCAGGGATTCCTACGTGTACACCGTCACCCACGACAAGCGCAAAGCCGACGATCCTTCCGATCGGATGATCCTTATGCGCGTACCCAAGGATCGGATTGCGGATCGGGACGCCTATGAGTTTTTTATGGGGTTGGACGGGGAGGAGCCGGTTTGGACCGCGGATGTGGCGGAACGCGGTGCCGTCTTCGAGCACAAGGACGCTTGCTGCCGCTCCGGCATCAGCTACAACCGCGCGCTGGGGCGTTACGTGTGGTGGCAGCACGTCCCGAACGCGCCGGGTCACAAGGACCGCGGCGACACGCGGTTCATCGGCGGCTTCGGCATCTATGACGCGCCGGAGCCTTGGGGACCCTGGACCACGTTGTATTACACCGAGAAGTGGGACATGGGCCCGGGCGAACGCGCGGAGTTCCCGACGAAGTGGATGAGCGAGGACGGCAAAACGATGTACCTCGTGTTCTCCGGCAACGACTGCTTCAGCGTACGGAAAGCGGTGCTGGAGCTGTAAAAGCGTACAAAGGGGTAGAGCTGATCATTCCAAGTTCGTGATTTCGGCAATATTGTATTCGTTCCCGCTTTCCAATGTCAGACGGCAGGGGCACCGGAGCCTTCATTCAACGGTGCCCTCTTTATTTTCTTGAGGCAAATTGCAAGTGACTTCAGGAGATGGTGTCGGGCATGGACTATACGGCGCAGAGCGAATGCCGCAGTCCTGCAATCCGAGTTTAGTACAAATCCTTGGCGAGGATAGCCGAGCCCTTGTTTTTGGCGTACCAGTCCGCATACCACTGGTCGACCTTCAGTCCGCCGGACTTCTCCCAATAGGCTTGGGCGTCCTTGACCGATTGCTCGACGGAATATTTGCTTCCGCCAATCAACGCCTGCTGGTAGTAGCTCTCCATCTGTGCCGAAGTGTTCGTTACGATCAGCTGCAGATCGCTTGGCAACGACGGCATGTGCTCGGGATGGGTGATTTCGGCAATCGGCCGGGCCGGGTTCAAGTACGCGGTATCCGACTGCTCGACAATTTTTTTGAACCCCATGTCGAACAGGTTGTTCGGGTTCAGCGTACTCTTGTAGGTGCCGCATTCGCCGAACGCCGTCGTCGACACGAGCATCCGCATGTCGATGTTCCAGTCCAGTTCCTTTTTCTTTTTGTCCGCATCGAGGATAACCGGGCACGAATTGGGCACCGCTTTGTAGTGTACGCCCTCCAGCCCGTAGTTCAGCGTCATCATCGTCGATTGCTTGACCAAGAAGTCGACGAACTTGATTACCGCCACCGGATCCTTCGCGTTTGCGTTGATCGCCGCCGTCGCCTGCGCCGGGTTGCCGATGGCCGGACTGAACTGTCCTAATTGGGTGGCCGGCAGCTCAATCGCAATAATTTCGGCTTTCGGATTGTTTTTCTTCAGAGCCTCCACCACGGTGTAGCCGCCGGCATTGCCGCCGCCGTTCGCGCCATAGAAGCCGATTTTACCGCTGATAAAGTCCTGCTTTGCCTTTTCCCCGTTTTTGTCAGTCAGGAAATCTTTGTCTATCAGCCCGTTGTCGTACAGCTTCTTGACAAAGTTGTTGCGCGCGATCTTGTTCTCCCACGTGCGCACGATCGTACCGTTCTGCACTTTGTAGCCGACATCCTGGAACATCGAGTTCAGGTTGAATCCGCCGACAAAGGTCACATCCATCGCGAGTGTGTCGTCTTTGCCGTTGCGGTCGGGATCCTGCTTGACGAACGCTTCCGCCACCTTGTACAGCTCGTCGACCGTCTTCGGCACGTCCAGCCCGAGCGCGTCCAGCCAATCCTTGCGCACGTATTCGACGAGGCTCGTGCGGACGCCGTTAAGCCGACCGAACTCGTACATGTTGCCGTCCTCGCGCGTCGCCATTTTGCGGAGAATCGGATTTTTTTGCAGCATCGCCTTGTATTCGACGCTGTACTTGTCGATCAAATCGCCGATTGGCATCAACTGCTTCTGGCCGATCAGCTGGTTACGGTAGTTCGTGTCGAATTCCATGATCAGATCGGGCGCCGAGCCGGAAGCGAACAGCACGTTGAACTTCTGCTTCGATTCGTTGCGCGGTACCGCCACGAACTCGACGTCCACCGGACCGTTCTCGTTGATCCATTTGGTCCAACGGTTGTTGATCGCCGTGCCTTCTTCGGCCGCAATCGTGCCGCGGTCATAGACTGACACTGTAATTTTCCCACGCTTCTCCGGCGTCGCAGAAGCCGTCGGTCTGGCGCTGTCAGACACGCTCGGACTGCTCGCCGTACCGTCGCCGCCATTGGAGCAACCGGCCACAACAGTAAACGTCAACGCCAAAGTCCACCATTTTGCATGAACCCATCGTCTCATCGTTCGTTTCCTCCTCGTTTTTCGTTTATCCTTTGATCGCGCCCACCAGAACGCCTTTGATGAAATACTTTTGCAAGAACGGATAGATCACCAGCATCGGCATGAGCAAGACGATTACCCCCGCTGATTTAATCGTCGCCGGCGCCAGCTTCGCCGCGTCCTCCGGCTGCAAATTGTTCAGTTCCTGCAGAAACGACTGGTTCTGCACCATCATCTGCACCAATACGGTCAAGTTGTATTTGGTCGTATCGTGCATATACAGCAGCACGGTCATAAACTGATTCCAGAAGCCGACCGCGTAGAACAACGCAATCGCCGTCAGCACCGGCAGTGACAACGGCAGCACGATACGTGACAGCATCCGCCATTCGCCGCAACCATCGATTTGCGCCGCTTCCTCCATCTCCACAGGCAAGCTCTCAAAATACGTTTTCAACACCAGCATGTTGAACACGCTCACCAGCGCGGGAAACCAGATCGCACCGTACGAGTTGATCAGACCAAGCGACTTGATCAGCAAGTAGTTTGGGATGATGCCTCCGGAGAACAGCATCGTAAACACGATCGCCAGCGTAAGCAGGCGCCGGCCGTGCATGTCCCGGCGCGACAGCGGATATGCCGCCAATACGGTGAAGATCATGCTCAGTCCGGTGCCGACCGTCGTCAGCACCACATTGTTCTGGAAGGCGCGCACGATATCGGTTCCCGCAATGAGCGAAGTGTACGCTTCGAGCGACCACGACACCGGCCAGAACGCCACTAGTCCGGCTTGAACGGCATGGGCCTCACTGAGCGACAGCGCCGCAATATGCACCATGGGCAGCAGACAGAGGAGACCGACCGCGCTTAATACCGCATAGTTGATTGCGTAAAACAGTTTATCTCCAACGGAAGGTTTCATTTGCTCCTCCTACCATAGCCCCCGTCCGTACCGGCGGGCGACGGCGTTCGTCATCAGCACGAGGACAAACCCGACGCTCGATTCGAACAGACCGATCGCCGTCGTCAGACTGAATTGCAGGCTTTGCAGCCCGATTTTGTAAGTGTAGGTGCTGATGACCTCCGATACGCGGAACACTGCGGAGTTTTGCAGCGTGTACACCTGATCGAACCCCGCCTCCATCACGTGTCCGACGGACAAAATGAATACGATGACAATCGTCGGAGCGATGCTGGGCAGCGTAATATGGCGTATTTGCTGCCACTTGTTCGCGCCGTCCATTCCGGCCGACTCGTACAGGCTCGGATCGACGGACGACAGCGCCGCCAAATAAATGATCGCGCTCCAGCCCGCTCCCTTCCATATGCCGGCTCCGACATAAATCGTGACCCACGACCCCTCCTTGTACAAAAAAGCAACCGGCTCGCCCAGCTTGCTGACGACGAGATTGTTGATGACCCCGTCCAGAGCAAATATTGTCACGACCATCCCCGCCACGATGACCCAGGATAAAAAATGGGGCAAATAGACGAGCGTCTGAATCCAGCGCTTGAATGCCGACCTGCGCACCTCATTGAGTAAAATCGCCAGCAGGATCGGAAAAGGAAAGCCGATCAGCAGACTGAGCATGCTGAGTATAAACGTATTGCGAATGATTTGCAGCGTCTGCGGGTTGGCGAAAAGCGTCGTGAACTGGCCGAAACCTACCCATGGACTGCCGAACAAGCCGTCGGCAAAGTTGTAATTTTTGAAAGCGATTATCAGACCGCCCATCGGTACGTACTTGAACAACACGAAGTACACCGCAACCGGGAGAAACATTGCCCAATACGACACATTCCGCTTCCATCGTTTGCGTTCTGGCCGCCTGCCGCTCCATGGGGATGTATCCTGAGCGGCAGTGGCCAATTCCGGCGCGTTCACGGTACGGATGACCTCCTTTTCTGTGGACTGGCACACAACCGCGACCGTCGACTGTGGCGATCGTTTGCCGATGTCTCACACTATAGCCGCCGCCCGCTTCCCGGGTCAATGCACACGTTTCCGCAGATGCCCCAAATTCCGCCAAGGCCGTAACCGTGTTATTGCATATGCTTGCGGTAGTCGCCGGGCGTCATGCCGGCCGCTTTTTTGAACACGCGAATGAACGAGAAGGAATGCAGGTAGCCGACCTGCTCGGCCACATCCTGGATCGGCAAGTTTGTCCTGACGAGCAGTTGCTTCGCTTTTTCCATGCGGATATTCGTCACATAGTCGATAAACTTGTCGCCGAATTCCTCCTTGAATAACTGGCTGACGTATTTGGGGCTGATCGCGAAAGCGTCGCTCAAATGATTGAGCGACAAATCGGGATTATTGAAATGATCGGCGATGTACTGCCGCACGTTTTTCATCGTCGTCGAGCGCGTCCGTTCTTCCCGTACCTGCTTCATCCGAGCGAACGCCTCGGCCATAATGGCCCTCAGGCCTTCGCGCAGCTCGTCGAGCGCATCCATCCGCTTCAGGAAGCCGCGTATCGCCGGCACTGTCTCCTGCAGCCAAATGGCCTGATAATCGCTATGCAGCTCGAGCAGCTCGTTCGACAATTGAAACACGAGGTAATCGATTTGATACAATAGTTCGCCCCTCGGAGCCGCAGATGTCTGCAATTGCCCCATAAACCGCTGAAACGCCGCCTCCCAGTCATCCTCCCCAAGCTTGAACATATGGACGAGCTCCCGGTTGTCGGCCAACTGACGACGGAAATCGCGATCGTTAAAATTCGGTACCTCCCAGTAGCCGATGACGCGGTCGCTGCCGAAGGTAATTTTGTATTGCAGCGCATCGAGCGCCTGCGCATACGACGCCGGAATACGCTCCGCGCCGGCGACGATTTCTCCCAGCCCGAGCGTGGCGCGAAAGTCGAGATTGTGGTCGATCCACGACACAAGCTGCTGCGCCAGCAACGCCGTTTGTTCGACGGATGCCGCCTGCTCCGCGTAGGTGAAGGCACACCATTTGTCCGGAAACAACCATTCGCCGAACACCTGCATTCCCTGGCGCTCGGCCAGTTCCTCGGCCACGTTGCCGAGCACGAACTTCAGCAGCGACTGGTCGCGCTTCGAGTACCGGCCGCAAAACTCCGCGTACCGGTCCAGCTCGAGGACGAACGCAAATGCAGCGGTCCGCTCCGCCCGCCAGCCGAGGCGCTCGGCCGCTTCCGCCCAGCGCCCGTCGGGCGTGCCGTTGTCCCCCTCCAGTGTGTCTCTGATCCACTGCCTGCGGCGAATTTGCCAATGCTCCTCGCGCTGTGTCGCCAGCTCGTCCGACTGCTCGATCATCCGGTCCAACGCTTGGTCAATGACGGTAAACTCGTCTTTGCCGCCGCTTTTCAGCAGTTGATCGGCTCGCACCCGGGCGTAAGCGTGAACCCGCTCCGTAAGCGAGCGCAGCGGCAAGTAATTGCGTCGGGAAATATAAACGATGTAGAAAATCGCCACAATTACCGCCACAATACCGCAAGCGAGCAGCGCCCGATTGAAGCGGCTGGAAAACTGGTAGAAGGCGCCGACTTGCAGCCGGCTCTTGATGATGAGTCCGGAGTAGGCGGAACGCGCCTCCGTAAACGTGCTATCGAAGTACGGCTGCCGAGGGAAGGAGGAGCCGAGCAAAACACCGTTGCGGTCCTCCAGCAGGGCGTAGATGAACCCTGTGCCGTACGTGTCACCGACTTCTTCGGCGATTGCTGCGGTTCGCACGTTTACCACCAGCCCGCCCTGATTGCCGGCCGGCACCGGGTACGGCTTGACGAGCGTCACGACGTCGACGGCGTTCTGGCTGGCAAATTCGCGGTACGCACGCGAAGCAGTCCAGCCCGTCCCTTGCTGGCGCTGCATATACGCTTCGACAAAGCTGCGGTCCGCGAATTGCTCCAACGCTACCGCCGCATTGTCCGTCAGCACCATCCGGTCGTCCCAGCGGACCATATACATCGAATGAATCAACGGATACTGCAGCACCAGATCGCGCAGCCGCTCCGACGGCTCCACCATCCGCCGGTACGGGTCGTCGCGAAGCGTAGGATTGTAGAAGGGTTGAATACCGTCCTTGCTGCCAAGCTCCTTGATCATCATCTGTTCGACGGAGCGCAGAGCATGGTCGATCACCTCGAGCATATGCTCCGACGATCCACGATTGACCGCCTCTGCAGCTTTGCGGGTCACTTCTCCGATACTGAAGAAGAAAACCGCGATTAATAGGGAGACGATACCTAGAAACACCGGCATGTACGAATAAAGCAGCTTGTAAAACCATGATCTTCTAATATCCGTTCCCCCGCTCCCGTTGCAAAAAAATTTTGTTCACCTCCAGTGTAAGCAGGAATCGCGGTTCGGCACAAGCGGTTTCCAATCCACAATATTCCGGTGATCCACTATATGCCGAAACGCCCGGCCGGGCGTTTCGCAGTGTCGGGTCTGCGCTAATACTGATGGACAGTAAGCGACTTTCGTTTATGAAGAAGTTCAAGTCCATGTAGAGAAAGCTATTCGATTTTTCAAACAATATTTTATAGAAGGAGTCGGGAGCGTGAAACTATCATTACAGCAGTACAGGGAGATAGTACGCGGGTTGGACGGGGAAAATAGCGGCGGCAACTCTGGGAGCACCGTTCGAATACGCGATTGTCGATCATGGCGGCGAAGGCTACACGATCGAGATGCGGGAAGGCGATGCCTTACTCCATCGCTCCACCCGTGTAAATTACTGGGAATCAAGAAACTTCAAGGAGCTCTGCTCACCGGAAGCCCTTTTGTTGCAAAGAACAGCTTTGTCATCTTCGATACGTATCTGCGTTATAAGGATAGTTTAAAGGTGAAACTGGGGAGTTCTGCGTGCTTCAATCACAGTGCGGGCTGCCCTCCCACGAACTAACCCTTATACGGCATAGGTTCCGGCTCCTTGCTTACACCTGCAAAGTCGAGATCCGCACCGTAATCTCCGTGCCCTTCCCAAGGTAGCTGGCGATATGAAGCCCACTGGATTCTCCGAACGTCAGCTTGATCCGCTGGTTCACATTCTTCACCCCGATATGATTCCCGCTGATCCAGTGCTTGTCCGCCAGCTCCCGGTTGATCTGATCCACCTTCTCGGGAGCCATCCCGACGCCGTTGTCCGCGACGCGCAGCACCGCATGTCCGCCCTCGAGCGAGCCCTTCACCGTGATCAGCCCTTCGCCGTTCATCGGCTTGATCCCGTGGTAGATGGCATTCTCGATCAGCGGCTGGAGCGTTATACGAGGGATTTTCAACCCGTACAGCTTCTCATCCATTTCCCATTCCACCACAAATTTGCGCGGATAACGGATTTTCTGGATATCGATGTAATGCTGGCAGTTCGCCATCTCGTCCCGGATCGAGACCAGATGGTCTTCCCCGTCCAAGGAAAAGCGCAACAGCAGCGAGAGCGATGTGATCATCTCGGACACCGGGTTGTCGCCGTTCGACAGCCTTAGCGCCTGCCAATTGATCGTCTCCAGCGTGTTGTAGAGGAAATGCGGATTGATCTGGGACTGCAGTGCCACGGCATACGCCCGGTCCAGAAGCGCGAGGCGATGGCGCAGCTCGTTCTCGAGCTCCTGTTTCTCCCCATAGGAGCTCAGAATGCTCGACGTAATGTACTTGATCTCATTGAGCTGAGGTTTGTCTTTGTCCGTCTGGAACATGCTGCCCCGCTCCGACTCCTGCAGCCATTCGCCCGGTCGGCTGACGACGGACATGATCTGCTTGATCGGGATGAACATTCGCCAGGACACGATCAGCGACATCACCAAGGCGACCAGCACGCTGAAGAACGAGGAGACAAGCAAATAGTTGCGGATGTAAACCGCCTTGTCCTCATACAGCTTCAAGGGCACGATCGAGATAAACCTCCACTTGTTGTAAAGCGAATTGACATGAGAGACGGACTGTTTGGTCTGCTCATTGTACACAAAGGCCGGCTCGTTCGGGTTGTCGTTCATGACCTGGGTGTTCGGCAAAATCTCCGTAATCGAGTGATTGATCAGCTTGAAATTGTCGTGAGCCAAAATAAGGCCGTTCTCGTCGACGATATAAATATTTTCCAAATAGTGGTCGCTGGTGTTGTGAATGATGCTCATAAACTTGGCCGTATCGATATTCATGACGATACTTCCGGATTTGTCATAGAGTAGAGGCGCCGTACGAACGGAGGTAATAAGCGGCTTCGTCGCCGTGACCGTATAGTGGGTCTGCGCCGTTCTGGCGATTGTCCATACCCGAGAGGTCTCGCGCCGCTTGCTGAAATCCGCCGCCCACTCGCGATCAATGTATTCGCTGAATGGCCATCTCCGTAGGTCGGATGTATACAAATATTGGTTTTTCTCCGAGTACACGTAGATCGAATCCAGGAAGTTCTGGATGTTGTTGTTCTGAAAATTGAGCTTGGCAAACAGCTTGCTGATCAACATATTCATATCGTAATCGGGCGGGCCCTCATACTCCGTCTCCAGCAGGTCGGCCACGACCTCGTCGGAGGCGAGGCGGACGGAGAAGTCGTCCACTTCCCGCACGAGCATGTCGACCATATCGCGGATTCGCGACAGCGAGCTCAGATGGGCGCTGCTGATCTCTTCGGTCACCATCTTGCTGTACAAGTTGTAAATCCCTACACTGAGCCCGGTAACGGGCAGCAAAATAAGCGCCAAAATGATAAAAAAGTTTTTGATGAAAACGCTGCGGAACCGATAGTTTTTCAAGATAAACCAAAGGCTTAACGGATCTCTCATCACTTTTCCTTATTAATGGACTTGCGCCTGTACTCGGAAGGCGTGTATCCGGTATGTTTTTTGAACAGCTTGAAAAAATATTTGGTGTTTTTATAGCCCACGATCGAGCCGATTTCATAAATTTTGAACTGCGGATTTTGCAAATATTCAAGCGCCTTGTTCATCCGATACTCCGTCACAAAGTCGGTGAAGCTGCTGCCGGTGTACTGCTTGAAGAGGCGGCCGAAATAGTCGGGACTCAAGTACACTTGCGAAGCCGCGCTATCGAGCGAAATATCTTTGTCGAACGACTGGGCGATGTATTCTTTCGCTTTCTGAATCATAGTCGGCTCAGCAGCCGTGTGGTTCACGATATAGTCGGCAATCTCGCTCAGCACGCCGATTCCCCATTGCTGCAGCTCCGCGTAGCTGTTCAGCCGAAGAATCGTCTCGTAGTAGAAAGGCTTGTTCGTTATTTTATCGATCGGCAAATCCATCTCGTTCAACTTGGCGCACAATGTGGAGAACAGCTCGATCAGCATGTTTTTCACAAAATGGTTAGGCAGGCTGCCTAGTTTGATCGTGCTCAGCAGCATCTCGAACTGGCCGGGAAGCGCCTCCATATTACCCACGTTGATGTAGGACAGGAACTGCTTGCGCTGCTCCGCCAGCAGCGGATTTTCCTTGAATGAAATTTCAGTCGGATCATACTGCAGCTGGTTCTCGTCCTTAACCGCGTAGGTCGTGCTGGTATGCATAAGCTGACGCAAATTGTCGAAGGTTCCGACGATTTCCGGCTTGGCTTCAATGCCCAGCAACGTGTAAATGCGCTCCGCCGCCGTCTGCATGCTCGACAGCACGGAGCTGCGGAACGAGGCGGTGTCCTGTCCGGGCTGCAGGTCGAGGGCGACAATATCCATATGATCCGGGCTGATGAACACCGGGATGATGAGCCGATCGGCCGCCTCGCTGCGGATCATATTCTCGATCGAATCGGAGGCGAAAGCCTCTTCCGTCTCTTGCTCCTCCGTCTCGGATGGCAGGAAGGCCAGGCGGACAACGGCGCAGCGGTGATCCGCCGTATTCGCGCGCACTTCGGTCAGCCGCAGCAGCTTCTCGGCTTCCTGAGCGTCGTTCAATTTGCCGGTGGACAAGTCGCGGAACAGCTGCTTGCGGATCAGCGGCAGCAGCTCGTTGTTGTGCTTCATCACTTTGGACATTTGCTGCTGCTCCTCCGCTTCCTTGTCCAGCCGTGCCTTGACGTCCTGGAATACAGAGCGGATATCGCTCAGCTTGGTCGGCTTCAGCAAATAATTGACCACATTGTAAGCCATCGCCTGCTTGACGAATTCGAATTCCTTGAATCCGCTGATCAAAACGATTTTCGTTTTCGGATGATGCTCATGCACGTGCTTTGCCAGCTCCAGGCCGGACATATGCGTCATTTTCACATCGGTCAGGATAATATCGATCTTCGTCTTCTCCAGCAAAGCCTTCGCATAAATGCCGTCCTCCAGCTTGGCGACCAGCTCGAAGCCAAGCGAGGTCCAATCGACCAGATCGCTTAATCCTTCACGAATATGCTCTTCATCATCCACAATAATCAGCTTGTAAGCCATGTGAATCAGGACTCCCTATCTGAAAGCGGTTTAATATACTGATTGTCTATATTTTATACTTTAACCTTTTCAAGTTGTCAATGCACGAGACGAAAAAGCGGCTTTGTACCATTTTACCACCTGGGCTGGCAATTATAATAAATAGTGAGGGAGTAGCTTCAAATTTGGATTATGAATTGATGAGGGTAGTCAGCATGAAATCCTTTCCATACGGTGCGGTACTGAAGGTGTAGAGGGAGTTCTCAATCGAGGACGTCAAACGGAAAATGGACGATATGAAGCGGTGCGGCATGAACATCGCGGTGATCTGGCCGGCCGTGTTCTGGTGGGAAAATAAGGCGCATGCCCACTACCCGTTCCAGACGGGGATCGAAATTCTGCAGTACGCCGAGCAGATCGGGATGCAGGTTATCATGGAGCTGGCCGGGCAAATCACCGCCTTGGAGTACGCGCCGGATTACCTGATGAAAGAAGACTACTACACCGTCAAATTGGACGGCACCTATGACAAAACGAAGCTCGTGTTCGATGCCTTGAACTACAACCACCCGGAAGTGAAACAGCTGATCAAGAAAAATTTCAGCGAGGCCGCGCAGGCTTATAAGGGATTCTAGGCGTTGTACGGCTATGATATTTTGAATGAAACCGGATTCACCTCTTACGACCGATATACATTGCAAGTATACCGAGGCTGGCTGGAGGAAAAGTACGGCACGATCGAGCGGCTGAATGATGCATGGGACCGGGTGTATTACAGCTGGCACCAGATCGAGTACAACTTCTGGCAATGGCCGAGCGTGATGCCTCTCGTCGATTGGCAGCAATTCCGCAAAGCGAACATGGGGATGATTTTGCGGGAGTGGAGCGGCTACGTGAAGGCGGTCGACCCGGATCGTCCTACTATCGCCGACAACATCAACTCGATGGTCGCGACGGATATGTTTTATGGACGGCCGCATGACGACTGGAACGCGGCGGACAATGTGGACGAGTACGGCATCTCGTTTTATCCGAAAGAAAACTTGGCAGGCTCTCCGGCCTATAAGCGTTGGCTGACCTTTGTCGGGGTGCACTCGGCTACGAGGAGCGGACGGTTTTGGATTTCCGAGCTGCAGAGCCATCATCGCAACATGTTCAATCCGAGTAGCATCGTGTACCCTTATGAGCTCAAATGGTGGGCCTGGGAGGCGATCGCTCACGGCGCCAAAGGGATGATCTACTGGAAGTGGGATCCGTTCATCAAAGGAAATCAGACGGCGGCTCGCGGCTTGGTCGATTTGAAGGGCAACTTCACACCGAGGGCGAAAGCCGCTCAAGAGATGGCGTCCGTCCTGGAGGAGCATGCCGACGCTTTTACCGCGTATGAGCCGGTGAGGCCGAAAGCCGCCATTTTATACGATAGGCTGACCCATGATTTCACGAAGTCGTATACCCATGCTTTGCCGGACGAGACCAGCATTTATCTGAACTCCATCGCGGGGCTGTACGAATGCTTGTGGGAGCTGAACATTCCGGTGAAATTCATTACGCCTGACGATGTGAAAAGCGGTAGGGCGGGAGCGTTCGGCTTGCTGATCTTGACCAATCAGCTGACGATCGGCTCGGATCTGGCGGTGGCGTTGCAGGGGTACGCCGAACAAGGCGGCACGATCGTGGCGGACGGGAAGTTCGGAGAAATTGCAGAAGACGGCGTTTTGCACGAGGATTGCCCGGGTGGCGCTCTGAACGAGGCGCTTGGGTACCGGTTGATCGACATTGATCCGCTCCAGTTGGATTTTACGGTTGCTTCGGCAGACGGACGGGCTGGCGGTCTTGCAGGGGGTACGGTTCCCGGTTATTTCGAGAGAAAATTGCTGAGCGTGGAAAGTGACGGTGTGGAAGTTTTGGGCCGCTATGAGGATGGCTTCCCGGCTATTCTAAGCAGCACGATGGGACAGGGACGTGTCGTCTATATTTCTACTATGCTGTGGTACGGCTACTATAAACGGCCGGATGCCAGGGTGCTGGATTGGTTTCGTGAGCTGAAGGCGGAGTATGGGCTGGCACCATTCGCGAGCAGCGATCCGCGCTTGAAATTGGCGGCCATGCGTGGAGAAGACGGGTTGCTGCTGTACGTATTCAATTATGAGTCGGATTCGATTGCAGCGGAAGTCGTGCTGGAAGGAGTCGGCACTCGGGTGAAGTCCGCGGTATGCGTGACGGATGGCAGTCTGCATCCGGTGCACCAGGAGCAAGACCGGATGGCGATGCATATCCAGGCTCCCGAGAAGGACGTGGCGATTTATCGGGTGACTTGGGCGAAATAATCGTATGGGAAAAAGACCGTTCGACGCTGGGCGGATTTTTTCCTTCATTAATATAGTTTTGTGGGACGAGAAGCTGGCGCTAAAAAACTTGGGGATGAAACGGGAGTTGATACGACATGTCGGCTATTTTTATGTCCAACCCGACGCAATTGGAAGCGAAGCTGGAGGAGTGGTTGAAGCATTCTCCGGACCGTATTCGGGTGGAATATGAAACGGCTTACTCGGGGCATAAGGTGTATGCGATTTCTTTGTCAGATTTCGCGGTGCCCGATGAGAAGAAGAGGAAATTGTATGTCGCGCAGCCGCATGCGCACGAGCCGGCTACAACGGCGGGAATGATCGATGTTATTGAACAATTAGTTGCGGGGTATGATCTTGCCGGTCGGCCAACGTTGCTAGATGTGGGGAAGGTGCTGGCAGGCATGGTAGTGACCTTTAATCCGATCGGGAATCCCGGCGGCGTGGAGCGCTCCCCTTACCCGTATTGGGATGGGACGGAAGTGCCGAACGAGCGGTTCTGGTGCATCATGTTCGGAGAAGATCCGGATGCGCCTGGACAACGATGGAATCGCGTCGATCAGTTCGATACGAAGGAGCTCCAAGCCCCCGATCCGATCGGCATAGCCTACGAACAGCTGGATGCGTACACGTATGTAGAGCCGAACCGGACGCAGCTATCGTCGTACTCGAAGCTTTTCCGGCGTATGGATGCGGAGTATAGGTACGACTATTGGCTGGATCTGCATCAAACGGAGTTCGTGAACTCGGCAACGCAGTGTCAAATCCTGCTTCCGACAGTAGGCCTACAGACCGATGAAATTCGTATTCAGTGCGAGGCTTGGGCCAACCACATCTCGGAGGTTTGGCGCGAGGCCGGTTTTGTTGTGCGCCCACCGGCTCCGCTCGGGTATACCGGCACGCAAGCCGAGTATTTCCGTCGCAATTGGGGAGACATCCACCGACGGATGTGCAAGATGACGGTCGAGGTGAAGAACAACTCCGCCTGCACGCCGCCTGAGCGACAGATGGAAGCGGAAGCATTGGCGGTTGTGGCGACGATCCGGCGGATTTGCGGCGAAGTTTGAGAGGGTTTATGTGTGCGGAGGCATCCTGTTTACGCGGTTGGCGTAGCGGGATGTTTTTTTGTGCGTTGATGAAGTTAAGGCGTCTTGAAAGGGGAATTAAAGTTTGCTGTTCATAAATATTTTTTGTTTTTTTGTGAAGGACCTAGCGATTTTGTGGTATACACCACGTTTTCCCTGTAATTGACTGTCATTAGGACATTGGTCCCTCAAATCTTGTGAGTTTTTTGTCAGGAAAGTATTTTATAATTTTATACGATAGGAAAATCGCACTATCTTGTCGAATTGCGTCGCATGGACTAATTTACCTTTAAGGAAGAAGAGGGGCATCGGGATGATCAAGAAACGAACTTTTCGGAAGTGGACGGCGGCTGCCTTGGCTTGTTGCATGCTACTTGGCCTGTTGCCTGCTGGGCAACCCGCTACAGTTGAGGCGGCGGACGATGATTTGCTTGTCATGTTTGGTAATAACGTGACGGTGGGGAACAGAACGAGAGAAGCAGGAAATGCGTTTGTGAATTTTAAGCCAGATAACACTGCTCCTGGATTTTCACGTAAAGAGAGCGGATATGTTGAGCGAATTGTTTATGACTCTGGTGATTTTCAATTAGGTACTGATGACGATGAAACTGCATATGCGCATTTTGAAATTAATATTAGTGCTAATCCGTATCTCTCAAAGCTCGCGGCTTCTAACGAAGCTGAAGTGATTTTTGGATGGGATAAACTACGCTACTACAGTGGAACTTCATGGGGGTTTCCCTGGGAAAATAATACATGGGTAAAGCTTATTATTGATGGGAAAGAAGTTGTTAACAGGGGGACAAATAATAGGAGCGTGGAAGCAGAAAGTAGAACTTTTCCAATAAAAACTACAAGTATTATTCGGATTGAAGTATATGGTGACGGAACGGATGAAGGAAACTTTACTGGTCCAGACAAGCTCTTTGTTGGTTTTCAAGACAAAACGGCTCCTAAAATCGAAAACTATACATTCAAGAGCAACGGAACCACAAGACATAACGATACGATCGATCAAAGGCAGTTATTCATTAAACAAAATGAGTATGTCTCGTTAACGTATAACTTTAGCGAACAGGTTCAGCCTTCAGCCTACAGCAAGCTGACAGGAACTGCTGCTGAGACCCTTAGTTTACCGTTCCGACAGCATTATTTCTTTAAAAATGAGGACGGAACTTTACTGCCCGGGGAAAGTCAAGAGCAATACCTAATCAATGAAACCTATAACAAAACGAATCTTGCAGATTTCCACAAATCAGTGGAGTACAAATATACGGGCATTCGGTTCCATAATAGTGCAAACAATCCAACTCAACAACTAATGCTTGGCAACGACCCGGGTTCTCTTGAGACTAAGCTTAAAAATGCTAAATTCGCAGATGTTGCCGGGAACTTAGCGACCATAAATATACCACGCAAAGTTACTGATGACAGTGCAACTTATCTTAAGAACAACACTAACCCGCCTGCGGATCCATTCGACTACTCTAATAAAGGCTTTCGTGTAATCATAGATGCAGTCCCTCCTAAATATACAAAGGTAGGCAACGGCATACAACCAGAGATACTAACGGGTGTGACTCTAAATAACAAGGACGAGATCCTTTTCACGGTTCAGTTTACGGAAGAGACTATAATCAGAACCGGCTACACGTTAGGCGAGACCTATCTCCTATTTAGCAACGGACAGAAAGCTACATATGTTGACGCAGACGATACGAAAAAGTGGGGGAACGGTACGAAAGAGTGGAGGTTCAAAGCTACAATCACAGATTTGAAAGAATGGGAGAGTCCCTTGCTGAAAGTCGTAAAATTAACAAATAAAGGATCGGGAAACCCGTCAACCGAAGCCGACGATCAAGACACCGAAGTGCTGCAAGACTACGCTGGCAACTTTTTGATCGAGCCTGCCAACTACGATGGCAACTTCACAGACGGCAATCTCTCAGGAGACCATTTCACTTCCCGCGTAAACACCAAAATCGATTGGGCACAATTATCGATCGATAACACTAAACCTGATATTTTGTTCCGCTATGAGAACCAGAATGCGACTGATGCGGTGTATCGAAAGAGCGGCAAAATTACAATTGATGCTACTGATTCGCAATTAATGGATCAGGGCCAACCGTCTACACTTGCGCCGAGTAAAGGGATCTACAGACCTTCCAATATGACAGGCTCCTCCGCGCCTACAGTAGGACTAGTCTACTACTATTGGAGCGATAAACCTGAAGATCCGTTCCTAGGTAAAGATACGGTTAAAAACTTTGCAGCAGTAAAGCGGTTCTCCCTATCCGCTAAACAACCTGTTGAACTCGATAGCAATTTGTCTGATGTAACCCTAAAGGTAGCCAACAACAAGACGAATCTGATCGCTCCGCCGCCAGGGGCATTGCAAGACGGAACAGCCAAGCCGTGGTATCTGCATACTTGGACAGCGGACATGACATGGGATTCGGCGCGTGAATTAAAGCAGTACGAGAAGATGAAGACATATATCAAGGATCACCCTACCGAGTATGCCAATTGGATAGCGGCGGCTCCAGGCTCAGAGGCGGATAAGATCGTATATGCCAACAATGAGGCGATGAAAAAAGTCGGGGATTACGGTGACATTCTGGAATGGAAAGTAGAAGATTTCCAACAGGAAGATTCCAATTGGACCTATAAAAGGGGAACTATCTTATATGACAACCAAGTCCCTTCCATCACCTTCGGCACAATTAATGGTGACGGAACATCAATCGCTGACGTTATGGTCAGTGTAACCGATCCACACAGTGGAGTTGCCCTTAATTCTGATTCGAACCCGGAAATCAAGTACATGTGGGTTAAGTCGGGAGAACAGCCAACAGGACCGGATTGGTCTACGGCAGTCCTAACTGCAGGCACAGTCAATCTCAATTCCATCAATAAAATTGTTGAGGATGGAGACTATGTCCTGGCTGTCAAGGCAATTGATCAGGCTGGGAACGAAGCAATCCAGACAAGTAGGGCAGTAAAGATTGATTCGAATGCACTAGTTCCGGGAAATTTTGAAACTACTTCTAATTTGAACATTTTTAAAAAGAGCCATAATGTCGAGTTCAGAATCAAAGGCATAGGTGCACAAACGGTTAGCTCAGTAACCTATGCAACCTATTCCCAGACCGTCACCGATTCCACATACGGTACTTATGTAGCTTTTTCGCTGAGCTCCAATTCGACTAGGCCGGAAGACAACAGCGCATACACTACGCTCACTGCATTTGATCTGAAAGACGACTACTATCACTATGATATCCCGGTCGACAGCACATATAACGGTGTAGTTTACGTGCATATGAAAATTCGCGTAGTTTCGGATTTGTCTCCGGTAGTGCCTGATCGATTCTATTATTTCAGCAAGGAATACTATTTCGATAATTTACCGCCGTCCGTTTCCTTCAGCACGAATGGGGTCCCGTATCCCCAATCCAGTCAAAAAGTAACGATAGCGGTATCGGAACAATACGGTCAGTCACCAACAACCCTAAAATACATCAAGCAAGAGAGTTCGTTACCGGCTCCTACGGAGAGCTCGACATGGACCCTTCTTCCGCCCGAAAGAGTGGTCACGATTGATAATGATGGGTTCGCTGACGGCGAAGAAAAGGATTTCAAGCTATATATCCTTGCGGAAGACCAAGCTGGCAACCGGATCATTAAAGCAACAACTGGCATCTTCAAAATTACCAAAGTGGGGCTAGGAGCGGCTCCAGCTCCGATCCGTTCCAATCTGATTTACCTCTACGGCGATCAGACTGAGGGTTACACGGCCGTAATAAAGGTCGATATCGACTCCGTGGATAAAGAAGGTTATGAGTACTCTGTCTCTTCCGATGGTGGCGAAAGTTGGTTGAAGTGGAAGCCTTACACTAACTTTGTAGCCGTCAAGGTACCAACGAAAAACGCAGCGGATTTGAAAATTCAATTTAAAGTCCGTACTCCGTTTGGCGTAATCGGTAACCCGATGAGTATGACGACTATCGGAAGCTTTATCCAAGAGCCGGTTTATGCTTTGGCAAGCTTGAGCACCACCAGGCCGGTGAATTCGTCTACGGGAGTTGATATTTTCGTCGCACCGCCACTCGGCATTCGAGCTGTGGCTTCAGCAGCGAATCCTTCCGTACCGGTCCGCACAGGAAATACATTCCATGTAACGAAAAATGGCTACTACTCATTCGATCTCACCGATCTGGCAGACCCGACCAGAACCGACAAGCTGTACATCGTAGTTGCCAATATCGATGATGTCGCCCCGATCGGCAGCGTCGAGAAACTGGTGCCGGACTTGAAAACCAATGGCAACGTACCGGTCAGGCTTAATACCAATGAACCGGTTCAGATCACCAATAACGGTGGCAAGTCGATCTATACTTTTACGGAAAACAACACATTCACTTTCGAGTTTAAAGATGAGGCGGGCAACGTTGGTTATGCCCCAGTAACCGTAGATAGTATTGATCGCGAAGGTCCTGAAGTGAAGATCATCCGTTCCTTTGCCTACGGGGAGAACCATAGCCTGACTTACGGCACGATCAAGGATGCGCAGGACAATGTGCTGTATGCACAAGGAGTTACGCTCGAAGTGGTGAAGAAGAACGCGAGCAGCAAAGACTTTATTGTTCCGAATGGCGGACCTACGCTTTCGGTGAAAGAGAATGGAACGTATTCTTTCCAGGCGGTTGACCCTGTGACTGGAAATGTAACTGTAGTTGAGGAGACAATTGAAAACTTTATCGTCAATTCGCCTCCGGCTGTCACCAATGTTCATTACGAATTCGTGGACGATAACGGGAACCCTGTGGATCAAGCACGTAAAGCTATTATTAATGGCAAAGAAGTGGCTAGAGGTCAGGTAAAGGTTACACTTAGCGGGACTACTACTCCGGATAATCCTGTGATTACAGGCCTCGTCCCGATTTATGACGAGAACGATGCGGTCACGAATCGAATTAGCGATTCTTCAGGAGCGTTCTCTTATTCTCGCGTCTATGGTTCTGAAGGCAAAGCTAGGATAGCGCTGTCTGACAAATTGGGTAACGTTAACCGAGTCGAAGTCAACATAGGCGGACTGGACAACAAAGCGCCAGAGCTTCAACTGAAGATGCCGATCACGGCTGTACAGCGAAACAAAGCAGACTTCAATTTTAAAACCGATCTGGGCGGGTATTCGGTATCTGATAACTTCTCTGCTTCGGAAAACATCAAAGTCACAATTAGCGGATTGGACCTAACTCAGACCGGGCGTTATGATGTCACGTACACCGCTGTCGATCAGGTAGGGAATGAAACCGTTGCTAAACAAAGCGTGTTTGTGGTCGACCAGGATGGCGTGCTTGTTTTCGCGAACGACATTCTGATCTCTTCTTCGATTGGCGAGACGGCCTTGTTCGATACGAACAAGCTCACGTTCCGAGTTCTCGGCTTCGAGTTCATGGAAGTAGATGGTGTCAAACAGGTCAATGAACGGGCGACTTACGATGTTTACTATCAAGACGGATTATACCGAGAAGGCATTATGAAGAACATCGCGACAAAGCTGACGTACCAGCAACTGAAGAATGGTCAATACAAGGTTACTTTCCCTAAGACGGGCTGGTATACCATCATAGTCAGAAGTCAAGAGAGGGATCGGGAATTCGCCACCTTCTTCATCGGAGGAATGCAATGATGACCCGACTAGGAGGAACCCAAGTGGCTCTTTTTAAAAAAGTATTCGCATTATTTCTGGCACTTGTAATTGGATTTAGCACATTCGCGGGGGCAACATTTGTATTGGCTGACGAGTTGACCGCTCCGGACGTAACGGTTTTGCAAAATGACTACATTAAAGTAACGGTCGACAACAAGACAGGGAGATTCGGAGTTAGGACCGTTGAAGGTCAACCGATTCGGAAGAAGGACCAAAATGTAGATTTAATGTTTCGCGGCGATAATCCGGAAAGCTCGTTTACGACTTTCCGGATTGACGGAACGGATTATATTTTCGGCAATCCGTACAAGTTCGGAGCGAGCTTCTTCTCGGAGATTACCCGTCCTCAAGTGGTTCTTAATCTGGATGGAACGCGGCAAATCGAGACAGTCTGGAAGATCAAAGGCGTAGAGATCAAACAGATTCTCAAGCTCTATTCCAATCCTAAGGATTTGCTGAACGCCGGAAATGTCAGCATCCGCTACGAAGTGGTCAATCGCAGCGGGGTCAGCGTAATGCTTGGCTCGCGAATTTTGCTCGATACGATGGTAGCCGGCAACGACGGTCCTCTTTTCCAGATCGGTACGGGCTACAAGGTTCCTCTCATGGTGGAGAGGAGGCTCGTGCAGCATCCTGAGAATAATCCGGACATTGCGGTCGACGATCGAGCGTACTATCAGCTTCCGCCTTACTGGGTCATGCGCGATAAACTCGATCTGACCAATCCGTTGGCGACCAATGTAATGGCCTATGGGTTTAACAGCTTTGGCGAGATCAATGTGAATCCGGTCGAAGAAATGATTGTCGGCCATTGGAATAGCTTGGCTAACACCAAGTGGGACTACACGCCAAACGGCAACTTGGATTTCACGCGGGATACCAACGATTATGGAACGGCGGATTCTGCCGTGGCGTTTTATTGGATGCCGCTTCCACTCGCAAATCAAGCCAAACAATCCTTTGAGACGATCTACGGTCTTGGTGAAATCGTGGAGCCGGACAAAGTATTCTCTATCCGGTTTATGGATACTCCTCAGCAGCTGGCTCCGTTGCCGGACAACAGCGGATATGTAAATGGGGGTGTCTTCGATATTATCGCAGAGGTCGAAAACTTGGCCATGTACGATATGGAGCACTCCAACATCGAGGTCGAGCTGACACTAGAGAACGGACTGAGCTTTGTCAAGCTGGATCCTTTCGGCAATATCGTATATAAGGATGGGAAACCGGAGACCGAACCGATTCAGAGCAAAGCGCTCATCTTCAACAAGGCTGCTACTCCGCAAGAACAGGAACAGGGTATTATCCCGACTTACAAGCCCGGCGATGCAATCGCGACGAAGTTCAAGGTTATGGCAAAGGGCAAACCATGGCCGACAACGAAGCAGTATATGCTTACAGCTAAAAGTCCGGAAACGGCGGCGAAGCTGGAGCGACTTCCGGATGCCAGCATCAAGGCCCAGTACGAATCTGTAAAATCGAACTTCATGCTCCTTCCGCCGATCGGCCAAGCGTTTGCAACCCAAATATATGGATTGGCCCCTAAGGAATTATTTTCTACCGACGTGAAGTATATTACGGTCAATCTGACGAACATAGACGCCTACAACACAGGCATTGGCGTAGCGAATCCTAATTTCGATTTGTACATTAAAGAAATTGCAACGGCCAAGCGATACAAGGTAGACGTTGAAAATGCAGTTCTGCTGCAGCCGGCTGATGATGGATTTTCAGGGGATATGAAGATTACGTATCGCGGCGGAGCTCTGGTGGACGCCAAAGGAAATGTGGTGGAAGCGGGTTTAGGCCCGGAATTGCCGCAGGGCGAGTATCAGGTTCAGATCGACTTCAAGGGAGACACCGGTGGAGACGAGGAGATGGCTGCGCTGTTTGATGTGACCTCCTCTCAGACGTTCAAGGTGACGGACAATCCGAAAACGCGTGTGCGTGAAGCGAATATTGTGGCCGTGTATAAGCAATATGTTGATTTGAGCGGATTGGATAATGAGAACTCAATCACTCCTGACCGAATCAGGGAGTTCAACAAGGAGTTTCCGGGCGCTGACATCCTGGATAAACATTTGCTGTGGCGATCGGTTGACTTCTATGAACAAATAAAAGATATGTTTGAATTAGTAGGCGCCAAACGAGACCCGAAGCTGAAATTCGAACACTTCAAAGAGCAGGCGCTGGAAAAGGTGCCGACCTACGCCGTCCAAATTTTTGAATCGGAGCAGGATTTAGAGGCTTTCTTCCCTTCCAGCAACACGAGAAGAGAAAAGCTTGTTGTCATTCGCGGCATGGTCAAGCAAGTGGGAACCGGGGCGGACATTCAGACCATTATAGATACGCGGACAGAGCCGGCCATTATTAATAATGCGGTTGCCTACCGCGGAAAAGATCTCGTCTTTACAAAGGGCAAGTTGGATATTTTTAACGTTTCTAAAGAACTGATTAACGGCTCCCCCTTCTTCGACTCCTTATTCGTAAGGGGAGAAGGCAAGCTTAGCGTGGCCAACAGCGGCTTCACGTTCTATAACGGGGAATGGACGCTGGACTTCAATAATGGCTTCGAGAAAAAAATCGGTCAAGGGTTCGAGATCGAGAACGATGTGTTCCCCATGAGCGATGATAACCCGGAGGACAACTCTCTTAACGGAAGCTATACATGGGCAATTGGCCGATTAGGAGACCGAATCAATCCGTTGCGCCAATTAATGATAGAGGATGTTTATTTTAACCGGCATAGTCTGTTTGCGAATCCGACGTTCATGGTCAACGGATTTGGGATCAGCTTTAATGATTTCATCCTGCGTCCGGGCGGTATTTCGTTCGGCGGCAAGATGACGCTCAAGATCGTAACGGCTGAGGCGAGAAATGTCATATTTAACGATAAGGGCTTTGTCGGGATTGATGCAAGCTTGAAATTTAACCTGGACAACGCACTGGGCCTGCTAGAGAGTCCTAAGGATAAGGAAGGAAACGGCGGAGAGATCTATATCACGCACTACGTACAGAAAGTAGATGATATAAACAACCGATATGGCATCAAGTTCCATGCCGAGATCGATAACGTAGTGGAAGTTGGCGGGGAGCTGGCCTTCAAGCAAGTGGATGACGGTCGGATTTTGCCGGATGTCATTGCATTTAGTACGACACTGCCTAAGCCGGGAGTCGTGATATCCGCGGCCACTTATTTGACTGCGATTCGTGGTGCGATTCGCGAGCTGGCCGATACGATCGCCGGCGGCTCGAAGAAGGACCCGTTCCCGCTCACGCTCCAGGCCGGCGTAGATATTCGTTTCGGCGTCACTCCTGCGAACCTGTACGGAAGCATCGACCTGACCTTGAAGCGAACCGGCATCAAGATTGTAGGTAAACTGGATTATTCACCGAAAGCCGATGCCGATAAGGATGACCTAATCCCGATGGTTACGAAGGCTTTGCTGGAAGCCCAATGGGTAACGCCTTGGTTCATCATGGCGCAGGCGGAGGTGGACGTACTTGGAATTGGCGTCATCATAGGCGAAGCGGGTTTATTCGTCGGACAGAATTTAAAGCTGAATCGAATCGATTTCGAGGGCTATATCGGAGCAAGACTCCAAATTCCCGATAAAGTTCCTGTTGTAGGCGGTTTGCCGCTAGCGAGCGTCTTCTTGGGTGCCAATAACGACAAGCTCTGGGGGAGTGTAGGTATTCTGCTGATCAAGCTCGGAATCACTTACTACTGGGGCGGCGGCGTCGAATTTGGTACATCCGGCGAGGGTCTCCCGGAAGGTCTGGTGCACCTGGTGGTAGAGGACCCGGAGAAAGGACCACAGCTGCTCGTAATTGGTGAAGGAATTGAGACGCTTGCGACATCGAAGATTAGTTCGGAGCAGGACTCGCATGAGATCGTGTACCGCAATATTGGTCAAGGACTTAGCCTGTTGGAAAACGGCGTGATTGGAGTAGGCATTGGGAATATCAAGGTGTTGAACGGCGGACGGAAGCATGAGATTCCGATGAATGGCGTTTCAGGCAACGCGATCATTGAAGTGGAGTACGAAGGAAATACGACGCCGGGCCTCGCTTTGGTGGACGGTTCCGGAAATCCATACACGATCGTGTTCGACAATACGAATACGAATCCGAACGCGAATGCGTTCACGCAGCATATTACAGCGCAACAAAATGTGAACTCTTCCGATTGGGATATGAAAACCGACGAGGTCGACCGTCGTCGGGCGTATATCATCATACCGAAGGAGAGAGCGGAGCAAGGCGGGACTTGGACGTTGACCTCCCTATCTACACCGGTGGAGACGAGGCTGCTTAATGTACCGGCGTTACCGGAATTGAAGGAAGTATCGCTTTCACCAAACACTAGTGAGGCCAATAAGTTCACGGCAAGCTGGAAAGTCGACAATGCGAAGCAAGGCGATACGATCAATCTGTATTTGGCTAAAGACTCCGTAGACCCTTCTCGCATGAAGACTATAGTAAGAATAGTAGACGGTAAAGAAATCGAAGAGCAAGTACCGGATGCCGGTGATCCCGGTCTGCTGATCGCGAAGGATGTGTCCGTCAACAATTTGGGCAGTGTTAGCGGATCGACCACTTCCGGCAGTAAAGTAATTGATGTGACAAACGTTACTCTGATGGGCAATGCGGAGGATATTCGCGGCTTGCTTCGTTCCGGCGATTATTATTTAAGAGCCGAATTGAAATCTAGTTCTTCTTTCGGAACAAAGACTTCGGCGAACAAGTTCACGCTGATCGATCCGCTGGCGCCTACGCCTGTGAGTGACGTGAAGATTGAACCGGCGGGCAACGGGTATTTCGCTCTTTCGTTTACCCCTGCGGCTGTTAAATCGGGGCAAGACGGATTCGGACGATTCTATCAGATCGAAGCCTATCAAGAGCAGAACGGCAAACTCGAGCAGTACTCGAGCTTCCCTGAGCTTCTGTATTCGAAGGAAGAATTCGATCCGTATTGGAATGAGCAAAGCGGGCGATATGAAGGAATTCCGGTTGGGGGCTGGACAGCTCAGACAACAAGCAATGCTATCAAACCTGAATCGCTGGAAGGTTCTGATGCAAAGGTACCAGTCGTGAAGCCGGAAAGTTTCGTGTATACAGGTTTGGAAGTCGGACATGAATACGTAATCGGAGTCACCTCTGTAACGAAGCCGGACAAAAACGCAGATAAAAACGAAAACTTCCATTTTGCTGCTGCGACGAATAGTTCGAAACGACTGCTGCCGATACCGGCGTTGCCGCGGATCACAGATAGTTTTAAGGACGCTGTTCCGGAAAAGAAGAACAAAGTGAATATTTTAACCAAGCAAACGCAACAAACGGTAACCCTCTACTCCGATCAACAAGACTTGGAAGTAGAAGCGTTCCAAGCCGAGCAGTCCATCGGGAAAATCAACTTTACTAATACATCTTACGGCAGCACGGGAACATTCAGCTTCGATCAGTTCCAGACAGACGGGGAGTATGGTATTGAGCTGGTGGCGACGAACAAACGGACGAAGGATGTCCATACGACGATGCTCTATTTGACGGTGGATACGATTGCGCCGGTTTTGTATCTCGATCAGCCGACTACGGGTCAGCGGACAACGGATGGCAAAATTTTTGTATCAGGTACGACGTCGAGCGATGTCATGTTTTCAGGCGTAAAGGCGATCTCAGTAAATGGCGAAACCGTTCTGATCAGTAAAGAGAAGAATTCAGTTGGTGATTACATCTCTGACGGAACCTTTTCTGGCTGGGTCTCTGTGCCTTCCAGCGAACCGAATGTGGAGCTGAACATTGTAGCCCGCGATGCGGCTGGCAATGAGAACACGGCAATCGTCGTGATCACGAACGATTCTTACAATGTGCCGGCAGGCCTCGTGCTGAGAAGCATTACAAGCTTGCAGCCTGGCCAAAAGGCGAGCATAACACCGTTCTTGGTGATGCCGGACGGCCGCGATGGCCAGAACAAGCCGAAGTTTAAGGAAGTGGCCATGACCGAGGAGGAACGGTCACGGTTGAGCTATTCGGTCACAGCCGGTGATGCGGTAACATTAAGCGGCAGTGAGGTAACTGGTTTTAAGGTTGGCACCAGCTTCATCGAAGGCAAGTATCGAGTTGCCGAGGGCATCACTCTTGAGGCAATGACCTACGCGTCGGTGGAAGTGCCAGCCCCAACTTCATTGCAATCCATTTCGGCAATAACGCAAGAGAACGGCTCGTATACGTCGACTCGCGTTGTCATCGGCACGGACGAAGATTTGGTGGGTTATCAGTTACTTTATAAGAAGTTCCCGAACGCCCAGAGCGTAACGGCTCCGACCTTCAATCAAGTGCTGACCGATTGGAGCTTTGTCCCTCCTACCGGCGATATTGAGGCGCAATCGAGCGACAAAATCGTGGTAGTGAAACGAAATACGCTGACTCAGAAGGTTGTAAGCGTGTCTGCACCGTTGCCGGTCAATATCACACAGGAAAGCCCTGGCGGAGGACTCCCAATCGGAGGCCCAGGTGGCCCAATCGGTGGCCCAGGCGGCCCAATCGGTGGCAATCCTGGAATACCTGTTCCTCCAGGGCCGAAGGACGACAAGGGGAACGTCACCTCCGAAATCAAGCTTGAAGACATCCTGAAAGCCGGCGACAAAGAAATCAAGCTTGTCTCGGACGACACTTCAGCTAAAGGCTTTAAATTCAAGCTGAACAAAGATGTAAGAGACCATGCGGTCAGCAATGACAAACCGATCACGATTCAAGTGCCGATGGCTACCTTCGTACTGACGCCGAAGATGTTGGCAAGCTTGCCGCAAGATTTGGAAGTCAGCATCACCTCGAATGACGAGCAATCGATCAATGCCGGCAAAATTGTGGCGGATTCGACGAACAGCTCTTTATTAGGCGGTGGACAAGGCGTAATGATCACAACAAATATTCCTGAGGATACATGGACGTCCTACGCTCGCACCAAAATCCGTGTGCCGGATGGAATCAAGGCGGACGAAATTACCGCGCTTGTTCTGACCAATCCGGATGGAAGCTGGACTACTGTACCATGGAAGCTGGAGTACGACGAGAAAGGGTTGCCGGTGGTTGACGTTCGGATGAGCGGCAACGGCAGCTTGAGCTTCATTCGCAGCACCAAAACATTCACGGACGTAGAGTCTGGCTCATGGGCAGAAGAAAGCATTCGTCAAGCGGCAGCCAAGCTGTTCGTACAAGGCAAGGCGGATACGACATTCGAACCGGACAGTCAGATTACGAGAGCCGAGTACCCAACTTTGCTGCTCCGCGTAGCGGGACTCATGAACAAATCCGGGCACTCCGAGTTCACGGACGTAGGTAATCAAGACTGGTTCAACCGCAGCGTATCGGTAGCCGCCAAGCTAGGTATCGTAGAGGGCTTGGAAGATGGCAGCTATGCGCCGGAAGCAACTATTACGCGTGTCGAGGCGATGACGATGATCGGGCGGTTAATGGCAGCGCTTGGCATTGGTCAGGACCTTTCGGAGAATGAGGTGGACCGCATTCTCAGCACGTTCGACGACCGCGATGCGATCCCGGACTGGGCTAGAAAGCCGACGGCCATCAGCATCATGAACGGCATCATTGAAGGCGACGGCAATTGGGTGAATCCGGGAGACGCGCTGACAAGAGCGCAAGCGGCAGCGATTTCGATCAGGCTGGACCGTTGGATCTCCGGGCAGTAAGTAAACCAGGCTCCCTCACGAGTCAATATGATTGTGGGGGCGCCCCCATTTAAGCATTGGAATACAACTGAGGCGGTGTAACAATGGCTCTGCAGCCAAAATCAAAAATTGCGCTAGTACTTATGGTCCTCTTGCTGGCGCTCGGGGGATTGCTCGGAAGCAGACTGGTGCAGGCGTCCGAGTGGTCAAGCGTAGCGGATGCGAACTGGTACAATACGCTCAACGATACATTTACGATCGACTCGGCCGTAAAGTTAGCGGGAGTAGCGAAGCTGGTCAACAACGGGAATCCCCTCGAAGGGATCATCCTTGAGATAGACCGGGATTTGGATTTGTCGGCGCATGAGTGGATCCCGATAGGAACTGAGGCTAATCCGTTCAAGGGAACGATCTATTCGGCAGACTTGAATCCGAAAAAGATCTCCGGTCTCCATGTAGGCAGCAATTCTACATATGCCGGATTGATCGGCTACATGGATGGCGGCACCATCGCGGAGCTCGAGTTCTCACCTACCGGCACAGTCCCTACTTATAATGTGACCCAAGCCGTATATGCAGGTGTCGCCGTAGGCATGATGGTCAACGACAGCACCGTGCACAACGTTCGCAACTCGATGCCAAGCTCCTATACGCAATCTACCTATGTAGGCGGGATTGTCGGGATGGGGGAAGGAACCATCTCGAGCTCGAATAACGATCAGACCATTACGGTCAACGGGGTAAACACGAACGTCGGTGGAATCGTCGGACAATCGACTCGAACCGGCCTTATCGTCAAAAAGGTTGCAAACAACGGCGCGATTACAGTGACTGGAGCTGCTGGCACTATTCAAGCCGGCGGTATCGTCGGTTATGTATCAGGACCTTTGTTGATGCACGACGAGAATACGCCAATCCTGAACACCGCGGCCATTACAGTGAACTCTTCCACTACTACATATGCAGGGGGGCTTATCGGGAAAGCGGACGGCAAACTAACCCTTTCCGCGGTATCGTCCAACTCAGGCGCGCTTTCGATTCAGTCTTCGACCGGGACAGGCTCTTTCCTCGGAGGTCTGATCGGTGGGTTCGGCACCGAGCAGCCGGATGGCACCGGGTTCAACATCAACTTCGCGAGCACAGGCGCGCTCGTCAATAACGGGGGCACGAATGTATATACGGGCGGAATTGTCGGGCGGTTGGACAGTACGCTGACATGGGGCAACAACTTCACGAATACGGTGTCTATCAGTACAACAGGTACGGCTCAGCTCTACACAGGCGGACTAATCGGTAAAGCAACGAAGCCGATCACATTCAGCGGCATTGCATCCAATCAAGGGTCTTTATCCGTTCAGGGTTCTACCCCTATGATTAATCCTAGCGAAGTGTATACAGGTGGTTTAATCGGATCGACGCTCCATTCGGCCCTACTGAACAGCTCGACGGTAAACGCGTATAGGAACAGCGGTATTTTTTCAGTTACCGGGGGAGTCGGAGTATATACAGGAGGGATTACGGGGGAGGGAGCCTTTAATTCCCCGAACTCCATTGCAAGCAACACGGTCGACCTCAACGTTACGGGGCAATCGAAAATTTATACAGGTGGTTTCATAGGTGTGATTTTGGATGGGGGACTCGGCAAATCGCTGAAAAACCTTTCCTATGCCAAACAAATTACGGTAACAGCGTCTTCATCCAGTACCGCAGGCACCATCAGCACCGGTGGTATCGTGGGCTATTACGAGAACATCAGCGGAACGGATGCTATTGAAGATGTAGGCTTCACAGGCAAAATCAATGCAACCGGTGGAGATCACGTCTACTCAGGCGGGATCGTAGGCAACATGCAAGGCGGCACGCTCAAAAATGCGTCGGTCGGCAAAACAGCTACCGATTACGCGACGATCCAGGCGGATGGCGTTGTCGGCGGTGTCGCCGGTTACTCGAAAGGCACCATTGATACCCCAACCGTGAAATACATCGGCCTGACAGTAAAGACGATCAACGGATTTGCCGGAGGGATCGCAGGGAAAGCGCAAGGCGCAATAACTGGAGCGACTGTAGGAGATGCGAACTACGTCAATCCAAGCGCGCCAGCCGATCCTTACGCTATCAGCATGAAGCTGGAAGTTTCCGTTCCAAGTGCGACGGATGGACAAGACCGTTTCACGGCGGGCGGCATCGTCGGGATTAACGACGGCGTATTGACGATTGGCGCGGGAACCAGCAACAAGGTGTCCCAGATCGGCCTGATCAACGAAGTCGGTCGCAGTCATTATGATCTCGGCGCAATTGCCGGAGCATTGACTGCGGTTGCGACTGTAGGCGCGGCAGGGGCTCCGATCCTGATCGAAAATGTCAAGGTGACGGTAAACGCGCTTCAAGCGAACGTCGGCGGCGCGGTAGGCCGAAATGCTTCCACGAAGCTGTCGATTTCGGCGGACGGCATGCAGCTTGATGTGCCGACGGCAGGAGTCAATGTCGGTGGTCTAATCGGCTTGAACATAGCAACTACTGTAGAGCTCGACCCGAATCGGAAAATGGCCGTGAAAAACTTGACGATCAACGGAACGGCCGCCAACCTCGATTTGGGCGGTCTCGTGGGTGAGAACACAGGAAAAACGCCAAACGGTTTGGCGAATACGATTAAAATAACCGCGTCGGGAGCCAACAACCGAATCGGCGGAGCGGTCGGGTACAACACCGGCACCACAACCGACGCTAAAGTGGAATACGCGTCGCTGGAGCCGCTTGGCGCGGGCATTCTTGCAGGCGGGATTGTAGGTTATTCGGAAGCGCCTGGCGGTGGAACACCGCTTGCCTATATTAAGGATTCTACTCTGTTGATGGGGTCCGATCCGTTGATGACGGCAACCGTAGCGAACAGCCCGATAGGCGGTATCGTAGGATATGCGAAGACGACCGAGATTTCGAATCCGTCCGTCCAAGCGGTCGAACCGGACTATGCCATGATGATCGTAAACGTTTCGAACGTCAAGGCCGGCGGCATCGCTGGACTCATTGAGGAAAGTTTCATCTTGGGCGATGGATTCCAGGCAAACTTACAGAACGTAGCGATCACAGCTTCGACGAACGCTACCGATGTCTACATCGGCGGGATCGCCGGGTACAACAATCGTACGAAGATCGACAAAATATCAGGCTACAAAGTGAACCTTTTCGCCAATGGTCCAAGACCGATCGTAGGCGGGATGGCGGGATACAACATCGGTACGGCCACGGCCATTATTTCTAACAATTATATGGAATCGCTGAATATCAAGATCAACAGCGGGGGCACGCAGGCGAAAGCGGGCGGTTTCGTTGGTCTGAACGATGTGCGCGCCATCGATCCTACCGTGGATCCGACAACGGCGGTCAGCTCGATTCAGAACAGCCGCTTCGTCGGCACCGTTCAATCGTTTGCAAACGATGCGCTGCTAGGCGGGATGGTGGCGGAGAACCGCACCTTGATCGCGAATAACAGCATTACGGACAAAAACGGAGTCATCTCTTGGGGCGACAACAGTACGATCGGCGGTCTGGTCGGTTGGAACATTGCCGGCGCCACCATGTACTACACGTACTCCAACGCCAATCTGACGGTTGAGGGCAATCACAGCTTGGCCGGCGGTCTCGTAGGATTGAACGACGGCAAAGTCATCTCCTCCTACGTAGATATCGACGTAACGGGCAATGCAATCGGTACGGACGGCAATCCCGTCTATCTGGGCGGTCTGGCCGGACGGAATACGAGCACGATTGAGAAATCATACACTTCCTCCAGAGTGACCGCGAACGGGCCTTACTCGATCGTCGGCGGCTTGGTCGGCGAATTGCCGACAGGAACGGTAGCCAACTCCTATGTAGCCAAAGAAGTATCGGCAACGAACGCGAACTCGTACGCCGGCGGTTTGCTGGGCCGAATAACGAATGGACATGTAGCGACCAGCTACTCTGCCGGTCATGTCTCGGGCTCGAACGGTGCCTTGGCTGGCGCCTTCATCGGACGTTACGACAACCAAGCGACGGATTTGATCGATACGAGCTTTTATCTGAAGGATGGGGAAATCAATAAAGACTTGCCGGATTTCGCCGAGGGCAACCACATTTGGCTCAATCTTCAAGCGCGCCTTAGTACGATTCTGAAAGAGACGCTTGAGGATCGCGAAGTATTTCCGGTGTGGGCAGCTACCGGGGTAGGGCCGGATTGGGATTTCGTCAACGTATGGAAGTACGGATCCCCGAACGCGCAATATAAATTCCCGGAGCTCATCCGGACGGCCAACACCGGCGGCGATACCGGCAGCGGCAGTGTCAATGCGAATGTCAACTGGTTCATGAAGGATAAGAGTGCGCTGTTCTTCGACATCAAGACGGAGGCGGAGCTGGCCGGTCTGGCTGCGATCGTCAACGGATCGGTACCGGGGATGGAGCCGTTTAACTTCGCTTTGCGCACGGTAAGGCTGTTGAATCCCATTCATATCCAGTCGTCTCAATGGGAGCCGATCGGCAACAGCGAAGCGAATGCGTTCCAAGGCACATTCCTGGCGAACAATCACTTGATTGACGGCTTGTCGATCCAGGCGGCTCACAACTATTCCGGATTATTCGGGGTTATAGGCAATCAAGGGCGAGTCAACAAGCTCTATATGGAGCCGATCTTCGTGGCAGGCAACCAACATACGGGGATTGTAGCCGGCTGGAACAAAGGGACGATCGACACGACGGACATTCGTCTGCTGGACGGTATGACGGTTCGAGGCAATGTGGCCGGAGCGCTTCTGGGCAAAAATACAGGCACACTGACCAACATTCATGTCGTCGTAAAGGATGGCAGCCGAGTCGAAGCATCGGGCAACAACGCCTATGTCGGCGGCATCATCGGGGACAACTATACGCAATTGGCAATGAACAGCTACGATTATCAGGTTATAAAAGGCAGCGTGGGCAGCTCGGTGGCGAATGCGACAGTAGGCGGGTTGATCGGCCGTCAGACAGGCGATGCGACCAACCTGCAAGTGGAAATCGTAAATAAGCTGACGATCTCGGCATCCGGCACGAACAATACGGTCGGAGGTTTGATCGGACGTTACGCTTCCGGGCACGCGGAGAACATTACGCTGACATACGGTGGCGGTGTGTTAACGGCTACCGGTGCCGGATCGACGATCGGCTCGCTGATCGGACAATCGGATGCAGGCAATACGCTCCGCAACATTAAGGTGACCACGGCTAGCGCAGGTCAACATCTGAGCGGTAACGGCACGGTAGGCGGCATCGTCGGGTTGAAAATCGGAGCGGGCACAACAACCTATGACGCGGAGAATGTGAAGGTGGAGAAAATTAATCTCTCTTCCTTGAGCGCCAGTCCGCAGGCGACGGTCGGCGGGGTGTTCGGCAAGCTCGACTCGGCGGCGGTTGTCAAGCCGGTGTTCGCGGCCCATATTCAAGCGGTCGGCGATAACGTAATCGCGGGCGGAGTTGCCGGACATAGCCTCAACTCCATCGTGAATCAGGCGGACGTCGATTCGGATATCGCAGCTACGGTGCGTACGGAAGGCGCGGTAGGCGGAATCGCGGGCGTTATCGAAGCTAGCAATGTCAATCAGGGTCTCGATTTCGGCAATTTCGCTCCTTTCTACAAAGGCATTTATGATTCCAAGGTTCACTCGCACGCCATCGTGGCGGACGGAGCAAGTCTAGCAGGAGATTTGTACGTAGGTGGACTTGTCGGCAAAAATAGCACGGCATCCATCTACCATTCGACCGCAACGTCGAAAGTAGAAGCGCATAACGCTAAAACCGCTACTGCAGGCGGGTTGGTCGGTCACAGCAACGGCATTATTGTCAGCTCGTACGCCCGAAACACGGTTAGCGCCGATACCAGCGTTTACTACCATGTCGGCGGCGTTGCAGGTCGGACGGATGGAGGAGAGTTCCATTATACGAATGCGGCAGGCGGTTCGGCAAACAGCGTTACTGTGGGCACTGCAGCAAGCAAGTCCGGTCATATCCCGGCTACTCGAGTGGGCGGATTCGTAGGCACGAGCGATCGGACCAAGTTTACTTACTCGTATGCCAGTACACCGGTTACCGTGCTGGACACGAACCAAGACAATACAATTTACGTCGGCGGATTCGCCGGTGTACTCGGGGAGTCGACCGTAGGGACCGGAACGATCCAATGGTCTTATGCGGATGGGCTCGTGACCGTAGAAGGCAAAACAGGCGTACAAGCCGGCGGATTCGTTGGGTTGATCGACCGGTACACGATTACGGATTCGTATGCAAAAGCGAACGTGATCAACTCCGGCTTTGACACGCGGACGGCAGGCTTCGCGGCATCCGTTGAACGTCGTGGCGTAATCAAGAACGCCTACGCGCTCCCGGCTTCGCTTGTGACGAATGGGATCAACCATGCGACACGCGCTTATGCAGGAGGCTTTGCAGGCTACAACGACGGTCAACTGGAAAATGTATACTCGGATGTTCCTACCATTACCATGAATGTAACAGGAGCGAACGTTTATAAAGGCGAACTGGTCGGATATAACTTCCGAGACGGCAAAATTATAACTTCGAAGTATAAAGTGGCTGGGAATGCAGTCGGGCATAATGCCGGAACGGCTCCAGGGGCAACGCAGGCCGATCTGACAAGCTCGCTTGGGCTGGAAGATTGGACTTTGGATCCCGATCCGGTGTTCCTGGATCAAGCGCGCACAGGCGAGGCCGTCATCATGACGCCGGCTCAGCTGCGTACCGCAGCTCTGCTGCACAATGATACTTCCTTGAACTACTATCGTCTTTATGATAGAAACCCATCGGTACGTCCGGCTCTCAACTTGATCACCTTGGGTGCGGATCTGGATTTGAGCGGTAAACGATGGATTCCGTTCGATAGTTACTCTGGTGTAATTGACGGCAAAGGCTACAAGCTGTCGGGCCTCAAGCATGTGATTGGCAGCGAGTCGGTATATGGCTTCGTCGCCGAGAATACGGGCACGATCAAGAACATCAACTTCGTGAACGCCGAGATCACATCAGGCGCTACGGTCGGGATTGCAGCCGGCATCAACCACCCGGGCGGCGTGCTCAGCAACTTGACCGCCAGCGGCCAAGTCAGCGGTACTACACTTGCGGGCGGCATCGCCGGTCAGAACGGCGGTACGATCACTCGCGTTACGATGGCTGGCACTGTAACCTCTAGTGGCACTGCGGCAGGGGGATTGACAGGGAATAATCTGGCGTCGGCCACGATCTCCGAGTCGTTCGCTTACAGCGATGTGAGCGCGACTTCCGCGCAAGCAACCGCGGGCGGCATTGCGGGGATCAACAGCGGAACAATTTCCGATGTGTACAATGCAGGCCGCATCACAGCAACGGGCACCTCATGGGCCCGTGCTGGCGGCATCGTTGGTTATGCATCAGCCGGCAGCATCAGCCGCGCTTTGAACTACGGCGAGGCGGTTGCCGGGGTAGGCGGGAAGCTCATTCCCGGCCAGACGTTCTACGGCGGCATCGCCGGCTTGAAGGAAAATGCAGCGGTTGTCTCCGACTCGGCCTTCAACAGGCAAATGCTCAAGTCGAACACGGCCTACTACAACGCGGCGGGCGGACGTACGACCGGATCGGCTGCAGGAGCGGCTGGTTTGTCGGCGAGCGCGCTTACTTCCGGCACGCTGCCTTTGCAAGCGAATCTGAACGGCGCGGTGTGGCAGGCAACAGCCGGCTACTTCCCGACGCTGAAGGCGTTCGCCGGTTCCGATCATGCCAAGCTCAGCTCGGCGGCGATTATCTTGAACGCCAACGATATCGTGAACCGAATCGATTCCGCGTTTGAATTGACCAAGGATAGTACGATTGCATGGACGGGCAATCCGGCGGAAGTTACGATCGGTCTCGTTTCCGGCAATCTGAAAGGCACATTGAAAACCGATGGCAGCACCGTTCTGAAAGCCACCACAAATGGCTTGAGCCGCAACATCCTTCTTCACACGGAAGCGCTGCGCTATGATCCTGTTGCCGTTATGCCGAAACTCGTGTCCGGCAACACAAGCTTCAGTACCTTAACGTCGGTTGTGCTTGCCACGGACGAACCGAGCGGAGCGATCTACTACACGCTCGATGGCAGCGAACCAGACGAGAGCTCGACTCTCTACACCGGTCCGATCTCATTGACGGCTACCAAGACCGTCAAGGCGGTTACTTTCGTAGAGAACAAAGAACTTAGCGATGTATATAGCGGCACATTCACCCTTCAAACCGGTGGAGGCGGCGGTGGAGGTGGAGACGTACCTATTCTGCCGACGCCAACCCCAACACCAAAGCCAACCCCGACACCGGCACCGACACCAACGCCTAAGCCGGGCACCTCGGTCAACATCGGCGACGGGTCGACGGATGGGGACGGCAAGACGCCTTACACCGTACCGCGCAACAGCAAGCTGGAGCTGGTTACGGAGGAAGACGAGATCATTTACTACACGACGGACGGTTCGACGCCGACGAAGGATAGCCCGATTTACAAAGGCGATCTGCTGATCACCGGCAAAATGACGATCAAGGTGATCACGAGCAAGAGCGACAAAGTGACTACGATCCAGTACGAGACGGAGTACGCCAAATTCGACATTAAACCGAATGCCGCGGACATTCCGTACATATCGGGATATGATGAGACGACGTTCAAACCCGACGACGCCATCTCGCGTTACGAGCTGATCGACGTGATCGCACCGCTGCTGGACAAAGAGGACGTCAACGTCGGCAATCTGTTCAGCGATGTGAATAAAGGTTCGGAAGATTTGGTCGCGTTCTTCACATCGGCGGGCATTATCGAAGGATATCCGGACGGCAGCTTCGGCGGCGCCAACGGACTGACGCGAGCGGAATTCGTCGTCGTCATGTCCCGCGTGCTGAAGCTGGACATCCAGAATACCGGAGACACCGTGCTGGGCGATGTGCAAGGCCATTGGGCCGAGAAGTACATCAACGCCTTCACGGCGGCAGGGTACGTCAATGGCTTTCCGGACGGCACGTTCCAGCCGGAAGCCGAGATCACACGCGCGCAAGCCGTCGTCGTGATCAACCGAATCATCGGCGCGGTCAAGAAGAACGTGCCGGCGAAGTACAACGACTTGACGCCTGAGCATTGGGCGTTCGAAGACATCATGTCCGTTTCGAAATAATAGGGAGGAGAACGGAACGATGAGAAGGAAGCTGCTAGCTATCTGCTTGTTTGTCACTGTACTGTCCGGCAGCTTCTTCTTCCTTCGCGCGGATGCGGATGTGCCGCCGGTGTACGATGCGGAGCAGATCTACGAGCGCTCGGAGAGCGCCGTCTTCTACATCCGCGTCTTGTACGTGGACGACAAGGTGCAGTCGACGGGAACCGGAGTCCTGCTATCCCCGGAAGGGATAGCGGTCACCGCGTTCCACGTGCTGAAGGAAGAAGGGCGTATTATGGCGACGCTTTACGACGGTCGCGTGGTTGGACCGCTAGAGGTAGTCGCGACTGATGAAGAGCAGGATCTGGCTGTACTGAAGCTGCCGGACCCTGCACCGGAAGAGTCGCCATACCCGATGCTGGAGATTCGCCGCAATCCGGTCAAACATGGGGAGAAGACGTTCGCGATCGGCTTCCCGTTCAAGAACACTTCGATCATTACGGAAGGAATTGTCAGCACACCGAAGGTCGATATCAATGGCCGCGACCGAATTCTGACCACCGCCCAGATCGCGAGCGGCATGTCCGGCGGACCGCTGATCGACAAGCAAGGCCAACTGATCGGCGTCATCTCCGGCTCGCTCCGCACGATGAACAACATTCATTTGATTGTGAGCACCGAAGCATTGCTCCGACTCTGGACTCCGGAACCAAAGTAAGCATTCGTACAATCGATCAGCTCAGTTGACAACCGCTCCCGCCGCTACCTATAATAGTAGGGAATAAAACGTAGACGAAATCAAGTAAGCCGCAGCCCTTGCACAAGAGAGAAAGCTCCGTGCCCGTCCAGGCATCGTGGTGAGAGAGCTTTTCGCGAGAAGAACGGCTGAACGCTAATTTCCGAGTGCGAGGAGAGAAACCCGCCGGCCCAGGAACCGTTACAAGCCTGACTAAGGCGATTGCAGGCACGTGATGCAATAACCAGGGTGGTACCGCGAGTATAGAACTCGTCCCTGTTTCAGGGGCGGGTTTTTCTATTTTTCCGGATTTTCTCATTTCCTTTTCAATTTTATGCATAAAATGGAGGCTGGGTAGCGATGAAAGCAAGTGAAATTCGCAGCAAATGGTTGGAGTTTTTCGCCGGCAAAGGACATCATATTGAACCGAGCGCTTCGCTCGTCCCGCATAACGACCCGTCCCTGCTCTGGATCAACGCCGGGATGGCGCCGCTCAAGGCTTATTTCGACGGTCGCGTGAAGCCGGAAAACCCTCGCATCGCCAACTCGCAGAAGTGCATCCGGACGAACGACATCGAGAACGTGGGCAAGACGCGCCGACATCATACGTTTTTCGAAATGCTCGGCAACTTCTCGATCGGCGACTATTTTAAGGAAGAAACGATCACATGGGCTTGGGAATTCCTGACAGACAAGAAGTGGATTGGCTTCGATCCGGAGCGACTCTCCGTTACGGTATATCCTGAGGATGAAGAGGCATTTGCGTTCTGGAACAAAAAAATCGGCATCCCCGAAAACCGCATCTACAAGCTGCAGGACAACTTCTGGGACATCGGTGAAGGCCCTTGCGGCCCTTGTACGGAAATTTTCTACGACCGCGGCGACAAATACGGCGATTTGAACGATCCCGAATGTTGGCCGGGCGGCGAAAACGAGCGTTTCCTCGAAGTATGGAACCTCGTGTTCTCGCAGTTCAATCATAACAAGGACGGCAGCTACACGCCGCTTCCGAACAAGAACATCGATACCGGCGCCGGTCTCGAACGGTTCGCTTCTATTCTCCAGGACGTCGACTCGAACTTCGACACCGACCTGTTCCAGCCGATGATCCAGGAAACGTGCAAGCTTGCCGGCATTCAGTACAAAACGAAGCTGGAATTCGACATCGCTCTGAAAGTGATCGCCGACCACATTCGAACGGTTGCCTTCACCGTCGGCGACGGCGTGCTGCCTTCCAACGAAGGCCGCGGCTACGTCACCCGCCGTCTGCTCCGTCGCGCGGTTCGCTACGGCAAAGTAATCGGTATGGATAAACCGTTCCTGTATAAGCTCGTGCCGGTCGTTGGCGTTGTGATGGGCGGCTATTATTCGGAAGTCGTCGAGAAGCGCGAGTTCATCGAGAAGGTGATCCGTACGGAGGAGGAGCGGTTCCACGAGACGCTGTCCGACGGGTTGGCCATTCTCGCCGGTATGCTCGAGGAAGCGCGTCAAGCGGGCAGTACTTCCATCAATGGCGCACAGTCGTTCAAGCTGTACGACACGTACGGGTTCCCTCTCGATCTGACGGAAGACTTCGCGATGGAGAACGGCATGACCGTCGACCGCGAAGGGTTCGAGGCGGAGATGGAGGAGCAGCGCAACCGTGCCCGCTCGGCCCGTCAGGACACCGGCAGCATGAAGGTCCAAGGCGGAGCGCTAGCCGATTTCACGGTTAAAAGCGGGTTTGTTGGTTATACTGACTTGGTAACAACTGCTAAAATTACGGCGATTATCGCGAATGACAGCCTTGTCGACCTGATCGGCGAAGGAAACGCATGCCAGGTGCTGCTGGACCGCACTCCTTTCTATGCCGAGAGCGGCGGGCAGGTGAGCGACCTGGGCATCATCCGCGGCAACGGCTTCGAAGCGCAAGTCGATGAAGTGTTCAAGGCGCCTCACGGGCAGCATGTGCATGTCGTGCGCATTATGAGCGGCACGGCTCGCAGCGGCGAGACCGTGACGGCGGAAGTGTCGCAAGCGGCACGCGAAGCGACGGTCAAGAACCACACCGCCACGCATCTGCTGCACAAGGCGCTGAAGCAAGTGCTTGGCGAGCACGTCAACCAGGCGGGCTCGCTCGTCGAGCCGGACCGGCTGCGGTTCGACTTCTCGCACTTCGGCAGCATCAGCGCCGAGGAGCTCGCCGACATCGAACGCCGCGTCAACGAGCAGATTTGGGCGCAGACCGGCGTTGTCATCGAGCAGAAGGCGATTGCCGAAGCGAAGGCGATGGGCGCCATGGCGCTGTTCGGCGAGAAATACGGCGACATCGTGCGCGTCGTCCAAGTCGGCGACTACAGCATCGAGCTGTGCGGCGGCTGTCACGTACGCAACACGGCTGAGATCGGGCTGTTCAAGATCGTCAGCGAGAGCGGCATCGGCTCCGGCGTCCGCCGGATCGAAGCGGTCACCGGCCGCGGCGCCTACCTGTACATGGAGCAGCAGCTCCAGCTGCTGAAGGAAGCGGCCGGCCAGCTGAAAACCGGCATCGCCGACGTACCGAAGCGCGTCGAGGGCTTGCTGCAGCAGCTGCGCGAGCTCGGCCGCGAGAACGAGTCGCTGCGCGGCAAGATGAGCGCGGTCGAGGCAGGCTCGCTGACCGACCAAGCGAAAACTGTAGGCGGCGTCACCCTGCTTGCCGCACAAGTGAATGCCGGCGACATGGACTCGCTGCGCTCGATCGTCGACCAGACGAAGGCAAAGCTCGGCTCCGCCGTCATCGTGCTCGGCGCCGTCAGCGAAGGCAAGGTGAACCTGGTTGCGGCGGTCACGCCGGATCTCGTTGCCATCGGCCACCACGCCGGCAAGCTTGTGAAGGAAGCGGCCGCGATCTGCGGCGGCGGCGGCGGCGGCCGCCCCGACATGGCGCAAGCCGGCGGCAAGGACCCTTCGAAGCTGCAAGACGCGCTCGAAGCCGTTGAACGAATGCTCGCAGGCAACGCCTAAGACTTCGATTCGATTTTTCAGACCTTAGCGCTCGCCGCCAGGCAGGCACACCAGGACGACGGTGGCGCCTGCCTGAGGGAGTTTATAGCCTGGCAATTGTGAATTTTTCAATACCTGACAGGAATTTTACACGAGGTAGAGAATAATACAGTTATATGATCTAGGAACGGGGGTGGCTAGGCGATGAACCATATGGATAAAACGATGAAATTTGATGTGAAAGCAGATGACGTAGAGACATCGCCCAAGGAAGTCATCTTGACAGTCTATGACGCCCTGCAGGAGAAAGGATACAACCCGATCAACCAAATCGTCGGCTATTTGCTGTCGGGCGATCCGGCCTTCATCCCGCGCCACAACATTGCCCGCAGCTTAATTCGCAAGCGGGAGCGCGATGAACTGATCGAGGAGCTGGTCCGCAGCTACTTGCAGCATCACAAGTAGAGGGACATCGGATACAATGACCGTTAGAATCATGGGATTGGATTACGGAGACAAGACGATCGGGGTTGCGGTAAGCGACGCGTTCGGCTGGACTGCCCAAGGCGTGGAGACGATACGCCGCAAGCGGTTGGAAGACGATCTGGGTCGCTTGCAAGTGATCGCCCGAGCCTACGAGGTAGCCGAGATCGTCGTAGGGCTGCCGAAAAATATGAACGGCACCATAGGTCCCCGCGGCGAAATTTGCAAGGAATTCGCCGCGACCTTGCAACAAATACTAAATGTGCCAGTGCACCTCTGGGATGAAAGGCTGACAACGGTTTCGGCGCAGCGAACGCTGATCGAAGCCGACGTAAGCCGGAAGAAACGCAAGCTGGTCATCGATAAGATGGCGGCTGTGTTGATTTTGCAAGGATTTTTGGACTACAAATCGAAGAAGTGAGGTGTACCATGGCTAACGACGATCAAAACTTCGAAGAACCGGAAATCATCTTCATTCCGGATGACGACGGCAACGAAGAAGAATTCGAAGTGATTATGAAATTCGAGGTTGACGGCTCGGACAAGAAATACATGATGGTCGTTCCTGTGGACGGCGACGAAGATACCGACGAAGTATATGCATTCCGCTATGAGGAAGACGGCGAGGACCTGCAGCTCTTCACGATCGAAGACGAGGAAGAGTGGAACATGGTCGAAGAAACGTTCAACACGCTGGTGGCCGAGCTCGAGGAAGAGGACAAAGGCTGATGGCTGCAGGCGTTTGGCCGAATGTGAAGGAAGTGCGGGTGCTGCGCGAGCAGTACGGAGCCGAGATCGTCCTCTTCGATGAGCAGGGCGAATCCGAGGTGCACCGGATTCTCGCCGAATTCTCGCTCGACTCTCAGCTATATGCGGCGCTTCAATCTCCGACACTGCGCAAGGAGCACGAGTTCGCCTTATTCAGAGTGCAGGCAACGCCCGGGGAGGAGCCGCAGCTGGAGACGATCGAGGATGACGACGAATGGGAGATCGTCTCCGAAATCGTGGATGACATGATGTATCCGGCGGGCGAGTAGAACAAACCGATCCTGAGGCTGAGAGGACTTGGACGAACGAGCGGTGCGAACCGCTCTTTTTGTTGTTTGAGAGAAGAGAAAGCTATCAGGGGGGCATATGGAACAGGAAGAGCAACAACAACCTTCGCGTACGCGATGGAAAACGGTGTTGTGGGTCGTCGTTATTCTGATCCTGCTGGGAATCGGAACTGTTGCTGGTGTGGGGCTTTATGCCGCATCCTCACTGGAGCCGGTGGCCGCGACAGACGAGCAGGTGGAGCTGACGATCGAGCCGGGAACCGGGTCGGCCGGAATCGCCGATCAATTGGAGACCAAGGGCCTTATTCGCGATGCATTCATTTTTAAAGTATACTTGAAGTACAAGGGCGAAGGCTCCCGCTTCCAGGCAGGTACTTACGCTATCGCCACCGGAACGACGCTCGATGATATCATCGCCATGCTGAACGCCGGAGATACGGTGAAAGCCGAGATGGTGCGGTTTACGATTCCGGAAGGGTTTACGGTGCTCCAGATCGCGGACAAGCTGGCGTCGCAAGGCGCGGTCAACCGGGACGTATTTCTGCAGACGGCGGAGGATAAGGCGATGTTCGTAGCCACGCATCCATGGATTGCACAAATCCCGGACTCCGCTTCGATGAAGCATCGGATGGAAGGCTATTTGTTCCCGGAGACTTACGAGATGAAGAAGGGCAGCACGGAGAAGGACATTGTCGAGCGGATGCTGCAGGAGCTGGACCGCAAGCTGGCCGGACTGCCCGTCGATTGGAAGGACAAGCTGCAGGCAAGCGGACTGACCTTCCATCAAATGATGACCATCGCATCGCTAGTGGAGAGGGAAGTGGCGGTGGACGCGGAGCGCACGCTCGTGGCTGGCGTTATTCATAACCGGATGAAACAGAGCATGAAGCTTCAGATCGACGCGACGGTCCAATATGCTCTGGATGCGCCGAAGGACAGATTGTTCGAAAAAGATTTGCTGATCGAGCATCCTTACAACACGTATTACGTGCAAGGGCTGCCACCGGGTCCGATTGCGAGCCCGAGCCTGAAATCGATTCAAGCGGCCCTCTATCCGGCCGAGACCAAATATTTGTACTATGTGACCAAGAAGGACGGGACGCAGGCGCATTACTTTGCCGAGACGTACCAGCAGCATTTGAACAATATCGATTTGAGCAACAAAAAGAGGTGATCGGGTTTGACTTTAACGGAATCAGGCTACAAACCGGAGCTGCTCGTGACGGCTGGCTCCATGGACGAGCTCATTCGGCTGATCGAGGCAGGCGCTGACGCCATCCAGATCGGAGATCCGCGGTTCGGCATGAGGCTGAGCGGCCATTTCCCAGTCGAAGAGCTGGGGCAAGCGGTAAAGGCGGCGCATGAACGCGGAGCCCGCGTGTACGTCGTCTGCAACAACATCATGGACAATGCGATCCTCCCACAGCTGCCGGACTATCTGAAGCAGGTGCAGGAAGCAGGCGCTGACGCGATTGTGTTCGGTGATCCGGCAGTCCTCATCGCGATGAAGCAAGCCGGCGTGTCGTTGCCGCTTCATTGGAACGCCGAGATGACTTCGACCAACTATGTGACCGCCAATTATTGGGGCACGAAGGGCGCCGTGCGCGTCGTGCTCGCGCGAGAGCTGAACATGGACCAAGTGCTCGAGTTCAAGAACAACGCGAAGCTCGAGGTGCAAGTGCAGGTCCACGGCATGACGAACATTTATCATTCGAAACGGGCGCTTGTGAGCAATTACTTCGTCCACCAAGGCCAAGACCCGACCGATGCGAATTTGAGCCAGGACCGCAAGCTGTTCCTCATCGAGGAGGAGCGGCAGGACGAACGGTTCCCGGTCTACGAGGACCGCAATGGGACGCATATTATGAGCTCGGACGACGTCTGCATGGTGGAGAATATGCAAGAGCTGCTGGAGGCGGGCATCGACAGCTTCAAGATCGAAGGGCTGCTGAAGCCGATCGAGTACACGGAGACAGTCGTTCGATGCTACCGGGCGACGATTGACGCATACATGGCCGACCCTGAGGGGTTCGAGTTCGACGAAGAGCAATGGCTCGAGCCGATTCGCGCTTTGCAGCATCCCGAGCGGGAGCTGTCGTTCGGCTTTTTCTATAAGGAGCAAGTGTACTAAAGGGAAGGAATGGAGGTGAACGAACGATGAGTATGGTGATGAAAAATAATGCGGCGGACGATGCCGTTTCGGCCGGCAAGCGGAAGCTGCCGCCCAAGCCGGAGCTGCTCGCTCCCGGCGGCAGCCTGGAGAAGCTGAAATTCGCCGTCCGCTACGGCGCGGATGCCGTCTACATCGGCGGACAAAAGTACGGCTTGCGCTCGAGCGCCGATAACTTCACGTTCGAAGAGATGCGCGAAGGGGTCGAGTTCGCCAAGCAATACGGGGCTAAGGTGTTCGTGGCCGCTAATATTTACGCGCATAACGAAGATATCGCGGGCATCGAGGATTACCTGCGCAACCTGCAGGACGCGGGCATCGCTGCGATCATCGTAGCCGACCCGGCCATTATCGAGACTTGCAAGAAGGCGGCGCCCAAGCTGGAAATCCATCTGAGCACGCAGCAGTCGACGATGAACTGGCAGGCGGTGCAGTTCTGGAAGGACGAAGGCGTACATCGCGTCGTATTGGCGCGGGAAGCGAACATGGAAGAGATTCACGAGATCAAGCGTAATGTGGACATCGAGATCGAGACGTTCATCCACGGTGCGATGTGCAGCTCCTACTCGGGACGCTGCGTGCTGTCCAATCATTTCACCGACCGAGATTCGAATCGCGGCGGCTGCTGCCAGTCTTGCCGGTGGAAGTATGATCTGTTCGAGGACGGCGGCATGAATGTCGGGACACTCGTCTCCGAGGAAGCGGCGATGGCGGACGAAACGCTGAGACGGTTCAAGGAAGGCGCGCAGGAAGTGGCGCTGTTCCCGAACGAGGATCCGTTCATGATGAGCGCGAAGGACTTGTGCATGATCGAGTACGTGCCGCAGATGATCGAATCCGGTGTCGAGAGCTTCAAGATCGAAGGCCGCATGAAGAGCATTCACTACGTCGCTACGGTCGTGAACGCCTACCGTCAAGCGATCGATGCTTATTATGCCGATCCGGACAACTACGAGCTGAACCCGCTTTGGCTCGAGGAGATTTATAAGGCGGCGAATCGGCCGTTAAACACCGGCTTTTTCTTCGACGATCCCGGACATGAGGATCATATTTTCGGACCGGAGGACAAGCGGGTCGATTACGATTTCGCCGGGCTAGTACTTGCATACGACGAAGAGACAGGCATCGTGACCGTGCAGCAACGCAACCATTTCAAGCCGGGTACGGAAGTCGAGTTTTTCGGTCCGGGCGGCACGTTCTTCCGTCAGACGGTAGGCGAGCTGAGGGACGAGGAAGGCAACCTGCTCGACGCCGCGCGCCATCCGCTGCAGCCGGTGCGGTTCAAGGCGGACCAGCCGGTCAAGGAATTCGATATGATGCGCAAGCGCGTCGGGAAGAAGCAACCTACTTAACCATCAGAGAAAGACCGTCATGGGAACGAGGTTGGAGCCTGTGGCGGTTTTTTTGCATTATGTCGGTTCGGCTCGGCTCGGATAGGTTCTGATCATTGCGGATGGGGAAGAGGGGGAGGGTTTTACCATGACACCGGAAAAAATTCGCCAGGCGGCGCTTGCCATGCCGGAGGCGGAGGAGCAGGATCATTGGGGCAAAAGCTCGTTTCGTGTAAGGGGTAAAATATTTGCCGTGTTCCAGGAGGATGGCGTATCGCTTCTCTTGAAGGCGTCGCCCGAGACCCGCACCGCCTTTACGACGATGGATCCCGATGTGTACACCGTGCCTTCGAAGTATACGACCTTGAACTACATGATCGCGCGGATGGACAAGGCAGATGACGAGGAGCTGCGACAGCTGCTGATCCAGGCATGGCGGGAAGTGTCGCCCAAACGGCTGGTGAAGGTATATGACGAGGCGATAGGCGGCAAACTGGGCAGCTTGGAGAGGAGATGACGGGGATGAGCAAGCGTAAGAAACAACCTTCGCATCAGGCGGGGGCAGGACGGCGAGAGCCTCAGAAGCGCCTAGAGCGCCAAGAGGAGAAGGCGGCTACGCTGAAGGATTTGCTGAATCCGGCAGTCGTGGAGAAGCTGAAGGCGCAAGCGGATCAGATGAAAGCCGACGAAGAGGCGCAAAAGCAAGAAGCGAGGCGACTCGTAGAGGAAGCCCGGAAAGCCGAGCAGAAGCGGCTCGAGAACGATTTTGCGCATTTGTTGAACACAAGCGGCACGGATTGGCGTAAATATAAATAAAGCCGCTCGGATGAAGAAGCGGAAAATGGATCAACTGGAGGCGAAAGCGGCATGACGGCTAGTACGGTGGAAGAAGTGCAGGCGCTGAAGGAAATCGGCCGAATCGTGGCGACGACCGTTCAGGAGATGAAGCAAAGCGCGAGGGTCGGCATGACGACGCTGGAGCTCGACGAAATCGGCGGCCAAGTGTTGAGCCGTTATGGAGCCGTATCCGCACCGAAGGTCACGTATCAGTTCCCGGGCTACACCTGCATCAGTCTGAATCATGATGTGGCGCACGGCATCCCGGGCTCTCGCAAAATCAAAGCCGGCGATCTTATCAACATCGACGTGAGCGCGCAATTGAACGGCTTTTATGCCGATACGGGCCATTCGTTCCAGATGCCGCCTTACGATCCGGCGCTCACGCGCTTATGCCGCTACACGCATGACACGATGATGAAGGTGATCCACTCATTGACGCACGGTGTACGGGTGAGCGAGATTGGCCGGCTGATTGAGCAAGAAGCGGCTAATGGCGGGTATAAGGTGATCCGCAACCTATGCAGCCACGGCATCGGAAGAGCGCTCCACGAGCCGCCGACCGAAATTCTGCCGGTGTTCAGCAAACATGAGAAGCGGCTGCTGCGGGAAGGGCTGGTGCTCACGATAGAGCCGTTCCTGTCCACGGGGGCGGAGCATGTGGCGACGCAGAAGGACGGCTGGACGCTGTCCGTGCCGGATCGGAGCTATGTGGCGCAGCACGAGCATACGATTATGATTACGCGGGGGAAGCCGGTTATTTTTACGATGGTTTAAAGGTTGATGAGTTGACACGGATAAGCGAAAATGGTATAACCTTATTCAAACGTTAGATTCAAACGCGAAGATGGGAATGAGTAGCGCTCAAGATCAGTGCTTCAGAGAGCCGGCGGTTGGTGCAAGCCGGTGCACGAATGAACGCGAATTACGTCCCGGAGCATCTTGTTCCGAAGCCCGGCATCCGTCATTTGACTGGAGCGCTATGGAAGGACAGGACGGTGTCGGCCGTTATCCGAATGAGTGGAGCGCGCTTTTGGGTCGTGCTCAACTAGGGTGGTACCACGATGACTCGTCCCTGCTTATAGCAGGACGGGTCTTTTTTGTTGAAAATTAAAAGGAGAGATGACCATGACAACCGAATCCGTATCCACTGAATCGTTGGACGTATTGCTGCAGGACCTCGAATACCGCGGACTGGTTCACCAAATGACGAACCGCGAGGGGCTTAGCGAGAAATTGAAAAAAGAGCGCGTTGTGCTATACAGCGGCTTTGACCCAACGGCAGATAGTTTGCACATCGGCCACTTGCTGCCCGTTCTGTGCCTGCGCCGTTTCCAGCTCGCCGGTCATAGCGCGATCGCGCTTGTCGGCGGCGGCACCGGCCTCATCGGCGACCCGAGCGGCCGCTCGACCGAACGCTCGCTGAACACCGACGATACGGTCGCGCAATGGACCGATAGCTTGAAGCGGCAGCTGTCTCGTTTCCTGCAGTTCGAAGGCGTAGACAATCCCGCCAAGCTCGTTAGCAACTATGACTGGCTGAAGCCGCTCGACGCGATTACGTTCCTGCGCGATGTAGGCAAAAACTTCACCGTCAACTACATGCTGGCGAAAGATTCCGTCGATTCGCGCCTCGCGAACGGCATCTCGTTCACCGAGTTCAGCTACATGATTTTGCAAGCCTACGACTTCCAGAAGCTGCATGCTGAGCACGGCTGCTCGCTGCAGGTCGGCGGCAGCGACCAATGGGGCAACATTACCGCCGGTCTCGATCTCATCGGCAAGACGGGCGGCGGCGACGCCTTCGGCATGACGGTGCCGCTTGTGACGAAGAGCGACGGCAAGAAGTTCGGCAAGTCCGAATCCGGCGCGGTCTGGCTCGATCGGAGCAAGACGTCGGCTTACCAGTTCTACCAGTTCTGGATTAACACCGACGACAATGACGTCGTCCGGTTCTTGAAATACTTCACGTTCCTGAGCAGGGAACGGATCGAGGAGCTTGCCGCCGAGGCGGCCGAGCGTCCGGAGCAGCGGGGCGCTCAGCGCGAGCTGGCGCGAGAGGTGACTCGCCTCGTGCATGGCGAGGAGGCGGTCGAGAGCGCGGAGAAGATCACGCAGGCGCTGTTCTCCGGCGACGTCACGCAGCTGAGCGAGGCTGAGCTGGTCGAGGCGCTGCAGGATATGCCGACGACGGTGCTCGCTGCCGCAGAAACGCCGGGGCTGATCGATCTGCTGATCGCTGCGCAAGCCGCGCCTTCCCGCCGTCAGGCGAAGCAGGACATTGAGAGCGGCGCCGTGTACGTGAACGGGCAGAAGACGACGGCCGCCGATACGGCGATCGGCGAGGAGCACCGCCTGCACGGTCGTTATGTGGTGCTGCGCCGCGGCAAAAAGAACTACTTCCTCGTGAAGTTCGAATAGGACAGAGAGGAGGATGCGACGATGGCGCTGCTGATGAATGAGAAAATCAAAGCTAAGGAAGTCCAACTGACGGGACTTCAAGGCGAGGACTTAGGCGTCGTCCCGACTTCGGAGGCGCTGGCGCTGGCCAAGAAGCTCAAGGTCGACCTCGTCTGCACCTCCCTCCTGTCGAGCCCGCCGCCATGCAAGCTGATCGGCGCCGGCGCGGCGAAGGACGAGGCGCAGCAGGCGCGCAAGCGGGAGCAGCCGGCCAAGCTCAAGGAGATTCGGCTCACGCCGCACATCGAGGAGCATGACTACGACACGAAGCGGCAGCAGGCCGAGCGCCTGCTGAAGGGCGGCGACGCGGTACTGTTCGTCGTGCGCATCCAGGGCAAGGAAGGGCCGCTGGCAAAGTCGCTGCTGGAGCGGCTGCTCCGCGACCTGGACGGCTGCGGCCGGCGCAAGACCGGCATCCAGCTGAGCGGCAAACAAGCCGCCGTGCAGCTGGATCCGCTCTAGTGCGGTGGCCGACAAAGCTGACTTCATAACGGCTATCGCTAAAAAAACCGTCAGGGTGATCCTCGATCACCCTGACGGTTTTTCCTATTAATGATCGAATCTTACTTCATCCAGCAAAATCGTGGTGGCGGACGGATAAGCGTTGGACACGCGCTCGATGTAGAACTTCGTGATCTGGTTGCCAAGCGCCGTACGAATGCCGCTTAAGCTCAGTGCGAACGATTCGTAGCCGACTGCCGTATCCGGCGTGAACGTCACGGAAGGTGCGCCGTTCCAGCTCCAGTCGTTGAAGACGAGCCGGTACTGGCTTGACGTGCCGGTGCCCGCATCGAAGCTGAAATAAATTTTGTCGGAGGACACGACGGAGGAGATGTCAATCGGGCTGGCGCTGAAGCTGACATCCTTCGACCGCGCCCAGCCGGTCAAGTTAGTGTACTTGAGCGCGTTCGAGCCGCCGACGCCTTCGCCGAGGGCGACTTGCGCGTTCGAGCTGCCGCTGCCGTTCGCGAACGTGACGCTGGTCGCTTCGTCATAGAGGTAGATCGGGAATCCGCCGCCTCCGCCGGACAGCGTCGTGGCGTTGGCGGTATTGCTGTTGCCGGATTCGTTCGTCGCCGCGTCGTAAGCGCGGACCGTGTAGCTATAGGCGGTGGAGGCCGTAAGCCCGGTATCGCTGTAGCTCGTGCCGGCTGTCGTGCCGATTGGAGAGCCGCCCCGGTAGATCCGATAACCGGTTACGCCGACATTATCGGTGGAGGCGCCCCATGCCAGATTGATCTGGCTGGACGACACGGCATTGGCCGTCAGTCCGGTCGGAGCCGTCGGGCTTTGCGTATCGCCGCCCCCGCTTCCGGCATATTCGAACGCTCCGATATCGATAGGAGGATTGCTCGGCCGCGCTTCGGACCCCTGATGAGACACATACTGCATGCTCACCGGCCGGCCGGAGGCATTCGAGTGAAGCGAGGTGCCGGCATTGATCGCATTGGAAGCGGAGGTTAGATGGAAATCCCCGGAGGACAGATTGACGAAGCCGGGAGAAGTTCCGGTTACTTGCGTGCCGTCATTGTTTACCGTTCCGCCGCCGGACAGAGAGTTGGTGAACGCGCTGAGCCAATTGTGAGTCAGGTTAACAGTACCTACATCGTCAAGAATACTGAGCGTGCTTCCCGAATTTGTTTTGTATACGATATTGTTCCGAATGTCGGCCGATTCGTCTGCCGTCTCCAGTCGGACCAGCGCCGTGCTCGTGGACCGCTGAGTGATGATCGTGTTGTTGTACAAATACAGGGTGCCTTTGCGGTACAAGCTGGTGACGCCGTTGTCCCCGCCATAATGAATGATTTGACGGTTGCGGGAGTCATCCGGCTCGATGATCACGTTCCCGTACACGAAGGATTTGTTGTAATCGGGATGGCCGCTTATGGCGGTCGTATCGTCGCCTTCGACAAGATCAATAGCGCGGTTGCCGCCCGTAATATGGTTGTAGCGAATAATCGTACCGGCCGACCTGTCCTTCAGGGCATTGCCCGTGCAGCCGGAGCACAGATCGCCGATTCGGTTGTACTGGAATATCATTCCGATGCCAGCCGTGTAAATATTGTGCTCATATACCCGATTCGGATTGCCGTTCCCATAAATGTAATTGCCTTCGACCAGCAAGTTCTTCGTCTGACCTTCATCCGAGCTGGCGCTGAACAGTCCGTTTGCGCTGCCGGTAATCGTATTGTTCCGAATGGTAATATTTTCGCCGTATTCGATAAAGATCGCTGCGGCATTTTGCGCATAGGTTTTGGTGGCTCCGGTATTATCCGTGTATTGGTACAAATTTTTTCCGTTTTTCACTTCCAGGTTTTCGATCACGATGTACTTGGGCAATACTCCGTTCGCCGGGTCGGAGGTGCTGCCGGAGAACCGCGCACCGCCGATCTTGATGACGGCGCGATTGTCGCTCCAGAAATTGAGCTGTGAACGCGTCGTGGCGCCGTCGCCGTCGATGATCGGAAGCTCCCCGTTCGGACCGGGAACCCCCTGGATCGTAATGGGATTGGATGAGGTGCCGGCACGGGAAATAACGAACTTTTCCTTATAAGGAGTCGATCGGTAATAAATTTTCACCGTATCGCCCGGCTGAAGCGACTCGAAGGGGACGCTGCCGATGCTGGTATACGTTTTGCCGGGACCGACTTCATAGACGGTTGCGGCAAGCGCCGGAGGAGCGACGGTCAGGACGACCGAGCAAACCAATCCAATCGCCAGTAGCAGTGCGAACATCCTCTTATTGAAGAGCCTAAATTTGATCATCCCATTTTCCTCCATTCCGTGATTGGGCCAATGGCCTGCGGTGCTAAATGCAATCCCTCTTTACCGTCTCTGACAATTCGTTACCGCAGCCTCCTTTCTCTATAGATGGAATAGTCCAGCCTTTATCGGTTGCCTCTCTAACTTAGCGAAATTTATCCATGTCGGGTATCAACCGATTTTTTCATTTTCGGCACTTTTTCATGTTTCGTGCTGTGGAAGACCCCCTATTTTGTTGGAAAATGGGTAAAATGTTTAACCCACCCCTCGCGCGCGCTAAGAAAAACCGTCCTACGGACGGCCCTCTGGCGAAGATGTTCAGTTGGAG
>NZ_BIMA01000006.1 GCF_004000845.1 Paenibacillus koleovorans NBRC 103111
AGTAACTCCCCTTGCAGGATTGGTGGACAAGCAAAACAGCACTTTAGAGGGAGCAACTCCCCTTGCAGGATTGGTGGACAGGCCGAAGTGGAAGTACCCTCACGACGGTTACAAAAAATTTCCAAAACATCTGCAACCCCTTACATTCGTGATGCGTCTATTAGGTTGACGCCATTCTGGCGATCGATTGGAGCGGCAAAGGGGGCGAGCGGGAGATGGATGTTGGATCAAAAAAAGTGGAAGAGAGAAAAAGCAGCGCACGCGCAATTGCTGGAAAGTGGTGGAAAGTGGGGGGGATCGCGCTTGTGCTGGCAGTAGGTATAGGGCTGACGGCAGGATGCAGCAGCGGGAGTGAGGACAAGGCTTCCGTAGCTCCTATCGGAGCAATGTCGGATTCAGCACTAAGCAACTTCGGCGAGAATGCGATAAACACGGCGGATGCCAAACCGCAGTCGGGTGAAGTAGCGCCAGCAGGAGGTAGTACTGCCCTCTCCAAAAATGCGACATCGGCTGCGAAGGCACAAACCGCAGCGACGCAAACGGCTCCTTCTGGCATGTCGCTGGCGAACAGCGCCGGCGCTTTCGACAGACAAATTATTTACAAAGCGAATATCACGATGGAAGTAACAAGCTACGGCGACGCGCAGTCGGAGATCAAAAATATGGCGCTGCTAGCTGGCGGGTACATCGTACAGTTCTCCGAGAACCGCAATACCTCGGAACAAAGCGGCATGCTTACTGTAAAGGTACCATCGACTGGGTTTACAGGCTTCGTAGCCGACTTGGAAAAGATGAAGCCGAAATCGATGCAGCAAAGCATTCAAGGCCAGGACGTCACCGAGGAGTTCGTCGATCTGGCTTCCCGGCTAACAGCGAGGCAAGCGGTAGAAACCCGGTTGCTCGACTTTCTGAGCAAGGCCACTAAACCGGACGACCTGATCAGCTACTCCAACGAGATCGGCCGAGTGCAGGAAGAGATCGAGAAGATCAAAGGCCGCATGAAGTATTTAGAACAAAATGTAGCTTACTCTACTGTGGAAATTCGACTTTACGAGAAGCTTCCGGCAACGAAGAAGCTGGCGGAAGAGCCGGAGAAGTTCTTCGCCAGGATCGGAAATACGGCTGAAACAAGCGCTTCGGCCATGCTGACCGTGCTTCAGGGGCTGCTGCTGTTCCTGGCAGGGGCGCTGCCGGTTCTCACAGTGCTTGCCGTCATTGCGCTTCCAATCGCACTCTGGCTGCGCAAACGCAGGCAATCACAGAAGCTCCAGCAACAGCGCGCTCAAGCGCTGCGCGAGGATAATCGCCGGCAAGCAGCCCATACCGAGCCCCTGGTAACCGACTATTCGGACGGCGACCCATCCGTTTAACCACATAAACTTTTTACGAAATCCTGCCCTGAAAAGCAGGATTTTTTGTTTGAGTGGAGAATTTGTCTATAAAAGTGGTGTGAAGTGGGTGAAAGTGGAGGACGAGAGGGGGCTAAGCGATGTTCATGGGGGAATATCAACATACGATCGATGAAAAAGGTCGGATGATCATTCCCGCCAAGTTCCGCGATGCTCTAGGATCCGAATTCGTCGTCACCCGCGGGTTGGATAACTGTTTGTTCGTCTACCCCAAGGAAGAATGGGCCGTGCTTGAGCAGAAGCTCAAATCGCTGCCGCTGATGAAATCCGACGCCCGCGCCTTCACCCGGTTTTTCTTCTCCGGGGCAACGGAGTGCGAGCTGGACAAGCAGAGCCGGGTCAATCTCCCGAACACGCTCGTCGAGTACGCGAAGCTTACCAAAGACTGCGTCGTTATCGGCGTGTCCAATCGAGTGGAGATTTGGAGTAAGGAAGTTTGGGAAAGCTATTATAATCAGTCCGAGTCTTCTTTTAACGAAATAGCCGAGAAGCTGGTGGACTTCAACTTTGATCTGTAGCGGAGGATTCAGCGGGTGTTCCATCATGTAACGGTTTTGAAAGAGGAATCGGTAGAGAAGCTAAACATCAAGCCGGACGGCATATACGTGGATTGTACGCTTGGCGGAGCTGGACATAGTGCCTTGATCGCCTCGAAGCTAGGCCCGCAAGGCCGGCTGTATGCATTCGATCAGGACGAGTCAGCGCTCCGCAACGCCGAGACCGCGTTAGCCGCATACAAGGATCGGGTCACACTGATCCGCTCGAATTTCCGCTATATCCGCCAAGAGCTGGCGAAGCAGCCCGACGTCCCTCGCGATGCGGAAGGCGTACCGCAGGTCGACGGCGTGCTGTTCGACTTGGGCGTCTCCTCGCCGCAGCTCGACGAGGCGGACCGCGGCTTCAGCTATAACCATGACGCGGAGCTGGACATGCGGATGGACCGCAGCGAGCCGCTCACCGCGAAGATCATCGTGAACGAGTGGAGCGAGCAGCAAATCTCTCGCATCCTGCACGAATACGGCGAAGAGAAGTTCGCCCGCCGCATCGCGAGGACGATCCTGAACGCGCGCAAGCAGGCGCCGATCGAGACGACCGGCCAACTGGCCGAGCTCGTGAAGGCCGGTATCCCCGCAGCTGCTCGCCGCACGGGAGGCCATCCCGCCAAGCGCAGCTTCCAGGCGCTGCGCATCGCCGTCAACGACGAGCTCGGCGCGTTCGAGGAAGCGCTCGAGCAGACGATCCGCTGTCTCGCGCCAGGCGGGAGAGCGGCGGTCATCACGTTTCACTCGCTCGAAGACCGTATATGCAAAGTGACATTCGCCAAATATGTCGGCAAGTGCACATGCCCGCCGGATTTCCCGATGTGCGTGTGCGACAACGCCAATGGGCTGCTCAAGCTCGTCAACCGGAAGCCGCTGGTGCCGTCCGACGCCGAGCTGGAAGCGAACCCAAGAGCGCGATCCTCGAAGCTGAGAGTCGCCGAGAAACTAGCAAGGCCATAACGAAGGAGGTTAGCAATCGTGTCCGCATACATCCATGGAAACTTGGCGCTGGAGCCCAAAGAAACCCGCAAGCAGCAAGTGAAGGAAACGAAAAAAACGGTTTACCGCAGGAGGCCCATTCCCGTCCAGGAGAAGCTGCTGTATTTGTTCACGGTGCTGGTCTGCGTCGTGGTGGCCGGGGTCATCATTTGGCGCTATGCTCAAATCTATGAAATGAATACGCGCATTCAAATGATAGAGAAAGAAGTCAAGATGCTCCAGGTGGAGAACAACAAGCTGAAGCTGGAGATCAGCAAAGCCCAGGATCCGAAGCGGCTGCAGGATTTGGCCAACCAATACGGCCTTGGCCCGCATGAGGATCAAGTCAATCAGGTCAACACAAATACGCAGTCGGCCTCCAAAAAAACCGATCCCAAAAGCGGCACCGGTAAAGACGCGCTCGCGATGAAAACCGAATAGAGGAGTCGGCAGATGACAAAAAAAACAAAGCTGCGCACATTATGGATAGGGGGAGTTTTCACCCTATTTTTTGTTGTATTGATAGGAAAAGTTTATTGGATGCAAATCGTTTCGGCCGCGGGGCTGATGGAGAAAGCGCAGGAAATGTGGGAGCAGGACAAGGTGCTGCAGCCGGTGCGGGGTTCGATCCTAGACCGCAACAACCATATCCTCGCGGAAGATGGTCCTTCTTACACGGTTATCGTTAATCCGAAGGTCATCCATGAGTTGAAAAGGGAGCGGGAAATCGCCCAAGGGCTCGCCACCATCCTGCAGAAGCCGGAATCGGAATTGATGGATCTCGTAACGAAAAAAAGAGAAAATGGAAATTATTTTCAATGGGTGGAAGTGCGCAGCGAAGGCTGGAAAATTGACAATGACTTGGCCGACGAAATTATGGAGTATTTCAAGCTTTCCAAGCCTACTGATAACCGCAAAAATTTGTACGTTCACGGCATTTATTTAGAGGAATCGCAAAAACGCTATTATCCGTCCAATCAGATGGCTTCACACGTGCTCGGCTATTTCGACAAAAACGGCAAAGCTGTGGGCGGGCTCGAGAGCCAGTACAATAAGGTGCTCAGCGGGACGCCCGGACGGATCATCACGGAGCGGGACGCGATCGGGTACGACTTGCCGGACGCCAAAGCGAGCTATGAACCGGCGGTGGACGGAACTTCGATTCAACTGACGATCGACCAGCAAATTCAGTCGTATATGGAGAGGGCGATGGAGAAAGCGTTCCTGCAATGGAAGCCGAAGAGCATGTCCGCGATCGCGGTCAATCCGAAGACGATGGAAATTCTCGCCATGGCCAACTACCCGAACTTTAATCCGGCGAAGTATTGGGACGATAAGACGGAAACAAAAGCTTTCTACAACCATGCCATCGGCTCTCAATATGAGCCCGGATCTACTTTTAAACTGGTCACATTAGCTGGTGCGGTAGAGGAATGGCTGTTCAATCCAACAGAAACATATCAATCCGGCTCGATAGCGGTCCCTGGTCGGGAGCCGGTTCGAGATCACAATCAGGTGGGCTGGGGCAAAATTACATATTTAGAAGGGTTGAAAAGGTCTAGCAACGTAGCATTCGTCAAGCTGGGCTTCGAAAAGCTGGGCAACGAAAAACTCAAAAACTACATCAATCTGTTCGGCTTCGGGGAAAAAACGGGAATCGACTTGCCCGGGGAAGCAAAGGGATTGATCAAATTCCAGTATCAGCCCGATTACGCCACTGCGACTTACGGACAAGGCGGCGTTTCCGTGACAGCTATTCAGCAAGCGGCAGCCTATGCGGCGATCGCAAACGGCGGTAAATTGATGAAGCCTTATATCGTAAAATCGCTAGTCGATACGAAGACGGGTGAGGTTCTGCAAAAAAATGAACCGCAGTTTGTTCGTCAGGTCGTAACCCCTGCAACCGCTCAAAAAGTAAGTGAGCTGCTAGAGCAGGTTGTCTCCGACCAAGAAATCGGGACTGGGCGCAACGCCTTCATTGACGGCTACAGAGTGGCTGGAAAAACGGGCACCGCAAATATTGTAATCAATGGGAAATACTCGGTTGACACTTGGCTTATTTCGTTTATTGGATATGCGCCAGTAGAGGATCCACAAATATTGGTAGCGGTTATTGCCGATGAGCCAGACCTCAAAGGGGATTATCACCTGGGCGGACAAGTAGCCGCACCGGTGTTCAAAGAAATCGTCTCGCAAAGCTTGCGCTACATGGGCGTCTCCGCCAAGGCGAAAACCGACAATTCGGTTGCGAAAGACTTGAAGTTAAATGTGCCGGACTTGATCAATCAGTCGCTCGTCGATGCGAAGAAAACGTTGAGTGCGCAAAAATTCGCCTACGACACGGTCGGAAAGGGGACCAAAATCATCGCCCAGTATCCGATGCCTGGCACCCAAATCACGGCTTCGCAACGAATCTATATGATGACGGAGCCGGTCGAAGATGCCGAGCTGCCTGATCTGAAGGGCAAATCGCTTCGCGACGCCTTGGAGCTGTGCGTCTACATGAAGGTAGAGTGCCAAGCGACAGGCGAAGGGTACGTCGTCAACCAGAAAATCTCCGACGAAGGGGACAAAAAGACTGCCGTGCTGGAGCTGAAGCCTTGGCTCGAAGGCGGCGTCGCAACAGGTTTATCGACCGGATCCGGCTCCGGCAGCGGCTCCGGGTCGACCAACAAGTCGAGCGGGAGCGTGCAGACGAGTGGGGCCAAAGCAACGCCTACGCCGACACCGAAATCAACGCCTAAAAATACATCAAAACCGACGCCGACCCCAACCCCGGACAAAAAACCGTAGCTTGTACAGATCAGCTTGTTCTATCCGTTTTTACAGCCGAATAGTCATGTTATGAACCATTGATGAGACAAGACTATGGCGAAGCGGAGGAACGACGGTCGTGAAAGTTTCTAACGTAACGGTTCGGCGCAGGTTATTCCTGGCACTCGTAATAAGCACTATTCTATTCGCGGCGTTAATCGTCCGGCTCGGCTACGTGCAGCTGTGGCTCGGCAGCGAGCTTGCCATGAAGGCGGAGGATTCGTGGCGCCGCAACATTCCGTTCGCGGCGAAACGCGGCGAATTGTGGGATCGCAACGGGACTCGGCTCGCCTATAACGTCACATCACCCTCGATCATGGCCATTCCCGCGCAAGTGAAAGACCCGGATACGGCGGCGCGGGAGCTCGCGCGTATTCTCGAGATGAGCGAGGGGTCGGTTCGCGCGTTGATCACGAAGCGGGAATCGATCGTCAAGATCAATCCGGGCGGCCGCAAAATAACCGAAGAAAAAGCCGAAGAGGTGCGCAAGCTGGGACTGCCCGGCATCGTCGCGGCGGAGGACAACAAACGGTATTATCCGTTCGGTTCGTTCGCTTCCCATGTGCTCGGCTTTACGGGTATCGACAATCAGGGCCTTACAGGCATTGAGTTAAGCTACAATAAGGAGCTAACCGGACGGCTAGGCAGCGTCTCGTATCTCGCGGACGCACGCGGCGGAACGATGCCGAATTCGTCGGACCGATATACGCCGCCGCAGGACGGCTTGACGCTGCAGCTGACGATCGACAAGCAGATTCAGTCGTTCATCGAACGCGAGCTCGACCAGGCGATGCTGCAATTCCAGGCGAAGCACATCATCGCCATCGCCATGGACCCGACTACGGGCGAAATTCTCGGCATGTCCAGCCGTCCGACTTACGAACCCGCCAATTACAAGGATTATCCTACGGAAACGTATAACCGAAACCTCCCGATCTGGATGACTTACGAGCCCGGGTCGACGTTCAAGATTATCACGCTCGCGGCAGCCATAGAGGAAAAGAAGGTGGATCTCAAGAACGAGCATTTCTACGATCCCGGCTTCATAGAAGTCGGCGGAGCCAAGCTGCGCTGCTGGAAAAGCGGCGGCCACGGCAGCCAGACTTTCCTGAACGTAGTGGAAAACTCGTGCAACCCGGGTTTCGTCATTCTCGGCCAGAGGCTCGGAAAAGAAACGCTGTTCGATTACATTTACCGGTTCGGCTTCGGTCGGAAAACCGGCATCGACCTCGGCGGCGAAGAGAACGGTATCATGTTCAAGCCTTCGCGCGTCGGACCGGTCGAGCTGGCGACGACGGCGTTCGGCCAAGGCGTCTCGGTGACGCCGATCCAGCAGATCGCGGCGGTGTCGGCGGCGGTGAACGGCGGCAAGCTATTCAAGCCGCATCTGGCGAAGGCGTGGATCAACCCCGAGACAGGCGAAACGGTCGGAGCGGTGCAGCCGGAGCTTGTGCGGCAAGTCATCTCCGAGGCGACGTCGAAGACGGTGCGCGAATCGCTGGAGAGCGTCGTAGCGAAGGGTACAGGGCGCAATGCGTTTCTGGACGGCTACCGGGTCGGCGGCAAAACGGGGACCGCGCAGAAGGTCATAGGCGGAAGGTACTCCCCGGATGAGCATATCGTCTCGTTCATCGGCTTCGCGCCTGCGGACGATCCGAAGATCGTCATCTATGTGGCGGTGGACGACCCGCAAGGGCTTCAATTCGGCGGTCTGATCGCCGCCCCGATCGTGCGCAACATCATGGGCGATTCGCTCCGCTACATGGGGGTCGAGCCACGCAAGGATCAAGTGACCAAGGACTATCGCTACGGCGAGACGCCGATCGTAGAGGTGCCTGATTTGGTAGGGCGGACGGTCAGCGACATTTATGAAGATATGAATTCGGATTTCCTGCTCGAGAAGTTCGGCACCGGCTCGGAGGTAATCAGCCAAGCGCCTAAGGCCGGTCAGAGAGTCGATAAAGGCTCGACGATTCGAATCTATTTGTCCGACCGTGTCAATCATTGATTCTTTCTTGCCGCATTTTTGTCTATAATAGATAGGGCATTCGAATAAGGAAGGGGAGCCGGAAATGAAGCTTCAGGAGCTTGCAGGCTTGCTTCAATTAAGCAGACTGATAGGAAACGGCGACTCGGAGATAAACGGCATTCAGACGGATTCTCGCAAGGTGCAGCCGGGAGATTTGTTTCTGTGCATCCCGGGCTTCGTGCAGGACGGACACGACTTTGCCGCTGCGGCAGCTGAGCGGGGAGCCGCCGCTCTCGTAGCGGAACGGGAATTGCCGGTCGCCCTGCCGACCTTACTTGTGAAGGACTCGCGGCATGCGATGGCGGTACTGGCCGCTCATTTCTATGGCTACCCAAGTGAGACGATGAAGCTGATCGGGGTCACAGGCACGAACGGCAAGACGACGACATGCTTCATTCTCGAGCAGGCGCTGGCCGACTTGGGCTGGCGCACCGGGCTGATGGGCACGATCGCGATGAAGGTCGGCTCGGAATGGACCGAGGCCGTCCGGACGACGCAGGAGGCGCATGATTTGCAGCGCAATTTGCGCCGGATGGCGGATGCGGGCACTGACGCCTGTTTGATGGAAGTGTCCAGCCATGCGCTTGTTCTCGGACGGGTAAAGGGCTGTACGTTTCGTACGGCTATTTTCACCAATCTGACGCAGGACCATCTGGACTTTCACGGAACGATGGTAAACTACGCAGCCGCAAAGGGGTTATTTTTCTCGCGATTGAGCAATTCTTACCAGGCTGATCCGGCAAAAAGGCAATACGCCGTTCTGAACGGAGATGACCCGGTTTCAGTGCAATATCGAGCTGCTTCAGCGGTAGAAGTCATCACTTACGGATTGTCCGAGGGCTGTGACGTCCGTGCGACGAACATACGATTTTCCTCGCAAGGAACCGAGTTCCGAGTTGCGTCTTATGCGGGCGAGATCGATTTAAAAATGAAATTGATCGGTAAATTCAACGTATACAATGCGCTTGCGGCTATATCCTCCTTGCTGATCGAAGGGGTCTCGCTGGAAGCGATCCAGGGCAGTATGGGGCGGGTGCGCGTCGTGCCGGGACGGCTTGAGCTGGTTGACGGCGCTGTCGGCTACTCGGTTGTACTCGATTATGCGCATACACCGGACGGCCTGGAGAACGCGCTCTCCACGATCGCCGAGCTGGCTGAGAAACGGATCATTACGGTGTTCGGCTGCGGAGGCGACCGCGATCGCGGGAAACGCCCGCAGATGGGCCATATTGCGGCTCGCTATAGCACGTACGTCATCGCGACGTCCGACAACCCGCGCTCGGAGCCGCCGGAGGCGATCCTGCAAGAGATCGAGCCCGGCCTGCTGGGCGGAGGACTGGACCGCAGCCGCTACGTCCTGGAGCCGGATCGGCGAAAAGCGATCCAAAAGGCTATTGAAATGGCAAGCCCGGGCGATGTAGTATTAATTGCGGGAAAAGGGCATGAGACGACCCAAACGATCGGCAGCCAGACGATTCATTTCGACGATCGGATAGAAGCCCAAGAAGCGATAAGGGGAACAATCAAGTGATTAAACGCACATTCGCACAAATTCAACAAATGGTGAACGGATCGAACCCGAACGGGGTGGACGAAACGGTCGTCGTTCAAGGCGTGTCGAAGGATACGCGGACGATCCAACCCGGCACCCTCTATGTTCCGATCATCGGCGAGCGGTTCGACGGCCATGAGTTCGCGGCCGAAGCCGTCCGGCTCGGTGCCGCGGCGACGCTGTGGCAAGCCGATCGACTGCCGGTGCCGGCCGACCTGCCGGTCATCCTGGTTGACGATACGCTAGGCGCTCTACAGCGGCTGGCGCATGCCTACCGGATGGAGCTCCAGGTCCGGATTATCGGCGTGACCGGAAGCAACGGCAAGACGACGACGAAGGATCTCGTCGCCTCGATTCTCGAGACGACATACAAGGTGCATAAGACGGCCGGCAACTTGAACGGCCACATCGGGATGCCGCTCACGCTGCTCGAGCTCAGCGAGGAGACGGAGATGGCGGTGCTCGAGATGGGCATGCGCGCCCGTCACGAGATCGACCTGCTGTCCGACATCGCCGTGCCGGAAGCCGCCATCGTCACGAATATCGGCGAGGCGCATCTGCAGCATCTCGGCTCGCGCGAGGAGATCGCCCGGGCGAAGCTCGAGGTGATGAGCGGCATGAAGGAAGGCTCGCTGCTCGTGTACAACGGCGATGAGCCGCTGATCGAGCAGGTGCTGCCCGAGATGAAGAAGCCGCCGGGGCTGCTCGTGTACCGGTTCGGCGCGACGGAGAAAAACGATCTGTTCCCGACCGGGATCATGATGGATGAGCGCGGCACTCATTTTACGATCGAGACGACAGGCGCCTTGAGCTATTACATCCCGATGCTCGGGCAGCACAACGTGATCAATGCGCTGGCGGCGATCGCCGTGTGCAAATATATGGGCGTCAGCGACGCCGATGTTGTGAAGGGCCTGAATACGGTGCGGCTCACCGGCATGCGCATCGAGCAGTTGAAAGCGCCGTCCGGGCTGACGGTGCTGAACGATGCATACAACGCCAGTCCGGCGTCCACGAAAGCCGCAATCGAGCTGCTTCGCCAGATAGAGGGCTATCGCCGTAAAATAATCGTACTCGGCGATATGCTGGAGCTGGGAGATCGCGAGAATGAATTCCACGCGGAAATCGGCGGTATGCTGAGCTCCGAGGAGCTCGACTACGTATTCGCTTACGGCCCGCTGTCGAAGCAATTGGCTCAAGCGGCGGAGAAAAGGTTCACCCCGGGAAAAGTCAAATGGTTCGAAACGAAATCGGAGCTCGTGCGCGAGATCGTCCGTGTCGCCGAAGCCGAGGACATCGTCCTGGTGAAAGGCTCGCGCGGGATGAAGCTGGAGGAAGTCGTCCATGGTTTGTTGGAGCTGTCCCAATAGAGAGGAGAGGGGGAGAAGCGGATGGAAATGAAAGTCATATTGTTCACACTCGGAGCTGCATTTGTGCTTGCCTTAATCGCCGGACCGTTATTTATCCCCCTATTGAGGCGGCTCAAGTTCGGCCAGCAAATTCGTACCGACGGTCCGCAGGGCCATTTGAAAAAAGCGGGTACGCCGACGATGGGCGGGACGATCATTTTGCTAGCCCTCTCTCTGGCGTTCCTGCGCTTCTCGGATAAGACCGTGGATGCGGTCATTTTGCTGATCGCTTCGCTGGGGTACGGGTTGGTCGGGTTTCTGGACGATTATATCAAGATTTTGTTCAAACGCTCGCTAGGATTGACCGCCAGGCAGAAGCTGCTCGGCCAGTTGATCATTTCCGGCGTCGTTTGCTGGCTGCTGTACCGGGCCGGTCATAATACGGACCTGAGCGTGCCGTTTACGGATGTGACGATCAGCGTCGGCTGGTGGTTGTATGTGCCCTTCGTCATCATCATGATGCTTGGCATGTCCAACGCGGTCAATTTCACCGACGGCCTCGACGGCTTGCTGGCCGGGACAAGCGCCATCGCGTTCGGCGCGTACGCCGTGATTGCCATGATGCACTCCAATATGGAAACGGCGGTGTTCTGTGCGGCGATGGTCGGCGCGGTGCTCGGGTTCCTCGTCTTCAATGCCCATCCGGCGAAGGTGTTCATGGGCGATACCGGGTCCCTCGGCATCGGGGGCGGCTTGGCGGCCGCGGCGATCCTGACGAAGTCCGAGCTGCTCATCCTCCTTGTCGGCGGGGTGTTCGTAATCGAGCTGCTGTCGGTCGTCATTCAGGTCGTCTCGTTCAAGACCCGGAAGAAGCGGGTGTTCAAGATGAGTCCGATCCACCATCACTATGAGCTTGTAGGCTGGTCCGAATGGCGTATCGTCATTACGTTCTGGTTAGCCGGTCTGGTCATGGCGGGAGCGGCCCTGATTATTACTCTATGAAGCATATTTTGAGGGATAGTATGAGGTGCAAGAGATGAATCATCCTAGTCAATACGCCGGGAAAGAAGTTGTCGTTCTCGGCCTCGCCCGCAGCGGCGTAGCGGTGGCGAAGCTGTTCCACGAGCTTGGAGCGCGCGTCATCGTCAATGATCAGAAAACGCGAGACCTATGCCCTGAGGCCGCTCCATTGGAGGCTCTGGGTATTTCTGTTCTATGCGGGGGGCATCCGGACACGCTGATCCATAGGGGTGTGGCGCTGCTTGTGAAAAACCCCGGCATCCCCTACACGATCGCTCCGATTCAGGCGGCGCTTGCGCTAGGCATCGAGATCGTCACCGAGGTCGAGGTGGCAAACCGGATTAGCGAAGCGCCTATGATCGGCATTACCGGCTCGAACGGCAAAACGACGACGACGACTTGGGTCGGGGAGATGCTGAGCGTAGCCGGGCTGTCCCCCATCATCGCCGGCAACATCGGCCGCGCGCTCTGCGAGGCGGCGGAGGATGCGACGCCGGACGACTGGCTCGTCGTCGAGCTGAGCAGCTTCCAGCTGAAGGGCACGAGCCGCTTCCGCCCGCGGATCGCCTGTCTGCTCAACATCAGCGAGGCGCATCTCGATTACCACGGGACGATGGAGGACTACATAACCTCGAAGGCGAAGCTGTTCGCCAACCAGACGGAGGATGATGTCGCCGTTCTGAACGCGGACGATCCGGTATGCCGCAGCCTTCTGGAGGGCGGAACGATCCGCGCCAAGCTACGGCCGTTCTCAATGCGCGAGCGCGTGCCGCATGGCATGTACCTCGAACCCCCGCTTGCGGAAGGCGAGCGGCTGACGGAGGCGCATACGATCGTCTGCGATGGCGAATCGTTCGGCTGCGGCGAAGGTGTCGTGTCGATCATCCCTGCGCTTGCGCTTGGCATCCCGGGACAGCATAACGTCGAGGATGCGCTGGCGGCCGCCGCGATGGCGCTATGCGCCGGCGCTTCAGTCGATGCGGTGGCCGAAGCGCTGCGCAGCTTCCGCGGCGTAGAGCATCGGCTCGAATATGTCGGCGACAAGAACGGCATTTCCTTTTACAACAACTCCAAGGCTACCAACTCCCTGGCTACGATCAAAGCGCTCGAATCGTTCGACCGGCCGGTCGTGCTCATCGCGGGAGGGAAGGAGCGGGGCTCGGAATATACGGATCTGCTGCCCTATATGCGAGAGCGCGTGAAGGCGGTCGTCACCCTGGGGGAAACCCGGGACAAAATCGCCGACGTCGCCGTACAGGCAGGGATTGCCAGCGTGAAATCGGTCGATACTGCTAACAGCGCGGCCGACACGCTGCGGACGGCGGTGGAGCAAGCATACGGCTTCGCCTCTCCGGGAGATGTCGTGCTGCTCTCGCCGGCGTGCGCCAGCTGGGACATGTTTACGTCCTTCGAGGTGCGGGGAAGCATTTTTAAACAGTCGGTGCATAACCTTTAGAAGAGGGGGTATACAAGCCCCCAATTTGGTGCAATGAGGTGTGCGGCGATGTCAAAAGTTCGATCTGCTCCCGATCCCTGGATCCTGCTGTCTACGCTGCTGATTTTGACGATCGGCGTTGTTATGGTGTACAGTGCGAGTGCGGTTTTGGCGTTTCATGATTTCGGCGACTACGGCTACTATCTCAAGCGGCAGCTCGTTTTCGCCGTTCTAGGCATTATTGCGATGTATTTTACGATGAACGTAGATTATTGGGTATGGAAAAAGTATGCGAAGCCCGGGCTGCTCCTCTGCTTCGCGCTGCTGATCATCGTCTTGATTCCGGGTCTCGGCGTCGTACGCGGCGGCGCGCGCAGCTGGCTCGGCATCGGGTCGCTCGGCATTCAGCCTTCCGAGTTCATGAAGCTCGGCATGATCGTGTTCTTGTCCAAGCTGCTCTCCGACGAGCAGTCCGGCATTCAGCGTTTTACGAAGGGGCTGCTCCCGCCGCTCGGTATTATGGGAGCGGCCTTCGGGCTTATCATGCTGCAGCCGGACCTGGGGACCGGGGCGGTGCTCGTCGGCGCTTCGCTGATCGTCATCTACACGGCCGGCGCCAGGATCGCCCATCTCGCGATGCTCGGCCTCGTCGGGCTGGCCGGCTTCGTCGGCTTGATCGCGGCGGCGCCTTACCGGCTGCAGCGCATCACCGCCTTCCTCGATCCGTGGTCCGATCCGCTCGGCGCGGGCTACCAATCGATTCAGTCGCTCTATGCGATCGGCCCCGGCGGCCTTGTCGGACTCGGCCTTGGCATGAGCCGGCAGAAGTACAGCTACTTGCCGGAGCCGCAGACCGATTTCATCTTCTCAATCATCTCCGAAGAGCTTGGCTTCATTGGCGGCGCCACCGTCCTGCTGCTCTTCCTGCTGCTCGTCTGGCGCGGCATGCGGACCGCTATCACCGCTCCCGACACGTTCGGCAGCTTGCTCGCCGTCGGCATTACCGGCATGATCGCCGTGCAGGTCGTCATCAACATCGGCGTCGTCATCGGCATGTTCCCGGTCACCGGCATTACGCTGCCGCTGATCAGTGCGGGCGGATCGTCGCTGACGCTTATGCTGACCGCCATCGGGGTGCTGCTCAATATATCTCGCTATTCGAGGTGAGTTCCTTATGACACAACGAACACTCGTCTTCACCGGAGGCGGCTCCGCCGGCCATGTGACGCCGAATTTGGCGCTCATCGGCCGGCTGCGGCGCTCCGGTTGGAGCATCCACTATATAGGCTCGGGGGAAGGCATCGAACGGGGCATCGTTCGCGAGGCGGACATCCCGTTCCATGCGATTTCCTCGGGCAAGCTGAGACGGTATTTCGATCTGAAGAACATCAAGGATCCGTTCAAAGTCGTGAAGGGGATCTGGGATGCTTACCGCGTCCTTGGGCGAATTCGGCCGCAAGCCGTGTTCTCCAAGGGCGGTTTCGTGTCCGTCCCGGTCGTGATGGCGGCCTGGATGCGCGGCATTCCCGTGCTCATCCACGAGTCCGACATGACGCCGGGGCTCGCCAACAAGCTGTCGCAGCCGTTCGCGACGCAAGTATGCGTCACGTTCCCGGAGACGCTCCGCCACGTGAAGGGCGGCAAAGCCGTCTGCACCGGGCTGCCGATCCGCGACGAGGTGCTGCAAGGCAGCGCGGCCGGCGGCCGGGCGATGTGCGACTTCCACCGGCAGAAGCCGGTGCTGCTCATCATGGGCGGCAGCCAAGGCTCGCGGCGGATCAACGACGCGGTGCGCGAGCAGCTGCACGAGCTGCTGCAGCAATTCCAGATCGTGCATCTGTGCGGGAAAGGCAATGCCGACCCTGCCCTGGAGCAAGTGCGCGGCTACAAGCAATACGAGTACGTAACCCGCGAGCTGCCCGATCTGCTGGCGCTGGCGGATGTCGTCGTCTCGCGCTCGGGCTCGACCTCGATCTTCGAATTTCTCGCCCTGCGCAAGCCGATGCTGCTCATCCCGCTGTCGAAGCAGGCGTCACGCGGCGACCAGATTCTGAACGCCGAGTCGTTCGAGAAAAGCGGCTTTTGCTCCGTATTGGAGGAAGAGCAGCTCACGGCGGACGTGCTCCGAGAGCGCCTCTTGCAGCTTTACGAAGAGCGGGATGTCTATGTCGAACGAATGCAGCAGCGCGCTGCGGAAGACAGCACCGACCGGATTATCGGACTCATCGAACAAGCGGCAAAATAGCAATCTTGTTGCCGACCCTCCCATCAGCTTCGATCAAAAAATGGGCGTTTGTCACAAATGCTCCGCTATTTCATACTATACACTATAGCCGTGACAGACACCGGACCTACCTCCCGCAGCCGATACGGCAAGGAAAAACGGCCGTTTTTTTGCCATCGCCGCCGCGGGGAAAGTCCCTGTTCTGTAAAGGAGGTTTCACCTATGCAATCGGTACTATCCGATTTACGCGCCGCTCAAGTAGGCGAGTTGTTGCCGAATGAGCCGCTCGCGCCTTACACAACCTGGAAAATCGGCGGACCTGCGGATTTGCTCGTGATTCCCGAGGGAAAAGCGGAGCTCGTCGAGACGATTCGTATTTTGCACCGGCACGGAGTCCCGTTTCTGCCCATCGGCAGAGGCTCCAATATGCTAGTTTCCGATAAAGGCGTCCGCGGTGTCGTCGTCAAGCTCGGTGCCGGCTTATGCGATTTGCGCTTTGAAGGGAATTTGGCCATCGTCGGAGGCGGATATTCGCTCATCACGCTTTCGGTGCGGGCCGGTAAGGCAGGATTGACCGGATTGGAATTCGCCGGGGGCATACCCGGCACGGTAGGCGGAGCCGTTTACATGAACGCGGGCGCTCACGGTTCGGATATGTCGCATATACTCAGAGAGGCTGAAATTGTGCTTGAAACCGGAGAAATGGTCCGGCTCGGAAGAGAGGACCTGCAGTTCGCTTACCGTCATTCCGTTCTGCATGCGCTGCCGGGTATTGTAACCGAGGCCGTGCTCGAGCTCGCCGTCGGGGACCGCAAAGAGATGGCGGCCACGCTGGCGTCTAATAGGGAACGTCGTCTGCGTACCCAGCCGTTGTCATTGCCATGCGCAGGCAGTACGTTCCGCAATCCCGACCATACTTTTGCTGCGAAGCTGATTGAAGAGGCGGGTCTGAAAGGCAGACGCGTGGGAGGAGCCGAAGTGTCCACGCTCCATGCGAACTTTATCATCAACACGGGCGATGCGACGGCTGATGATGTCATGCGGCTTATGGACGTCATGCAGACGGCTGTCTATGAACGCACGGGAATCAGCCTGGTGCCCGAAGTGCTGATGGTCGGAGAAAAATGACGGTTGACGCCTCCGGTTTCGGCTTGCAACGCAAGCTTTCGGGAGGGTGACACATTGGAAAAGTTAGTAATCGAAGGCGGGCGGCCCTTGTCGGGGACGATCCGCATTCACGGAGCGAAAAACGCGGCGCTTCCCATTCTGGCGGCAAGCATGATGGCGGAAGGAACCCACAGAATCGAGAACGTGCCGGATTTGCTTGACATTCATGTGATGCTCGATATTTTGCGCAGCCTCGGCTGCAAGGCGGAGCTCCGCGACGAGACGGTCGTGCTGGATACGCTTCCCGCCCATTCGTCGCACATTCCGGAAGAGCTGATGAAGCAGATGCGATCCTCCATCTTCCTGATGGGGCCGCTGCTCACTCGCTTCGGCGAGGTGCAGGTGTATCAGCCGGGCGGCTGCGCCATCGGCGAACGCAAGATCGATCTGCATCTGAAAGGGCTGCAGGCGCTCGGAGCGGAGATTGAGGAGGCCGGCAACACGATCATTTGCCGGGCAACGCTACTCCGGGGGACGGATATCGTCCTGGATTTCCCCAGCGTCGGAGCGACCGAGAACATCATGATGGCGGCAGCGATGGCGCGAGGAACGACGACGATCTTCAATGCGGCGCGCGAGCCCGAGATTCAAGATTTGCAGCATTTCTTGAACGCCATGGGTGCGAGAATTATCGGCGCCGGTACGGATACGATTACGATTGAAGGGGTCGATCGTCTCGTTCCGTGCACTTACAGCATTATTCCGGACCGTATCGTGGCCGGTACGATGATGGTGGCGGCGGCGATTACGAAAGGCAATATCACGCTTGAGAACGTATGCCCGGCGCACCTGACGTCCGTCACGCATGTGCTCCGCAGGGCAGGGGTGCAAGTGCACATCGACGGTGATATAATGAATGTAAGCTGTCCGGGCCGCCCTCGCGCGGTTGAGCGCATCGTCACTTCGCCGTATCCGTCGTTCCCTACGGATTTGCAATCGCAAGTGATGGTGCTGCTCTCGCTGGCAGACGGCCTGAGCGTCATCAAGGAGACAATCTTCGAAGGCCGCTTCAAGCATGTGGATGAACTGACCCGTATGGGAGCGGATATTTGGGTCGATATGAATTCCGCGTTCGTGCGCGGCGTGCCCCGCCTGTATGGGGCTACCGTGGAGGCGACCGATCTGCGGGCGGGCGCTGCGCTGGTCATCGCCGGCTTGGCGGCGGCGGGCACGACGATCGTCGAGCAGATTCACCATATCGACCGCGGGTACGACCGGATCGAGCGGATGTTCAGCCGCCTCGGCGCCCGGATCGAACGATTCACCCCCGCTCCTGTTCCGAACAACAACTAAGCAGCCCTTATCGATTTCATTGGACTATCAGGATTGGATATGACATGCCGTCGGCGTCCCTCTTGCTATGGCGAGGAGGAGACCGGCGGCTTTGTTGAACATGCAAGACGATGCCCGCGCACGCATTGCGCCGTATTCAGGAGGTACAAGCTCGTGTCCCTGCCCGTTCCCGTTCAGGAGAAAATGCCCGTCTTGCGGGAACAGAAGCCGCCGCGGAAGCGCAGCAGCCGCAAGCTGCTGTGGTTTTTGTTCCTGCTCTTCATCGTGCTGCTCGCCGTTCTGTTTTTTCGCTCTTCGATCAGCAAAGTAGAGACGATAGACATTACCGGGGAAGAGTTGCTCCAGGAGGACGCGATTCGACAAGCGCTCGGCGTTGCGCCGGGCGACCATTTCTTCGGCTTCCGTTCGGCCGCGCTGGAGAACCGGATCGAGCGACTGCCGATCGTGCAGGAGGCTCACGTGACGAAGCGATTTCCAGGACTCGTGCGGATTCAGGTGCAAGAGTACGGTCGGGTCGCTTACGAGTTTTCGTCCGAAGGCAAGCTGACCGCCCTGCTGGCGAACGGCTTGGTTGTTCCTTCCGCCTCGCAAGCGTTCCAGCCCGACAAGCCGATTCTGACCGGTTGGGGCCAGGACAACGCCTGGAAGTTGAAGCTGTGCCAAGCGCTTGCTGCGATTCCGCAGGAGCTGCTGCTGGAGATTTCCGAGATCACGCCGTCTCCATCCGCCACATATGAAGACAAAATCAAGCTCTACACCCGCTCGCAATACGAAGTGTATACGACGGTGACGTATTTGCCGGACAAGCTGCCTTATTTGGAACAAATCATCGGGATGATGAAAGAGAAGGATGTCGAATCCGGCGTTTTCGAGCTGCTTGAAGCGGATCGCCATGTACCATTTGAGCAATATTACAACGTTACCCCCACCCCCTCTCCGAGTCCTGGCAAAGATGCGAAGAAAGCCGGATAACTATGTAAAAAGACTCTACTCTTTTAATGGTAGAAATGATAGAATTGTAGTTATGGTCAAAACTTTTCGTAGGCACATTTAACCAATGTTGACCTTACGGGTAAAATTTGGAACATCCGTACGCGCAATAAAAATCGTTAAAAAAAGAGGGAAACTATAAACCGTGTGGAATATGTACAAAGGCAAAGTTAGCCATGCCAGGTTTATTTCCAGGGAAACAGGAGGTGCCACGGGTTGAGCAGCAATGACATCATTGTGAGTTTGGACATCGGTACATCCAAGGTTCGAGCGATCATAGGTGAGTTGAACAACGGAGCCATTCATATAATTGGAGTCGGCTCAGCCGACTCGCTAGGAATCCGCAAAGGCGCCATCGTCGATATTGACCAAACCGTTCAATCGATCCGCAATGCGATCGACCATGCCGAACGGATGGTTGGCATACAGATCTCCGAAGTATATGTTGGCATTTCCGGCAATCATATCGGCCTTCAATCGAGCCACGGCGTCGTTGCCGTATCGGATGAGGACCGGGAGATCGGCGAATTGGACATCGAGCGCGTCCTCCAAGCGTCCAAGGTCGTGGCGCTTCCGCCGGAACGCGAGATTATCGGCGTTGTGCCGAAGCAATATTTGGTCGACGGACTCGAGGGCATTCAAGATCCGCGCGGCATGATCGGGGTTCGGTTGGAAGTCGAGGCATCCATCGTCACCGGCGCCAAAACTTCCATACATAATCTGATACGAGTCGTAGAGAAGGCGGATTTGAAGGTATCGGGCCTGATCCTGATGTCGCTTGCCGCAGGCCAGATGTGCCTGTCCAAGGACGAGAAGGCGATCGGAACGGTGCTGGTCGATATCGGCGCCGGCTCGATTACGATTGCCGTATTCAATGAAGGCAGTCTGGCTGCGACTTCCACGTTGCCGATCGGCGGAGACTTCGTCACCAACGACATCTCCATCGGCATTCGGACGCAGCTCGATATAGCGGAGAAGATCAAGCTCAAGTTCGGCTGCGCCATCGTCGAGCATGCCGCCGGCGATCAGGTGTTCAAGGTGAATCGCATCGGCAGCAACGTCGACAAGGAATTTACGCAGGTGGATTTGGCGAATATTATCGAACCGCGCGTGCAAGAGATTTTCCATCTCGTACGTGCGGAGGTGCAGCGTCTGGGGTATCCGGAGCCAGCCGGAGGGTATGTGTTAGCCGGCGGTTCGGTCACTATGCCCGGCGTGCTGGAGATCGCCCAGCAGGAGCTGGAAAATTCGGTCCGCGTGGCCATCCCCGACTTCATCGGAGTCCGCGATCCGTCTTACGTGAACGGCGTCGGCATTATCCAATACGTCTACAAGTACGCCCGGCAGCGCAGCACATCGGCCGTCCGCAAAACCGCTTCATCGAAGAAGGCCGCTCAGGAGAAGTCTAAAGGCGGATTTATGGAAAAGTTCAAAAATTGGATCAGCGAATTTATTTAATACCGCGCGTGTGCAACGTAATGATTACGGACTTGTTAGGGGGATTTGGGATTTATGTTTGAATTCGACATGGACACGGATCAATTGGCCAAAATTAAGGTGATCGGCGTGGGCGGAGGTGGCAGTAACGCGGTCAACCGTATGATAGAGTTCGGGGTGAAGGGAGTCGACTTCATCACGGCGAATACCGACGCGCAAGCTTTGAATGCCGCCAAATCGACGCAGAAGCTGCAGCTAGGCGACAAGCTGACCCGCGGTCTTGGCGCCGGAGCGAATCCGGAAGTAGGCAAGAAGGCGGCGGAGGAGTCCCGGCAACAAATTATTGATGCGCTTAAAGGCACCGACATGGTGTTTGTGACCGCGGGTATGGGCGGCGGTACCGGTACCGGAGCAGCGCCAGTCATTGCCGAGATTGCGAAGGAATGCGGCGCCCTTACGGTTGGCGTCGTGACGCGTCCATTTACGTTCGAAGGGCGCAAACGTGCAGGACAAGCCGATGCCGGCATCCAAGCGCTGAAGGAAAAAGTGGATACGCTGATCGTCATTCCGAACGATCGTTTGCTTGAGATTATCGACAAGAAGACGCCGATGCTAGAAGCGTTTAGTCATGCAGACAATATTTTGCGTCAGGGTGTAAAAGGCATCTCCGACCTTATTGCCGTGCCTGGATTGATCAACCTCGACTTCGCCGACGTGAAGACGATCATGACCGAGCGCGGCTCGGCTTTGATGGGCATCGGCACGGCGAAAGGCGAGAACCGTGCGGCCGAAGCGGCCAAGATGGCGATCATGAGCCCGCTGCTTGAGACTTCGATTGACGGCGCGCGCGGCGTGTTGATGAACATCACCGGCGGCGTGAACCTGAGCCTCTACGAAGTGAACGAGGCGGCCGACATCGTATTCTCCGCATCCGATCCGGAAGTGAACATGATCTTCGGTGCCGGCATTGATGAGAACCTCACCGACGAGATTGTCGTGACGGTTATCGCGACAGGCTTTGAGCACCGTGCCGCTGCGCCTATTCAACAAACGCGCCGTCCAAGCGGCGTCAGCCACCAGGAGCCGGCGGAGAAGTACGCGAATCCGCTCAAGCCGTTCGGCGCTCCTCCATCCGGTGACCAGCTGGACATCCCGACGTTCCTGCGCAACCGCGGCAAGAACAATCCGGGCGGACGATAATAGAGTCTACCAAGATGCTGTAGGGGCCACCCTGCGGCTTTTTTTGTTTCTATCGAGCCTCTCAAACCCGCTGCTTGTCCCCCGCAAACATACGGAAAATTCGCCAAAATTAGATGCAAAGCACTGACAAGTTTAGACAGACTTTGGAATAGGCTTACTATATACTAAACTCATTCGTCGCCCCGATAGACATCTTGCCTTGTCGGGACGACCAACATACGCCGGTGTCGGACAGCGCTGCACATTTACGATGGAGTAGCAGGAAGCGGAGGAACCGATCTTGGTCGTTTACTTGGATCTCATCTTCCTCATCAACCTGTTCGTGGACGGCGTCATCCTGTATATGACGGCCTGGACCCGCAAGCTGCCTGTCAAGCTGTGGCGCTTGGGACTATCCGCCGCCTTGGGTGCGTCCTACGTCCTGTTGATGTGGATCCCTTCCTTATCCTTTATGTTCACGATTGCGGCGAAATGCTTACTTTCTGTAGTCATGCTCGTCCTAGCTTTCGGATTCGGAAGCATGCAAGCGTTTCTTCGCAATATCGGCACGTTCTATTTGATCAATTTCGCGGTGGCCGGCGGCATCTTTGCGCTCTACTACTTCACGCAGACGTCCAGCGAGGTGATGAACGGCATTCTCGTCACGCGGACCGGGGGCATCGGCTACACGATGCAGATCGGATTCTGGTTCACGGCGATCGGGCTGACCTTCATGATCTGGTTTTACCGGACGGTATTCACTTCTATGCGCCGGCGGCAGGCGATGACGCAATATTTGGCCCAGGTCCGCATCCAGATCGGGGAGTTCGAGTCGCAATGCACCGGACTCTTGGATACGGGCAACCAACTATACGACCCGCTTACTCGGACGCCGGTTATGGTGCTGGAGGCCGACCAGTGGCGGGAGCTGCTCCCGCCGGAATGGATGAAGCGCATCCGGCAGTCGGAGGTCGACCAGTTGATCGCGTCGATCGACGAGGGCGAATGGGAGTGGCAGGACCGGCTGCGGCTCGTGCCGTACCGAGGGGTGAACCGGGGCACGCAATTCATGCTCGCGGTGAAGCCCGACAAAGTCGTCGTCTCCTATTCCGACAACGAGATCGTGAACAGCAAAGTGCTGGTCGGATTGGACGGGGGCAAGCTGAGTGCGGACGGGTCGTATCAAGCGATCCTGCATCCGACGCTCGTACAAATGGACGTTTGACAGACCGAAGCCGCTTCACCACAATTTTATGAGAATGCCAACCTTGCGCTGGCCGTAATCAGGAGGGTACCCGATGCTGGTCAAATGGAAACTGATGATGAATCTGTATTACTATCGCTTCATGTTCCTGCTGGGGCTGAAGAGCGAGGAAATCTACTATATCGGAGGCAGTGAAGCGCTACCGCCGCCGCTTACGCGAGAGGAAGAGGAGTATTTGCTCGAGAAGCTGCCCTCCGGCGATTCGGCGATCCGGGCGATGCTCATCGAGCGCAACCTGCGTTTGGTCGTCTACATTGCGCGCAAGTTCGAGAACACGGGCATCAATATCGAGGATCTGGTCTCTATCGGCGCGATCGGCCTCATCAAGGCGGTCAATACGTTCGATCCGGAGAAAAAAATCAAGCTCGCTACATACGCCTCGCGCTGCATCGAGAATGAGATTCTGATGTACCTGCGCCGCAACAGCAAGTTGCGGACCGAGGTCTCGTTCGACGAACCGCTTAATATCGATTGGGACGGCAATGAGCTGCTGCTCTCCGATGTGCTCGGCACCGAGAACGATACGATCTATCGCAACATTGAGGAGCAAGTCGACCGCAAGCTGCTGCACAAGGCGCTTGACAAGCTTTCCGAACGGGAACGCATCATCATGGAGCTGCGATTCGGCTTGCAGGACGGGGAAGAGAAGACGCAGAAGGATGTCGCCGACATGCTCGGCATCTCCCAATCGTACATATCGCGGCTCGAGAAACGCATCATCAAGCGGCTTCGCAAGGAATTTAACAAGATGGTGTAAGCTTTGCGGCGCGCCTAAGACACCGTTTTCATAACGCCTCGGACACCTCGTGCGGGCCTCGACAAGCGCATAAAAAAACTTTCCAAGGAGATAATGTACAATAATGTTGCTCCTTGGGAGGTAGTTGCACGATGACCCGAAATAAAGTGGAGATCTGTGGTGTTGATACTTCGAAACTTCCCGTACTGACGAACGCCGAAATGCGCGAGCTGTTCGTACGGCTTCAAAATAACAAGGAGCGAACGGCAAGAGAGAAATTGGTGAACGGGAACCTGAGGCTGGTGCTGAGCGTCATCCAACGGTTCAACAATCGGGGCGAATTCGTGGACGATCTGTTCCAGGTCGGCTGCATCGGCCTCATGAAGGCGATCGACAACTTCGACCTGAGCCAGAATGTCAAATTTTCCACGTATGCGGTCCCGATGATTATCGGAGAAATACGCCGCTACTTGCGGGACAACAACCCGATCCGGGTGTCGCGTTCGCTGCGGGATATCGCCTATAAGGCGCTGCAGGTACGGGACAGTCTGACGAACTCGAACTCTCGAGAGCCGTCGATTTACGAAATATCCGAAGCGCTCAACGTGCCCAAGGAAGACGTCGTGTTCGCGCTCGATGCGATCCAGGATCCGGTATCGTTGTTCGAACCGATCTATCACGATGGCGGCGATCCGATCTACGTGATGGACCAGATTAGCGACGAGCGGAACAAGGACATTTCCTGGATCGAAGGGATTGCGCTGCGGGAAGCGATGCGGAAGCTGAACGACCGGGAGAAAATGATATTGTCGATGCGCTTCTTCGAGGGCAAAACGCAGATGGAGGTAGCCGACGAAATCGGCATCTCGCAAGCGCAAGTGTCGCGGCTGGAGAAATCGGCGATCTCCCAAATGCAGAAGCATGTCAAGACTTAGTCCAACAGTAGAACAACAGATGGGCTTGGCCGATATTCGGTCAAGCCTTTTTATTTTCAACAAAAAAAGTGAATCTTCGTCCCTGCGGCAGGACATTTCCTGCGCCCCCGTCATATAATGGGAACTGTAGGCATGGGCGCTAACGCAGGCTTGCTTGGCCTAACTTCTGGCGATCTCGGGTGATGCTTCGTGAAAATTTCAGATTTTCAGTCCAAGGACGTCATCAATATCGTGGATGGGAAAAAGCTGGGCCAAATCAGCGACCTGGAGCTTGATCTCCGGCAAGGACGCATCGATTCGATCGTCGTTCCGAACAGCGGCAAGTTTTTCGGATTTTTCGGCAACGGGACGGATGTCGTCATCCCCTGGCGCAACATTGTGAAGATCGGCATGGACGTCGTGCTCGTGAAGTTGGACGATGCCAGGTCGTATCGGGCAGTAGAAGAAGGAGAACCGCAGCAGGAGTACAATCGATCCTATCGATAAACATGGTGTCAGGGCAAGGCAGGCGGCTCCCGGGAGCAGGAGGTTCGCTTGCCTGACCGGCCATCAACCTATACATAGTACGTACTATCTGAGGAGTGGACAAGCCAATGAGCAGCAGCAACAGCGCCAACAATACGAGTAGAAATCAACAAGAGGCATTCGCAGAAACCTCAATCGCCGGCAAACCCGCCGGTTATCAGATCGCGGATTGGCAACAACGGTTTCCCTATATAAGCGCAGGCATCACGTCCCGTCACGGCGGAATCAGCACCGGACCGCTGGCTTCGATGAATTGTGCGCTTCACGTCCAGGACGAGCCGCAGCATGTGATCGCCAACCGTGCGGCTTTCGCCGACACGCTCGGGATCCCGGTCGAGGCTTGGACATGCGCCGAGCAGGTGCACGGCAACCGGGTGGCGCTCGTGACAGCGCAGCAACGCGGCCGCGGCCGGCTGACGCGCGAGGATGCGCTGCAAGCGACCGATGCGCTGATCACGCAGGAGCCGGGCATCTGGTTGACCGCTTTTTTCGCGGATTGCGTGCCGCTATATTTCTTCGACCCTGAACATAAAGCGGTAGGTCTGGCCCATGCCGGCTGGAAAGGCACGGTGCTGCAAATTGCCGAAGAAACGGTTGAAGCGATGACCTCCGCTTTCGGCAGCCGCCCCGAGCGGATGTTGGCTGCAGTCGGCCCCTCCATCGGCGCCTGCTGCTATGAGGTGGACGATGCGGTCGCCAAGCCGGTGCGCGAAGCGTTAGAACGAATGGAAATGGCGGAGCAGGAAATCCGGTTCCTCGTCCCGGATCGCGAACGGGCGGGCAAATATCGGCTGAACTTGCAACAATTAAATGGACAAATTATGATAAAAGCAGGAATTATGCCGATCCATATCGAAATATGTGGTTTGTGTACCAGCTGTCGGACGGACGCGTTCTATTCCCATCGGAAGGAGCATGGCCGTACCGGGCGGATGGCTGCATGGATTGGCATAGACCTGACAAGCGTGTGAAGGCCCAGGAGAGAGGATAGAACAACGATGAGTTTGACCCCGATGGAAGTGCGGATTCAGAACGTGGAAGAGCACATCGCCGCGGCTTGCCGGCGCAGCGGTCGCAGTCGCAGTGACGTGCAAGCGATCGCCGTTACGAAATACGTCTCGCTGGAGACGACCCGTTTGGCCATGCAGCTAGGACTTTTACATATCGGCGAGAATCGCTGGCAGGATGTGCAGCCGAAGTGGGAGGCGCTTGGCGCTTCCGGCGTCTGGCATTTTATCGGCCACTTGCAGACGAACAAAGTGAAGGATGTCATCGGCAAGTTCGAGTACATCCACTCGCTGGACAGGCTGTCGCTAGCGACGGAGCTCGAGCGTCAGGCGGCAAAACGGGGCATCGACCGCGTCCAATGCCTGATCCAACTGAACGTCTCCGGCGAGGAGACGAAGTACGGCATGGCGCCGGATCGGCTGCTCGAATTTGCGGAACAGCTCCGCGAGATGCCGAGACTGCATGTTGCGGGCTTGATGACGATGGCCCCGTACGAGATGGAAGCGGAGCATACCCGCCCTGTGTTTCGAGCGCTCCGCGAATGGAGAGATAAGCTGAATGCGAGCGGGATTTTGAAGGAAGCAGCGCCCCACCTGTCGATGGGCATGTCGAATGATTTCGAGGTGGCGATCGAGGAGGGGGCGACGATGGTGCGATTGGGCACCGTTCTGGTAGGCAAAGAGATAACCGAGGAGGAATAACGATGGGCGTAATGAATCGATTTTTAAACTTTGTCGGTTTGCAGGATGAAGAAGAAGTAGTCGAGCGGGAGCGAGTTGTGGAGGATACCACGGATGAGCATGAAACCGTTGCGTCCGATTCGCGTAAAACAAAAGGGAACATTGTGAGCATTCATTCCCAGCGTAACACCCGGGTAGTCCTGTGCGAGCCGCGTTCGTACGAAGAAACGCAAGAAATAGCCGATCACCTGCGTTCGCGCCGTCCGACCGTCGTCAATCTGCAACGCGTCAGACCCGATCAAGCGATCCGCATCGTAGATTTCTTGAGCGGTACGGTATATGCGCTGAATGGCAGCATTTCCAAGCTCGGTCCGAATATTTTTCTGTGTACGCCGGATTCCGTTGAAATTCAAGGCGCCATTTCGGAAATGCTTGAACAAGAGGAAGAATACAGAAAATCGAGGTGACCGTGTTGGACGAATTTACCATTGCATCGATTCAAGGCTATATCTCCCAACTGGGTGTTATTTACCAATATCTAATTATCGCTTACGTCCTGCTCTCTTGGCTGCCTAGCGCTCGGGAAAGCTTCATCGGCGAAATGCTCGGCAAGCTGGTCGATCCGTACTTGAGCCCGTTCCGGAGACTGATCCCGCCGATTGCCGGCATGATCGACATCTCCCCAATCGTTGCCTTGATTGCGCTTCGATTCGTTGTAATGGGGATCAATACCATTGTCGGCTGGCTGCTCGGCGTATTCGTGTAGCGGCTGGCTGAGACGATATGACGGACCGCGATTTCTATAGTCATTTTCATTCCGACGAGCATCATTTCGTCGATAAAGCGTTGGATTGGCTGGAGCGAGCAGGCGAGCGCCATACGGTGAAGCTATCGGATTTCCTTGATCCGCGGCAAGCTCACATCCTGACCATGCTCGCCAATCGGCATTCCGACGCGCAAGTGCAGCTGTTCGGGGGCTACGTTGGGGCAGAGCGCAAACGCGCGTGGATCGCTCCGGAATACAAGGCACCGCAAGAAGCCGACTTCCAACTGTCGCTGCTGGCGATCACCTCGGAGGATCCGCAATTCGGCTCACTGGAGCATGGCGACTTCCTGGGCGCTCTGCTTGGGGTCGGTCTCAAGCGCGACCGAATCGGCGACCTGCATGTTAAAGAACGGCAATGTCATGTAGTGCTGGCGACGGAAGTGTCCGATTTTTTCCGCATGCAGCTGCAGCAAGTGGGCAGGGCTCACGTTCGCACGGAATTGCTGCCGATCTCGGCGTTGGAGCCGGTCGTGCAGTCGTATGAGGAGATGGGTCTTTCGGTTGCCTCGATGCGAATGGACGGCATAGTAAGCGACGTATACCGGCTCAGTAGAGCCAAGGTGCTGCCGCCGATCAAGAACGGCCGTTGCCGGATCAATTGGAAGGTCGAAGAAGATCCGAGCAAATCGCTTAAGGCAGGCGACGTCGTTTCGTTTCAAGGGTTCGGACGATTCCGAGTATTGGATGTCGAAGGCGAGACGAAGAAAGGTCGAATCCGGTTGAAAATTGGGAAATACGTGTAGAGGGCGTGCAGGATTTTGCTCCATGGCGTCGAATGGTACAAGATGAGGAGAGCGTTCGGCAGCAAGAGAAGTCTCTCAAATTTCAGGAGGTGCACCAATGCCTTTAACGCCATTGGACATACATAATAAGGAATTCAGCAAACGAGTACGCGGCTATGACGTAGACGAGGTCAACGAATTCCTCGATCAAGTGATTAAGGATTATGAGTCGATGCTCCGAGAAAATAAAGAATTGCAAAATCAATTGCAAGGGCTTCAAGAGCGCTTGAACCATTTCTCGAATATCGAAGAGACGCTGAGCAAAACCATTATTGTCGCCCAGGAAGCGGCCGATGAGGTGCGCAGCAACTCCAAGAAAGAAGCGCAGCTGATCGTGAAGGAAGCGGAGAAAAACGCGGATCGGATCATCAACGAATCGCTGGCCAAGTCGCGTAAGGTGTCGATGGAGATCGAGGAGCTGAAGAAGCAGGCTTCCATCTATCGAACTCGATTCCGGACGCTCGTTGAGGCTCAGCTCGAGATGCTGCGGGGCGATTCCTGGGATACGCTCAGCCCGAAAGAGAAAGAAACCGTGCTCGAATAGCCGGCCCAAGTTCGCATCGAGAGAGCAAATAACGGCCTAGAGGCTTCTCGTCCATAGCGGGCGGGGAGCTTTCTTTCTTCCCGAACAGGACTTGCCATGTAAACCCAATCGTATGATCCTCGTCCCGGACGGTTATAACTAAGTGGAGACTTTCCTAAGGAGCGGGTACCGTGGAGCAAACAATCGGACGGCACGAGGAAAAGCTGGACAACGAGCAGCTGTCCAGCTTGAACGAACGGTTGGTGAAAATCGCCGACCAGATGGAGAAAACCCAGATCGCCGACTACGTGATGATGTTGAACAAACCGAAGCGGTTGATTATCATCAATATGGTAACCGGTATCGCACGCGGAGTAGGCATCGCGATCGGGTTTACGGTATTTGCGGCGACCATTTTGTACATACTGCGCATACTGGGAGCGCTCAACCTGCCGATTATCGGCGATTTTATTGCAGATATTGTGAAAATCGTTCAGGTGCAGCTGGAAGGCCGGGCGTTTTAAGGCTCGAGCAGCGGTTCGCCCTCCTGATGATCCATGTAGTCTTGATACGCCCGGTTGCGCACTATAGTTACGTTGCCGCCATAGATGTCGGTCGCCAGGAAGCTCTCGAGCGATTCCACATATCCTTCCTGCTCGCTTGCTTCGATGTACATCTCGTTATAATCGGATACGTGCGGATCTTCCGACATAGCAGGCGTGTTGGACGTTCCCCAGCTTTCGACGATTTGCCAGGCGTCTTCGCCGTCGAACTCGGTTTCCTCGTCCCGCTCATCGAAGCTGTTCCGACCGAAGGGATGCTCCATTACCTGCTCTTCGACAGGACGGGCATGGGCGAATGGCATATGCTCCGCCGCGTGAGCGACACATTCCGTCGTTGTCGGAACGGCAAGCAATCGTTCGAATGGAATCGGCTCTCCGCATGCGGAGCAGACACCGTATTGCTCCCGATCGATTCGATCGAGCGCTTGATCGATTTGCTCTAGCTCGTGGCGCGCTTTGTCGTCCAGGGCGATGTCCTTCCCTCGTTCGAACAGCTCGCTGCCCAGATCGGCCGGGTGATTGTCGTAGGCGGATAGTTCGCCGGTCGATCGGCCAAGCGACTCGTCCAAGCCGTATTGCTCGTTCAGATCAAAATGGCGCTGCAGCTCCGCTTGATCGTTTCGCAGGGTAGCGCGCAGCTCTTGCAGCTCAGCATCGTTCAAGTGGTTCATGGTTGGTCGGGCTCCTTCCTGATCATGACGCTTATTCGCATGCTACTAGGGTTTACGCCGAGCGCCGCTTTTAGTGAAGGAAGTATAAGGATGGCCGACGGGAAGTCGGTCGCGTGGCAAGGAATAGCTTGAAGGAGGAAACGGCATGATTTATTTTTTGTACGCGTTCTTGGTGCTTGTCTTGGACCAGTTTACGAAGTGGCTGATCGTCCGCAACTTGGAGCTTTATGAAACGATTCCGGTGCTGGGCAATTTCTTGTCCATTACGTCGCATCGGAATAAAGGCGCGGCATTCAGCATTTTGCAAAACCAGCGCTTGTTTTTTCTCGTCATTACTACATTCGTGATCATCGGGATCGTGTGGTACTTGCGCAAGGTAATCAAGGAGAATAGAAAGCTGCTTCCGGTAGCGCTCAGCCTCGCGTTGGGCGGGGCATTAGGCAATTACATTGACCGCGCCTTGTTCGGGGAAGTGGTGGACTTTATCCAGTGCCATTTTGTTTTCTCGATATTGGGTTGGGACGTAGATTATATTTTTCCGATTTTCAATGTGGCGGATTCGGGGGTTGTGATCGGGTTTGGGTTGGTATTCCTCGACACGCTGCTCGATTGGCGGAAGGAAAGAAGAGGCGAAGTGCATGAGCTGGACGACGGAATCGTCGGAAATGGACAATCCTGAGCTGCTCGAGTGGCGGGTTGGCGATGAGGACGACGGAGAGCGGATAGACAAATATGTGACGGACTCGATAGAGACGGAAGTATCCCGCTCGCAGGTGCAGCTATGGATTAAAGGCGGCCATGTCACCGTGAACGGTGCTGCGGTCAAGCCGAATTACAAGCTCTCCGCTGGCGAAACGGTCGTGTTGCACATTCCGGATGCAGTAGGGAAGGACTTGGCGGCGGAGCCGATTCCAATCGAAGTCGTTTACGAAGATAGCGATGTTATAGTCGTGAATAAAGCGCGAGGCATGGTTGTCCATCCGGCGCCGGGGCATAGCTCGGGTACGCTTGTAAACGCACTGATGCACCATTGCAGGGACTTAAGCGGGATTAACGGGGAATTAAGGCCGGGCATCGTCCATCGGATCGATAAAGACACGTCGGGATTGCTGATGGCGGCCAAAAACGATATGGCGCATGTGTCGCTGGCCGATCAACTGAAAGCTCATTCGGTTGCTCGAGTGTATACAGCCATCGTGCACGGTAAAGTGTCGCATGATCACGGCACGATTGATGCGCCGCTCGGTCGGGATGCTTATGATCGTAAAATGTACACGGTGACCAATAAAAACAGCAAACACGCGGTAACGCATTTCCTCGTGCTGGAGCGAATCGGCGATTTCACGGTGCTGCAGCTGAAGCTGGAGACCGGAAGGACGCATCAGATTCGGGTACATCTGAAATTCATCGGCCATCCGCTCGTAGGCGATCCGGTGTACGGGCTGCGCTCGCGCAGCGATAAATGGATGCAAGGGCAGGCACTGCATGCAGGCGTGCTCGGATTCGGGCATCCGCGTACCGGCGAGCAGCTGGAGTTCGAAGCGCCGCTGCCGGACGACATGGTCAAGCTGCTGGAAGTATTGCGTACGATGTAGGCTGGGAGATAGGACGAGGAGGAGTCGCGATGGGCACAACAGACAATGCAGGAACTGCCGGTCTGGAGCAGCTGGTCAATGCCAGCGTGCAGGGGATTCAGATTTCGGGCATCCGCAAAATATCGAACTTGGTCGCCACCTACAAGGATGCGCTCACTTTGACGATCGGGCAGCCTGACTTTCCGACGCCCGCTCATATAATTGCCGCAGGGAAACGAGCGCTGGACGAGAACCGCACGGTGTACACGCCGAATGCGGGAATGCCGGAATTGCGTCGGGCGGCGGCTGCGTTCGTGCGTACGAAGTACGGACAGGACTACAACCCGGATACGGAAGTGATCGTAACGGCTGGGGCGAGTCAGGCGCTCGACATCACATTGCGGACGATTCTTGAGCCCGGCAGCGAGGTGATCTTGCCCGGTCCGTTGTACCCGGGGTATGAGCCGATCATCCGTCTGTGCGGAGGAATTCCTGTATACGCCGATACGACGGGGACGGGGTTCAAGCTGACGGCGGAGCTGATCCGGTCGAAGCTGACGGACAAGACGCGCGCGGTTGTGCTCTGCTATCCTTCCAATCCTACGGGCCGGGTGATGGACGCCTCGGAGCTGGCGGATATTGCAGCGCTGCTGCAGGATCGGCAGCTGTTCGTAATCTCGGATGAGATCTACAGCGAGCTCGTGTATGACGGCTTGGGGCATCGGTCAATCGCTACAATTGGCGGCATGCGCGACAAGACGATCGTCATAAATGGCCTGTCCAAATCGCATGCCATGACAGGCTGGCGGATCGGCTTCACGTTCGCGCCTGCCTATTTGACCCAGCATATGGTCAAGGTGCATCAGTACAACGTCACTTGCGCCACCTCGATTTCGCAATATGCCGCAGTCGAGGCGCTGACGAACGGGCTAGATGACGCGGAACCGATGAAGGCCGAGTATGTGAAGCGGCGCGACTACATGCACGGTCGACTGGTCGCGATGGGAATGCCGGTGGAGAAGCCCGAAGGGGCTATTTATTTGTTCCCTTCGATTCAAGCTTACGGCTCAAGCTCGATGGAATTCGCAATGAAGCTGCTCGAGCAGGAGCGGGTCGCCGTCGTGCCGGGGGATGCATTCTCGGTGCATGGCGAAGGATATGTGCGGTTGTCGTATGCGTATTCCATGGATGTGCTGACTCAAGCGCTGGATCGGTTAGAGCGATTCGTCAGCAAGGTGTGAAAATAGTAAAGGGCTATTCCCCTGAGCAGGCTGATTGGCTTGCAGTGGGTGGAATAGCCCTTTTATACAGTTAAGCTTGCTCGGACTTCCAACGGAAATAGCGAGACACGGTGTCGATGGCCAGCTCGATCGCTTGCTCGCTAGGCTCGATCTTCGCGTGGTGGAGTCCGTATGGCGTATCGACGCCGAGCCAGAACAGGAAGCCTGGGATTTGCTCGAGGAAATAGCCGAAGTCTTCACCTGTCATCGCGGCGCTGCAATCGACGAATTGGATGCGCTCCACATTAGCTGCATCGGACTTCAACCACTCGCGGAACTCCAGCGTCAACGCTTCATTGTTGTACACTTGCATGTAATTCGAGCCGTAGTCGATGTCCACTTTGCATGCAAAGGCGGTTTCGATCCCCTGTGCCAACGCTTCGATACGCGATTTGACCAGCTTCATCGACGTGTCGGAGAAGGTCCGTATCGTACCCTCGAGACGTGCGCGCTCGGCGATAATATTTTGCCGCGTGCCGCTCTCGATTTTGCCTACGGTGACGACCGCGGAGTCGAGCGGGTTGATATTGCGCGCGACAATCGTCTGCATCTGGGTGAGGAAATGGGCGGCCGCGACGACCATGTCGTTCGCCAGATGCGGGAATGCGGCATGCCCGCCTTTGCCGGTCAAGTCGATGAACAGCTCAGACGTGTTGGCGAACAAAATGCCGGGCTTCGTGGCGATGACGCCGACCGGATATTCCGGCGCGATATGGAGCGCGACCATCTGTTGCGGCAGCCATTCTCGAAACTCCTCGCTCTCCCGCATCGGCAGCGCGCCGCCTGGCCCTTCCTCAGCCGGCTGGAACACGACGACGAGATCGTCCGCCATCGGCTGCAGAGCGAAGCTAGCCAAGATGCCGAAGCCGATCGTCATGTGCAGGTCGTGGCCGCAGGCATGCATGAACCCGGGATGCTCGGACTTGAAGGCGTAGCCTGTGTCTTCCGCGATCGGCAAGCCGTCCATATCGGCACGGTAGCCATAACAGCGCTTCTTGTCCTTGCTTGTCCCTGTACCATGTACCTTCACGAGAATGCCTGTGCGCCATGTATGGACTTCCAGCCGATCCTGCGGCAATGTCGCAATCAGGTCAAGAAGCAACCGCTGCGTCTTGAACTCTTGATAGCCGGGCTCGGGGATACGGTGCAGCTGTCTGCGGATATCGATGTAATTATAGGTAGGTGCAACAGAACTTGTCATACAAAAAGGCCTCCCCGATTAGAAAGAGGGCGCCAGCCTGACGACTGACGCCTTCTCGATATTGTCTCTTACAGCTGGCGAAGCTCTTGCAGAATCTCGGTTTTGGACTTCGTCTTGTCGTCCACTTCCTTGATTACGCGGGCGGGAGCGCCTGCAACTACCGTGAATGGAGGCACGTCTTTCGTGACGACGGCGCCAGCCGCTACAACAGACCCTTGTCCTACGCGCACGCCTTCGAGGATCACGGCATTGGCGCCGACCAGCACGTCGTCTTCGATCACGCAAGGCTGAGCGGATGGCGGCTCGATGACGCCCGCAACTACAGCGCCTGCGCCGATGTGGCACATTTTGCCGACTTTGGCGCGGCCGCCGAGCACGGCATTCATGTCGATCATCGTGCCGTCGCCGACCGATGCGCCGATGTTGATCAGCGCGCCCATCATGATAACGGCGTTGTCACCGATCGATACCATGTCGCGGATGACGGCGCCCGGCTCGATGCGAGCGTTGATGCCCTTCAGATCGAGCATAGGAATCGCAGAGTTGCGGCGGTCATTCTCGACGACGTAGTCTTCAATCAACGCTTTATTTTGCTCCAGAACGGCTTGGACGATTTTCCATTCGCCGAATACGACGCCGGTCCCGCCGGTAATGAACGTCTGCAGCTCGGTACCGAAGTCGATTTCGCTCAATTGGCCCTTCAGGTATACTTTCACCGGAGTTTTCTTGGTGCTGTTCTTGATGTAATTGATAACTTCCATTGTATTCATTTCAGACATGAGGACTAGTCTCCTTTATTGGGTGATCTACCCTCTTTTATAGCATAAAAAGGCGTGGACAGGCAATGCGGAAAGCGAAGATTGCGGGCGGCTCAAGTATTGACAACTTTTGTCGAACGTGAGATAATTTCTTTCAGCTAAATAAGCACCTTTAAGTCAGTCCTGTGAGACTGGCAAGGTAGTCGTCAAGAAAGTATAGAAGGCACTTCTCTGCTGGGCGTCGCCATGCCTGCGCGGAGATCGTCTGCGGTCAGGCCGGGTTTGTGTCGAACAAGCTCGCCGCCTGCGGACGCCCAGCCTTCTATACGCCAACTCCTTGCTTCAGGGCAAGGAGTTTTTTCATTCCTCCAAGGAGGTGGCTCTGCCAGATGTCCGACAAGCATGTAATTATCGACGAAACGGCGATTCGTAGGGCGCTGACGAGGATTGCGCATGAGATCTTGGAAAAAAATAAGGGTGTGGAAAACTGCCGCTTGATCGGCATCCGCACCCGAGGGATCTACTTGGCCAAGCGGATCGCGGAGCGCATTCACGAAATCGAAGGCGTCCCGGTGCCGGTCGACGAGCTGGACGTGCGGGGTTACCGCGACGACGTCGTGCGGGTGCAGTCCGGTGCGATGGCGCCGGCCGGCAGCCCGCTCGAGATCGGCGACAAGACGATCATCCTGTTCGACGACGTGCTCTATACGGGCCGAACGGTACGGGCGGCGATGGATGCGATCATGGACCTGGGACGACCGCGCATGATTCAACTGGCGGTGCTGGTCGACCGCGGACACCGCGAGCTGCCGATCCGGCCGGATTATGTCGGCAAGAACGTGCCCACCTCCAAGCTGGAGGAAATCGAGGTTCGTCTCACGGAAGTGGACGGCATGGACGAAGTCATCATACTACAGCAAAGGGGACAGTCCAAATGACGCAAACATTCGTAAGCGTGGACCGGCATCTGCTCGGGCTGAAGGATCTCGGCCCGGATGAAATTCGCAGTATCCTGGATCGGGCCGCCTACTGGGAGCAGCAGCCGAACAAAGTGACGCCGCTCTTGAACGGCAAGTTCGTAGCCAACATGTTTTTCGAGAACAGCACGCGCACCCGCTTTTCCTTCGAGGTGGCGGAGAAGCGGCTTGGCTGCGAGGTGCTGAACTTCGCGGCGGCGGCATCGAGCGTCGAGAAGGGCGAGTCGATCTATGACACGGTCCGGACGCTGGAATCGATGGGGATCGACGCGGGCGTCATCCGCATGAAGCCGATCGGCCTGCTGGCCGAACTGGCGACCAAAATCCAAGTGCCGCTCATCAACGCAGGCGACGGCAACAACGAGCATCCGACCCAAGCGCTGCTCGACTTCTATACAATGCGCAAGCACTTCGGCGACATTCGCGGCTTGACGGTGTCCATCATCGGGGACATACAACACAGCCGGGTCGCCCGATCGAATCTATGGGGACTGCTCAAGCTGGGCGCCAAAGTGCAGTTCTGCGCGCCGAAGAATATGCAGGCACCGGAGCTGGCCGCTTACGCGCCTTACGTCGAGATGGAGCAGGCGCTGCAGGCCGATGTCGTCATGATGCTGCGAGTGCAGCTGGAGCGCCACGAGAAGGGGATGCTGAGCTCCGCCGAGGAGTACCGCGAGCACTACGGCCTGACGGTCGAGCGAGCAGCCCGCATGCAGCCGCATGCGATCATCATGCATCCGGCGCCGATCAACCGCAACGTCGAGATCGACGACGAGCTGGTCGAGTGCGACAAATCCAAAATATTCACGCAGATGGCTCACGGCGTCCCGATTCGGATGGCGGTCGTAGAGCGCGCGATGCAATAAAGGGAGGGCCTCATGGGAATTTGGATTCTGAACGGCCTCGTCGCCCAACCGGGAGGCGGACAGCCGGTACCGAAGCACTTGTACATTGAAAATAACCTCATTCAAGAAATTCGCGACGCCGGTGCGGGGAATGGGGCAACACCGGATACGAACGGCCACGAAGTGGTCGACGCCACAGGGAAGCTTGTCTCGGCCGGTCTGATCGACATGCACGTGCACCTGCGGCAGCCGGGCTTCGAGCACAAGGAAACGATCGCCACAGGGACGGCCTCCGCGGCGCGGGGCGGCTTCACAACGATCGCCTGCATGCCGAACACGCGTCCGGTCATAGACACGGTCGATACGGTGGGCTACGTGCTCGACAAGGCGCAGACCGAAGGCATCGTCAAGGTACTGCCGTACGCCTGCATCACGAAGAACCAGCTCGGCCGCGAGCTGACCGACTTCGCGGCGCTCAAGGAAGCCGGCGCGATCGGCTTCACGGACGACGGCGTAGGCGTGCAGAGCGCCCAGATGATGAAGGACGCGATGGCGCTGGCCGCCTCGATGGACATGCCGGTCATCGCGCACTGCGAGGACAACACGTTGGTCGAAGGCCGCGCCGTATCGGAAGGCGCCTTCGCTCGCAAGCACGGCTTGAAGGGCATCCCGAACGAGTCCGAAGCGATTCACGTTGGCCGCGACATCCTGCTGGCTGAAGCGACGGGCGTGCACTACCATGTGTGTCACGTCAGCACGGAGCAATCGGTCCGGCTGATCCGCCTGGCCAAGCAGCTGGGCTTCCGCGTCACTGCCGAGGTTTGCCCGCATCACCTGCTGCTGTCGGACGAGGATATCCCGGACAGCATGGATGCGAACTGGAAAATGAACCCGCCGCTGCGGACTCCGAGGGACGTGCAAGCGGTGCTTGAAGGGCTCGAGGACGGCACGATCGACATCGTCGTCACCGACCATGCGCCGCATAGCGTGGAGGAGAAAGCGCGCGGCATGCAGCTGGCGCCATTCGGCATCGTTGGCTTCGAGACGGCGTTCCCGCTGCTCTACACGAGGTTCGTCGAGACCGGCCGCTGGACGCTCGAGTTCTTGCTCGACCGGATGACGGTCAAGCCGGCGGAAGTGTTCGGCCTGAACAGCGGCCGCCTGGCGGTAGGAGCGGAAGCGGACATAACGATTATCGATTTGAACAGCGAGTTGGCAGTCGATCCGGATACATTCCTGAGCAAAGGGCGCAACACTCCTTTCACAGGCTGGAAGTTAAAAGGTTGGCCTGTACTTACGATGGTAGCCGGCAAGGTAGTTTGGACAGCATAACGATATAAGGAGTGAGTGGGATGCAAGCTAGACTTTTATTGGAAGACGGTACATTGTTCACCGGCCGTGCTTTTGGCAGCGAAGGCGAATCGGTTGGGGAAGTAGTGTTCAATACAGGCATCACCGGGTATCAGGAAGTATTGTCCGACCCGTCCTACTGCGGTCAAATCGTCACGATGACGTATCCGCTGATCGGCAACTACGGGATCGCGCGCGACGACTTCGAGTCGATTCGACCTTACATTCACGGATTCGTCGTGCGTCATCACGAGGAGACGCCGAGCAACTGGCGCGCTCAATATACGGTCGACAGCTTGCTGAAGGAATACGGCATCGTAGGCATCAGCGACATCGACACGCGCATGCTCACTCGCATTATCCGCCACCACGGCGTTATGAAGGCGATGCTCACAACGTCGACCCGTCCTGTAGAAGACTTGATGGAGCAGTTGAAAGCGACCGTGCTGATGACCGATCAAGTGTCCCGTGTCTCCACCAAGAGCTTGTTCAGCTGCCCAGGGACCAAAGAACGCGTCGTGCTCGTCGACTTCGGCGCGAAGAGCGGCATCATCCGCGACTTGTCGAAGCGCGGCTGCGACGTCGTCGTCGTGCCTCACGACGCGACAGCGGAGCAGATCCGCAGGCTGGCTCCGGACGGCATCCTGCTGTCCAACGGCCCTGGAGATCCGAAGGATGTGCCGCAAGCGGTACGCATGATCTCCGACCTGCTCGGCGAATTCCCGATCTTCGGCATCTGCCTCGGCCACCAGCTGTTCGCCCTCGCTTGCGGTGCAGACACCGACAAGATGAAGTTCGGCCATCGCGGCGGCAATCACCCGGTCAAGGATCTCGAGTCAAACCGCTGCTACATTACCTCCCAGAACCACGGCTACGCGGTGAAGGAAGAGTCGATAGCCGGCACCGAGCTGATCGTGACGCATATCAACAACAACGACAAGACGATCGAAGGCTTGAAGCACGCCAAACATGCGGCATTCTCCGTGCAATACCACCCGGAAGCCGCACCGGGTCCGTTCGACTCCAGCTACTTGTTCGACAACTTCCTGGATATGATCCGCGAATTCAAGAGCAGCCGTCCGTCGCTGCCCAGACAAGCGGAGATTATCGCCGCACGGCCTTCCCGCCAAGCGGTCGAGGTGAAAGGGGAACTCGCATATGCCAAAAAATAATACACTCAAAAAAATATTGGTGATCGGCTCCGGTCCGATTGTCATCGGGCAAGCAGCCGAGTTCGACTATGCCGGTACGCAAGCTTGCCAAGCGCTGAAGGAAGAAGGCATGGAAGTCGTCCTGATCAACAGCAATCCGGCTACGATCATGACCGATACGAACATGGCCGACAAAGTATACATCGAACCGATCACACTCGACTTCGTCTCGCAAATCATCCGCCAAGAGAAGCCGGACGGCTTGCTGCCGACGCTCGGCGGCCAGACCGGCCTGAACATGGCGGTCGAGTTGGCGCGCGCAGGCGTGCTCGAGCGCGAGAACGTCAGGCTGCTGGGTACGCAGCTGACAGCCATTGAGAAAGCCGAAGACCGCGACTTGTTCCGTGACCTGATGCGCGAGCTGGAGCAACCGGTGCCGGCCAGCGTGATCGTCACTACCGTAGCGGAAGCCGTAGATTTCGCGAACGAAATCGGATTTCCGATCATCATTCGCCCGGCTTATACGCTCGGCGGTACGGGCGGCGGCATTTGCAACAACCAAGAAGAGCTGATCGAAACCGTCTCCTCCGGCATTCGCTACAGCCCGATCGGCCAATGTCTGGTCGAGCGCAGCATCGCAGGCATGAAGGAAGTCGAGTACGAAGTAATGCGCGATGCGAACGACAACTGTATTGTCGTCTGCAACATGGAGAACTTCGACCCGGTAGGTGTGCACACAGGCGATAGCATCGTCGTAGCGCCTAGCCAGACGCTCTCCGATCGCGAGTATCAAATGCTGCGTTCCGCGTCGCTCAAGATCATCCGCGCGCTGAACATCGAAGGCGGCTGCAACGTGCAGTTCGCGCTCGATCCGCACAGCTTCCAATACTATGTCATCGAAGTAAATCCGCGCGTAAGCCGCTCCTCGGCGCTCGCTTCCAAGGCGACCGGCTACCCGATCGCCAAGATGGCCGCCAAGATCGCCATCGGCTACACGCTTGACGAAATCATCAACCCGGTTACGGGACAAACGTATGCTTGCTTCGAGCCGACGCTCGACTACATCGTATCGAAAATTCCGCGCTGGCCGTTCGATAAGTTCACGGGCGCGAACCGCAAGCTGGGTACGCAAATGAAGGCGACCGGCGAAGTGATGGCGATCGGCCGGACGTTCGAGGAATCGATTCATAAGGCGATCCGCTCGCTGGAGATCGGCGTCCACCGTCTGTACCTCAAAGGCGCTGAGCTGCTCGATACCGAGACGCTGGAGCTTCGCCTCGCCAAACCGGACGACGAGCGGTTGTTCCTGATTGCCGAAGCGTATCGCCGCGGCTACACGCTGCAGCAAATCCAGGACCTGTCCAAGATCGACTGGTGGTTCCTGAGCAAGCTCGAAGGCATGATCCAGTTCGAAGCGGAGCTGATCGCCGGCGAACTGACGGACGAGCTGCTGCTGGCCGCTAAGCGCAAAGGCTTCACCGACCGTGCGATCGCCGAGATTCGCACGGAAGCCGGAGCGTCTAGCTTCACCAAAGAAGCCGAAATTCGCGCTCACCGGATCGGCCGCTCGATCAAGCCGGTCTACAAGATGGTTGACACTTGCGCGGCGGAGTTCGAAGCGACGACACCTTACTACTACTCGACTTACGAGACGGAAGATGAAGTGTCGAAGACGAACAAGGAGAAGGTCATGGTGCTCGGCTCCGGCCCGATCCGGATCGGCCAAGGCATCGAATTCGACTACTCCACCGTTCACGCGGTGTGGGCGATCCAAGCTGCGGGCTACGAGGCGATCATCGTCAACAACAACCCGGAAACGGTCTCGACCGATTTCAGCACATCCGACCGACTGTACTTCGAGCCGCTTTTCTACGAAGATGTCATGAACATCATCGAGCATGAGAAGCCGATCGGCGTCATCGTACAATTCGGCGGCCAAACGGCGATCAACCTGGCCGGACCGCTCACTCGCGCAGGCGTTCGCATTCTGGGCAGCAACCTGGAAAGCATCGACGCCGCCGAGGACCGCAAGAAATTCGAGAAGCTGCTCCGCGATTTAGGCGTTGCTCAGCCTCCGGGCGGCACGGTTACTTCCGTGGACGACGCGGTTGGAACGGCTTCGCAATTCGGCTATCCGGTGCTCGTACGTCCCTCGTACGTCCTGGGCGGCCGGGCGATGGAAATCGTCTACTCCGACCAAGAGCTGCTCAGCTATATGGAATATGCGGTGAAAATTAATCCGGAGCATCCGGTTCTGATCGACCGCTACATGCTCGGCAAGGAAGTGGAAGTCGACGCGATCTGCGACGGCGACACCGTCCTCATCCCGGGCATCATGGAGCATATCGAGCGTGCAGGCGTTCACTCCGGCGACTCGATCTCGGTGTATCCGCCGCAGACGATCTCCGATGAGATCAAGCAGCATATTGTCGACATCACGATCAAGATTTCCAAGGCCCTGAATGTAATCGGTCTGGTGAATATCCAGTTCGTCATCTACAAAGAGCAAGTGTATGTGATCGAAGTCAATCCGCGTTCCTCGCGGACGGTACCTTTCCTAAGCAAAGTAACGAACGTGCCGATGGCGAACGTCGCGACTCGCGCTATCTTGGGCGAGAAGCTGGCGGATATGGGCTACGAAAACGGCTTGTGGCCGGAAGACGATCATGTGTCCGTGAAAGTGCCGGTGTTCTCCTTCGCCAAGCTGCGCCGCGTCGACACGACGCTCGGGCCTGAGATGAAGTCGACCGGCGAAGTGATGGGCCGCGACCGCAACTTTGCCAAGGCGCTGTATAAAGGCTTTATCGGCTCCGGTATGAAAATCCCGCCGACCGGCGCGATCATCGCGACCGTAGCGGATAAAGACAAGGAAGAAGCGATCGAAATTCTGCGCGGCTTTTACGAGCTGGGCTACAAGATCGTCGCTACGGGCGGGACGGCCATTGCGCTGCAAAACGCAGGCATCCGCGTGACGACCGTCAACAAGCTGAGCGAAGGATCGCCTAACATTCTCGACCTGATCCGCAACGGCGAAGCTCACTTCGTGGTGAACACGCTGACGAAGGGCAAGAAGCCGGAGCGCGACGGGTTCCGCATCCGCCGTGAGGCGGTCGAGAACGGCGTCGTCTGTATGACGTCGCTCGATACGGTGCGCGCCTTGCTGCACGTGCTGAATACGATCAACTTCTCGTCGCGGGCTATGCCGGTGGCAACAGTCAAATAATTTATGCGGTGCGTCACCCGGATCCAGTGATCCGAGTGGCGCATTGCTTTGAATACAGCATTCCAAACGTGAGCTCGAAGGGAGCGGACAGACGATGAAGGAAGTTCAGCGAATCATGGTAGCGCTCGATTACCCGAACGCGGAGAGTGCGGAGAGGCTTCTGCAGCAGCTGGAAGGCATCCCTTGCTACATGAAGGTCGGCATGGAGCTGTTCTATGCCGCCGGCCCCCAGTTCGTGCTGCGGCTCAAGGAGAGGGGCTACAAAGTGTTCCTCGATCTGAAGCTGCACGACATCCCGAACACGGTGAAGGGCGGCTCCGCGAGCATCACGCGGCTCGGCGTCGACATGTTCAACGTGCACGCCGGCGGCGGGCTCGCGATGATGCAAGCCGCCCGCGAAGGCATGGAGGCGGCGGCCTCCGGTGCGTCTATGCCGATTCTCATCGGCGTGACGCAGCTTACGAGCACGAGCCAAGCCGTGCTCAATGACGAGATCGGCATCGCCGGGCCGATCGAGGATGCGGTGCTGCGCTACGCGGGGCTCGCCCGCGAGGCGGGGCTGGACGGCGTCGTCGCGTCGCCGCTCGAGGTGCGCGGCATCAAGGCGCGCTGCGGCTCGTCGTTCGTCACCGTGACGCCGGGCATCCGCCCCGCCGGCGCCGCGGTCGGCGACCAGTCGCGCGTCATGACGCCGAGCGAAGCGCTCGCGCAAGGCACCGACTACATGGTGATCGGCCGACCGATCACCGCCGCCCCAGATCCGCGCGAAGCGCTAGAGCAGATCGTAGCCTCGTTCACCGTGTAACTAATCCCAGGAAGGAGCCTGAACCGAAATGACAATCCGTTACTTGGCCGACCAAATTGCCGAGGCGCTGCTGGAGATTGGCGCCGTCGCCCTAAGGCCGAACGATCCGTTCACGTGGACGTCCGGCATCAAGTCGCCGATTTATTGCGACAACCGGCTGACCATCTCGTACCCGCATATTCGTGACCTGATCTCCCTAGGCTTCTCTGAGAAAGTACGAGACCTGTATCCCGAGGCGGAAGTTGTAGCCGGCATCGCAACGGGCGGCATTCCCCACGGGGCATACGTCTCCCAGAAGCTGAACCTGCCGATGATCTACGTTCGCGACAAGGCGAAGGGTCATGGCAAGGAGAACGTCATCGAAGGCGTCCTGAAGCCGGGCCAGAAGGTCGTGATGATCGAGGACTTGATTTCGACCGGCGGCAGCTCGATCAAGGCCGCCAAAGCCGTTCGCGACGCAGGTGCGGAGGTGCTCGGCGTAATCGCAATTTTCAACTACCAGTTCGACTCCGCCGTCGCCAACTTCAAGGAAGCCGGCTTCGAGTTCGACTCGCTGTCCAACTACACGGCGCTGTCGGAAGTGGCGCTTCAGCTAGGCAAGATCAAGCAGGAAGACATGGCGCTGCTGCAAGCTTGGCGGCAAGACCCGTCTTCGTTCGGCAAGTAATTAACAGAGGAGCCTTCCTTTCCGCACGGCAGCGGGGAGGAAGGCTCCTTTTTGGTTCAAGCTTTCAATTGGACCGGCATGTAAACATGTGTCCCGGGTTGGGCGGCGCATTGGCCGAACATTTCCATAAACGGTCGATAATCCAGTTCATACCGGCTCTTCGGCAGCCAGTCGACATGCATATAGTGCATGAGATCCCAGACAAGCTCGCGAGGCCCGTCCAGCTCGGCAACGGCGCACAATCCCCCGGGAATCGTCCGAATGCATACGTCTTCCCCGGGAAACAGCCTCTCGTCACACGGGAAGCAAGCGTCAAAGCGGCAGCTCTGAATCGGGATCACATAAGGGTCGTCCAGCGAAATGCCGATTAATCGCTCGCGCTCGTTCAGGGCATTGTTCTTGAGCAAGTAGCGGTACAGCTTGGAATAAGCCTGCTGGATGCCGGGATGCATGCCGCTCTTCAAGAAGCCGTGCATATGCCTCACATAGGCGACTCGCATGGGAGGCGTCTCCTTGATCCGGATTTGAAGACGGCTTGCCTCAGCATAAACCTCTGGGGAGAACTTTTTGGGAAGGGATGACGTGACCCGGTATTTGTTCCTATACTCGGTGGGCTTGAGCCCGACCAAGCTTTTAAACTTGCGGGAGAAGTTGGCCGATGAATTGAAGCCGCAGACGATCGCGACTGAGGTAATATCGAGCCCGGATTGGAACAAAAGCATTTTTCTGGCGTGTTGAATGCGCATTCGGGTAATGAAGTCATTTACGGTCACGCCCGCATACGCCTTGAACACGCGCTGAAAATGATAGGGGGCATAATGACCCTGTTCTGCCAAGACCGGGATCGTCAAAATCTCTCCCAAATTATCGGCGATGAAATTCATTACGGTGTTCATTCGCTGAATGTGGTCGCTGTTCAAAGCTTTCGTGCATCCCACCCCTATCCTTGGAAAGTAGTGCGTCATGATATTTTATTATTTTACTATATAGCACGAATTGTTAAAAGTAGGAAGACGAAGATCGCTATAATAAGAGCTGAGTCTAAGAGAGAAAGGCGGTCGCGAAATGAAGCGGAACAGACATAGAGGGCTATGGATGGGTTTATCGATCATAATGGTTTTGGTGGTCCTGGTGACTGGCTGCACCGCAAGCGATGAGGGAGAACAGCCGATAGAGCTTCGCCTCTATATGCCGGGTGCGAATCCGGATGCGCCTATGTGGGCCGATTATTCCCAATATTTCAAGGATGTCGGGGCAAAATATACGGAATTGCATCCGAATAGAACGATTGCAATCGAAAGTTTCCCGGCTACTTTTCCTATCGAGAATATGGCGCGTAAGCTGAAGGCGGAGAACTCCCCGGACATCGTATTTCCCGTCAATTCTGCGCTGATCCCATCCTGGCTGAAAGATTCAATTTTGCTGGATTTGAATCCGCTCGCCAAAGCGGACGGGGTGGACAAGTCGGATTTCCACCAGCCGATTCTGAAGCTGACGGAATCCGGAGGGAAATGGGGGGCGATTCCGAATGTGGTTTTGCCGCTAGGGGTCCTTTATAATAAATCCCTGTTCGATAAGGCCAACCTTCCATATCCACAAGGAAAATGGACATGGGACGAGTACTTGTCCGTTGCCTTGAAGCTGTCCGAAGCGAACCCAGGCAAGTACGGGGCTGTGATGGCTTATAACCCTTTCTACCTGGAGATCCTGCTGGCAGGGCGTGGGGAAAGCCTGTTGTCGAAGGATGGGGCGAAGGCGGAGGGAGCATTGAACAGTCCCGGCTCCGTCCAGACGCTGCAGTGGTTCAACCGCTATTTCCGCGCCTTAAAGCTGGATCAAATATCCGGCGTCTCGAATGACATCGCCACAGGATCATTATTCAACTTGGGGAGCGTCGGAATGAAGATCTCCACTTCTGACGGCTATACGTTTTTCAAGAAGCAATTGGGCGATCGCTTGGGCGTCGCGCCGCTGCCAGGCACGGCGGATGGCCGGCGCGCCAATCCGCTCTCCGTTGTCGGCATCGGCATTTCCGCCCAATCGAAGCATGCCCGAGAAGCCTGGGACTTCTTGCGGTTCGCGACGATGACGGAGCATGCGTATACTTCGAAATGGGCGGAATGGTTTGTCCTGCCGAGCAAATCTATGGCCGCTGCCACGAAGCAAACGCAGCATTCGGATTTGAACGTATTCATAGAGGAGATGAATTATGCAGTAGAGTCCCCCGCGTTTGCGAACTTGGATTTTGCTTTACTGATGAACGAATCTCCGTTTTTGAGCGGTTTCTCGTCGTTATTGCTGAAAGAGGACGGGGAGCTGCCCGTAGCCCTATACCAGCTCGCGCAGAAGACGGACGGACTATTGATGGAAAAAGCAGCAAGCCGCGAGGCAAGCTCGAGCAAGTAAACAAGTTTCTTGCCGCCGACCAGGCAGGCCGATTGTATTATTCAGACGGAAGCACTCGGATGAAGGTTTACTCAATGCAGTAACAATGTCACAACGGATAATAGGATTCCCCATAGAGGCAACGCAAGCAAAATGCCGTTTATCAGGCCGGTCATAAAGCGATTTTCGTCTTCCATACGCAGCATATCTCCCATCGCCTATCGATGTAGTATGATATGCAGTATGTCCGGCGAGGGGAATCGCTAAACCGGCCTGTTTCCTTTAAGTCTCCACAGAATCAGTGGCAGACGGCGATATTTTTATTATACGTAATCGTCGATCCGTCGAATTTCATCAGCGGTATCGGCTGATATGCTTCCTTCGCCTGCGCGCGGCTCTCCAGATGATCGCTTATGGCAGAAGCGCCAATCGCTACGGCAACGACAACGCCGAATATCCAAACTGCTTTTCGGTTCATTCGAATCCATTCCTTTCGGTGCTCAACAAGCTATTCAGTTTATTGTACTATAAAGCATAGTAATTGACTAGGGATTCACGGAATTCGTGCTGTGGAAATCGGTCTGCAGACTGAGGCGAGTACGTGCTGGAGGCTGTTATGCCGTCCTGGCCAAACGATTATGATGGAAGCAGAGGTGAGTTGAAGGAGGCAAGCGGGATGTCCATTTTGGAAGTCAAAGACCTGAGGAAGACGTTCGGCTCAATCGTGGCGGTCGACCGGATCAGCTTCGAGGTGATGCAGGGCGAAGTATTCACGATTATCGGTCCGAACGGAGCGGGCAAGACGACGACGCTGGAGATGATCGAAGGGCTGCAGGAGCCGGACACGGGGACGATTGCGCTGAAGGGGCTGAATTGGAAGCAGCATGGCGACAAAATCAAGCAGTTCATCGGAGTGCAGCCGCAGTCTAGCGCTTTGTTCGACTTGCTCACGGTGTACGAGAATTTGGATGTGTTCGCCAGCTTTTACAACAAAACACGTTCGCTCGACGAAATTATGGAGCTCATCAATCTGACCGACCATCGCAACAAAAAAGTGAAAGCATTGTCAGGCGGGCAGAAGCAGCGTCTCGCGATCGGTCTTGCGATGGTGAACGATCCCGACATCCTGTTCCTGGACGAGCCGACGACCGGACTCGATCCTCAAGCCCGGCGCAATATTTGGGACGTCGTGCTGAAGCTGAAGGAGCTGGGGAAAACGACAATTCTGACGACGCATTACATGGAAGAAGCCGAGAAGCTGAGTGACCGGGTTTGTATCGTAGACCAGGGGAGAGTCGTGGCATTGGATACGTCCAAGCGGCTCATCCAGCAGCTGACGCAGGAGCGCGAAATTGAGCTGGTATTTGCAGGCGGGCCGGAGGCGGCGAAACGAGCTGCGAACCATATCGATGACGAGCCATCCGTCTCGCGGAGTGCGGTGGAAGGCGCGCGAGTCCAGCTGTGGTCGGTGCGACCGGAAGAAACTTTGTACCGCTTGTTCCGGTTCACGACGGAGCAGCAGCTTGAGGTGGAGCAAGTGACGATCAAGGACATGAGCTTGGAGGACGTCTTCATCGCGTTCACCGGGAAGGAGTGGAGAGACTGATGAAACAGCTTGCGAAACTATTTTCGGCGCAATTCAAGATGACGTTCCGGGAAAAGCAGGTTTGGTTTTGGTCGATCTTTTATCCGGTGCTGCTGCTGGTCGTGTTTCTTACCTTCTTCGGCGGCATGGGCGATGACGGCTCGTTCAAGGCGAAAATCGCCGTGGTGGCGGATAAAGAAACGGCCGTCTCGACGCAATTGCAGACCGCTATGAAGCAGATCGATTTACTGGAGTGGAAATCCGATTCCCCGGTGTCGAGGGAGCAAGCGGAAGACTGGGTGAAGGAAAAGGACATCGACGCAGCGATCGTACTGCCGGACTCGGCGGATGCGAAGCAAATTACGCTGCTTGTGAATAAGGAAAAGCAAGCAAACACTACGGTTCAGGCTTTGAACGGGATTCTGAACGAAGTGCTGCATCAGATGAATTACGCGCAAGCGAACATCACGCCGCAGCTGAAGCTGGGCATCGAATCGATCTCCGAAGGCGACGACCGGCTGGAGTATACGGACTTCCTTCTGACGGGCATGATCGCGTTAGCCATATCGCAGGCTGGCCTGTTCGGGATGGTGAGCATGATCGAGATGCGTCGCAACGGGTTGCTCAAGCGTCTGATGATGACGCCGGTTAGCATGGGGCTGTTCGGTCTAGGCGGGGTGCTCGTTCGGTTGTTTCTATCCGCGATCCAGGTCGTGCTGCTCGCTTTGATCGGCGTCCTGTTCTATGGGGCGAACCTGCATCTGGATTTACTTAATTTTGTGCTTATTTTTGTAGTCGGGACGCTTGCTTTCGCGGCTATCGGTTTCGTCATTGCCGCGTTCAGCAAATCGATGGATGCGTACTTCGGCATTGCAAACCTGCTCAGCTTTCTGATGATGTTCATGAGCGGCATTTTCTTCGACACCGGGTCGCTGCCGGAGTGGATCAAGCCGGTTTCGGCGGCGCTGCCGTTGACCTTCTTCGCGGACGGGATCCGCGATGCGATGGTGTATGACCGGACGGTGCTGACCTCGCAGTTCTGGTTGAACGCCGGGGTGTTGGCGGGCTGGGCGGTGGTGGCGTTTATCGTCGGCTCTCGGTTCTACTCTTGGAAGGCGGAGAAGCGGTAAGCTGGTATGTGTGGAGAAGCAGTCCTGCGAGGCTGCTTTTTTTCTTATGAATTTCTTTAACAATCCTTTAGGTTCTATTAAAGTTCATTTAGTAGACTGGCATTATCCCTTTGGAGTTAAAAAAAACAAAAAAGTTTCCTACACTATGTAACATTTTAACAGTCCAACTCGTCTATGATTTGAAAAATTTACTATTAGGGGAGGTGTGCCGTTCGATGGAGCAGGAAAAGCCGATCCTGACCGTTAGCCGGGTCGAACGATCATTCCAGACGGGAGGGCGTACGATTCATGTGCTCAAGGGCCTCGATATGGAGCTGCGGCCCCGGCAGCTTATTATGCTGCGGGGGCGCTCCGGATCGGGCAAAACGACGCTCATGAATTTGATGGGCGGCCTGGATCAGCCGGATCGGGGCGAGATTTGGTTCCGCGACTGTCCGTTCCATGAGTGGAACGACGACCGTCGGACGGAGGTGAGGCGCAGACAGATCGGCTTTATTTTTCAATCGTATGCGCTGATGCCGCTGTTGTCCGCTTGGGAAAACGTCGAGCTTGCGCTTCGGATGGCAGGTGTGCCTCGGGCCGAGTGGAAGCCGCGCGTCCAGCATTGCCTCGAGCTCGTCGGTCTTGGCAAGCGGATGCACCATCGGCCGTTCGAGCTGTCCGGCGGCGAGCAGCAGCGCGTGGCGATCGCCAAGGCGATCGCGCACCGGCCCACCCTGCTGCTGGCGGATGAACCGACGGCGGAGCTTGATTCGCAGATGGGCGCCCAAGTGATGGCCGTCTTCCAGGATATCGTCGCCACCGAGCAAGTGACCATCTGCATGACCACCCACGATCCCACTATTCTGGAGGTAGCCGATCATGTCTATCAAATGGCGGACGGAACGTTCGTCCTCCCGTAACCGCACCATGCGAGGTTTGTTAAAAACCGGCGCGATCACGCTCGTCTGCCTCAGCCTGCTGGCGGCGACCGGCTGCTCCTTGCTTCCCAAGGAGGACGAGGAGGAGGCGCTGCCTTCGATCAGCCCGCCCAAGCTGTCCAAGAAGCCGGAGTACACGGTCAAGACCGAGACGCTTGAGACCCGTGTACGCGGCAGCGGCAAGCTGATGGCGACGAAGGAGGAATCGCTCTTCTTCTCGGAGACCGGCAAGCGGGTCAAGGAAGTATACGTCAAGTCGGGCGAGCCCGTAGCCGCGGGCCAACTGATCGCGGAGCTCGACGTGTCCGATCTGGAGAGCCAGCTGCGGCAGAAGCGACTGCAGTCGCGCAGCGACGAGCTGCGGATGATCGAGCTGCTGCGGCAGAGCACCGACAAGACGCCGGAGCAGATGGAGCAAGCGCGCATCGACTTCGAGCTGAAGCGCGAGGAGCTCGTGAAGCTGGAGCAGTCGATCGCCAAGGCGAAGCTGACGGCGCCGTTCGCAGGCACGGCCGTGGCCGTGTACCTCAAGAAAGGCGATACGGTCACGGCCTACGAGCAAGTCGCGATCGTTTCCGACTTGACCCAACTGACGGTTGCGGCCAGCATTACGGCGGACGATTTGAAGAAGGTGGCCGTCGGCATGGAGACGGTTGTCGATATCAACGGAGCCGGCCAGCAGAAAGGCAAAGTGAAGCAGCTGCCGAACCCGAAGGCGGCTGACAATGGCGGCCGCCCTGGCGGCGGCGCAGGCGGGCAGCAGCCCCCGCCGCCGGATACGATCGACAACTACTTGCTTGTCGAGCTGGATGCTTTCCCGGCCGGGTTGCAGCGCGGTACGCCGCTCAGCGTCGCCGTCGTGATCCAGCGCAAGCCGAACGCCGTCACGATCCCGCTCGCCGCGTTACGCACGTACGCCGGACGCAATTATGTACAACTGGTGGACGAGAAGGGCGAGAAGCGGGAGGTCGATGTAGAGATCGGGCAACAGACGTCCACCGATGTCGAGATTGTGAAGGGGCTGACGCCCGGGCAGAAAGTGGTGGGCAAATAAGCTATGCCGATGCTGCGGTTTCTGTATCGAAAAATGTGGAACACCCGCTGGCTGACGATCAGCACGCTGTTCGGCCTTATCGTCGCGGTGGCGTTCACGACGAGCATCCCGATGTACGCGGACGGCTCGCTGAAGCGGGTGGTGGCGAAGTCGCTGCTCGAGAAAAGCGACGGCATGCCCCCCGGCTCGACGCTGATCCGCTATCAGGCCGTCGGCTCGGAACGGGCGGATCTCACGGCATTCGCCGATGTGGATACGTATATCCGGGAAGAAGTGCCGCTTAATGTAGGCTTCCCGCACAGCGTGTACGCTCGTGCGCTGTCCATCCGCAATGCGCAGCTGACGCCGGTCGATCCGACCAAGGTGGACCCGAGCAAACGAAGGCAGATGTCCATCGCCTCGTTGTCGGGCCTGGCGGAGAAGATCGAGTTGAATGGCGGACGGATGTTCGCGGAGCAGAGCGCGGCCGGTACGATCGAAGCGGTCGTGCTGGAGGATGCGCTGTCCAAGAACGACGTTCGGGTCGGCGACGAATTCATGTACCCGATCAGCGGCGGTCAAGGGATCGCCCCGCTTAAGGTGCGCATCGTCGGCAGCTTCCTGCCGAAGGCGGAAGACGACCCTTACTGGTTCCAAGGCTTCGAAGGGTTGGCCGGCATGTTCCTTGTCAGCGAGACGGTTATGCAGAAGGAGCTGCTGGAGCAGCGGAAAATACCGCTCAACCTGGCCAACTGGTATTATGCGTTCGATTTGACGGAGATCAAAACGAGTCAATTGGCGCCGCTCGGACGGACGCTGGAGCGGATGGACATTACGCTCTATCAGAAGCTGAAGGATACGAGAGTGGACATCTCGTTCTCGGATATGCTGGCCGATTTCAAACGGCAAAGCTTGCAGATGCAAATGCTGCTGTTCACGCTTGCTGCTCCGATGCTGGCGATGGTGTTCTACTACATCGTCATGAACGCGCGTCAGGCGCTGGAGCGGCAGCGCAGCGACATCGCCGTCCTGCGCAGCCGAGGCGGCAGCACCCGCCAGATCATCGGCGTGTTCCTGCTGGAAGGGGTGCTGCTAGGCGCCGCGGCGCTGGTGTTAGGCCCGCTGCTCGGCTGGTTCATGGCCAAAAGCATCGGGTCGTCGAACGGGTTCCTCACGTTCGTGGACCGCAAGTCGGTGCCGGTCGACGTGTCGCCCGAATCGCTGTTCTACGGCGTCGGCGCCGTCGTGCTGGCGATAGCCGCCAGCGTCATTCCGGCGGTCCGGTCGGCGCGCTCGTCGATCGTCGGCTACAAGCAGTCGCTCGCCCGCACGGACCGCCCGCCGGTCTGGCAGCGGTGGTACTTGGACATCGTGCTGATCGCCCTGTCCGGATACGGCTATTATTCATTCCAAAATTATCAATTGCTCTCGGCGAAAACCGGGATGACGAACGATCAGCTTCAGGTGCATCCGTTGCTGTTTTTCGTGCCGGCGCTGTCGATTTTCGCTATCGGGCTGTTTTGCCTGCGGCTGTTTCCTTGGCTGCTTCGTTTGTTCAACTGGCTCGGACGGCGGTTCATGCCGGTGTCGATTTTCTTGACGCTTACCCAGCTGTCGCGTTCGGCCAAATCGTATTATCCGCTTATGGTACTGTTGATTCTTACGCTCGGCTTAGGGGTCTATAATTCCTCCGCTGCGCGTACGATCGATCTCAATTCGACGGAGCGGACTCTATATCAATACGGAACCGACGTTGTTATTCAGACGGTATGGGAAGGATTTGCCGAAGAGGACGGGACTAGCGGCCAAGGCACGCCAGGCGGTCAAGGGCAAGGTCAGGGCGGTCAAGGACAGGGTCAAGGCGGCCAAGGAGGCCAGGGCTCCGGTCAAGGAGGCTCAGGCCAGGGGGGGCCTGGTACAGGCAACCCGGGCGGCCCGTCCGGTCAAAATCCCGGCAACTCGACGATCCGCTACATTGAGCCGCCGTTCGAAGTGTTCCGCACGCTCGAAGGGGTCGACCACGCCGCTCGCGTGCTGCAGACCAAGGGCAGCGTCATCGTCTCCGGCCGTACCCAAGGGCAGGGCCTGGTGATGGGTATCGACAATGTCGACTTCGCCGATGTGGGTTGGTTCCGCCGGGACTTGTTCCCTGCCGAGCCGAGGGAGTACTTGAACCTGCTGGGCTCCTATGAGCAAGCGGTCATCGTGCCGTCCGGCTTCGCGGAGAAAAATCAGCTCAAACCGGGAGATTTGATCAACATCGCGATCCAGCAGCAGTCGGTCGAGTTTGTCATTGTCGGCACATTGCCTTACTGGCCGAGCCAATATCCGGATGAGACGCCGTTTTTCATCGCGAATTTGGACTATATTTACGACCAGGCACCCATCGTGCCTTACGATGTATGGCTCAAGATGAAGCCGGGCGCCAAGCTGACGCCGGTCATCGAATCGCTGCAAGCGCAAAATATACAGCTGGCCGATTACAAGGATGTGCGCAACGAGCTGATCACGCAAGCCAAACACCCGGCGCGCGGCGGGGTATTCGGTATATTGAGCCTCGGCTTCCTCGTGTCCGTCTTTATCTCGCTCATTGGTTATGTATTGTATTGGTTTTTCAATTTGTCTAGCCGAGTCGTGCAGTTCGGGATGCTGCGGGCGATGGGGCTGTCGCGCCGCCAATTGACCGGCATGCTGCTGCTGGAGCAAGGCTTCACAGCAGGGCTCTCCATCGCATTAGGCGTGCTGATCGGCAAGCTGACGAGCGTGCTGTTCCTGCCGTTCCTGCAGACCGCCGAGTCGGCCAAGACGCAAGTGCCGCCTTTCCGGGTCGTGTTTGAAGCGAAGGACGCGAACCAACTGTATCTCGTCGTGGCGTTTATGATGCTGACCGGCGCCGCGCTGCTGTTCCTGCACATTCGCAGGCTTCGCGTCCATCAAGCCGTCAAGCTGGGAGAGGAGCGATAAACGAGACGATGATCCATTGCGACGGATTGGTCAAAATTTACAAAACCGACGATCTCGAGGTCGTCGCCCTGCAAGGCTTGAACATCCATGTAGAGCCACAGGAGATGATGGCGATCATCGGCAACAGCGGCAGCGGCAAATCGACGCTGCTCAACATTCTGGGCGGTCTTGATCGCCCGTCGGCCGGCCAAGTGAAGGTCGGGGAATGGGATTTGCTTAAGATGACCGATGATCAGCTAGTCGAATATAAACGGCGGACAGTCGGCTTCATCTGGCAAAACAATGCCCGCAACCTGTTGCCCTATCTGACCGCGCTCGAGAATGTAGAGATGCCGATGATGCTGGGCGGCAAAGTCGATCGTCCCTATGCGAAGCAACTGCTCGACTGGGTCGGACTCGCCGACCGGATGCACAACAAGCTGTTCCAGCTGTCCGGCGGGGAGCAGCAGCGGGTCGCTATCGCGATCTCGCTGGCCAATCGGCCTTCGCTGCTCCTCGCGGATGAACCGACAGGTTCGGTCGATTCCCAGACCTCGGACCGGATCATGGACATTTTCCGTCGGCTGAATCGGGAGATTGGCATTACAATCGTCATTGTCACGCACGACTTGTCGCTGGCCAGCAAGGTGGACCGGGTCGTCGCCATACGCGATGGCATGACGAGCACCGAATTTATTAAACGAAACCCGAATCTCATCCTCGATGCTTCTGACAGCTCCGACGGTTCCACCGACCGGCGCCGATCGATCCAGGAGGTCCATGAGGAATATGTGGTGCTGGACCGAGTGGGACGGCTGCAAATTCCGAAGGCTTACTTGCAGGCGCTGCAGATCAGCGATAAAGCTTCGATGGAGTTCGACGGCGAGAAAATTATGATCAAGGCTCCCAAATCTTTGGAGGTGTTAAACGATGAGCAGTAAGGCTGCAGCAATGAGAAAGAAAATTTGGATCCGTAAAATGACCGGCATCGTCTTGACGCTTGCGCTTACCGTGCCACTGGCGGCAGCATGCACGAAAGATTCCGGCGCTGACGATAAGACCGAGCGTACGCTCCGCATCGCGACCTATTCCGGCCCGGACGATGAATATTTCCGCCAGCAATTTTCCGATACGTTCGAAATTACGCATTCCAATATTAAAATCGAGCTCGTCCCGATCATCGATTACAGCATGTACAGCATGCCGCGAAAAGAAGGAGAGGCGCAGCCGGATCCTTTGGTGAAAATGCAGGAGCTGATGGAAGGGCCGAACCCGCCGGATATTGTCATGCTGCAAAACCTGGAGCAGTTGCCGGAGCTTGTATCCAAAAACATGCTGCTGCAGCTTGATCCGCTGATCACCAAAGAAAAGTACAACACCTCCGATTTCGTTCCGGCAGTTATCGACGGGCTGAAGGATGCCGGGGACGGCAAGCTGTATGCCCTCTCGCCTCTGTTCACGTCCAGCGTGCTGATGTACAACAAGGCTTTGTTCAACGAAGCAGGCGTCTCTTTTCCGAAGGACAATATGACCTGGACCGAAATCTTCGAGCTGGCGCGCCGGGTGACGAAGGGCGAAGGGGAGAATCGGAAGTACGGCTTCGCGTTCAATCCGTATCCGTTCAATGACAGCCTGTTCTACGAGTTGGGCAACTACTATACGAATACGCTGGGTGTCCGGATGTTCAACGATGCCGGAGACAAGATGACGGTCGATTCCGACCAGTGGGAAAAAGTGTGGAAGACGATGCAAGGGCTCGTGAAGGATAAGATTATGCCGGGCGGCATGGATCCGAACCAAATGATGAACATGAAGATGATGCCTTCCAGTGGAGGCGAATTCAATCCGTTCCAGAATGACTTGTTCAAATCCGGCAAGCTGGCGATGGTGCTGGCGCAAAGCTACCAGATCAACGATATGATTGCTGCGAACAAAAATGCGGCCAATTATCCGGGATACACTCCGATCGACTGGGATATCGTGACGGTGCCTCAGCATGAGGAAGCGAAGGGCGTCGGCGGCAACTTTTATATGAGCGGCCTGATGGGCATCAACGCGAAGGCGCAAAACCAGAAGGACGCTTGGGCGTTTCTGAAGTTCGTGAACGGCGAAGATTGGGCGAAGCTGAAGTCTCGCAGCGTGAGCCAGATGGTGTCCCGCAAAAAATATATTCAACCGCGAGACGGGCTGAGCTATAATGTGCAAGCTTTCTACTCGCTGAAGCCGGGGCCTGCTAACGAGCTGAATGAGCTGTACCGCAAAAATCCGAACGTCGGGCAAGTGCAAGGAATTGGCCAGCAATATTTCAAACAGGCGATGGACGGTACGAAAGGGGTGCGGGAATCGCTTAAGGAATGGCAGACGGCGGGCAATTCGGCGCTGCAGCAGTTGAAGGACAATCCGAATATGCCGTTTCCGATGGGAGCGAGGCCTGGCGTGATTATGTATTGACCGGCCGTACGCCAAAATGTAACGCCGCTGTAACATGCGAGCGGTACAATGGGATCATTTCCAGCCTGTCCCAGCTCCTGTTTGTTTATGCCGCGGGGGCAGGCGGCCCGGCTGTTGTCGGAACTAACTACGAGGGGAGAGAACATTCGGAATGAAGCGACTGTTCTTAAAACGAATTTGTACCGCAGCGATTGTCTGGTCGCTTGGGATGGGAACCGTCGTACCGGTATTCGCGGATAGCGGGGAAGCAGTCGTCGTGCAGGAGAAAATCGCGCAAGCCGCTTCTATCGGTGCCGTCTACATTAGCGCGAACAGCTATTTCGAGCTGGTGCAGGCGAGTCTATTGCCAGGTGACGACGGGAAAATCGTGACGTTCAAGGTCAAGCTGCATAACGGCGAGAGCTCCGACCTGTCGTTGATCGACTATTGGGTGCGGCTCCAGACGACGGCGGGCACACAATTCAGCATCAACCTGCTTCCGAAGGACAAGGACAAAAATCGGGTGCCGGCCGGCGGGGAAGAGGAAATCAGTTTTTATGCCAAAGTGGGGCCGACGGTCACGCTGCAGGATCTAGTCTTCAACTTTATTCGCTGGGATTTCTCCGTGGCGAATTTCGAGCGCAAGCTCGGTCAAATAACCGTTCCTTGGGACTACAGCTTGCTGACCCAGGTGGATGAGCGCCGGATCGTCGCCGTAGGCGGGACGCAGTTGAAGACATCTGTGTCACAGATGACGGTCAATTCGGGGGATGAGGAGCATTACGTCAGCCTTACGTATTCCCTCGAAAATATCGGAAGCAAAAGCGCTACGCTGCCGGGATATACATACTCCATCCGGACGCCGGAAGGGCTAATGTATCCGCTCGACGGGTCGGGGGGGAAGGAACTCACCGTGAATCCCCGGGCAAAAAAAGTTGTTAAGCTGACGGGGACGATCCCGTTGTCCGTGCCGCAGGACGGCTGGGAGCTGGTCGTGACGGAGACGGAGCCGACGGCGAAGATCCAGTTGCCGGTCGCGTTTTATTTGCTGCCGGCCAGCACAACCGATGATGTGACCGTTCCTGCCGGCGGAACCAAAGTAGTGGAGGTCGGCGATATTCCGCTGGCGTTGTCGGTAGGACGAGTTTCGATGAGCAAAAACGACGTCAACTACAATGCCACGGTTTACTTGCATCTGGAGAACAGGGGCAATGGGCTCGTTCGTGTACCGGGGTATTCCTTCAATGTGCGGACGAGCGAAGGGCTCGTCTATCCGGCCTCGTCTGCGGGCATGAACAATTTGTCCATCTTGCCTCGCAGCAGCAAGAATGTGGAGCTGTCCGTCAGCATTCCGGTCGGTGTGGCCGTGGACAAGCTGGAGCTCGTGGTGAACGAGCCGGCCTCTTCCGGTAGCGGCGGCTCAGGGGCTGGTTCAGGCTCAGGCGGCACTGGCGGTTCCGGTACGGTCGATTCGCGCTTTGAGTACCCGATTGCGGTATTCCGGCTGCCCAGCCCGACTTCCAACGAAGGCCAACTTGGCGAGACGACGGAGTTTTCGAACAAAAGCGGCGTGTACGCCTTGACCTTCAACAGCATGCAGCGGCTGCCGTGGGAGGAGACCGACATCCTGACCGCCGATCTGACGCTTACGAATCGGGGCAGCTCGGCTTTGCCGATCCCCGCGCTAAGCGGCTACTTCTTGCTGGACGGCGCGATTCAAGTGCCGGCGAAGATCGTGCAGACGGATCGGCTCATCTCCTTGGCCAAGGATGGAGAAGTCGATCTGCAGCTATACGGATCGATTCCTTACACATACGCCTACTCCGATCTGAAGCTGATCGTGCAGGAGAAAGTGTCGGAGACGGAGACGAACGATCTCGCCGAGTTCAACAACGAGTCCGATGCTTTGACGATGCCGGTAATCGCGACATCCGGCACCCACGCGATCGATGCGGTCGGCCGCCAGGCGGGGCTTAGCATCCGCAGCTCGCGGTCATACACCGGAGTAGACTCCAGCCTGTTTACTGTGCAGCTCAATGTGGAGAATCGCGAGAAGCGGTTTACGAACTTGGGCAAGCTCGTCGGTTACTTCAAGACGAAGGACGACCTGATGTTCCCGGCGACGATCTCCGAGGTGAAGAAGAAGATCGGCCCGATGGGCAAAGCGATTATGCAAGTGTCGGCGAACTTGCCTTCCGGCTTCGATACGTCGGGTATGCAGCTCATTCTCGGTGAAGGCGTGAAAGACGCCAAGCTCGCAGAAGGTGCTGATGTGCCGAACGCATATGTCAACGCGGTTACCTTCGACATCCCGCTAGAGAGCAGCACGGTGCAAGAAGGGTTCAACAAGCTCGACTTGTTCCCGTATACGCTCTCGATCGGCAAGCTGTCGGCGACCGCCGTGACAACTAGCCAGTTCTCTCTTTCGTTCGAGTATTCCCTTTCGAAGAACACGTTTGTGGAATCGAGCGGGGAAGAGCATCAGGTCATCGTCGAGTTTTCCGACCCGGCCGGCGGCCTCTCCCTCACTCAGACGTTGACTCTCGACAAGTCGACCGACCCTGAAGCGGCCGGGAATCTTGCGGTTGGGCAGTATACGAAGACCATTCTCAAGACGGACCCGGCGCTTCTGGCCCGCCTTCCTTACTTGAGCAACTACAAAATCAACGTGTACGACCAGTTCCTGGGCCAGAAGAAGCTGATCGCTTCGCAGACATTCAACTGGTTTGTGACGTCGGAGTAAGTTCAACCTCATAGGAAGCATCTCGAGAGGCCGTTCGAATGGACGGCTTCTTTTCGTATAGGAAACCCCGTTTGACGGAAAGGTTTTCTTGTTTGTACCCGAGTTTGGCGACAGTTATTTCCAATCCTTGATGTGACGCGGTGTCTCAGGTTCCTACCGTAAATTCGTAGTCCCTTAATAAATTTAATTTTATTGAATTATAATAAGAGTTGTAATATCATTTAGGTAGTCCCTTAATATGGAGGAGCTATCTTGTTCCTTAAAAAATCAACCGCTACGATCAAAGGTACACAATACCATCACTATAAAATTGTTGAATCCTATCGCGATGACGGGAAAATCAAACATCGGATTCTATTTAACGTCGGCAAACTGACAGATGAACAAGCGGAACAGTTGAAGCTTGCGATCAAGGTCCAGAATGATCCTGGTTTGGTTGTCACGCATGAACGGGAAATTGCAGTAACGAAAAGTATAGCTTACCTGGATATCATGGTTCTTCATCAGATGTGGCAGCAGTGGAATCTGGCGCAGTTTTTCTTGAATGACCGCTGGGTTGAAGCGCTTGTCCTTAACCGTTGTATTGATCCTACCAGTAAAATAAGGCTGCAATCCTGGGCAGAGCAAACCATCCTTCCGGCCTTTATTCCTGCTTTACGCAACTATGATGAATACGATGTCTACCGTGAACTGGATCGGATCGCCAAGCAAGAAGATGCCTTGCAGGTTTTCTTATACGAGCAACTCAAACAACGACAACGGATTCATTCCAACGCCTTCTTCTACGATATTACGTCCTCTTACTTTGAAGGTAGCCAGTGTGTGCTTGCCAAACTCGGCTACTCTCGTGACCATCGGCCTGATCGAGAACAGGTTGTCATTGCACTCATGATCACGCCGGAAGGCTATCCCTTCTACTGGCGTGTTCTTGATGGAAATACACAGGATGTGACGACGATCGAAGCGCTGGTCCATGATGTTCGACGACGTTTTGGTATTGCAAAGTGCACGCTGGTCTTTGATCGCGGCATGGTCTCGGCCACCAATCTGAAATCCATTGAACAGGAGCAATTGAAATATGTCTCCGCGATGGACAAAGACGAGATCCGCACGACCCTACTCGACGAGGTCATGCCCGTGGCTGCGACATCAGACGATTGGGAGCAAGTGATGGAGCGACAAGCGTTCAGGCCTTGTGACGAAGACGCGCTACTGTTCTACCGTCCGCTGCTGCTAGCGGGAAGTCGTTATATTGTCACCTTTGATGTCGGACGTTTCCACGATCAAACCAAGCATCGGCTGCGTCAATGCGATCAGATGGCGCAATTGATCCAGGATTTAAACCACGCTTTGCGAACAGCCAAAAACTCGCGCAAGCGGGAAGCGGTGGAACGGGAAGTTCAGCGCCTGCTTGCTCGCAAAGGGATGAAAAAGCTAACGACGATTACGATTGAACCCTTGGACATCCCCGCAGTCACAGCTAAAGGAAAAGCACGCACGATAACCAGCTTCCAGGTTCATTTACAATGGTGCGAAGATCAGTTGAAGGAACTCGCGCGTTTGGACGGATTGACCTGCTTTATTACGAACATGAGTGACAACGAATTGGCCGACCAAGAAGTCATAACGTGGTATCGCCGCAAAAATAAAGTGGAGGAATCTTTTCACGAGCTCAAATCGCATCTTAAGCTTCGTCCCATGCATGTTACGCGCGCAGAACGCGTTAAAGCACATGTAACGATTTGCATGCTTGCTAATTTTCTGATGAATGATATGGAGCAGCGGCTACAGGCCGCAGGGTACAAACAAGCTCCAAATGATCTCCTGCAGACATTGGAAGTATGCCGTATTCATCGTATGGAAATTTCAGCAGTAAAACGAAAATGGCTGAGCATACAAGAAATGTCCGAACATCAGCAACGCAGCCTGCAAGCTTTGCAATGCCCAGAACTCCTGCAAGAAAGATTCCAAAAAGAGATCCTGGCTCAGGCTGAAATCTGTTTGTAGTCCCTAAAATCATATTTCAAAACCTGCGATCCTTTGCTACGCCTGTGATTGGAAAATTATGTCGCCAAACTTAGGTTTGTAATAAATTCTCCAAAATGTATCGCAACGGACAAGTCTATTTTTGCTAAAATAGTACTATATACCTATATAGATATACATATGAATTAGTCGATGAAGCCTAAGAAGACTTAAATGGCGAGGTGAAAAGCTATGGCCGTGCGGAAACGGATCGGCGACTTGCTGCTGGAAGCGGGGATGATCTCGGAAGAGCAGCTGCAGCGGGCGCTCAAGGAGCAAAAGGAGCTGAAGTTGAAGCTCGGCGAGCTGCTCATTACCCGGAACTATATTACCGAGCAGCAAATGATTGAAGTACTCGAGTTCCAACTCGGCATCCCGCATGTGCAGCTCTATAAGCAGACGATCGAGCCTAAGGTGCTGGCGATGATCCCGCAGCGGCTTGCGGAGCAGCACCAGGTGTTCCCGGTCCGGATCGACGGGAGCAAGCTGTTCCTCGCGATGTCGGACCCGCTGGATTATTATGCGATCGATGAGCTGCGGATGGCGACGGGGATGCGGATCGAACCGGTCATCGCCTCGAAGGACGAGTTGACGCGAGCGATCAAGCGCTTCTATTCGTTGCAGGACTCCATCGAGCAGATCAACCGCAATTTGCAGCCGCAGGCGGAGGAGACGAAGCAGGCGCAGCCGGAGGACGAGTCGCCCGTCGTCAAGACGGTCAATCAGATCATCATTCAGGCGGTTCAGATCGGCGCGAGCGACATCCACATTGATCCGCAGGAGGATGAGCTCCGTATCCGCTATCGCGTAGACGGCATGATGCGCACCGAACGGACGCTGCCCGCGAACATGCAGAGCGTCATCGTCGCGCGGGTCAAAATCATGGGCAACATGAACGTGGCCGAGAGACGGCTGCCTCAGGACGGGCGTTTGGAGATGGAGATCGATTTTCGCAAAATCGACGTTCGGATCTCGACGCTGCCTACGATCCACGGCGAAAAAGTAGTGCTTCGTATTTTGGACCTTGGAGCGACGCTTACCAGCTTTGAGCAGTTGGGCTTATCCGAGCATAACATGAGGCTATTCTTGAAAGGGATTGCGCAGACGAGCGGCATCATTTTCATAACGGGACCGACGGGAAGCGGGAAAACGACGACGCTGTATTCCGCGCTCTCTCGGTTGAACAAGGATGATGTAAATATTATCACGATCGAGGATCCGGTGGAATATCAGCTGCAGGGGATTAACCAAGTGCAGGTCAATACGGTATCCGGGCTTACGTTCGCTCGCGGTTTGCGCTCCATTCTGCGGCAAGATCCGAACATCGTCATGGTCGGGGAAATCCGCGATGTAGAGACCGCAGAGATTGCGGTTCGGGCGGCGATGACCGGGCATCTCGTACTCAGCACCTTGCACAGCAACAGTGCGGTGAACTCCATTTCTCGTCTGATCGATATGGGGGTGGAACCGTTCCTCGTCGCCTCCTCCATCTCTTGTATCGTAGCTCAACGTCTGGTCCGTCGGATTTGTCCGAATTGTTCGGTACCGCATACTCCAACTCAAGAAGAGACGGATTTACTGCGGGCGCACGGCCTTTCGACGGAGAAGATGAGAAAAGGAACCGGCTGCGAGCGATGCGGACGGACCGGATACCATGGCCGGTTGGCTTTGCATGAAATCATGGATGTGGACTCGACAATGCGGACGATGATTATGCAGAAAAAAGAGGACGGCGAATATGAACGGTATGGGGCGACGATCGGATTGGTTCCCCTTTTCGAGGATGGCCTGCAGAAGGTGGCAGCCGGTCAGACGACCGTTCACGAAATCTATAGAATTTTGGGCTTGGATTGTTAATTAATTCACCGTTTCATGTGTTGACAGGGTAGGACTACAATAGTACTATTTTCCTATAAGCAAATATTTTACTTGTGGGAAATGTGTCGATTCATGTCGTTATTGTTGGGTCGGAAAGGAGACTGTCTACCTTGAGTCTTATTGAACTGATGCGAAGGTCCTATTCTTTGAAAGCCTCGGATATTCACATTACAGTGAACGCCCCGGCGATGCTGCGAGTGAATGGAAGCTTGCGGCCTGCAGACGATCGCGTACTCGGGCCGTCGGATACGCTCGAGATGGCTCGGGAGATTATGACGGCGGAGCAATTCGAGTCCTTTATGGAACGAGGGGATCTCGATCTTTCCTACAGCCTCGATGTTTCGCGGTTCCGGGTCAATGCTTACAAGCAGCGCGGCCAGATCAGCCTTACGATTCGGCTTATCCCTTCCCGTATCCCAGCCATGGAGGAATTGGGCCTGCCCAAGATTGCGGAGGAGTTCGCAGCCAAGCCACAAGGGTTGATGCTTGTGACCGGTCCTACCGGCAGCGGTAAATCCACGACATTGGCGGCGATTGTCGATTACATTAACCGCAACCGGCACGACCACATCATGACGCTTGAAGATCCGATCGAGTTCATTCACAGCCACAAGTCCTGCATCGTGAATCAGAGGGAGATCGGCGTCGATACGGCGTCGTTCGGGCAAGGGCTGCGCGCGGCGCTGCGGCAAGATCCCGACGTCATCCTCGTCGGCGAGATGCGCGATCTGGAGACGATCAGCACGGCCATCACCGCGGCGGAGACCGGCCATCTCGTCTTCGGGACGCTTCATACCGCCGATGCTCCGCAGACGATCGACCGGATCATCGACGTGTTCCCGCCGGAATCGCAGCAGCAGATTCGCGTCCAGCTTGCCGCCGTACTGCTGGGCGTCATGGCGCAGCGCCTGCTGCCGACGGCGGACGGCAACGGCCGGGTAGCGGCCATCGAGGTGCTTGTCAACACGCCGGCGGTATCCAACCTGATCCGAACTGAGAAGGTCCATCAGATCCGTTCGGTTATGCAGACCGGCAAGGCACAGGGCATGCAGACGATGGACAACGCCTTGCGCGAGCTGCTGCAGCGCCGGCTCATCACGGTGGATGCGGCGAAGGAAGCGATGTTCGGCTTCTCCGAGCTGCAGCCGCAGTAAGCTTCCGTTAGCCCTATCCCAAGTTGCAGCTAAGAGTAGACGAATCCGGGAGGTGAACGCGTATGCCGAAGTTCCGTTACGAAGCCTTTGACGATTTTGGCCGCCCTAGTAAGGGCGTGTTGGAATCGCACTCGTTCCAGACGGCTATGGAAGAGCTGAAGGGCAAGGGACTTTGGATCGTACGGCTATTCGATCCCGGGCAGAGCATTCTTCACAAGGAAATAAGCTTTGGCGCATCTAAAGTCAGCAACGCTCACTTCACCGTTTTCTGTCGTCAGCTCTCTACGCTGTACAAATCCGGGGTCAACATGGTGGAAGCCGTTCGCGTGTTGTCCCGTCAAGCCGAGAGCAAGCCTTTCAAAAAAGTGCTGCAGGACGTCGCCGAGCAAATGCAGCAAGGCAGCCAATTTTCCATCGCATGCTCCCGACACCCTTCCGTGTTCTCGACGATCTTCATCAACATGGTTCGAGCGGGGGAGACGAGCGGCAACCTGGACGACATGCTCGACCGTCTGGCGATTTACAGCGAGAAGGAGTTCAACACGCGGGAGAAAGTGAAGTCTGCGATGGTGTACCCGGTTATTATGGCGATAGTGACCATTATGGTTGTCATTATTCTCATGACGTTCGTCGTGCCGCGACTGGTAGGGAACTTCGCAGCCCAAGGGCTGGAGCTCCCGTTGCCGACCAAGATCGTCATCGCCATCAGCCATTGGATGAAGCAATATTGGTATATCCTGCCTCCGATCATTCTCACGCCGCCTCTTGCTTTATTCTTGCTCAACCGCAACAAAAAGGGAAAACATTTCCTGGATTATGTGCGGTTGAAAATTCCGGTGTTCGGCGTATTGTGGCACAAACAAGCGATGTCCCGGTTTAGTCGGACGTTCTGCTCGCTGTTCGCGGCGGCGGTGCCGATGCTGCAAATGCTTAACATCGTGGCGTCGGTCGTCGGCAACGATGTTATCGCCAAGGAAATCCGGCGAACACGCGAGGCGGTCGGGGGCGGCGCATCGATTGCGGATCAGTTGAGAGGCAATTGGCTGTTCCCGCCGATGGTCGTGCAGATGATCGAGGTCGGAGAGCGGACCGGCGCATTAGATGCGATGCTGCTGAAGGTGGCGGAGTACTATGAGGTGGAAGTCGATGCGATGGCTGACCGGTTGAAGTCGCTGCTGGAGCCGATCATGATCCTGATACTTGCCGTGATTGTCGGTGTTATCGTGCTGGCCGTTATGCTACCATCGTTCAAGCTGATGCAGAACATGCATTAATTACATGAGGTTTCACTGCTTGACCTAATAAATATTTTACATGACGAGAGGGGTAATACACATGTTGAAAGCAATTATGAATTTTAAGTGGAAGCTGAGCCGGAATCAAAAAGGGATGACGCTGATCGAGTTGATGGCGGTTGTCGTGATCTTGGGTGTTGTTGCAGCGGTCGCAGGTGCGGCGGTTACGGGAGGTTTTTCTTCCTCGAAGACGAATACGGATAATGCTTCGATTAAGGTAATTACGGATGCATTACAAAGATATACTCTAGATAAAGACGAAGAATTACCTGCATCAGGAGAGACTGTAGCTCAAACACTGACTCGGTTGGTGACTAATGGGTATTTGTCTTCAGCTCCTGCACCGGTTAATGGAAGTGCCTTTACGATCACTTATGCTAATAGCCATTATACTGTAGCTGTAGCACCTTAGTAGCGTTTCACTAGCAGATAGATCTCAACCAACGAGGTAACTCACTCGAGTTACCTCGTTTTCAATATTATTGGGAGGCGAGTCGCATGGAATCGTTTCGCGAGGTGCTACAGCTTTACTCCAGCATATTGCCGCTCTTGCTGCTCGTGCTCGGTCTCTGCCTCGGCAGCTTCCTGAACGTAGTCGGCCTCCGGGTCCCTCTAAGTCAGTCAATCGCTTTCCCGCCTTCGCGCTGCCCGAGCTGCGAGCATCGGCTGCGGCCGCTAGATCTCGTGCCGGTGTTCGGATGGCTCTTCCTCCGAGGCAAGTGCCGCTATTGCCAGGCACCCGTCAGCGCGCTTTATCCGCTTATGGAAGCGGCCACAGGTCTTCTGTTCGCGTTAATGGCTTGGCGGCTTGGCGCAACCGCAGAGTTGCTCCCGGCGCTTCTGCTCGTCAGCATCCTTGCAGCAATCACCGTATCGGACATCCGCTACATGTTGATCCCGAACCGGATCGTGTTTACTGGCTACGCCCTGGCTTTACTCATGCGCCTCTTCATCCACCCTTTACCTTTGTGGAGCTATATAGCCGGATTTCTCGTCGGCGGCGGAGTTCTTTACGCCCTTGCATGGATAAGCGTGACATTTCTGAAGAAAGAAGGCATGGGCGGAGGAGATATCAAGCTTTTTGCCTTTATCGGTTTGGTCCTGGGTGTGAAATTAACGCTGCTCGCCCTATTCGCATCTAGCGTAATCGGGCTGGTATACGGTATAGTACTCTTATCGACAGGCCGTTTCGGACGGGAGAAGATGATCCCCTTCGGACCGTTTATTGCCATGGGATCCATCGTCACATACTTATGGGGACAGGACTGGTGGACGGCTTACACGAATATGCTTGGCTAGCAGGCAGAAGGAGGCATCGGGCACATGACACGAATAGGACGATTGCTTCATTCATGGAAACCGGTGTATTCCAGTCTCGGCCTGGAGCTTACCGATCGGCAGATCAAGCTGGTTGAAGCGGGCTTAGGATCGAAAATGAAACCTATCGTGTACCAACACGCCATTGAAAAATTGCCGGATGGTGCGGTGGTGGACGGCAGGATCAAACAAGGCATGCCGATCATCGTCCAGCTCAAGCGCATGCTTCGCAGCAAGCCGTTTCGCGCGAAACGAGTCCATCTTGTACTCCCCAGCCAATTGATTATGGTTCGCTTTCTAAAGCTGCCGGATATTCCGGTCAAAGATTTGAGAAAAGTGGTAGCGTTCGAGCTGAATCACAATTTGCATCTGCCTTTCGATCATCCTTATTATGACTTTGCGAAACTGAACGGAAGCAACAACAAGAAGGCACACAAGCCCATGAAGAAAGCGTCACCCGCCGCGAAACCACAAGAGCCGGCTTTTCAGGAAACGGCCGCCGCCAAAGACCAACCTTCTGTGAACAATATGTTCGCCGATTTCGAATCGCCAGCATCTGCACCGGCTTCCGATGTGCAGCCGCCTGCACTCTGCGATGTAATGCTGGTAGCGGCGCCGAGAGAGCTGATCGACGAATATGTGGCGATCGTAAAAGCGGCAGGGCTTGTTCCGGCTACAATTGAATTCAAGGCGATGTCGCTGCTGCGATTAGCCCTATCGATAGAAATGGTGAAGTCGGATGAGACGTTCATGGTTGTGGACATTAACGAGACGGGCACTGACTTGAGTATATTCCACCGCACAGAGCTGAAAATTACCCGGAATGTGCCTCTGCCGGTGCCAAGCACCATAACTGCCGCCGACCAGAAGACTCCTGCAAGCGACAGTGGAGCCGACTGGTTCGCCGAGTTCAACACCATTGCTAAGGTGGACGATCCATTGCAAGCCTTTAGTGGGGATTTGCTGCATGAGATCGAGCGGTTGATGAATTTTTATAGGTACACGCTGAACAATCGCGATCATGAGTTCACTTCGATTATCCTCTCGGGGGACGTCGAGGGATTGGCCGATATTGAGGAGTATTGCAAAGCCCGCTTTCCCGAGCTCGTGCGTCTGCTGTTCTCCTACCGCATCCATATAGATGCAACGGATCCGTTCACGCTTCTCCCGAAAATTGCGGTCCCTTTAGGGGTTGGATTGCGAGGGAAAGAGACATGAACAGCATTAATTTATTGCCCAAGGTCAAGCCGATTGACCGCTACTTCATTCCGCTTCTTATTCTGATCATTGCGGCAACGGCTGCCGTTGCATTAGTCTTTGTCTATTGGACCTTACAAACCGGCCAGAAGACGTCCGATGAGCGGGGGCATGTTGCCCAACTGGAGCAACGAATTGCTGAGCTTCGCACATTACTGAAGGTGGATCCGACAACACAGGCTTATTTGTCGCTTGAGGCAGAAGTGAACAAGCTTTTGGCCGGAAGACGGGACTGGCAGCAGATTCTCAATGGAGTGACCGGCCCTCTGCCAATTACATCCAGATTATTACGATTCGGATCAGACGATGGGGAGAACATCAAGATCACTCTGGAAGCGAATCAGATGAATGATGTCGCACAATATGTTTCCCTTCTGGAAAGCACTCAACTATTCCCGGTCGTAACCGTGATTTCTGTGAAGCAGAAATCGTTCAGTCGTCCCGCAGGAAGCGCGAGTATAGGGAGCTTTCCTGTTACGACGCCATTAATATCGAGTAATGAAGTTGTGATCTTGTACGAAGCGGAAATTCAATTGAAGCTAAAGACGATACCAGGGGAGAAGCAGGTGGCCCCATGAAACGATTAAGTGTGAAGGAATTGCTGAAGCAGTTAAGGAAGCCTACCGCGATTCTCTCTTTTGCCTTGCTGTTCGGTGCCGGACTGAATGTTATGTTGGCACTGGGGGCGCTCAGCCCGAGGCTGGTTATTCATAAGCTTACTTCCAGTCAAGCGGAGCGGTTGGAGACGGAGAAAGCCGCACTAGAGGCCAAGCCGATTCCAGTTCAAACTACGGAGACACAAGTAAAGAATCTGACGACACGGGTGCCGATCCAAGAAGAAGACGCCAGGCTCATTATTGCGCTTCGTCAGATCGAGCAAATGACAGGAGTGCAGCTAACTTCGATAACTTTTGGGGATGTTGCTTCCAAGAATGAAATGGATATGCTGATTATCAGGAATACCCCGACTCCTAGCCCTACAGCCACACCTAAGCCAGCGAACGGTGCTGTGGCGGCAGGAGGTCCTCCTGAGAAAAACTCCGTCAAGCTTATTTTTACGTCCCGTTATGCCCAAGCGCTTGCCTTTATGAAACAGCTACAGGAGCAAGAAAGGCTGATTCGTATCGAGGGATGGCAATTCCAGACCGGTGCCGATTCTCAGAGCAAGCTGGTGCCTGGAGCTGTAACGGATGTAGTTACAGTCAATATACAGCTTTCAGTCTATACTGCCAAGCTGTATGCGGATAAACTGCCCGATCTGCCCCCGCCGTCCGTTGGGCTGAATCCAACCTTGAACCGCATAGATCCGACGCTTTCCAGTGAAGTGTACTGGCAGATCGTCAACATGACCCGTTAAACAAAAAGCGGTGCGCCCCTATAAGGGACTGCACCGCTTTGTTGCATTATTATCCTGATCTCTTAGGCTTCCAGGCCCCACTCTTCGTGCTCGTACCGCCAGAGCCTCCGGAGTTGCTAAGCACCAGCGAGGTGGTAGCGCCGCCGCTCTGGATCTGTGAAGGGGTGGAGCCTTGATGTCCGTTGTTAATGTTAATATTCCCGCCCGCAGCAATAACGCCGCCGGCGACAAGGGTGATGTTATTGCCTGCGTTGACATTGTTCTCTACGAAGATATCGCCGGCCGGTGCACTGATACCGGGTTGGCCGTTTGTATGCACTTGTAGTGAACCGACAAGCGCGTCGGAGGTCAAATGGATCTTGGTATCGTTGTAAAGCTGCAATTGCTGGTTCACAATTAATTTATTAGAGTAAATTGTAGAATTGCCTTTTAGTTCGAAGTTTTCAACATTGATATCCCCTGCTACGCTGACAGTAACGCCGTTTTCAATCAAAAATTCATCCGTCGTATAGATAGAGCCGGCAGTAACCGTAGAAGAGCCTGCTTTAATTGTAAATTTGTTGGAGCGAATCAGGGAGTTGACGGTCACCGAAATTCGATTGGCAAGCTCGATGTTCCCATTTGTGTATAAATAGCCGGCTGCCAACTCAGAGCCATCTCCTTTTATCGTAATAGGACCTGTTCCCGCATACATAATACCTCCGGTTAAATTGATTTTACTCTTATTTTCCGTTGTTATGGACTGCGTTATATACAAGTCGCCATATTTTCCGTTGGCTGATTTATTAATATTCAACTCAAAATTAGTAGCGTTTATCGTAAAGCTCCCTTGAACGATAATGCTGCCGGTCAGGTTAAGCTTAACTAGCGAGCCCCCTCCAAATGTCGTATTTCCGCTAAATATTAAGATAACGGGCCGCTGCGGAGTTCCCCAGCTCTCATTAAGGACTCCGTTATACCATTCCCAGTTATTGATACTTAGGACTATAGGATCACTGCCTGGAAGAGCTTGAATCTGCTCTTTGACATCCTGAAAGTTTTTGCACGGGTTGTTGCTAAGGTTCTTGCAAGGGATCGGTGCGGACGGAACTTCTGGCGCACCTGGAGCCGGCGGGACTTCACTGCGATACTCGGCAATCGTTTCCGCAATCGGGTATTGAATATCCGGCACGGAGGTAATAGGCACTCCCGGCGGTGGGGTGGTTGTCTGTCCTTGCGCATAAATGTTTTGGTTATTGGAGGGCACGGGAACCCGGTTATCCGGATCGATATGGGTTTCCGTGACGACCGTTTCGGAATCGAAAGAATAGGTGATCGTTTTCGTTCGTTTCGTAGCTCCGGTGCCAACTTCTACCGAGCTAGTGACTCGATACAACGGAGTAGTCCCTTGCTTCGCGCGTTCCATCTTGTAAACGACTGGCGTTCCTTCCGGCGTCTCAAATGTTTTCCCTGTAATGAATCCCGGATAATTGTTGAAATATTGCTCACGCCCGCCGTCCGTCGTCTCATTGTATTTGTCCAGATAGGCGATAAACGATTCGATTCCGCTTGTAGCCAACTGAGTCGCGAGCTGGGTGTGCCGATCGGTCGAGATGCGAGTGGAATCGGTGGAGACGGCCATCAGCAAAGCGGGGGTCATGATAAGCAAAATCATCGAGACGAGAAGGACATAGATCAATGAGGCAGCGCCTCGTTCGTTAGCAATTAATTTGTAGCGCATGGCAGGCCTCCGATAGATGGTGTTACTTGGCGGTCCAGTCGGCGAGCAGCTTCACAGCCATCGTCTTTGTTACAGGTGAAGGCTTCGTACCGTCAGTTGCTGTAACGATGGAGCGTTCGAATCCGAAGGTCAAATACAGCATCCGATTCGACGCCGATTGACCGGTCGATGCCGCCGGATAAGGAGTGGACGGGATCGGGATTCGATTGGAGGAGCTATTCAGGGCTTCGAAAAGAGCGCTTGTAGCCATACGGGACAGATCTACGGGATTCGAATATTTCGTAGGCGCTCCAGTAGGAGTATGAGCGGCATTGGCGAAATCCGACGTATCGTTCGATGCCGTTCCATCCTGGCTGAAATCAAACAGTGTAAGCTTGCGCTCGGCTTCGTTGAAGTAGAGCGACTTGAGCACCAATGTGTTGGAAGAATTGTAGTGATCGTACCGAAGCTCTTTGTCGCCGCCATGTGAAAAGGCGATGACTTGTGTCGCTTCCTTCAACTGCGCCGTCATCGTGTTGAGGGTCAGCTGAATTTGCGAATCGTCAGCGTATTGCTGGGATTCGTCGCCGAACAGGCGAATGACGGACGACAGGAGCAAGGTTGCGGTTCCAATCACGATTGCAGTCAGCGCAATACCGGCAAGCAGCTCGACCAAGGTGACACCACGTTCGTTCCTCATGAGGACGCCTCGTTCCAGGAGACGGTGACCGTAAGCAGCTTGGGAGCTTTGTTTACGAGAATGACCCCTTGCAATGAAAAATGATTGGTGCCGAACGCCGTGGTGGTATAAGAGATAGTGGCGCTAGGTGCGAAGTCGGTCTGCTGCAAGGTGACGGAATATCCTTCGATTTCGGGATTTGCCGGGAGTGCGCCATTGTGACGCAAGGCATAGTCCCTGGCCAAATTCAGCTGCTCTTCGGCGATGCGCTGTACCTCAATATCCCGGTCCGACTTCGTGTCGGCCAGCAGCGAATAGTTGGATACCGTTACGAAGGCTATAATGACGATGCCAAGAATGACGGCGGCGGCCAGCGACTCGACTAATGTAATGCCTCTCTCGTTGTTCCCGTACATCGCGATCACTCCGCTTTCGAATAAATTGAATCTTCAACGATTGGCCAGCGACTCGCCGAGCTGATAACAGATCAAGGTCAGCAAGGAGCCGATCGCAATGCCGATGACGAGATAGAAGCCGATATTCGTCAACCACCGGGCATGCTGCTGCACCCAGGAAGTATGCGAGAGCAAGACGGAGAAAAGACCGAGCACTAACAGGAGCAACCCGACAGGAATGAGCAAATCCATAGGCATGCATCTCCATGATGAAATAGGAAAAAAGTACTACTTCTATAGTATCATATCGACCGGGAGTTGGATACATTTCTACGGCGGAAATGGACGTATGCACAAAAAGTTTACATGCTATCGGAACAGAAGAGTGTAAGGGATTTACAAGCCCGGTGCGGTATGGTACCTTTCGGAAAGAACACTCAATGACGAGCCGAAGGAGCGACGGATGATGTCAAAATATAAAATCAAAGCGCGTGTGACGGGCATTCTCGTGGAGGATGGCAAATTGCTGCTCGTCAAACATTCGAAGCCGGTCGCACCGGGCCGATTCTGGTCGCTGCCGGGAGGGAAGCTGGAACGGGGCGAGACGTTGGAAACCGGCATGCTGCGTGAAATGAAAGAGGAAACCGGGCTTGACGTGCAGCTCGGCTCCTTGCTCTATGTATGCGACAAACCGGAGGAAGAAGTGTCACGTATCCATTTCTTGTTCCAGCTCAAGCGGACTAGTGAAGATGTGCAAGTGCCTAGCAACGAGTTCGACGAAAATGCGATTCTAGCAGTCCGCTGGGTGCCGCTTGAGCAGCTCGCCGATCCCGAGTACTCCTTCACACCGTTGTTCCAGGACCTTGCATTAAGCGGTTTCCCTGGAGCCGGGGAATACAAGGGCCATAAATCTAATATCGGCTTATAACGCCGAACGTTTTACCTTCTCCTTATGTCTGGGTAATAATACCGTCAGATTGGATATCCTATGGATAGGATCTTTCGGCAGGAGGAGGGAATGAGCGTATGAACTACGTGTATTGGGTCAAGCTGTACGACAGTAAATTTCAAGCCGGCTGCTTGGCTAAGCGGATGGAGGAAGACTGGTGGGTGTACGGCTACGAATGCCCGCAAACAGTGGAAGTGTTCAAATCGAAGCGGGGGCGGTTCGGGGTTCGCTACATTTTATAAGCAGCCGCCATGCCGTTCTCCGAGTAAGAAGGGGTCTGCATGAAACCGACGCATACGATCGCAACGCCGCTGAATATCCGCTATAGTGAAGAAATTCCGGACGCTATCCATTTTCATTCCCATCTGCATCATGAAGTGTACTATTTCAACGGCGGGGCATGCAGCTATTTGATCGGAGACAAGCTGTACGAATTAGCGCCCGGCGATCTCATTCTAATGCACGGCATGACGCTCCATAGCCCGCATATCGGTTCGGCACGGGAGTACAGGCGCACGACGATTCATTTTGATCCGGATTTCGTGCAGGGGTTGATTGGCCCGAGCTTCGGCAGCCTGAATTTGCTGCAGCCGTTTCAGGAGCTGCGCAACCATAGGCTACGGCTGAACGGAAGCGAGCGCGAGGAGATAGAGGCACATTTGCGGAGAATGCTGACGCTTGAAGCAGGCGAGGATGCGACTTCGGCGCGGAGGCTTCAGGCTGCTTTTCTGGAGCTGCTTATCCTGATCTACGGCTTGTGCGAGAAACCGATGGAAGCGCTGGCGGACGACGTCTCCGACCGGGTGAAGCATGTGCAGAACATGATCGGCTTTCTTGAAGCGCATTACATGGAAGATTTGCACATGGAGCAACTCGAAGACGCCTTGCATTTGAGCAAATACTACTTATCTAAAATTTTCAAAGAAGTAACCGGCGTCACGGTGTTCGACTTCCTCTATCAACGCCGAATCAATCAAGCGAAAATATGGCTCTTGGTGGATAAACGGATGTCCATCACCGATATCGGCTATCAGGCCGGATTCAAGCATCCGTCGCATTTCAGCCGCATGTTCAAGCAATTGGTAGGCAGTACGCCGGAGCAATATCGCAAAACGAATGCTTATTCTGCGTTTTTTTGATTTTAGAAGTAGTGAACGGCGTACAATGACATATAAATACGGTCGTCCATTTGTACAACGATAAACAAGTGGCCGGCCTTTTCTTTATGCTACGATGGAGTATGGAGGGTGATGTAGATCATGACTACGATGGATAAAGTGCGAATTGGAATAGTGGGAATCGGCAATATGGGAACGGCCCATGCCAACTACTTGGGTCGCGGGGAAGTGGCGGGCGCCGAGCTGGCGGCTGTGTGCGACGTGAGCCAGGATCGGCTGCGCTGGGCGGAGCAGCAGTTTGGGGGTCGCGTGGCTACATTCGACAGTGTGGAAGCGATGTTCGCCTCGGGGAAAATCGACGCCGTGCTGATCGCGAACCGGCACTTCGATCATCCGGGTACGGCGATGCTCGCATTCGAGCACGGACTGCATGTGCTGTGCGAGAAGCCGGCAGGCGTCTACACGAGAAACGTGCGTGAAATGAACGAAGCGGCGGCGCGCAGCGGGAAGCTGTTCTCGATGATGTACAACCAGCGGACGAACCCGTTGTATGCGAAGCTGAAGGATCTTGTGGATTCGGGCGAGCTTGGCGCCATTCGTCGGACGAACTGGATCATTACGACCTGGTATCGGCCTCAGAGCTACTATGATTCAGGGGGCTGGAGAGCGACTTGGGCCGGCGAGGGCGGCGGCGTGCTGCTGAACCAATGTCCGCATCAGCTCGACCTGTGGCAATGGATAACCGGGCTTGCTCCTAAGCGGATTCGGGCGTTCTGCACGTTCGGCAAGTACCGCGACATCGAAGTCGAGGATGACGTGACCGCCTATGTCGAGTACGAGAACGGGGCGACAGGCGTCTTCATTACAACGACGGGCGAAACGCCGGGCACGAACCGCTTCGAGCTGGTCGGCGAGAAAGGCAAAATCGTTGTGGAAGACGATAAGCTGACATTCTGGCGCCTGCGCGTGTCGGAGCCGGAATTCAACCGTCAGTTCAAGGGCCAGTTCGGCCAGCCGGAGAGCTGGAAGATCGACATCCCCGTGAGGGGACAGGAGACCGGCCATAAAGGCGTTACTCAGAACTTCGTGGATGCGATTCTGAAAGGAACGCCGCTGCTTGCCCCGGGCGAGGAAGGCATTAACGGCTTGCTGCTGTCTAACGCGATGCTGCTCTCCAGCTGGACGGACAATTGGGTCGACGTGCCGATGAACGAAGACTTGTTCCATGAGCTGCTACAGCAAAAAATCGACAGCTCCGTATTCCGTTCCTGATCCGGATTTCCTGAAAGTTTTGGGTTGACAGACGATGTTCGGTTGGTGTATATTATTATTTGTCGCTGTTGAAACATATGCAGCCATCAATAACGCGGGGTGGAGCAGCTCGGTAGCTCGTCGGGCTCATAACCCGAAGGCCGCAGGTTCAAATCCTGCCCCCGCAACCAACCTACAAACATCAGAAGGGCCCTTAGCTCAGTTGGTTAGAGCGGTCGGCTCATAACCGATTGGTCGGGGGTTCGAGTCCCTCAGGGCCCACTTGACGACTACGATAAGCCTGTCTGTCTCCTCCATAGAGGAAACCGGCAGGCTTTTTGAATGTCCGAACGGATATTTATCCTCTTTTAGCAAAAAACAGCCTCCATCCTGACAATTGGGTTGTCCGGATGGAGGTTTCGTTTTCATGCGGCTATTTCGCCGGCTTGAGCACTGGTTTGTAGGCCGAGGATACGTATGTGTCCACTTTCGGCTCCACAATCACTTGCGGATACATTTTGTTCGGGTCCGGCGTACCGGTCATATAGTAAATCCAAGCTTCGCCGTTCGGCCGGAACTCGATCCGATCGATGCCGATCGTATAACCCGGATTCGGTTTGCTTCCCCACGAGACGGTCACTTGGTTGACAGCATCCGTCACCTTCGTCACATTCATCGATACTTCATGATCAGCGGGTGGAGCCGGGGCGATCGGTTGATGCTTCTTCACGAACTGCATCGCTCTATGCAGCAGCTGGGCCGCTTCTCCTCTTGTCACTTCTTGCTTCGGCAGAAAGTTGCCGTCTTCCAGCATGGCTACCTTCATAATCAGCAAGCTTTGAATCGAAGTCATGTACTCCTTGGAGACATCGGCTTCATCTTGGATATTGATCCAGATTTGGATGAGAGGGAAGTCGCCTTTTACGGAGATGCCCTCGAACAGCAATTGGGCGAACTGCTCGCGAGTGATGACGGAATTCGGATTGACGTCCTGCGGAATCGACAGCCCGTTCAGATTGGCGATGATGAAGGATTCGGCGTACCAGCTGTCGTTCGGCACATTGCTGTAGAAGTCGCTAGCCAGCGGCTGCTTGATGAATCGAATGTGATCGATGTTGAGGCCGAAGCCTTTCACGATCAAATGTACGGCTTGAGCGTAAGTCACCTTGCCTTTCGGCGCGAATTGCTCGGCACTCATTCCGCTGACGATCCCCGCATCCCGAAGCGCGATAATATCGGCCTCTGCGGCATCGCCCTTAATGTCGGAGAAGGCGAAGGCGTTCGCTTGAACGCTGAGCAGCAGGAGCAGTACGAGTATGGCGGAAATCCAACGTTTTCTCATAAGGGTCCATCCTTTCGTTCGAATCGGTATTGACGCGTCATCCTATCTAACGACGACTGGCTGGAAAAGGTTGCAATTTCACTTCATGTTCTCTCTTTTTTGAAAACGATCCGGAATCATGTACTATAGTAGTAGAATCCGCAATTCAGCCATTCGGATGAACAAACCCACATAGAAGGAAGGCGGCACTACGATGGACATTTTGTATCATGGGCATTCCTGCATTCAGCTTAGCTCCGGCGGACGCTCGATACTAATCGATCCTTTCATTTCGGGCAACCCGCACGCGGTCACGAAAATCGACAGCATAGACGCGGACTTTATTCTGCTGACCCATGGCCATACCGACCATACTCTCGACGCCGTGCCGATTGCGAAGCGCACCGGAGCAACGATCGTAGCGATCCATGAGCTTGCCACCTACATGGGCTGGCAAGGTGCAAAGGCGATGGGGATGAATATGGGAGGAAAGGTGACGCTTGGCGGTTTTGTTGAAATCGAGATGATTCAAGCATTCCATAGCTCATCGATCATCCTGGAGCAGGAGCAGAAAATCATTTATGCCGGCATGCCGGCTGGATACATCGTGCGCTGGGACGGCTTGACTCTGCTGCATAGCGGGGACACCTCGCTGTTCTCCGACATGAAGATGATCGGGGAGCGGAACTCGATCGATGTTGCCTTCCTGCCGATCGGCAACCTGTTCACGATGGGGCCGGAGGATGCGGAGACCGCAGCCCAATGGCTGCAGGCGAAGCGGGTTCTGCCGCTGCATTACAACACGTTCCCGCCGATCGCGCAGGATGGGGAGCAGTTCGCGGAAAGACTTGCGCAGCATGGCATCCAGGGCAGCTCGCTCAAGCCGGGACAGACATTGACGCTGTGAAGCAAAAAGGAATTGACGTTCTTCTTGCGGAGATGATATTGTATTAATACATTACCATACAATTAGGAGAGTGGATTTTAGTGGCAAAAGTCGTTATCATTTCGGGCAGCCCGACTCCCACATCGCGCTTGCACGGCGTCATCGACCATGCGAAGGCGCAGCTCGAGCAGAGCGGGATTCAGACGGAATGGATTAAAGTACGGGATATCCCGGCGGAAGATTTGATGTACGCCAAGTTCGACAGCGAGGCAATCGTGAAGGTCAATGCGGCCGTTGCCGGCGCCGACGCCGTATTCGTCGCGACGCCGGTCTACAAAGCATCTTACACAGGCGTATTGAAGGCGCTGCTCGACCTGCTGCCTCAGAAAGGGCTGGAGCATAAAATCGTGCTTCCGCTGGCGGTAGGCGGCACCATCGCACACATGCTTGCAATCGACTATGCGCTTAAGCCGGTTCTGTCTTCGATGGGCGCGCAAAATATTTTGCAAGGCGTCTATGTACTGGACAAACAAGTCACTTGGGGGGGAAACGGCGAAGCGATTCTGGATGAGGAAATTTCCGCACGTCTGCAAGAGTCGGTCGGACAATTCATTCAAGAAATCAACTGGCATACGCAGAAGAAAGGCTCTCCTGTTACTTAATAGAAGGATGGGAGCAGGGAAGGAAGGACTTAGGATGGCTCAACATGCGGGATCGTCTGCTGACGGGATTGACCCGGAAGCGCTACGGCAGCTGCTGGAGCAGCTGGACGGGCCTCAGCGCGAGCTCGTGAAGGCGCTTGCCCACCGCGCGGATCGGCTCGCCGATGAGAATGCCAGATTGCGGACAGCCGTGCTGAAGTCGACGCGCGTCACCGGCACGATGTCGAGTAAGCTGAAGGACGCTTTATACGAGTGAAGGGAAGAGATCCCGGAGCGCAGCGGAGTGGGATGCCGCTGCGCTTTTAGTATTGAATCAAGGACATCATTCCAAGATTCATGTCCCTGATTCCACTTACTGTAATTTTCATTATTCACTATAATGAGGTTGAAATTGAAAACGGCGATAGGATGGGAGGGGTACAGCGCGTGGCGCATGTGTGACGGAAGTGGAAAGGATGATTTGGCGCGGAAACATGAAAGCGTTACCATTTTGCGTTGAGAGGAGCTTGAGCTGATGAGAATGAGCAGAAAATTGAAAATGACCGCCTGGTTCATGATCGTTCTGGCTGTTGCTTTGCTTGGGAGCTTCGTGATCGGTTCCCAGAAACCGGTTTACGCGTACGGTACGGCGGCCAGTTGGAAGACAAGCTTTGACAACCTGCTGGCTGTAGGGGATACCTCTACCTATTATTACGGATACACGGATTTGGCCGACGACGCTTATTTGGCCCAGAACGGGAACTATACGCTGTCTGCGCTGCGCCGCATGTATGAAGTGACGGGACAAACAAGCTATTTACAGAAATTGAGCACATACACGGATAACATGTTCAGCCATCTCGGCGATGTGGATGGTGATGGATACCTCGGTTGGGGATCGACGTATTATCACCCGACCCATCAATACGAAGAGTACATTCTTCATCGCGGCGCGATGCTCTATGAATTCGCCAAGTTCATCCAGCTTGTTCGGTCGGACAGCAGCATAGCCAGCGCGACGAATCCGCAGGGCATCACCTACGGAGCGCAAGCGAACGCTATGGAATCGCTCATCAACAGCGATCTCATCCCAGCGTTCGACAACTACTGGTCGAACCAGTACAATGTGTACCTGGATAATCTCCATGCCGGCCTATCTTTGCCATACAATATGTATTTGGCTATGGCGTCGGCCCAATTGGAGATGGCCAAGGTTGATCTGGACGCGCATAAGCACTACTTGACTTGGGCGGACGGGATGACGGCCAAGTGGCATTACTGGTTGACGCTGAACGGTACCGGCTACCATTGGAACTATTGGGACCGATTAACCCCCGGTGATTCCCATGCGGTTAATCTGGAGGATTGGAGCCATGCGACGATCGATTTTCAGCATGCCATTACGGATTACACCAGAGGCGGGAAATTCAATACGGCGGCGATGACCCGTCTCGCCAATACGATCTATAACAATATGTGGAACGGGAGCACGACAGCCCCGAAATTATCGTTTTACGTAAACGGCAGTGGCTCCTATACCGGACAGTTCACGTTGCAAATCGGGGATATGGAACGCTGGAAGCCGGGAATCTGGACTTTGTTCGAGAAGGAAATTTCGTTAAGGAGTTTGAGCGGGTTCTCGGCAAGAACGTTGAACGACATCGCCATCCTGTACCAGCTGCATCCCGATCACGGGACACCGGGCTCATTCTCCCTCGCTAATCCGAGCAACGGAGCGACAGGCCGGAATCTGGATCTCGCCTTCTCCTGGAAACCTTCGGTGAACGCCGCCGATTATACGCTGCAGGTGTCCACTGTGAGCAACTTTGCGACCTTGACCGCAGAAGTGCCGAAGATTATCGGGACGAGCGCCATGTTGACGGGCTCCGTCTTGTCGCCGAGTACGACGTACTACTGGCGGGTAATTGCGCGCAACGGAGCAGGGACGACTACGACCTCGGGCACGAACAGCTTCACGACCGGAGCGAACAAAACGTACACCTTGACCTTCGCCCACCGGGACAATCGAACGGGCGGCCTGGCCGGGTATCATTACAAGCAACTGCTGATCGACGGTACGGTCGTATGGGATAGGGACGTGACGGCGGACGCCGCCAATACGTGGCTGACGGAATCGATCAACGTGACCTCGTATCTCGTCGGCAAATCCTCCGTGGACGTGAAGCTCCGACTGTACGATAAGACGGCCGTTTCCAACTACTCGGTCGACGTATATTTCGACAGCGTGGCGATCACGAACACCGAGATCATTAACAGCGGGTTTGAAACGGGGCCGTACTGGAACTGGGTCAAGACGATTCCCGGCTTCAGCGGCACATTCCCTGCGACGGCGCACACGGGTTCGAAGTCGTTATTACTCAGCCTGCCAGCGAACACCGCGACCTCGGCCGGGGACAATGCGGCAGTGAATCAAAGGATCAGCGTGATTCGATAAAATAAAATGCGAAAAGCCCTTGATTATCAAGGGTTTTTCCTTGTGTATGATCTGTAGCGGACTCAAGCGAAAAATATGACTTATAGGCGATATACGTCCTGCGGATTATTGCACGTATGAAACCACCGTGTTATTATTACAATAGAAATAAGGAGCCGGATCGCCGTCCGACTCCCTGTACAACATTTTGGGTGGGAAATCTCCAGCTATAAGCCAGAAAATAATCCGCACCTTGGCGCTAACCTGGGCGGATTATTTTCGTTTATTCAGATATGTGAGGAGCGCCAGCAAGAACATGCCGAGCATAATCACTTCTGTAAACGAAAACTGCATAAGCATCACCTCCGATCCGGAGGCAATACTTCCCACCCAAGTCTGTTGCACACTAGCATTATAGCAAATGTCGAAATAGCTTCCTAGGCGCTCCTTAGTAAGAGGCGTCTTTTTTTATTAAACGGCACGAAGTAGCACGTATTCGCCACTTATTTTATCAGGGCATTGAGCGACATATAAATCGTCTGGTCCACCACGCGGGTGGAGACGATGTCTTCTTCGCGCAAGCCCGGTACGCTCGCGCCGTCGCGGGATGTGATCCGGTATTGGCTGAACGCTTGCAGCTCTCGCGACGAGCTGGATTGAATCCGGATCCGTCCCACATTCGAATCGCTGTGCAGGACGATGCGCTCACCGATTGGTCCCGGCGGACGGCGAGATAAGCGAGCATTTCCAGACCGAGCAGCACGAATACGACCGGCCACCACATGAGCAGCGATTCCACTGCCCGGTCCTTGTTCCATTCGGTCAAAAGCAGCGCCACTCCGATCGAGATCAAGAAGAAGGCCATCTGCTGCAAGCCGTGGCGCTGCAGACCGAGATACATATGGCCCGCTCCGGGGAAAATCGACAGCAGCGTAGCCGCCGTAGACGAGTTGATAGACATAGGCCTTGTAGGCGTCCACGATCGGGCGAAACGCCTCCTTATCCCCGGCAAGCACTTGCCGAATCAAGTCATCCTGCTGAATTTCCCCCCCCCCTCCATTCCTTCAAGTACCACTTTATAGTCGAAAGAATCCAGGGGCGGCCCTGCAGCTTCGCTAACCTTTTTTTTCGCTAGCCGCGAGCGGGCTGTGAAATCAGGCCGAATAAAAGAAGCCCCTGCGTCGCAAGGGCACCTTGTGCTTGGCATGTAATCTATTTACAGCGACCTCGCATAGCCCGCTAGCTCGGGATGCGGCCATGACGATTCGGTTTATAAAGCGAATTCATAGTTATTTTTTTGCCTTTTTGCTATTATTCTAGATTTTTGTATATACGCTCAAAATCAAAAATATTAACGATGGGACACTAGCGATCTGCTTGCCATACTGAAACCAGACGCCGGCGAATGTGGGGCCCGTCACGATACCAAGCCTGCCGATGGGGATGACGAAACGGAGCAGGACGCCAGAAGAGGGGGAGGGCCGCAGAAAAGTACAAATGAAAGCGGTTACAAGTGTTTGAATGACATGTGTCAAGTCAGATGCATGAGCGGGCCGAGGCGCGACTAAACTCAATATATGAAAGGAACGTGGGTAAGCGTTATGCGGAAGAAAATATCTATTATAACTATTGCGCTACTGATGCTGCTCGGGACTCTGTTGCAGCAGATCGCGCCGAACAGCGTTTATGCCGCCGATCCGGTAATCGGGATCGCGGTTGGCGCGGATAACAAGCTGACGGTGACCTTCCCGGAGGCGATGGATGCTGCGCGGGGCGAGATTGCGGTGATCGACCCGGACAACCGGAAGATCGCAGCTGTCGTCTCTTCTCTGGATTTACCGAGCTTGTTCACCGATGCCGGACGGACGTCTATCGTACTGTCTCCGGCGACGACCGGCTTGACCGAGGTCAATGGCGGCGCATACAGGCTTGCGCTGAAGTATTGGAAGACGGCTGGAGGCACGCCATATGGCGATCTATCGGTACCGTTCACGGCGAACGACACGCAGAAGCCGTCGCTTGATCCGTTGTACTATGTCACAGCCGGCGCGACAGCGAATGCAGACAAGCTGTCGTTATATTTTGACGAGCCGATGAATGCCGATGACCTGGCCAATCTGGATCATTACGCCACCAATGGCACGAAATTTACGGCTATAGGCGGTATCACGATCCAATCGGTTAGTTCGGACAAGTCGACCGTCACATTTAATTATCCGAATGCATCTACGGCGCTGGTAGCGGGCACGAGCGTGATTTCGACGCAATCGTTGCGGGATTCTGCCGGCAATGTCGTTCGGGACAGTGCGACAACTGCGAATCTAAGAACGAGCACAACACTGGGATTTGCTCAGAGCTACTTCGACATCCGTTATTCGCTGCAGGCCCGCAATGTGATTCAGGTGAAGGATCGCAATACGATTGAGATTCGATTCAATAGCAAGATTGCGAGCGTGAATCCGGGCTTATGGACGGTGCAGCGGATTGTGAACAACACCTGGTCCAATTACACAACGTTCACGAACGCTCGGATATTGCCCGATGGCTACACGGTGGCGTTCACGACCGCAGCTTCACTCGATCTGGACGGCAACAAGTACCGGCTGAGCACGGCTGGGAATGCCAACATGATTCAGAACATTTACGGCAGTACCCGTCCGTCAGGCAATCAGAGTATCTGGTTCGACCTGGTGCGTCCGGAAGTGAAGACTGTCGAAGCCAAATCCGGCGAGGACAATGTCATTCAGGTGACGTTCACGAAGGATATGATCGGTTATGATCCGGCTGATTTCTTCGTCTATGAGGGCTTGAACAAGCTCGTAGCCGAACAGGATTACTATATCGAGCGAGTTTCGCCGACATTGTTCGAGATTAAGGTCAAATCCTCGGCGATCGGCATGAAATCGTTGAAAGTGGCGTTCCCTGCGGTTACTGGTCTGGTTGACGGATTCCGCAACAAGATGCTCTCTAGCGGTCAAGTGTACAATGTCGACTTGAGCGTCGGCTGGTTCCCGGTGCCAAGCGGTCAGGGCGTCACGAGCATCTGGGCCGTTAATGACGGCGAAGCGGTGAAGCGCGACGATCTGAACAACCCGAACAAGACTGGCAATTCGGCTTGGGATGGATCGAAGGTCAAGCTGTTCGGAGGTCGCAACGAGGTGCTCGCGTTCCAGATTATCGTGGAATCCGGCAGCGGCGGCATTGAGGAGCTGTCGGCGACCTTGCCTTCGCTGAATCGAATCGGCGGACCGGGCTCAATCGTCTATACGCCGCCTGCGGCGGATCCGACCTTGTACGCGGGGCGTCCGATTCAGATTTTTAGCCAGAATTACATGAAAGTGAATCAAATGACTGTGGCAAGTTGGATTTTACCTACGACGGGTACTGGCATCCCGACCAATCCTACGGGGTGGGTGCCGAATCAGCTCGTTCCGGAGAACGCGCTTCCCGGCAAGGGCGGCTTCCCGCTTGAAGTGCTGCCGAACCGGAATCAAGGCCTCTGGTTCGAAGTGTACACGGCGAAGGATCTGCCGGCCGGCGTATACACAGGTACAGTCAATGTGAAGGTCGATGGACATTCCTATCCGGTTCCGGTCGAGTTGAAGCTGTTCGACTTCACGCTTCCGGATGAGAACAGCACGGATATTATGCTCTACTATGAAGACGATCAGGTCAATCGCTACCATCAACCGGCGGACGCCGAGAAGTTCAAGGCGCTGCAGGATTCGTACCGACGCCTGCTGCACCGCAATCGCGTGGAATTCGTAACCGGCACGAATCTGGCCTCGGACGCCTACATTGCACAGGTTACCGAGAACGTTCGCTGGTACGATGGATCCGCCTTCACGGCGCAGAACGGCTATGAAGGTCCAGGAGCGGGAGTCGGCGGGACGATAATTCCGCGTACCATGTACGGTCCAGGAACCGAGTTCGACGAGTTGGAAAGCGCGCAACAGAAATCGGACGATTGGATGAACTTCCTGAACAATACGTTCGGAGAAGGCAACATCAAGACGTTCCTTTACATGCCGGATGAGCCTTCTTCCTCGCAGTATAATTATATCAAGCAGATTGCCAAGAACATCAAGACCGGCACGGGACCGGGCAAAGACTTGCCGATTCTCGTTACCTCCGCTTTCCAATCGGCCTTGGCGAGCGATGCGTCTAGCGTTGCGCCAGGGACGAACAACGTCATCGACATCTGGTTGTCGTTCACGAAGAATTACAATCATGCGACGGCATTGACGCAACGTGCATTGGGCAATGAAATGAACGTCTATAACGGACAGCGTCCGTATAGCGGCGTAGGGGTTTTGGATGTTCCGGCGACGGATATGCGCGCTACGATGTGGGGCGTACTCAAGCATGGCATGAGTAGCTTCTTCTACTGGCATTCGAATCAATGGTGGCATAATTCGTCGCTGTTCAGGGGGCTGAGCCGCTACCAGAATCCATGGCTGGAGTCGGTCACGTTCCGCAATTCAGGCAATGAATTCGCTAACGGTGACGGCGTCCTGATCTACCCAGGCCGAAACGTTATCGATCCGGTTGAGGATCGCGGCATCGAAGGACCGATCTCTTCGATCCGGTTGGCCAATATTCGCAGAGGGATTCAGGATATGGAATACATGGAGATGCTGAAGCGTCTCGGCAAAGAGGACGAAGTCAATACCGTTCTCAACGCGAATGTTCCGGTCATCTTCACCAATCCAGGCGGTACGCTTGGCTTCTCGCAGACGGGCAACGCCTTCGAGAACTCCCGTTACGCTATGGCTGCGTTGATCGATGAACTGTCTGCAGAACCTGCGCCGGAGCTGGGCGGTACGATTAACGGTCCATCGAGCGTGCTCGTCGGCGAGCCGTTCGAACTGACGATCGGACTCGAAGCGGCTGAATCCGTGCCGAATTTCACGACACTTGATGTCATCGTCCGCTACGACAAGAACAAGATCTCGTTCCCTACAGTAGTGAACAGCGTGTACACTTCCCTTGCTCCAAGCGCGATCGAATACTTGCGGAGTCCACCGCAGCTGCTGGATACGGCTGTTCGGGTGGACGATGGCGAGATTCGCATCATTCTCATGGTTAGCAACGGCACGCCGTTGTCTGGAGCAGGCGATCTGTTCAAGCTGAAGGGTGTCGTTAAGGCAGACGCAGCAATCGGGAATACGACGATTTCGCTGAATGATTTTGAGCTTGCAATCGCTTTGGACGCCTATGAAGTCGCTGGAGGTTCGATCAATATCCAGATCGCGCTGGCGAATAAATCGACGCTGAGCACGCTCATTAATGCGGCCGAGACGCTCCACAATAATGCAACGATCGGTTCGACCCCGGGCACTTACCCGTCGAAGACGGCGTTCAACGCAGCCATTGTTGTGGCGAAAGCGGTTCTGAACAATGATCTCGCGGATCAAGACGCCGTCAATGCGGCTGTCGTCGCGCTGACCTCGGCCATTACCGCGTTCCGAGCATCGATCAATCTCGATCCTGGTGTCGATCGCTCCGCCTTGATCGCCGCGATTGAAAAAGCGCAACAGAGACTTAACAAATCGACGGAAGGCACGAAGATTGGCCAATATCCGGCTGGTTCGAAGAGTACGCTGCAAGCCGCGATTACCGCTGCGAGCAATATGCGGTATAACGGAGTAGCGACCCAAGGTCAAGTGAATGACGCGGTCAGCACGCTGCAAGCGGCGCTGAACGACTTCATGGACCAGATCATTACCCTCGTACCGAATGGTAAGCGCGTATCCGTTCGCGACCTGTCGTTCCTGGTTCAATACTGGAATACAGCGCCAGGCGACGCCAACTGGAGTCAAGTCGAGAAGGCCGATATCGTGAATGCCGGCCGGATCAACATTCAAGTACTGGCGGCAGTCGCGCGCATGATTCTCGAAGACTGGGTAACGGATTAAGCTTCTTCACCGCTGAATTATAGTACAGAAGGCCGAGCAGGAGGATGATCTGCGGATCATCCTCCGATTCGCCATTCTACCGAAAGGAACACGGACTATGACACGAAATCGAACGCTCCGCAACACTTTAACGCTTCTTCTGGGTTGCGCACTCGTTACAGGCGGGCTATGGATGCCAGCGGCGCTTGCCGAGGAGAAGCCGACATTCGTACTGCAGCAGATCGACGAGCCGACCGGCACGACTGGCGAGGTACGCTTGTCCGTATCGGGACAACATCTGACCGATCTGTATGCTTATGAGCTTCATCTGGCTTACGATCCGCTGCGCTTGAAGTTAAAGAGAGCGGAAACCGACATTCCGGGATTCACCGTATTGCCGAAGGAGCAGGAGAATCGCATTACGTTCGCGCATACGAAAGTAGGCGGCGTTCCCGGAGAGAATGGCGATTTGACGCTTGGCGAGCTGACCTTCGAGACGATCGGGGACGGGGTGGCCAAGGTATCGCTGCTGGACGTGCAGCTCGTCAATTCTCGGCTGACCATGACAACACATGCGGTCAGCGCCGGCGTGCTCATCGGAAGCGCTCCGACGTTGACCGATATTGAAGGTCACTGGGCGGAAGACAGCATCCGAAAAGCAGCCGCGCTCGGTCTAGCCGACGGGTATGAAGATCGGACGTTCCGTCCGCAGAATCCGATTAGCCGCGCCGAATTTGCCGCTCTGCTCGTTCGCGCGATGGAGCTGCCCTTCGGGAAAGAGACTGCATCGACCTTTGCCGACGACAGCCGCATTCCCGCCTGGGCGAAGAAGTATGTAGCGGCAGCCGTTCGTGCGAATCTGCTCTCTGGTTATGAGGATCGAACCTTCCGCGCCGACAATCTCCTGTCGCGGCCGGAGATGGCAGCCATCATGGTCCGGGCAACAGGGATGCCGGTGTCGCCAGAAGCCGTACCCGAATTTGCAGATGTGGCGGACATTCCGTCATGGTCGCGTCCTAATGTCGCCGCCGGCGCGAAGGCCGGTCTGATCGACGGGAAGGATAATGGTCTGTTTGCGCCGAATGAGCATACGACTAGAGCGGAAGCGATAACGATCATTCTCCGTTTGCTGGATAAACTGGATCAGCAGCAATAGAGTGACGCGCATGAGGGAAACCGGAACGTCCTTTTCAGAGTGGGAGGGATGGCTGGGTTCCCTGCTTGCGTTTCGCAGGAGGCGAGGCAAGAACGCTAGCCGCTAGGAGAGAGAAGGAGCAAGTGACCAGCAAGATTCGGAGGAGAAACAACATGGGAGAATTACCGTATGAAAAGAGCACATCAGACGATAACGGTCGGCGATGCCGCCGCACATATTCAAGGCTATTCTTCGCTTTCAATACAAGCGGCAGTTGATGCTGTCGCGCGTAACGAAGGAGGGACCGTTGTGCTCTCCGGCGGAGTCTATGAGATCGATCGGCCAATCCGGCTCTACGAACATGTCCGGCTGACGGGTGCAGGAAGAGAAACCGTGCTGAGGAAAATCGATGGTGTCCGTTCGGCGCTTCGCGTCGATGCCGATTAAGGCGAGCTGCGGGCGGAGGTGGAAGATGCCAGCGGCTTCAAGGTCGGCATGGGGATTCAAATTCACGACCGGTTGACTGCGGGGAACTATTTGACGAGCACAGCGGTCATTACGGCGATAGAAGGCAATACGCTCTATTTCGACCAACCGTTAGTTTACGATTACAGCGTCCATGAGGGCGGCGTCGTATCCAATGCAAGTTCCATCCTTTACGGCGTCGATGTGCAGCGGTAAGCATCTCCTCGCTTCTGATCGATGGCAATCGGGCGAATAACGATTGGATCAACGGCTGCCGAGGCGGCGCCATCTACTTCTATCAATCCAATCAGTGCACGATCGAAGAGGTCGCGGTGACGGATTTTAATGGCGAAGGCGTCAGCTCGCAGATTAGCGAAGACTTCACGATTCGCCATTGCGAGATTACCGGCAGCGCCTCGAATGGGTTGCATCCCGGTACGGGGTCCCTTCGGAGCCACTATTCGACAGTGGATCCGAAGGTTTTTCATGTTCGGGATAGGACTTAAGACGCGTGTGGGGCTAGTGAAGTGCCGTAAGTTCATCCAATGCGACCTATTGTTGACGCTTGCAGGGTTGGAATCAAAGGGAATACATAAAAATAAAATCACCAAAAAATATAACTATTGCCGATGCAAAGCCTCGTGTCCTACGGTAGCCTGGGCAGCGACTTGTTCGTCAACCGCTTGAAGCGGACAGCCGCGCCGAATCCCGCCAAGGGGCAGAAGTATTACCATAGCAATTATGAAATCTATTACCTGGTATCCGGCTCGCTGACTTATTTTGTGGAAGACCGGGCGTATGCGGTGCGGGAAGGAGACCTGGTGTTCATCGACCAACATGTCCTTCATCGAACATCTTACCGGGATCGGACGGAACCGCCGGACGCATGATGAGACGCACGCCGCAGACGCCATTCGGGCATCCAAGCCCCGTCCATGCGAAACTATCCAAAATCGTGCAATTTCTCAATCGTCATTATGAAGATCCGATGTCGCTGCAGGCGGTGGCTGGACGAATCGGGATGAGCGCCGCGTATCTCAGTCGGACCTTTCGAACGGTTACCGGCTTTCATTTCGTCGAATACTTGAATCTGGTGCGCATTCGGGAGGCGGGGCGGCTGCCGGATTATTTTCGTTTATTCAGATACGTGAGGAGCGCCAGCAAGAACATGCCGAGCATAGGCGCACAAGGAAAAGAGCCCTTGATACACAAGGGCTCTTGCTTATGATCTGTAGTGGGCTCGAACCACTGACCCCTACCCTGTCAAGATAGTGCTCTCCCAGCTGAGCTAACAGATCATGTTGATTTTCTTTTTTTGGGGAACGAGATTTATAATACCAAGGTTTGTCCGGAATGTCAACATCGGGTTCATAATAATTTTATAAAGTAGGACGAAGGCGGCGGGAGAGGGCAAGTTCTGCAGGGCCTAATCGATGTCGGCTGATCTATAGGTCGGAAGGTTGCGATTTATAACTTTTTTTGATTGGAATAGGGGACAAAGAAGGAATTGTTTCGTATGGTGTCGAAAGGTTAATAAGTTTCCTGTATCACGCCACAAACATAGATTCACATCATATAGAGGCTGAGAGGTAATGAGATGCAAAAGGGGCTGCTACACCAAACGGTAATCGACCAGGAATTGCGAGCCGTCAAGTTATTTTTAGTGCTGTACTACTTGCTGCAGGTTATATTTGATTATAGTTTATATTACTTGTTTCCAGGTGTCTTCAGTACCAATCGAAGCTTCAACGAAGGCGGCCTGGGCTACTTCCTATACATAATTGAACTTGCGTTGCTTCCTTATGCGATTTATCTGATTCGACAAAAAAATCCGTTTCCAATTAAATATTTATACCTGGGCGTTTTCCTGCTCGCGACCATGACGAACGACATCATGATGTATTGGGGAGTTGAGGAAAAGTACCAAAGCGGCAACATCGGGGAATTGCTTTTCTTGTTCTTTACACCCATTTTCTTAAATCGCCGCTACTTCTTCTACGTAATGGCATGCTTTATTTTGAAATATGCGATAACCGGCATAGTTCTCATGCAGTCGATCGTAATCGTGCCCATCTCCTTAACTATCGTGATCTCATCCATTACATATATCCTCTTGAACCGCTTCCTCGACTACGTGAAGGCAGTAAGGGAATCGTACAACGTGCAGATGGAGGAAATCGTCAAAGGAATTGTCGCCACGCTGGAGCTGAAGGATCCTTATACCCGAGGCCATAGTGAGCGAGTCGCCCATTTCTCCTTGCTGCTCGCCCATCGAATGGGGCAGTTTTCGGAGGAAGAGCTGAAATTGTTCTACTACGCTTGTCTGCTGCATGATGTCGGCAAGGTGAACATTCCGGACTATATTCTGACTAAGCCGTCCTCCTTGACCGAGGCGGAATACGACATCATTAAGAGTCATCCGGTAGTCGGGGCCAACGCGATGAAAGGGATCGAAGGCCTGAAAGATAGTGTCGAAGTCATCCTGCACCATCATGAGCATTGGGACGGCAACGGCTATCCCGACCAGCTTCTCGGAGACGAGATTCCGATTCTGGCCCGGATCACCTCGGTGGCAGACGCTTTCGACGCGATGACCACGATGCGTTCCTATCGCGATGCATTGCCGGTCGAGGAGGCTTATAGACGCATTATTGACGGCAAGGGGAAACAGTTCGATCCCCGCGTCGTAGAAGCTTTCCAAGAGATCTTCCCTCTATGGGTTGATTATATCAAACAGCGCGACAGCCTGAAGGCTGCGATGCAGAACCAGTTGGCTATCTAACCCGCTATTCAGATTGCACTTTACGAATGGAGGAGGTGAAGCGAATGTGCTGGTGGTGCTTTTGGGGCTGGTAAGCGGCAAGATTATTTAAGAAAGATTGAAATAGGGAAGGGCGCCTGTAAAGGTGCCCTTTATCTTTTGGAAGGAGAGTGTGGGCAAATTTATCCGGTATGGTGGAGGTTTTCGTGATTATGCGCGAAACGTATTGCTTGTATGACGGCCCCCCATCTACAATACGGATAAAACGACAGACGAGGTGCTGATTTAATGACGGCAACATCGGCCTATTTGAACAAAGTGAATTTCGAAGAGTACGACACGGGCGGCTATAAAATGTATCGTATTCCGGGTATCGTCGTGACGCGTCGCGGAACCGTCTTGGCCCACTACGAAGCGAGGATGGGGACGGGCGACTGGACCAAGCAGGATGTCATCATGAGGCGCAGCACGGACAACGGGGAAACATGGAGCGAGCGGATCATGCTCGTCGAAGGAATAGCGAAGGAGACGTTCCACAACGCCAGCATGATTGCAGCCAAGAAGAGCGACACCGTCTACTTGTTCTGGTTCCGCAACTATGCCAACGGCTACATGACGCGCAGCGAAGACGACGGTCTCACTTGGTCGGAGCCGGTGGAGATCACGTCCGTGTTCGAAAAGTTCCGTTCCGAATACGACTGGAATGTAATTGCGAACGGCACCGGACACGCCATCGAGCTGCGCAGCGGGAGGCTCGTCATCCCGGTCTGGCTCTCGAACGGCGGAGAGGTGCATCGACCTTCGGTCCTCTCGAGCATATATAGCAACGACGGCGGCACGACTTGGGAGCGAGGGTCGATCATATGGGACAAGGACGGCTGGGTGAGTCCAAGCGAGTCGACGGCGGTGGAGCTGGCGGATGGCAGCGTCATGATGAACTTTCGGCACGAATCCGACACCCGCAGCCGCGGCGTTGCGATCAGTCCGGACGGTGGGGTTACCTGGGGAGAGCCGATACACGCGACGGATTTGCCGGATCCGATTTGCGAGGGCAGCATTTTGCGGATTGCATTCTCTGAAACTCGCGGATTCAGCGGAATCTTGTTCAGCAATTGCGCGTTCGACGGAGAAGGAGATATCGAGTGGCGTACGTTCAGCGACGGTACCAGATTCAAGTGGGGGAATCAATCGCGGCGAAATCTGACGATCCGCCTCAGTCTGGATGAGGGCAAGACTTGGAATTACAGCAGCCTGTTGGAGCTGGAAGCCGGTTATTCCGACCTGGCGATCAGTAATGACGGTCAGACGATCTTCTGCCTCTACGAACGCGATTGGATGGAACGGCAATGCGCCTTCACAAAGCATATGACGATCGCTAGATTCAATCTGGCTTGGGTGACCGATGGGGAAATGAAATAACAAGCAAACGCCCGATTCCGCATTGACGGACATCGGGCGTTGCTGCATGAACATTCATCTGGAGAACAGGCTGTCGCACTTTGCCATTAGCTCGAAGTCGAGCTCGGTAATGCCGCCGGCGCTCCAAGACGTCACGCTGAGCGTAACCAGCTTGTAGTCGATGGCGATCATAGGATGGTGATTGAGCTCCTCCGCTGCTAATGCGACTTGCCGGACGAATTCAATGCCGTCCAGAAATTCGCGAACCCGGTATTTCTTCGTCAACCACTTCTCGTCCTTCCGCTGCCAACCGGGATAGGTCCCTTGAGCCAGCCGCTCCTGCACTTGCTCTTCGCTAAGCTTCGACATGCTCCGCATCCTCCCCATGGATAAACGGCGCCGTCCTGTACTCAGGACGACGCCGTTTGGAATGAGAATTGCCGGTTACGGCAATTAAGCAACAACAAGTTTGGTTTTCATCTGAACATGGCCTGCGCCGCAAGGAACGGAGCAAACGATGTCGTATGTGCCGGGTTTGTCGAACGTCACTTCTTTGGAAGTGGTAGCACCGCTCAGCGTAACGTCGAGACCTACGATCTCAATGCCGTGTTTGCCTTCTTTGTTCGACAGAATGACCTTAAGCGTGTCGCCTTTCGTCACTTTGTATTCGGCTTGATCGAATTGGAAGTTGGAAGCTGTGATCTTCAGCGTCTTCATGCCGTCGGCCGCCGCCAAATCCTCCTCGCTTTTCTCAGGTTGAAACGTAACAGCCAAGTAAATCAGGCCGAACGTGCAAGCACCGAAGAACAGAATGGACATTAACCACTTGTACATGCGGATCCCCCTCGTCAATATGTCAATCCAAATTATACGCTATTTCCTGGACAGAATCTATTCGACACGCCTTCGTGATTATGACAAATCCTTGAACAAACCTAGGAGGCACGCCTGTTTCCAGCTTTCCCCGTTTCGACATCTTGTATTCCAGCCCGTCCAAGCCATCGCGCCATAGGCAAGTGCTCATTTCTGCCGCATCTGGGTATATACCGTGTTCGCGGTAGGTGATCCCCCATAGACTATCGTGTATCAAACAATCAAGGGAGGTGGATTTATGGAAAATATGATGAATAAACCAATGGTTAGCCCCGCTTCGATGATGCCGACGCAATCCAACCCTGCGATGAACGCTGCCATGAACGCGCCGATGGTCGCTCCGATGGCGGTCGCTCCCGCTTATGATAATGCTAAAGTGCATGGGATGAAATACCCGGTCTCCCCGGCTTTCGAACATCCTTGTGGTGGTTCGGAAGTAGGCATGGTGCTCGTATTGTTCATCCTGCTCGTCATCATTCTTCGCGGTGCCAAGTTCATCTAAGCCATAGAGGATGAAGCAATAAATGCACAAGCACAAGCAACGAAACAAAATGAGCGTGTCGCTGAAACAGCATATTCGAGGTTGTCGGGCAAAAGGGATGGCGCCTCGACGATTCAAGGTGATCGTTGAGCTGTGCAAACCGGCGTCCGGCGGCTGCTTAAAGAAGCTGCGCAGTAGTATGGCAGGAAGCGGACGGCGGTTTCGAATCCGCAGGAAGCTCGAAATCATCGGCTCGGTCGCCGCAGAAGTGCACGCGAGCTGCCTGAGCAAGCTGCTGCGTCATTCGTCCGTGAAGCGGGTGCATCACGACACGAAGCTGCGGACGCGGCTGAACATCGCCACGCCGTCTATCGGCTCGACGCTCCTGCAGCGCCGCGGGCTGACCGGCCGAGGCGTGACGATCGGCATCATCGACACCGGCGTATACCCTCATCCGGACCTGGTCAAGCCGGTCAATCGAATCGTGGGCTTCCGGGACTTCCTTGGCGGCCGCTGCCATCCATATGACGACAACGGCCACGGGACGCATGTGGCGGGAGACGCCGCCGGCAATGGACGCAGCTCGCGCGGCAAATACACCGGTCCTTCGCCAAAGGCCAGACTCGTGGTGGCCAAGGCGTTCAACCGCTTCGGCGAGGGCGATACTTCCGACGTCATCGCCGCGATCGACTGGATCGTCCGGACCAGGCACAAATTCGGCACCCGCATCGTAAATATGTCGTTCGGAGGCCCACCTGGCGGGAGCTGCGAGGAAGATCCGTTGTGCCGGGCAGTCGGCCGGGCGTGGGACCGCGGGCTGATCGTCGTCGCCTCTGCGGGCAACGAAGGGCCGGGCGCGAGGACAATCGATTCCCCCGGAATCAATCCGAAGATCATTACGGTCGGGGCAACGGATGACCTTCGCACTCTGAAGCAGACGGACGATCAGGTTGCGCCTTTTTCCAGCAGAGGTCCGGCGCCGGACAGGAAAACAAAGCCGGATCTCGTGGCGCCCGGGGTGGACATTGTCTCACTCAGAGCGCCAGGATCGTTCCTGGACCGGAGGGAGCCGTTCAATCGGGTGGCGAACAGCTACTTCCGCATGTCCGGCACGAGCATGTCCACGCCGATCGTGGCAGGGGCGATCGCGCAGCTGCTGCAGCGGTTTCCGCGGCTGACGAACGAGCAGGTGAAATCGCTGTTGAGGCGTTCGGCGATCCGGCTGCGGAAAGGCGGTCCCAACGTGCAAGGCAGCGGCGAGGTGTCGCTGTTCGGATTTGCTGCCGCAAAGCCGATACCGAGATGCAGACCGAGTCGACAAGCCGTCAAAAAAACGGTTGCCAGCCGTTGAACGCTGTGCTAGTATGTTGTAAATAAGTGGGAGGGCTTCTAGGGATCCGAGGCACGCGAGACGCTGATTGGCGTTGCGCCGACGCTGTCGAACCGAGCGAAGCCGGACGAAGAATGGTGTCATTCACGTCACACCGTAGGGATAAAAGACCTTCGGCAAGTTCCGCCAGCAAAGGCGGCTTGCGGGAGGTCTTTGTTGCTTTAATGGGATAAAACGGTGGAGGTGGAGAGCAATGTGGGGAATCCGCGTAAGAGGGTTGAGCAAATCGTTTCAAGTCAAACGCAAGCAGTCCGGGCTGAGAGGGAGCTGGAAAGCATGGTTCCACCCCGAGTACAACGAGAAGATCGCCGTACAGCCGATCGATCTGGATATCGAGCGAGGCGATTTCGTCGCTTTTCTTGGTCCGAACGGTGCCGGCAAGTCGACGACGATCAAGATGCTGACCGGTATTCTGCATCCGACAGCGGGGACGGCTGAGGTGCTCGGCCACTGTCCGTGGAAGGAGCGGTCGAAGCTCGCTTTTCGCATCGGTACCGTATTCGGCCAGAAGTCGCAGCTGTGGTACCACCTCCCGCCGATGGATACGTTCGAGCTGATGTCGCGCATCTACGAGATCGGCAAAACCGACTATATTCGCCGGCGCGACGACTTGATCGAACGATTCGAGCTGCAGCCGTACTTGACGACGCCGGTAAGGAAGCTGTCGCTCGGCGAGCGGATGCGCTGCGAGATGGCGGCGGCGCTCTTGCACCGGCCGGAGCTCGTGTTCCTCGACGAGCCGACGATCGGCCTCGATGTCGTCGTGAAGCTGAGAATCCGCGAGCTACTGCTCGAGATGAATCGCCAGGAAGGGACGACGCTGTTCCTCACTTCGCATGATGCCGGCGACGTCGAGCAGCTGTGCCGAAGGGCGATCGTCGTGAACCACGGCACGATCATCCTGGACGATCGTGTGGCGAACTTGAAGCGCAACTTCCTGACCCGCAAGACGATCAATCTGCGGCTGCGGGAGCCGGGCGATTGGACGGCATTGCGCCGGGAAGGCGTAGAGCTGTTAGCGGAGCGGGGGACGGAGGCGACACTCTCGGTCGATACGTCCCGGGTGACGATTGAGACGGTGCTGGCGGATATTGTAGGCGCCTTCCGGTTGGAGGATGTGACGATCGAGGACCCCCCTATGGAGCAAATCATAACGCGGATATATGAGCACACCTCAAGAACGGAGGGGATCCGCAGTGAGCTGGAGCTGGGTCGGTAAAGCAAGCAAATATACGGCGGTCGGGCGAATTACGGTTCGCAGCCATTTGGCTTATGTCGCCGACTTCGCGTTTCGCTCCTTGTTTCTGCTGCTGATCTTGTACATTTTCATGCAAGTATGGACGGTGACCTTCGAGGGTGAAGGGACAGATCGTATAGAGGGGTACACATACAAACAAATCATCTGGTATTTGATCGTGGCGGAATCGGTCATCCTTGCATTTCCGAAGCTGGTGGCGAAGATTGAGACGGAAGTAAAAAACGGCGACGTAGGCTACCAGCTGCTTCGCCCGATCCATTATGTGCTGTACCACTACTCGGCCTTTATGGGAGAGGCGCTCATCCGGTTCATGGTCAATCTGGCTATCGGCAGTATGCTGGGGATCGCGGTGTTCGGTTGGTCCACGCCAAGTCTTGTGTCTTTGGCCGCGCTAGCTGTTGTATTGCTCGGGGCATTCACCATCCAATACGCCATGAACATGATGGTGGCGCTGTGCGCCTTCTGGGTCGAGGAGACGCGAGGGCTAGATTTCGTTTACTCGAAGCTGCTGTTCACGATCGGCGGCATGCTGCTGCCGCTTGAGATGTTCCCGGGCGCCCTACAGACAATCAGCGGCTGGCTGCCGTTTCAGGGAATTGCCTACTTCACCGCTAAGACGGCCGTTCGATTCGAGGCTGCGGAATGGATACGGATGATCGGCATCCAATTGATCTGGATCGTAGTGCTGATGGCGGGAGCGTTCGCAGTATATCGGAAAGGAGTGAAAAAGCTGCATGTCAATGGAGGCTGACGCAAGAGGGTCGAACGGAAGGCTGCTGCCCTTGTTGAAAGTAATCGTCGCCTGCTGGAAGCTGAATTTGGCCGGAGCGCTCGAATATAGGCTCAGCTTCTTCCTGACGGCCGGCATGATGTTTGTGAACAACATCGTCTGGATTTTTTATTGGGGCGTCTACTTTCATCGTTTCCAGGTGGTCAATGGTTGGACGTTCGAGGATGTCATGATGATGTGGGCCATCGGCGCCGGGGGGTTCGGTGTCGCTGCGGTGTTGTTCGGCAATTGCTTCACGCTTGCAGGGTTGATCGCCAACGGGCAGCTGGAGACGTTTCTCGTTCAGCCGAAGCCGGTTTTGCCGCATGTGCTCGTGAGCCGCATGTCGGTATCGGCGATCGGAGATGTCGTGTTCGGGTTAGGGCTGTACGGCATGTTCGGCCAGCATAGCGCAGGAGGACTGTTAAAATTCGGAATCGGCCTGCTGCTTGCCACGCTGCTGTTTATTTGCTTTAATTTGCTTGTACAGTCGTTAGCTTTCTATATGGGCAACGCCGAGGCGCTGGGCATGCAATTGAACATGGGCTTCTTGACGTTCGCCACGTATCCGACCGATATTTTTCGCGGAGCGGGCAAGCTGCTTTTGTTCACATTGGTGCCGGCCGGCTTCATCAGCTATATCCCGATCGGATTGCTGAAGACGGTTGAGTGGCCGTTCGCATTCGGATTGATCGGTGCATCGCTGGTGCTGCTGACGGGCAGTTCGGTTTTGTTCTACAGAGGGCTTCGACACTACAGCTCAGGCAATCAGGTTACGCTGCGGATGTAAGGAACAAGGAGCATTCGATGGCAGAAAGGATAGGAGCATGAACGTTGCGATTGTGAACAGTCAAGAGGAGTTGGCGAAATGTCTGCGGGTTCGCAAGGATGTTTTCGTGCAGGAGCAGGGGGTAGCCGAGGAGCTGGAGGTCGATGAATACGACATTTCTGCGAATGCTGCCGTGCATTTTTTGCTGAGGGATGAGAATGGAACCGAGCTCGGAGCTTCCAGGCTGAAGACATACGAGCCGGGCAGCGCCAAGCTGCAGCGCATCGCCATCTTGAAGTCGTTCCGCGGGAAAGGCTACGGACGGTTGCTGGTGGAAGCGATGGAGCGGCAGGCTGTTCAACTTGGCTATACGTTTGCTGTGCTCGATGCGCAGGTGCAAGCTTCCGCGTTTTACGCCAAAATGGGGTATGCCGTCATCTCGACGGAGCCGTTCTTGGATGCTGGCATCGAGCATGTGCGGATGAAGAAGCCGCTTCAACTCCCCGTCTCCGCGGACTGAATCGCTTTCGGCAAGGAGAGCCGGAAGGTGGTGCCGACCATCAGCTTGCTCTCCACTTCCATATTGCCGCCGTGGTCCTGCACGATTTTGTGGCAGATGGACAACCCGAGGCCCGTCCCGTTTTCCTTCGTCGTATAGAACGGGTGGAACACTTTGGCCAGCTCGGCTTCGGGAATGCCTTTACCCGTGTCCCCCACCTCAATGACCGCATATTGCCCGCTTTCATATAGACGAATGGTGACCGTCCCTTCCTCCGTCATCGCCTCGAACGAATTTTTCACCAGATTCATCAGCAGCTGCACCAGCTTATCTTGATCCATCAGCATTTCAAGCTCCGGATTTTGGGGTAAATATATTATTTGGTGGCCAAGCCGCAGCGCTTCGGATTCCATCAACGAGATAACGCGGTGTACACACGGATGAATCGGCCTCACCTTGTAATGCACGACATGGGGCTTGGAAAATTGTAAAAATTCGGCGGTCAGCTCGCTCATCCGGTTGATCTCGTCCATAATGAGCTCGTACCAGGGCTCGATATTGTATTGGTTGGAGCGCGAAATTTGCAGGAAGCCCTTCACCGTCGTGAGCGGGTTGCGGATTTCATGTGCCATGCCCGAGGCGAGCTCTCCGACGACACGCAGCTTCTCGGAGCGGATCAGATGGTTTTCCCGTTTTACCCACATCTCGTTTTTCATCGAGAACAGCATTTTTTCCGCTGCATGGATCAGCTCTTCCTTCGTATACCCGTCAATTGGATAAGTAGAATAGCCGTACGTGATTTTGACCCCGGTCAGTTTGGCGATTTCGGATTCGAGCAGCTGCCGTACGCTAGTAATCCGCTCATCCGGATTGTTCGCATTGATCGCCAGCGCGAATTCGTCGCCGCCATAACGGGAGATGACATAAGCATCGGAGAACAGCACCTTGAGCAGCTCGGCGATTTCCTTCAGCAGACGGTCGCCTTCAGAGAAGCCTTGTACATTATTGTAGGATTTCAAATCGGTACAGTCGATGATGATCAGAATGAGCGGCGTGCGGCCGATCAGCAGCTGCTCGACTTGCCGGTGGTAGGCGTCGTAGTTGTGAAGACCGGTCAAGCCGTCTCGAGTGGAGAGCAGTCGGTTTTGCGTGCCCAACAGCTCCTTGCTCTGCTCCGACTTGAACAGAAACTTGCTCAGGTAGATGGTTAAACCAAAAGCGAGCGCATCGTATACGCTTACAAGGATCGCGTAATCGTTAATCGTCGAGTAGAATAATCGAATGCTTGTATAGGACACGAAGTAGAGGCTCCAGAGGAGCAACATCCTTGGCAGGGATTTGATCGGATAACAGTCCCGGCCAAGCAAGAGCAGGAATACCGGCAATACCCAGTTCAACTGGGTGAAATAATGCAAGGCGACGAGCAGGGCGAATCTCAGTACATGCAGCTTGGCATGGCGGAATTCCATGAAGTAGACGACGAGCAGGAGACCGCCGATCAGCAGCGTGATAAGCGGATATGAGGCGCGCTCGAGCACGAGCGAGGAGATGACGACCAATACGCAGTAGACCGGAACCAGGAACCGTGAGACCATCTCGAGACCTCCAAAGGGATTTGCCATTGTTGGATCTGGATTTGCCCGATGCGACCGGAACATAAACTGGTGGCGTAAAGGAAATACTAGGCCTGCATTTGTCAGCTAAGGAGGATGAAGCTATGAGTCTGCAAAAGGGTGAGCGAGAATCGTTCGTCGCCGTCCGCAAAAACGGAGACGGTGACTTGACGGCGTTCAAGACGTCGTCCGGCCGCGAATTGGATTACGTATCGGCACGCGAAGAAGTTAACCAGGGCCGTATCCAAGGCGTGAATTTGTTCAAAGGCAGAGACGGTGAGCTCTACATCCGCGGAGATGCGGATGGAGACCCGAGCAACAACCTGGACAATTTGCCTTCGTTCTGACGCTCTGTCTGAACGATCCGCCAATTCCAGACAACCCCGCGGCCGCCGCGGGGTTGTTGTCGTTCTGCATAAGCACTTCGGCCGCTAAGGAGCCGCTAGAAATTCATATGGTTTATGTTGCTCGATGAAGGTCATTTTGCCGGTTTTGCCCATGTAGTCGGGCATCGAATCCCCGTAATGCATCAGCAAGATCCGCTCCTGGTACTCCTCCGGCAGGCTGAGCAGCTCGTTCAGCGTCGAATGGACGAGTCCGTTGCCTTCGAGCTGGCAATCATGCAGTACCTGCACGCATTGCCTGCGTACGAACATCTCGTCCAGCAGCGCCCGATTGAACGTCATGTCGCCGCTGTAGAATACTTTGTCATTCAGCACGACGGAATAGCTCGGCATGTTCGGGAAATGCTTCGTTCGGATTAGCTCTACGCTCAGTCCGGGTTGAATTTCTTGACGGACGTCGCACTTCAGCGGAACGACGTCGAAGAAATCACGCAACGTCGATTCGCCCTCGACAGTGTAGCGAAGGCCGGCCTTGAGCGAATCGTCCCAGAGCGGCTCTATCAGATTCTCCTCAATATAGAGCGACGGTCTGAGCTGGTACATATATTTCATACGCAAGGCGTATTCTTCCAATCCGCCTATATGGTCGGCATGCAGATGAGTCACCAGCACGCCCTGAATGTCGTTCATCGGGAAATTCATCTTGTGAAGCGCCATAGGCGCCAAAATTCCGCAATCGATCATCAGCGTGTATCCGTTACAAGCGACAAGCGCGTTGTTGTTGTAGTACGCCTTGGCGAAAGCGGACCCCGAGCCGATCATTCGTAGTTGGAACTTCATAATGAACCTCCTTCTGCGATGAGCGGGCGTAAGCCCAATTGCATCCCCTCTAATGTATCACGTTTATATGGAAAAAAAAAGAATACGGTTTTGGATTCGAGATAATAATAGCAGGCTTGTTTGCGTAAAAATGTTTTGGCGATTCCGGGCGTTCGCGGAGGTCCGATCGGTCGCCCGGCCATACACTGCTTGAGAAGGTCGGGCACCCGGCCGGTTGAGAGGAGCAGCGTGAAGCGATGGCCGCGAAGGGCAAAACGAAAAAGAAAGCCGCCCCAACCTCGGGGGGCTCCTATCAGTTGAGAACGGTCACCTCGGACATCTGCGAGGTGTGCAAAACGCCTTGCGCCAGAGGGATGCGCTATGCCGCCCGGATGCGCGAGCCCGGAGCGGTGGGCAAGGGCGTCCCTTGCATATTGACCCGGTATAAAGCGTAGCAGGGCGGAGGGAGCTGGCCGGCCAGTCTTCAGTTACGATAGCCGCCCCGGCGGGGCTTAGTCCGCAATCCGGCCGGCATGCGTGTAGACGTTCATGCCGGCACCGCGTACGAATCCGACGGCGGTCAAGCCGAGCTCGTCGGCGAGCTGCAGCGCGAGGTCGGTAGGCGCCGACTTCGAGAGTAGCACCGGCGCGCCGATCTTGACCGCCTTCAGGACCACCTCCGAGGCGAGACGGCCGCTGAAGACGATCGTCTTGTCGGAGGTGTCGATGCAGGCGGTCAAAATATAGCCGTACAGCTTGTCGAGCGCATTGTGCCGCCCGATATCGGCGAAGGCGGCGATCAGCTCGCGGCCGTCGGCATCGGCGAGCGCGGCTTGGTGGACGCCGCCGGTCTCGCGGTGGACATCCGCCGCCGCATGCAGCCGCTGCATAAGCGCGAAGCATTGCGTTGCGCTCAGCATCGGCGGCTCCTCGCCGGGAGGCGGCAGCGGCTTCGCGGTTTGGGCGTCAGCCTGGAAGTAGAACGACTGCCTGCTCTTGCCGCAGCAGGAGGCGATGCGGCGCTTCGTGAACAGCGCCGGGTCGAGCGCCGACTTGCGCTTGAGATCGGCGAAGGCTCGGCCTGAGGCCGTGTCGATCGACAGCCGCTCGATATCGTTGACCGAGCGGATCGCTCCTTCCGAGGCGAGGAAGCCGATCGTCATCGGCTCGAGATCGGCCGGGGTGCAGACGATCGTGGCGAACTCGCGGTCATTTACATATAGCGTAAGCGGATATTCGGTTACGATCGAATCGTCGGTCAGCTCCCAGTCGTCGCCGCGGTAACGGCGAATCGGCCACTTCGTTGTGACGGGCATGTCGTTGTCGAGCAAGGAAACCCCTCCGCATCATCGTAAAATAGTGGATGTTAGCTCCGGTTCGTGCGTGCTATGATTAGCATAAAGCATCGCTCACCTCACGTACAGACGACATCGGCTTTTTCCTGGAAAGTCCATGTTAGGCACATGATAAGGGAGTGTACATATGGGGAAAACGAAACATACGGGTCCGGTGAAGCTGGACACGTCGCTCAAGCCGGCGCTATGGGTAAGCAAAATGCCGCTCGGACTTGGCCACGTGAAGCCGCATCATATCCTGGATACGTTAAAGGCTGCTTACGATAATCGCGACAATTTGCCTTACGCTTACCGCATTCTGACACAGGGCGTCTGCGACGGGTGCGCGCTTGGCGTGTCCGGGCTTCGCGACCAGACACTCTCCGGTCCGCATCTGTGCACGACCCGTCTCAATGTGCTGCGGCTGAACACGATGCCGGCCATCCCGTCGCAATGGTTCGAGGATATCGAGAAGCTGCGCGCGCTGGATAGCACCGCTCTGCGCAAGCTGGGGCGGCTGCCTTACCCGATGTCGCGCCGCAAGGGCGAGACGAAGTTCACCCGGCTCAGCTGGGACGAGGCACTGAACCGGATCGCGGCCAAGATTCGCACTGTCGATCCGAAGCAGCTCGCGTTTTATTTGACCGCTCGAGGCATTACGAACGAGGTGTATTACGCGGGAGGCAAGGTGGCGCGGTTCCTCGGCACGAACAATGTGGACAATGCTTCGCGCATCTGCCACTCGCCGAGCAAGACGGCGCTCAAGCGGTCGCTCGGCATCTCCGCCTCGAGCTGCAGCTACAAGGACTGGATCGGCACCGACGTGCTGATCTTCTGGGGCTCCGTCGCCGCGAATAATCAGCCGGTGTCGACCAAATACATGTATGCCGCCAAAAAAGCCGGCACGAAGATCATCGTCGTCAATCCGTACCGCGAGCCGTCGATGGAGAACTACTGGATCCCGTCGATTCCGGAAAGCGCTTTATTCGGGACGAAGATCGTCGACTCGTTCGTGCAGGTGAACATCGGCGGCGACATCGCCTTCATGAACGGCGTCATGAAGGCCTGGTTCGAGATGGAGGCGGAGGCAGCCGGCTCCGCCATCGATTGGGCGTTCGTCCGAGCCCACACGGAGGGCGTGGACGACGTGCGGGCGCACGTCCAGGCGCTGCCGTGGGACGTGCTCGAACGTTCCTCCGGCCTCGGGCGGCCGGAGATGGAGTTGTTCGCGAGGCAGCTGGCCACGGCGAAGAGCGGGGTGTTCGTGTGGAGCATGGGGCTCACGCAGCACCGGTTCGGGACCGACAACGTGTCCCAGGTGGCCAATCTGGCCATGCTTCGGGGGTTCGTGGGCCGCGAGCGCTGCGGCGTCATGCCGATCCGCGGGCATAGCGGCGTACAAGGCGCCGGGGAGATGGGCGCGGAGCCGATGTCGTTGCCCGGCGGCGTCTCGAACAGCGCGGCGGGTCGCGAGAAGCTGGAGAAGCAGTGGGGCTTCGAGCTGCCTGCTTGGGAAGGCGATATCGTTGGGTTGACGCTCGAGAATGCGCTGCTGCCCGCCGGTCACGACCGTCGCACCCGGGTGTTCTACACGAGCGGCGGCAATTTTCTCGAGACGATGCCGGATCCGGCATTCATCCGCGAGTCGCTCGAGGCGGTCGAACTGCGCGTGCACCAGGACATTATTTTGAATACATCTTCTTTAGTGGATGCTCAAGAAGAAGTGATTCTGCTGCCGGCGATGACGCGCTATGAGCAGCCAGGAGGCGGCACTTCGACGAGCACCGAGCGTATGGTGTATTTTAGTCCCGAGATCGAAGGACCGCGGATCGGGGAAGCCCGAGCGGAATGGGCGATCTACGTTGACTTGGCGAAGCGGGTGCGGCCGGAGAAAGCGGCTAAGCTGGGGATGGAGAGCGCGCAAAGCATCCGTGACGAGATCGCGGAAGTAATACCGTACTACAACGGCGTCCAACAATTGCAGCGCAAGGGCGACGTTTTCCAATGGGGAGGAGCGTGGTTGTGCGAGCAAGGCGTCTGTCCGACCGATGACGGTAAAGGCAGGTTGCTGGCCATTCAAGTGCCGGAGCTGCGTAAGCCGGAGGGTCATTTCTACGTCACAACCCGTCGGGGCAAACAATTCAACTCGATGGTGTACAGCGAGAAAGATCCTTTTAACGAAGCGATGCGAGAAGATGTGCTCATTCATCCGGAGGACGCGGAGGGATTGTCGATTCGGGAGGGCGAGGCGGTGGCCGTTTACAATACGCATGGGACGTTCATCGGTCGTGCGAAATTCGCCGATATGAAACGCGGCAATCTGGAGGTATACTGGCCGGAGGGTAATGTGCTGCTGCCAAAAGGCGTTTATGAGCCGTACGCAGGCATTCCGGAATACAACACGTCGGTCATAGTGGAAAAAGCGGAAACGTATATCGCTCACAAAGATACGCGGTATGTGGAGAAGCGGATTGCGGAATTGGAGATGGAGCCGAACTAGAACGGTAGGGAGCACGAGTCCATCTGGATGAATAGGCCGATTCGGTTATTCTGGAAGATTCCGGTAACCTTTTACTATATTTCAATCCGGATGAATAGCATCTAATTGCGCATGAATTTAATTAAAACGATCGCAACTTATCGATATGAGCGGAGTATAATCTAGCAGAAGAAATCGATATGGAGGTTATGATCGTCATGAAAGGAAAACGATTGCTCGTCCTTACCTGCGCTTTTTTGGTCCTGGGAGCGGGAATCGCCTACGCGAGCTCGCCGTGGGGCGACTTTCAGGGCTTTACTAAGGTGAAGGTCTTGATTAATAATGAGGAAGCCATTACGGGGGAAGTGCCTGCCTTTGTTATTTCGGGCCGGGCCGTTCTGCCGATGCGGAGCTTGACGACTTCGATGCAGGGGCTGCTGAAGTGGGATGATGCGACCAAGACCGCTTCGATCTACAAGCCGAACGTTCATATGTTCGTTGCCAGAGACGTGAACAAGGATTATCAGATCAAGCAGCCGTTCGGCAAAGTCAAACAAGGCGACAAGATCGACTTCGTCGTTTTCCCGCAAGTGGACAACTTGGATACGCCGATCTACGCGTTCAAGATCGAGATCGTTCGTCCGGACGGCAACGTGCTTCGCAGCAGCGATCCGGCCGTGTTGAACGAGCCGATGGAGAGCTTCTGGTATCCGTGGCCGTTCTCGGGCGTTACATTTGATGCCTACGGCGACTATAAGGTGCATTTCCTGATGAAGCTGAGTCCGGAGGACGACTGGACGGTCGTCTCGGAGAAAGTGATCAAATCGGAATAACCGCGTGCCGTTTCATTGACCTGCCCAGCCCAGAAATGATACTATAGGCTAGATTTCCAATTCAGTGATGAAATGAGGGCTTGGCATGAGCGACCACCAGCATGACGATAACTGCGGCTGTGGAGATGAGCACGACGAGGACGTATTCCTGGTCACGGACGAAGACGGCAACGAGCACGAGATGGTGATCGTCTATACGTTCGAATCCCAGAATCAAGCATACGCTGTTCTGATCGACCGGAACGATCCGGAAGCGGACGGCATGATCTTCCGGGTGGAAGAACAGGACGAAGACGCCTTCTTGGTGAACATAGAAGATGACGAAGAATGGAACCGCGTTTCGGCCATCTACGATCAGATCGTTGAAGAAGAAGCGAAGCAATCTTGAGTGAGACCGCGAAAGCCTTCCTGCCCGATTAGGGTTTGGAAGGTTTTTTTGTTCAGGTGGCGGGGTGAGGGGGGATTTGGCAATAGGCGTGGGACATGGAGCGAGTGGTTTGGGGCGAGGGGCATGGAGCATGGAGGATGAAGCAGGGAGCAAGGGGCAGGAGCAAGGAGCAGGGAGCAAGGAGCAGAACGAGCTCAAGGTGCTGCTGGCACCCCGACGCAAACAATAAACAGCCCCCGACCGCGATGGCGGCAGAGGCTGTCCGGACTATCTTTATTTACGTGGATTGAAATACATCACTCGACCATTGAACAGGTGGAGCTCGGCCTTGAGCGTCTTCGCCAAGTACTTGCAAAGCTCGTTGCCCTTGGCTTTGTCGCCGTGGGTGGAGCCGGAAGGGAGCACCACTTGCACATAAGCGCGTTCCTTGTCTTCAGCGGCCTTAGTGCCTACTCCGAGAATGATATGATTGTAGGAGGGCGTCGTGCCCTTCAAGTAAAACCACCTATCGGCGCCTTCCGGCTTCGTCTCGATCGTGTACGGAAATGCGGATTCCGCGTATTCCCAGCCCAGTTGTTGCCCGGTGAGCTTCAATTGGTCCTTGTAGTGGAGCAGACGCTCCTTGAGCTCCCCGACGGATAGGGTGGGGGTAACGGAGCTTTCGGACAAGTACATGTAAGCGCTTTGCGCCATAACGACACCTACCTTTTGAGCATACAAGTTCATGACCATCATAGCACTTCAAAATAGGGAATTCAAGGCAAGGATTACGGCTCGGCCCTGCCGATTTCCAAGTTTAGGTATAGTCAGACAAGGCGGATCCGTGCTATAGTAGACAAATAACTAAATATTCTGAATAATCGGCGAATGGGAAGGTGATTCGAATGTTGGAGCGTTTCTATGATTTATCCGAGCAAGCGCAAGTGAATTTCGTAGGCTTTGCGACGGAGAAGGCGCGTTATGATTTTGCCATCGTCTACACGAATCATTTTTTCGGCAAGCCGCTTGTCATCTGTATGCAGACGAACCATTCCTCCCTCCTCGACGCCGATGACCTGACCAATCTGACCTATCTGCAGCAAACGTTCCACCTGAAGCTCGAAGAGGCGATGGAGCTGTCCGAATTTCTATACGCGCGCATGCCGATTCTGTCGGCTAGAGATCAATATTAAGCAAGAAGTCCATCGAAAAAAAGGCTGCTCTCCAAGTGCAATCGCACCTGTGAGGCAGCCTTTTCACTTTTTACTCGATTGGAGTCGTCTCCACGATTACTTTGACCTGGCGGATCGAACGATCCTCCGGTCCTTTCACCGGCAATCCAACTTCCACATGATCGATGATGTAGTCGACATGCACCTGTGCGATGACTTCGCCCGGCAGCAGAATCGGAATGCCCGGCGGATACACATAAATGAATTCGGCGATAATCCGGCCCGCTGAATTTTTGAAATCGATCACTTCCGTATCCCCGTAGAAGGCGTCGCGCGGGGACAGCGACAGCTGCGGCACGACCGGCGTCTCGATGTTCATCTCCGCCGGCGGGTTGGTCGGATCATAGCCCTTAGCGAGCTCGGCGAGCGCCGTCAATAGTGTATCGACCGTTTCGCGCGTATCGCCAGGCGTAATGAGGCACAGGATGTTATACATATCGCTAAGCTCAATCTCGATATTGTAGCGCTCGCGGAGCCAGTTCTCGACATCGTAGCCGGTCATCCCGAGATGGCGGACGTGGACGGTCAGCTTCATCGGATCGTAGCTGTACGTCGCCTCGGAGCCGAGGATGTCTTCGCCGAAGCAGTACAATCCCGGCATCTCGTTGACCCGGCTGCGCGCATAGTTGGCGAGCTCGATCGCGTGCTCCGCCATCCCCCTGCCGTTCAGCGCCAAGTTGCGCCGGGACGTATCGAGCGAGGCGAGCAGCAAGTAGGAAGTCGAGGTTGTCGTCAGCATGCTGATGATCGTCTGGATCCGCTTCGGATTGATACGATGGCCCTGCACATTCAAGACGGAGCTCTGCGTCATCGAACCGCCGAGCTTATGTACGCTAGTAGCGGCCATATCAGCACCGGCCTGCATAGCGGACATCGGCAGCTCGTCATGGAAGTGGATCAGCACGCCATGGGCTTCATCTACGAGTACGGGAATGTCGTAGCTGTGCACGAGGTCGACGATTTCTTTCAGGTTGGCACATATGCCGAAGTAAGTCGGGTTGATGACGAGAACGGCTTTGGCGTCCGGGTGGCGCTCCAGCGCTTTTTTGACCGACCGTGTCGTAATTCCGTGATCGATGCCCAGGTTCGGATCTTTGACCGGCGAGATGAACACCGGCTTCGCCCCGGCAAAAATAATCGCAGACATGATCGATTTATGCACGTTGCGGGGCACAATGATTTTATCGCCTTCTCCGCAAACGGTCATGATCATCGTCATGATGGCGCCACTGGTCCCTTGGACGGAGAAATACGTATAGTCCGCACCGAACGCATGGGCTGCGAGCTTCTGCGCTTCTTCAATAACGCCGGTCGGTTGATGCAAATCATCCAAAGGTGCTATATTGATTAAGTCAATCGAGAGCGCACGGTCTCCAATAAACGTTCGAAACTCCTCGTCGGCGCCACGGCCTTTTTTATGACCGGGAATATGAAATTGAAGCGGGTTTCTCGCGGCATGTTCGGTGAGTGCGGTAAAAAGGGGAGTGCGATGGTGGTCCATCTGGTCATCCCTGCCCTTCGACAAATTTCTTGGTTCCATTAATAACAAGCTTGAGTATATCAAAAACAGACGCGGATGCAAGAACTCCGTATATGAAATTGTTGTAGAGGTGACCCATGTTAAACGCCATCCGTTCGTTTTGGACCAACCAGAAGCAAGTGTTTTCCCCGTTCGTCATCCAACTGCTGCTCATCATGTTTCTCGTGGAGTTTGTAAAAGGCGCGATTCTGATCTCGATATTGCCCGTCTATATGAAGTCGGTGCTCGGCATCTCGGCGATTATCATAGGCTGGACGATGGCGATTCAATATATCGGAGACAATGCGTTCCGCGGCCCGATCGGCTGGATGATCGACAAAATCGGGTATCGACCGGTTATGCTGACGGGTGTCCTGATGACCTTCCTGTCCTTGCTCATCCTCATCTTTTTCTCCCACTTCAGCTGGATCTTGGTTGCGGTTGCATTCCTAGGAGTCGGTACCTCGCCACTATGGCCATGTGTGATTACCGGTGCAACGGAGAAAGGCGGCGATTCGCAAAACGGGACGATGATGAGCGTCATTTACTTGGCGTGGTTGTCAGGAATCGGGCTGGGGCCGGTCGTCATCAACTTTTTCATCAGCGATACATATGTAGGCGCGTTCCGGTTGCTGCTCGTGCTGATCGGGATCAGCGTCATCATCTCCTTGTTCCTCCCGAGCTCGGAGCGAGGCGGCTTCCGGCAGCTGCGCAAGCTATGGCAGACGAGAGCTGCCGCCCAGGGGGAACTAGCCCCTTTTAACCAACGGATGAACGCAAAATGGGCCGACTGGAAAGCTCGCTCCAGCCTTTATATCGCAGAAGTACGAGCTTCGCTCCACGTTAGCTGGTTGTTCTATCCCGCCCTGTTCGCCCAGACGTTCGCGATCGGTTTGTTGACGCCGGTGCTTACCATTTACGCGCGAACCGTGCTGGAGCTGACGCCGGAGCAATACAGCTTGTTCTTAGTCGTTGGCGGCGCTATAACCGTCGTCTTCCTGATTCCAGTCGGGAAGCTTGTTGACCGTTTCGGATACAAAGGATTTGTACATGCCGGCTTGGTCGTCAGCTCAGTGTCGCTGCTTATCTTTACATATGTGGACGGACTGGCTCTATTATTGATTATGGTGGGTGCGCTCGGAGTGGGGTATGCGCTGCTCATCCCGTCGTGGAATGCGCTTATCGCCTCGGTCATTCCGAAGGAGAAGCGTGGAGCGGTATGGGGCTTCTTCCTGACGATCGAAGGCGCCGGCACGGTCATCGGCCCGATCATCTCGGGCATTTTGTCGGATTCCATCGGCTATCATGCCCCGTTTATTGCGAGCGGTTGCGTTCTGGCCGTCCTTTTCGTTCTCCAATTGTTCATTTTTATTGGCCGAAAAGTTGTGGTAAGATAAGGGCGTTCCAAATCGCTCCAGCTTCAGGAGGCTTTCCCGTTATGAAAAAATCCATGCTTACGATCATGTTCATTCTGATGACGATCTTCATCGGCTTCGGAATCATTATCCCGATTATGCCGGAGCTCGTGTCTCCGTTTCATCTTAGTACGATGCTCGCGCTGTATTCGGCCGTATCGTTTCTCATGTCGCCCCTATGGGGGGCGCTGTCGGACCGAGTAGGGCGACGCCCGGTGCTGCTGACCGGGTTGGCCGGCTTTGCCGTCAGCTTTCTATTGTTCGGTCTGGCAGACGGCAACCTCACGCTGATGTATGCCTCCCGCCTACTTGGCGGGTTGTTCTCCGGGGCGGCAACCGCTTGTGCAGTCGCTTATGTAGCGGACATCACCTCCAACGAGAATCGGACCAAGGGAATGGGTCTCGTCGGCATGTCGATCGGGCTCGGCTTTATTTTCGGACCGGCGATCGGCGGCTTGCTCAGCGTATTCGGCAATAATGTGCCTTTCTTCGTCGCATCCGGCCTCTCGGCAGCCACTTTGATTTTCGCCGCTGTGATTCTGAAAGAGTCGCTGTCGAAGGAGAAACGTTCGATCCGCACCCAGAAAAAAGCTTCCCGCTGGACGGCATTTGCCGGTCCACTCAAGTTTCTGTACGTGCTGTCTTTCTTCGTGTCGTTCACGCTTGCCGGCTTGGAAGCGACATTGCAGTACTTCGAGGTTGAGAAATTCGGAGCTACGCCGAAGGATATGGGCATCATGTTCCTGGTCAGCGGCATTGTCGGTGCGGCAATTCAAGGCGGAGTGGTGCGTCGAATGATCAAAAACGGCAGTGAATCGAGAGTGATCGGGATGGGCCTCGTCCTTTCGGCGATCGGATTTTTCCTACTGTTGTTTTCCAGCAATTTGATTACCGCGACCCTGTACATGTCTGTTTTTGCAGCCGGAAATGCACTGATTCGTCCATGCGTCACCTCCCTGATTACACAGAAGACGAAGGTTGGGCAAGGCGTTGCGTCCGGGCTTAGCTCCTCGATGGACAGTTTAGGCCGGGTGGCCGGTCCGATGATGGGCATGGGCGCTTTTTATTTGAACATCAGCTTGCCGTTTTTGATCGGAGGCATCCTGTGCCTGGGCGCTTTGACGTTGCTCGTCAAATACATTGCTTCGGACAAGCAAGTAACCGCCGCGAATACAGCTGCTTAATACATCGCCAGATTCCCCGTTGCGATCGAACATTTTCGATAGGCAGCGGGGTTAATTTGTTGCTGACTTTGAAAACGCTTTAGCATATGATTAGATGGAAGCTAATTTTTTCACCTTGGGGGAGTCATCATTGTTGAAGCCATCTTTCTTGCCGCGACTCGTAAAAAAGTTCCGCATCCTGCTTCTCGTCGGCCTGCTGGCGGGTGTTTTCAGCTCCGTCACCTACATGTCGGCGCTCGGGAACGACAACGAGGAACGAATCATCCTGATGCGGCTGGAGGACATCGGCCCAGGAGGCCAGTATGAAGGCCCAGAGCAGCTCGGCAAGCTGCGCGCCGTTCTCGAGATGCTGCAGGCACACGGGGTCCGGTATCAGATGGCGATCATCCCTAGGTGGGTTAACGTGAACAAGGACGGCGCCCGGTATGACGTGTCGCTCGACCGGCAGGACAATCCGTATGCGAGTTCGTTCGTTAGCTTGCTGAAGAGCGCGGTAGCCGGCGGAGCGGTCATCGGGATGCACGGCTATACGCATCAAGTCGGCGATGTGTTCCGGACGGATGGACACCAGGAGTCAGGCATCGGCAATGAATTCGACGTTATCGATGTGGAGGCAACGAAGACGCCGGGTTTCGCCAAACAGCGCGTCGACGAGGCGATCCGCTTGTTCAAGAGCATCGGGCTGCAGCCGCAATTCTGGGAGGCTCCCCATTATCATACGAAGGCGGAGCAGGATGCGGTGTTCCGCTGTTATTTCGGCTTGAATTATCAGGCGGATGTGCAAAAAAACCGCAACGCCGCTCATCCTCAATATACGACGAGTCGCAATTACGGCTTTGGCGAGTCGTCGCTCGGCTCGATTAATGTTCCGACACCGTTATCCTATATTCCGTACAATCGCGGAGCGGAGTTTATTCTGAATCAATTGGAAAAAGGCGGTAGGCTGCCTTCGTTTTTTTATCATCCGTTTCTTGAGTTCAAACATCTCGAGCCTGTCCTAGACGCACAAGGCAAGCCGGTGGTGCGCGACGGATTGCCGGAATATGTGTATCCGGCTAAGCCGAAGAGCATATTGCAAAACTTGCTGCCGGCGCTTCAGCAAAAAGGCTATCGGTTCATCTCGATCAACGACTTCGTGCCGTTCACGCCGGGGAAAAGCGTTGCGCTTGCACAGCCGATGGACGGAAAAAACGTACAGCTGGCTGATGTGACTGGGGACGGGCAAAGCGATGTGGTGCAATGGGCGGTGGACCGAGGCGAGCTGTTAGTGAAGCGCGGTGCGTTCGGCGGCTATCGGAACGAGCCGATCGGCGAGGAGACCGTGTGGGCGTCGATCCCGTTAGGCGCCGGTGACGTATGGACGCTGTATGACGGGAACAACGACGGACTCAGCGATTTGTGGGTCATGCGGTCGAATGGCACGCTGGAATCGTATCGCTCGACGGGCAAGATGTTTGTCCCGTACCGCAGCTGGAAAACCGGTGTTTCGGGTATGACGAACCTAGTAGCCTTGAACGAGCAAAGCGATGGTTTCGTGCTGGCCGGCTCCAACAAGGAGAGGACGAAGCTGGAGGCGGTGTCCGTTCAGGGAGACACCGTCCGAGCGTTCGAGCCGATCGTCTGGAAGAAGAAGCCGAGCCAGCTAGTACCTGGCGACTTGGACGGTGATGGCAAGGAAGAGCTGGTCTCGCCGTTCGAGCAGACGTCGCGCTGGTTGCAGCTGTCGCCTAATTTGGCGACAGGTCGCTGGGAGCGGGAGGCTCCGCCGCTGGAGCTGCCGACAGTGGAGAACGGTATCGTACGGCTGGCGGATTTCAACGGAGACGGTGCCCAGGATGTGCTGTTCTGGGATCGGAAGTCGCAAACGTTCAGCGTCTACGTGCAGGTGGGCAAGAACCGGTTCCGGTACTTGTCCAAGCTCGGCCCATGGGGCCCGACGAAGGGCAGGCTGATCGTGTCCGACTTGAATGGGGACGGCCGGAAGGACCTGGCGATAGTGAATGCGACGGAACCGTACTTGGATACGGCGATGTCTTGGGAATCGAAAGTGGGAGGTACGAGCAAGTAGAACGAAGCGCAGCCCGTAAAGGGTTGCGCTTTTTTAGTACAGATAAGAATGTTTTAGTTCTTCACCGTATTGAAGCGACAGAGTGTTCCTGACAATTCGCCCGCTTTTCAGCAGCCGT
>NZ_BIMA01000007.1 GCF_004000845.1 Paenibacillus koleovorans NBRC 103111
GATCTTCCCTGATGGTTTTTCTTAAAAGCCAATTTTAGTGTCAAATGCAATGCCGAAACAGTTCCTTCTACTTCAAAACGGAACCCGTTACAATTGGTGAAGGGTCTTCTTTTTTATAGATGCGAGCTGTTGCGACGATAAGCAGATGGCGATATTTGAAAATATTGTTTGAACGCTCTTGTGAACGAGTACAAGTTCGGATACCCGATCGTGAGCGCGATCTCGGAAACGGAGGCATCCGTGTCCAGCAGCAGCTGCTTCGCCTTGTTCATGCGGATTTGCCGTAAATAATCGGCCGGCGGGACGCCGACTTGACGGGCGAATGTATCGGAGAAATACGACCGGTGTAACCCGGCATAATGCGCAACCTGCTGCACCGTAATGCCTTCCAGCGCATGCAGCTCCATATAATCCACGCATCGGCGAATCCAGCCGTAGCCATCTGATGCCGTTTGTTTATCGGAGGCCACATCCGGGATCAGTTGGGCTAGCAGCTTGAGCAGCAGGCTTTGCAGCTCCAGGGACAACGCTGTTCGAACCGTCGCAACGGCTTTCAACGCTTCATAGAGCCGCTCTAGCGTTTCTTCGACGGATGTGTTATAAGCGTTGTGAAGAAACGGAGCTTCGGATGTCAACCCAGTCAGCTCGAGCAGCGATTTGACTTTCGGCCCATCCAGCGCCAGCCAACGAAGCTGAAGGGGAGGCTCATGCTCAGGCGACAGCCTGTAGTAGCAGTACGATTTTCCTGGGTACAAGCAGAACAAATCGCCTCTCCGCAAGTCGACCCGACCATCCCCATACTCGACCCGAATCGCCCCATCGAGGACAAAATGCAAGCTGTAACACTCGATCCGCCGCGGACCGACTCGATAGTCGGGTTTGGCCACATTGCGACCGGCCCGCAGCGGCCATAGCTGCCATTCCTTATCCATGCCGGACGGCGTGTAGTAGATAAAATCAGCAAACTCGAACTCAGATTCCTGCATCGGGAACTCGCCCCTAACAAAATGATCATTTCGATCTGACATGCTGCTATTTGTTGTTTGAAGCCGATTCGTTATAGTTTAAGAGACGGCCTAATCGTCAATCCCTTTTCCTTCGAGAATTTTCGGCATGTATTTTTCGATTCTGGCTTCGCGCGTCTTCGCTTGTTTGGCTTGAGCAAAGTGGAGCAAATATCCTTTTTGCCTTCCAGGCGTCAAACCTTCGAAAGCCTTTTTCAAGGCCGGCAGCTCGTCGAGCTTCGTCCGGAATTCTTCCGGCATTTTGAACTCGGTTGTTGTCTTGAAGGTTACTTCCTTGCCTGACTTTTCAACCTCAATCGCATCTTGAATGTAGGCTTTCAACACCGGCTTTATCGCCGCGATTTCGCGCACACTGGTGAACCTGATTTGGCGCGCCGATTGCACATTTTCCGTCTGCTGAATCAAAATGCCTTGAGGATCCTGCAACAAAGCCCCTTTGTGGAACAGCAGCGCGCAGTATTCTTTGAACCCGTGAATCAGCACGATGTTTTTATCTTGAAACATATAACAGGGATGCATCCATTTGATGTCCTCGGTCAGCTCGCAATCCAGCACGATTTCTCTAAGCAATTCGAATTCTTCTTTCCACGCCTTAGCCTTGCGCATAAATCCATCCACCTTAGGATTCCTTATTGCATTCGACATCTTGGTTCACTCCTTGTTAGGCAATCTCGATTTACTAGTCTATTTTACTACGAAACGGAGTCGATGGGGATGAAAAAGAAACCTAACATTTTGCTAATCACGAGCGATCAGCAGCATTGGAACACGATCGGGGCGTTCAACCCGGAGCTGTCTACGCCGAATCTGGATCGATTGGTGAAGGAAGGGACGACGTTCCACCGCGCCTATTGTCCGAATCCGACATGTACGCCTAGCCGGGCGTCGATCATTACGGGAATGTACCCGAGCCAGCATGGTGCTTGGACGTTAGGAACGAAGCTGCTTGAGGATCGACCGACTGTTGGGGAAACGTTCAATGATGCCGGGTACAAGACGGCGTTGATCGGCAAAGCCCATTTTCAACCGTTAAAATCAACCGAGGAATATCCTTCGCTGGAAGCTTATCCGGTGCTGCAGGATATGGAGTTCTGGAAGCAGTTTCATGGACCGTTTTACGGATTCGACCATGTGGAGCTGGCGCGCAATCATACGAACGAAGCGCATGTCGGTCAGCACTACACCCTCTGGATGGAGGAGAAAGGCTGTACAAACTGGAGAGATTACTTTTTGCCGCCGACCGGTACGATGGACCCTGAGCATACGTTCCACTGGCCGATTCCGGAGGAGTACCATTATAACACTTGGATTGCCGAGCGGACGAATGCGATGCTGGAATCGTACAGGGAGAGTGAAGACAGCTTCTTTTTGTGGTCCAGCTTTTTCGATCCGCATCCGGAATATTTGATTCCTGCACCGTGGGACACGATGTACGATCCGGATACGCTCACCATTCCCGCGGTCGTACCTGGGGAGCATGAGAATAATCCGCCGCATTTCGGCATGACACAGGAGGAGCGGCCTGATTTCTCGCATCTGCGCGAATCCGGCTTCGGCATCCACGGCTACAGCTCGCACTTGAACTATGGCTATGGGAAAAAGCAGCGGTTGTCGGAGGAGGACCGGAAAAAGCTGGTAGGCGTCTATTACGGCATGATCAGCATGATGGACAAATATATCGGCTATATCCTCGACAAGCTGGAGGCGCTGGGGCTGGCGGACAATACGATTGTCATGTTCACGACGGACCATGGCCATTTCTTCGGACAGCACGGCTTGCAGGCGAAAGGCGGGTTCCACTATGAGGATCTGATCAAGCTGCCGTTTATCGTGCGCTACCCGGGCCATGTGCCGTCCGGTCGCGAGTCCGAGTCGATTCAGTCGCTGGTCGATTTGGCGCCGACGTTCTTGTCGTTCTGCGACATTCCGGTGCCGCGTGCGATGACGGGGGTTGATCAGAAGGAGATTTGGACGGGGGAGAAGGAGCAGGCGCGGGATCATGCGATCTGTGAGTTCCGCCACGAGCCGACGACGATCCATCAGAAAACATATGTGGATCGCCGCTACAAGCTAACGGTTTATTACAATCAGACGTACGGAGAACTGTTCGATCTGCAAGAAGATCCGGGCGAGCTTCGCAACCTGTGGAACGACCCGGCGAGCAGGGAGTTGAAGACCGAGCTGTTGCTGCGCTATATTTGGGCGGAGTTGGGGAAGGAGCCGCTGCCGATGCCGCGCATTTGGCATGCTTAGTTGAGATTAGGTTGTTAGAGCGGGTGGCCGTGGGGGCGGGGGGAGTTTCAGCGGCCATTTGGCTCAATCAGGAGCCGCTGAGTACCCAAGTAAACAGATAAGGAAGCAAATTTCGCAGGTTTGGCGACAAAAGGAGCTGCTGAGTACCTAGGTAAACAAAACGCGAAGCTGGCTTCGCAATTTGTTTACTTGAGTACTCAGCTTGCTGCTGCAGGGCTGGGTTTGCGAAATTCGGTATCCAGACTGGATACTTGAGTACTCAAGTGGTTCATAAGACTGGCCAATAGAGCTCACCGCAACCAATCCAGCTAGATCCGCCAAGTAGACCAAATATTACTCTTCATTGCCCCCGACCGTCCGCTTGACCCGCCACTAACTCCATCTTCACAGTAACCGTAACGTTTCACCGTCACGTCACATAGTAATACCCATAAAGAAAACCTCTGGAGAACGTTCACCAGAGGTTTTTTCATTTAATTTACTTCGACCCGCACTTCGTTCGGGCGGTACACCGCCACCAGCTCGCCTGCCGCGTCGGCGGCGAACAACACCGAGCGCTCGCTCTCGAGCGCAAAGACATAGCGGCGCCCCGTCACGGGGTCGCGCACTTCAATCGGCGTGTCGACGCCCGACTCCGACACGAACACATACACCGCGCCGGCCGCGAAGCGGAGCTTCCGCCCGTACACGCCGGCCGCGCCGCCGCCTTGCAGCCACTCGAGCTCCGCCGCTACGCCGGCTTCGTCGAGGGCGAGGGCGTAGACGGCGCGGAGCGTGTCCGTGCGGTCGCTCAGCTCAATCGGCAGCGGGCACCAAATCAACCGTCCCCGGCCGACCGGGACGACCGTCACTTCCGCCGCGCGGCGTCCCGCCTGGCCGACGGGCAGCTCCTTCACCAGCTCGGCGATGCGCCGAGCGCCGAAAGAGACGGGCCACGTGCGGTCTCCTAGCTGCAGAGACTCCTCGCGCAGCACGTTGCCGAGCTCCGTAGGCCCCACAAGCTCGGCCAGCCGTTGAACCGGCTGCCAGTACGCATCCAGGCTGACCGGCCCGGTGAACAGCAACGTTGCTCCCGATTCCTGAACGTAAGCCAGCAGCCGCTCCAACGCTTCATCGCTGAAATTGTGAGCGCTAGGCACGATGATCAGCTTCGGCAGCTCTTGATCGGTCCCCGCACCCGCTCTCGCATTCGCCTCTGCACTAGCACCTGCACCCGCTCTTACTCCAGCACCCGCAAGTGCCTCTGCACTAGCACCTGCACCCGCTCCTACTCCAGCACCCGCAAGTGTCTCTGCTCCAGCACCTGCACCCGCTCCTACTTCAGCACCCGCATGTGTCTCTGCCCTAGCTTCAGCATTCGCCCCTGCTCCAGCCTCCGCAAGCGCCCCTGCACCTGCAATCGCATCCACATCCACCATCAATGCATCTAAGTGATACTCGCTAAGCGCACGGAACGGCACATTCATCTCATAGCTCAGCACGCGCGTCATTCGCGAGGTGGCGTCGAAGGCAAGCTTCCGATTCGAGAAATCGTTCGAATACGGGTACACTGCCGCCACTTCTTCCAACGCGCGCCTTTCGAAGAGATGTCCCGCCTCGCGCATGAACCGGCCGAAGTCATAGGACACGTTCGCCTCCGGCTTCTCCGTGCCGTCCGCTCGCAATGCGCCGATATTGGACTCATTCACATTGTCCATGTAGAAATTCGTGTTCCAGATCCATTGCACGGCGCCGGCTCCTCCGGTGGCGAACGAGTAAGCATATTTCCGCTCTAGAATGTTGCGAAGCTCCATTTCGCTCCGTTTGGCTCTGCCGTCCGGCGTCTCCACGTACATAATCCCGGTTTCCTGCACGAGACAAGGCTTATCCGCCGCTTTGGCGAAAATGCCGTCCCACACGAGCTCATCGTTTTTCCACCACGAGTGCACTGTCGTGTAATCCACCGCTTCCGCGTAGAACAGCGGAGACGGGCGTTGCGCCGCCAGCCCCTCGTCCTGGCCGACTGTGACGAGCTGAGCAGGCTGATTCGCGCGAATGGTTGCCGTGAGCTCTCGAGCCCAGCGGTTGTGCATCTCCATCGTGAACAGCGTATAGTCCAGCCACGGCGCGCTTTTCTTCGCTCGCGCCATATCCTCGGCATGCAGGCTGATGTCGCGCTCTTCAGGCAGTTCAACCGATTCGTAGTCCGGCAACTGCTCCGGCGTCATGTTCCAACGCTCCTGAAGCTCCTCGATCGAAGCGTGCCGCTCGCGAATCCATTGCCGAAACGCCGCTCGCTCGAACGGATCCTGCGCGGAACGCGGGCCAGCGAAAATCCTCGAAGGATCAAACATCGAAGGCTCGTTGATCAAGTCCCAATGCACGTTTTTGCTGAAGCGATGGCGAGAGACGACAGCGGCGATAAACCGTTTCTGAGCCTCCACGCTGCGAGGATCGAGATAAGGATTGACCCCATCCCATGCCTCCGGTGTAAACGCGAAGAAATTGAACGTCACCTCGAGGTCATGCCGCTTAGCCGTCAAAATAAACGCATCGATCGCACGCAGCACATCCTCATTCGGATGCCCGTCCAGAAAGCTGATCGTGCGCCATGCGGTCCAAATGCCGGTCCGGATCAAATTGATGCCGGCCTTATTCATTTGCGCCATATCCCGGTCCCACACGGAGACGTTCGGCAAGTACAGAAACCGGCGGGCTACGTCCGACGTCATATATGTCATGCCCACGATCGGAAGAGGTTTGCCGTTTTTGCGGAAATAGTCCCGGTCGCAGGTCAGAAACTCCCCTTCCTCCAGCAGCTCGCGATCGAAGCCCCAGAACCCTTGGCTCAGCCGGCGTACTTCTCCTTCGGAGGAAGTAACGGTCCCTTGCAGCTCATAGTAGCCCGCCTTCAGCGCCACGGGGATCGTCTCGCGGATATAAGCCATTTCCCGGCCGACCTGCAGCTCCCATTTCGCCGACCACACATCTCCCGTCCCGTCGGGAGCCCGTAGCGCCAGCTCTACCCGCCACTTCTCATCACAAGAAGCCTTGTTCAACGCCTGCAGCTGCATGGTGAGGGTAGGACATTCCCCGGGATAATAGGAAGCGTAGTTCGGCTTCAGCCACATTTCCGTGACGCCGCGGCCTGCAAACGTCCCGAGCGTCTGCAGCAGCTCAGCCCCGCCGCCGTTCCAGAACCGGGCTGGCAGCTCTTGATTGATGAAGATCCAGCGGCCGCCGGCGAACGGACCCTTCGTATGCTCCAAGAGCACGACCGGAGCGGCTATTTCCCGACCTTCCGCCGAAATTCCGCGGAGCAGCGGATAAATATGCGCATCCATCGGCCCGCCGGACCCGCATTGCTCGGGATGGTCGCTTACGCGAGTCACATGAAGGATCAAGCTGAAGGTGGGAGCCGGCTCGAACAAAGCCGCATGTCCCTGGAAGACAGGGATCGATTCGGAAGCCGCCAACGAGCGGATCGGCGCCGGGTCCACCGCCATCGTTTCATGGATGTGCAGCTGCTGGTGGTAGGCGGTTTGCTCGCGTTCAGGCGTCCAACGCCCCTGCCGCCTCACTACCGGGATTTTGAAAGGAGCGCCGCCGGCATGCAGCAAGCCGCCGCCTCGACGGATATGAGTGAGAATGGCGGACCAGCTCGTCTTCGGAAAATACGGCCCGTGAAGTGTGGCAAAGCTCTTGTTCTCGCCCGCAAGGAGCGCTACAGCCAGCTCGTCAGCCCTAACAATTCGCAAGGACCCTCCCAGCGACTGGAGTGCCGCCGAGCTCGGGCGTTCGCCGGCATAAGGGAATGTTTCGTCGTAGAACAATAGCAGGCTCATCGTTTTCCTCCGCAACAGATAATAGTATAATCATATTGTTAGGTTTGTTAGGTTCAATAGCTGATGCTCGCCGATAATGTAGAGGATCCAGCTAAACGTGTCAATAGCAATAAAAGCTAATCGCGGGAACCGAAGGAGGAGTGTAAAATGAGGGACCATATTTCCATGCAGCAAATTGCCGATTCTCTCGGCGTATCGAAATATACAGTGTCTAGAAGCTTGGCCGGGAAGTCGGGTGTCAGTGAAGAAACGCGAAGCCGCGTATTGGAGCTGGCCAGGTCGCTTGGCTATCGGGGCGCAGGTGTTCCGATCCAGTCGTGCTCGAGCACAACAGGCGCCAACATATACTCTGCCGACGATCAGTCGTCCAAAGCCAAAGCCAACGCCGACAAACGGCCCTTCGTTACGATCTGGATGCAAGCGGAATACAGAGAGGAGCGCATGTTCTGGAGCAAGGTGCTCTCCGGCATCGAGGAAGGATGCGACCGCATGGGGTGGGAGCCGATCTTGCTCCAGCATCCCGATCAGCGGGAGCGCCCAGAAGACGATCCGGCCATAGCAACTAACAAGCACCGCTGGATCGGCCACATCATAGCCGGTGAATGCCCGGCGGCGATGCTGTTCGCCTGGAGCCGCGCCGGCGTACCGATCGTGCTCGTCGACCACGAGGAGCCGACCGTGCTCGCCGACTGCGTCGTCAACGCGAACATGCAAGGCGGCAGGTGGCTGGCCGCCCGATTGATGCTGGCCGGTTGCCGATCGATTGTGTTCCTCGGGAACGACTCGCATGCGGTCAGCTTCCGGGATCGGTGGCTCGGCTGCAAGCTGGAGCTGCAGGAAGCGGGCAAACGAGGAGAGGCGGTTATGCTGAAGAAGTGGACGATTCCGTATCGGCAGCGGGGCTGGGACAAGGTGCTGGCGCGGAAGCTGGAGCAGGCGGCGGAGGGAGGGCTGCCGGATGCCTTCATCGGCGCCAATGACGATATCGCCCTGCATGCTCTATCCTTGCTGACCCATCTAGAAATCGCAGTACCGGATAGCTGCCGAGTGGCGGGCTTCGACAATATCGAAACGGCTGCACACTCCTCGCCGTCACTCACTACAGTCGATTTCGGTAAAGAGCTGCTCGGTCTTCGAGCCGTCGAGCAGCTCGTGCAGCGCAGAGCGCATCCGGCACGACCGGCGGAGAAAATCACTGTTGGAGCCCGCATCATTGCCCGGCAATCCGGATAACCAATCTACTATGAGCTTGCAAAAATAGTTGTTGCCGAACGGCTGTCCATCCTTTACAATAAAAATGTGCCCGGGCACATACCGGGACGTGCATCGCCTAACTTGGCATGCATATTTTTTTGACACTGACCGTGCTCGGGCACGGAATTAGTCGAATGGAGGCAACTGTATGGCGACAGGCACGCAAAAGCGCGATTACAGCCTGCATGGGCCGGAGAGCGTCCGCGCGGTAGAGAGAGGGCTCGCCGGAGCCGACTGGTACGCAAGTCCGATTCCTCGGGCGAAGATGAAGGAACTGATGAAACGCAAAAACGGCCCCGCTATCCGGGACACGCTGATCCTGTTCTGCGCGATCGGCTGCGCCGGCTATTTGGCGTTCCTGTCCTGGGGCACATGGTGGGCGGTTCCGGCTTTCCTGCTCTACGGCATCCTGTACGCTACACCGGGCGATTCCAGATGGCATGAGTGCGGCCACGGCACAGCGTTCAAGACACCCTGGATGAACGAGGTTATCTATCATATTTTCTCCTTCATGGTGCTGCGTTCCGCTACGCCTTGGCGCTGGAGCCATGCCCGCCATCATTCCGATACGTACATTGTCGGCCGCGATCCCGAGATTTTGCTGCAACGCCCGCCGATCATCAAGATCCTCTGGATGGAAATTCTTCATCTGTACGGCGGTCCGATCGAGCTCAAACGATTCCTGCTGCATGCGGTCGGCAAAATCGAGAAACAAGAGCAAGCCTACATCCCGCCGTCCGAGTACCGCAAGGTGTTCATCGAAGCATGGGTGTACATGCTGATCATTCTGGGCACAATCGGCGCCTGCATCTACACGGGCAGTCTGCTGCCGGCGATGTTCGTCGTCCTGCCGACGTTCTACGGCCCTGTCTTGATGCTCATGTTCGGCATTTCGCAGCATCTCGGTCTTTACGAGGATGTGCTTGACCATCGGCTGAATACTCGCACCGTCTATGTGAACCCTATTTTCCGTTTCCTCTACTGGAACATGAACTATCATATCGAGCATCATATGTTTCCGATGGTGCCGTATCACGCTTTGCCGAAGCTTCACCAGGAGATGAAGGGGGATACGCCTGAGCCTTCGCCGAGCCTGTACGCTGCGCTTAAGGAAGTGTTCGTGGCGCTGCGCAAGCAAAAGAAAGATCCGAGCTACGTCATCGTACGACAGCTGCCTCCGACGGCTAGACCTTACAAATACGGCCTGGACTATCAGCCCCCGATTAGGAGCGACATCTCATGAGCGAGCAATGGATTGAAGCATGCGGCGTGGAGGAAGTAGAAGTGGAAGATGTGATGCGGTTCGACTACGGCGATCGGACATTCGCCATTTATCGGACGGATCGAGGAGACTGGTTTGCGAGCGATGGTTTCTGCACGCATCAGAACGTTCATTTGGCGGACGGACTCGTCATCGGCACGCAGATCGAATGTCCCAAACATAACGGAAGGTTCGACATCCCGTCGGGAGCGGCCAAACGCAGACCGGCCTGTGTCGATTTGCAGACTTATTCGGTGAAGGTGGCGGAAGGCAAAGTATACATTCTCGTATAAAATGCGCCTTGTCTTGAAAAGCCCCGTCCGTTCCTTCATAATGTAGGCAAACTGCTGCACGCCAGAAATGGAGCGACGGGAATGACGGTAACGATTCGACAAATCGCGGAAAAAGCGGGCGTATCCCGAGGCACGGTGGATCGGGTTCTGAATGGGAGGTCCGGCGTCAAGCCGGAAGTCCGGGAGCGCATCATGGAGATTGTGGACGAGCTGCAATACGTGCCGAATTTGGCGGCCAAGGCGCTAGCCTTCAACAAGAAGCCCGTACGGATCGGCATCGTCCTGCCGCCGCGGGACATTACATTTTTCGAACAGATTACTAGCGGCATCCAGGCGGCCGCCGATGAGCTGCAGGGGCTAGGCATTCAATTGGACTACTTATATGCAGACAATCGCCGGGTCGAAGCCGGAGCCGCCGCGATCCGACAGCTGATCGACGAAGGCGCCAGCGGCATCCTATACGCGATGATGGACGACGACCTGATCCGCGCTCATATCGATGAAGCGGCAGAGCTCGGCATCCCGGTCGTGACGATGAACTCGGACGTGGAGCAATCGAAGCGGATCTGCTTCGTCGGCCAGGACCTGAAGAAAAGCGGCGTCATCGCGGCGGGATTGATGCGGCGTATGCTGCGAGGTCCTTCCCGGGTGCTCGTCATCACGAGCAACCTGCAATTTCACGCCCATCGCGCCAGAGTGAGCGGCTTCCGCGAAGGAATTGCAGGCAGCCGGATTCATATTGAAGCGGTGATCGAAAGCTTTGATCGTTACGAGGATACGTACAACAAAGTACTCATGCAGTTGAAGTCGGATTCGAACGTGGACGGCATCTATATGGCGACGGGACATATCGGTGGATGTCTGGACGCCGTGCGCAATGCCGGATTGGCCGGCAAGCTGCGGTTCGTCTGCAACGACATTATCCCGGAAGTGGAAGAGGGCATGAAGCAAGGCATCATCGACTTTACGATTATGCAGAACCCGATGCAGCAAGGCTATCGATCGCTGCGCATCTTGTACGATCTGCTTCTTACAGGGAAAAGGCCGGACGCCGAATATTACTACACGGAGACCAGCATCGTCATTCCGGAAAGCCTGTAACAGCGGCCCCTTGCTTCCAGCGTTTTGACTCCCGGTGAAATCGCACAGCTGTCCACGGCGGTGTGACCGGAAACGCTGTAGCTGCCTGCAACAATAACAACTATATGAAGAGCCTGACGGGGTGCCTTACATACCGTTCAGGTTCTTTTTCTTGTCTACGGCACATGACTGATGCTCGGCACATTCGCACTTAGCACTCATTCCTATGCTGGGCGGACGCTGGCTGATATTGCCTATTTACCTGCCAGGCGGGCAAAGGTAAGCTAAGGGCAATCCTAGGGGAATTCCATCGCCGCTTGCCGCCCGTTTCATCCACCAAGTAGACCAAATTTCCCCTACATCTCGCTCAGCCGCCCGCTGTTCTACCAGACATGTTTGTATTTCTTTCTTTCCACACGTATACCAGCCCGTTTCCAATCCCATCCTGTTACTAACTAACTAGAATCGAGGGATGTGCATGATGAGCAAATGGTGTTGGAGAGCGGGGGTTACCACCGTATTAGCGATGTTGCTTCTTCCCGCAGGAGCTGCGTATGGGAGCGAGATACCCAGGAGCGCCAAGGCAAGCTTGAAGCAATTGTCGGAACAAAGCGGAGGCGCGCTTGATGTGGAGTGGAACGATTCGACGGGGACGCCGCGATTGTTGAAGGGCCGGCTTAGCGCACCATCCGAGCATACGCCGGAGTGGATTGCCGGTGAGTTTGTACGCGACTATAGAGCGCTGTATGGCTTGAGCGATCCGGACCAGGAGCTGGTCGTGAGTGCGGTGGACCGCAGCGATCCGGAGCATATTCGAGTTCTGGTTCGTCACGAGCTACTGCATACGCCGGTTTGGGGAGATACGCTTCGGATGGAAATCAATCATCAGGGTGTCATTCAACGAGTAGAAGGCGAGATCCATCCTGAGCTGGCGAAGCAGTCCCTTCAGCAGATCATGCGGCAGACTTTCTCCGAGGAGCAGGCGATCGCCGTTGCTGAAGCTTACATGATAGAACGTCAACTAAGCAGAGCCGCCAGCAAACCAGACGTAGCGCGCTACTATTTGCCGACGAGAGCGGGGACGCCGCTTGTTTATGCCGTGCGATTCGCCCCTGCACAACAAGAGGGCACGGACGGAGGACGATTGGTCCTCGTACATGCCCTGACATGCCGCGTTATTCATGATGAACCGATTCGCTTCGGACAATCCGTTACCAAGGCGCCTTCTGACCTACAGCCAGCTCCGTAGGCACGCCGTCCAGGTAGCCGATGATTTCTTGCTGCAAGTCTTCGACCGTTCGGTGATCGTCCTCCAGGAAGTGATCGATCCACTTCTTGCCGTAGCGGACGTGGTTCACTTCCTCCGACCAATCGATGTCGGCGAACAACTGGGAACGGGCATCCCCTTGCTCGCCGTAATAGCGGACACGCACGCTTTTACGCGGCATGAAGTAAATTTCGAGTCCCAGCGTCAAGTAGCAGAACCGGTGCAGCAAGGGCATTTTGCGGGATTGATCGAATAGCAGCATGTTGACGACCGACGGCTCGACGCCGATTTCGCGCAGGCGGATCGCCCCGAACTCGGCATGGCGCACCTCATCCCAGAAATGATGGGCAATGTCCATGAAGTACTGCCGCGGCGCCGAAAGCTTCCAAGAGTCATAGATAACTGTAGCGAGCAGGGCGGCCGCATAAAATTCGTTGAAATACACCTGAAACTCGCCGATGCGGCGTTCTTCCATCGGCTGGTTCAGCTTGCCTTCATAGCTCCCCAGGTCGCCATGGCGGATACGCTCGTCGAACAAGATCGAAGAAGGCCACGGGAACAGGGGAACGTCCGCGGGCCTCACGACAGAAGCGGCGTCGGCGGGAGGTTTGCCCGCAATTCCGCCGGCCGCCTCGAGTAAGCCGCTCAGGTAGCCGACCCAGCCGGCCGCCCCCGGCTCCTCGCCGGCCGCCCCCGCGCGCAGCGCGGCCAGCTCGTCGCGGCCGCGCTGCACATCATCCGCGTGCCGACGCAGCACGCGGATGTCCAGGGCGTTCGCCGCGGAATCCGCGCGGCGAACAAACTCGCTGTACGCGCCTTCCAGCTGCGCGTACATCAACTGCAGGCCGGCCAGGAAGCTGTCCGGCCCCTGCGCGTGCACGAGCTGCTCGCACAGCTGCTCGTAGCCCGGATCGAGGTTCACGTCGCGGTTGCCGCCGCGTAGCTCCTCGAGCCGGCCTTGCAGCTCGTAAGCGCGCTCCGCATGCGCGTAGAGCAAATACCCGAGACGCAGCTTCGTCTCCCAACGCGGGGTGCGCAGGAACCAGCCGGCCAGAGCCCGTACGCAAGCGTGCTCCGTATAGGCGTAGCGGCGAAGCTGCTCCACCGTCTCGCTGATTGTCCATCCGATTGTTGTTGTCATAGAAGTATCTCTCCTTAAAAATAAATTGCTGTTCTGCTCTGTCACCCAACCACTTTGTTGTAATTTACAATTAATTATAGATCGATCCGCTCGCTCTGGCAATACAAATCTTGCGCACATTAGCATAGGGGTTGGACAATTTCAAAACAATAATGGTAAAATGGGCATACCTTTCTACCAACTACATGATCTGAAAAAACAACAAACTGACATAAACAGATTCAAATCGAGGTGGGTTCCAGTGGATACGAAGCAATACTCAGGCAACCATTCGTTCCTGAAAGAACTGAACATCATCACGACATTGCGGCTGATTCGCAGCCAGAGGCTGATCTCGCGGGCGGAGGCGGCGGAGAGGCTCGGCCTGAACCGCAGCACGATTACGGCGATCGTGAACGAGCTGCTCGAGCAGAAGCTTGTACAAGAAGTGGGTGTCGGCACCTCGAAGGGAGGACGTCCGCCAACGCTGCTGCAGTTCAACGGGGATGCCGCCTACACGGTGTGCCTGGATTGGAAGCTGAAACGAGTGAAGCTTCACCTGACGAACATGTCGGGGGACCCGATCGTCTCCGAGACATTCGAGGCCGACGACCTATCATCGGGACTTTACGATCCGATCGAGATGGCCATAGCCATCGCCGACTCCATCGAAAAGCTCCTCAATCAACTGCCAGCCAAGCCGCTGGGCTTAATCGGCATCGGCATCTCCGTGCCGGGCATCAACGACGGCGGCTTCGTGAGCTCGTACACGCTGCAATGGGACAAAGTGCCGCTGCAAAGCTTTTTCGCGGAACGATTCGACTGCCCGGTCGTGCTGAACAACGACTCTTATGCCGGTCTGCTTGCCGAGCATCATGCCGGAGCGGCAGCGGGCGAATCGGATGTGCTGTATGTGCGGATCGGGCAAGGACTAAGTGCGAGCATGCTGCTGAACGGACTGCCGTATCAAGGGAGCGAAGGCTTAGCGGGGAGAATCGGGCATACGGTCGTGCAGGTGAACGGGAGGCGTTGTGCGTGCGGGAGCCGTGGCTGCTGGGAGACCTATGCGTCCGAGCGGGCACTGCTGCACCGATACGCGGAGCTGAGCGGAACAACTGCAACGATTGAACAATTCGTCCATTTCGCGAAACAGTCCGAGCCCCACGCGATTACGGCGCTCCATGAGATGAGCGAGTATTTGGGCGTCGGGATAGCGAACGTTATCAACCTGTTGAATCCGGCGGTCGTGCTGATCGGCAGCGAGCTGGACGAGCTGCATCCGCTCATGCAAGGGACGCTTGAGCGGACCATGCAGCAGTCGGCGCTCCTGTTCCTGCGCCGCCATGTGCGGGTGCAGTTCGCCGGCTTGAGCGGGGGAGACAGCATCCGCCGGGGAACGGCGGCGATGGTGCTGGACAAAGTGTTCACGCCGCCGCATGTGAAGAGCTAAGCGCGGTCCCCCACGGCATGGGTGTTCCGGTAATCGGTCGCGCTCAAGCCGGTCGTCTCCTTGAACACTCGCGTGAACGAGCGGAAGGAGGAGAAGCCGACGTCGTAGGCGATTTCGGACACGGACATATCGGTTGCGGCGAGCAGGCTGGACGCTCTTCGCACGCGCAACAAATGCAAGTATTCCAGGAAGTTTTTGCCCAGCAGCCGTTTGAAGGCGCCTCGGACCGTATAAATGCTCACCCCGAACTTGGACGCCACTTGCTCCAGCGACAAGCTGTCCTCGAGGAAATGCGTGTTCACATATTTGATGAAATCCCATTCCTGCGATTGCGAGACGACCGGATGGCTTAGCTCCGAGAATCCCGGGTGGCTGCGGAAAAACAAATAAACCGCCTCCAGCAGCTTGATTCGCATCAGCCCGTGTTTGCCGAGCCGGTCCGAGCGATGTTCGGTTATGAGAGCGGTCAGCACGTCTTGCATCGATTCGAACGCCTTCGGCGCCAAGTCATAGGTCGACACCAGCTCCTCGGACAGCTTGATCAGCCATTGGCCGATTTCCGCGAACTCCGGCTGGAACAGCAGGTTGACGTCGAACATGACGGTGAATTTTTCAATGGATGCCCCTGCCTCGAGCCGCATCGCATGCAGATGATGGGGGAGTAGGAGGCTGATGCTTCCTTTTGTAAGCGGATACTCAATGCCGTTGATGATGCCGGTGCCTTCGCCTTGAGTCACAAACGAGATTTCTACGAATTCATGGTGGTGGTTAGGATAGCCGTGCATCAGGCGGAAATGCGTGGCGAACAACGGCAGCTCGCCTTTTTTGAATTGATGGAGACCAAGGTTGTCCTGGAAGATCGGGAAGGTTGTCATAGTAGGCTCCTAACCGGCGATGAACCGGGCATGTACTTTCTCTACGCCCATTGTAGCAATTTTTGACCTGCATTAACATCCTTTTTGGCGCGTATCGGGTCTTGTCCAGTACTATAATGAAGGCAAACTTGGGGATGACAAAGGGGATATGGCGATGAGCACTCAACAACTGGCAATTCAAGGCGGACCCAAAGCGAAAACGACTCCTTTCGGCACCGGCAAACGGTTCGGCTTGGAGGAAGCGCAGGAGCTTCTGGAAGCGCTGGAGCAGAACACCCTGTTTTACCATTTCGGTAAAAAGGTGAAAAAGTTTCTGGCCGACTTCAACGAGCTGTATGGAGTGAAATATAGCGTGGCCACTACTTCCGGTACGGCCTCGATCCACGTTGCCCTTGGCGCTGCAGGCGTCACCGTCGGCGACGAAGTCATCACGAGCCCGATTACGGACCAAGGTACGCTGATCGGGATTTTGTATCAGAACGCCATTCCGGTATTCGCAGATCTGGACCCGCACACGTACAACATGACGCCGGAGACGATCGAAGCGAAAATTACCCCGCGCACCAAAGCGATCGTCGTGGTCCACTTGGCCGGCAACTCGGCGGATATGGACGCGATCATGGCTATCGCGCGCAAGCATAACGTCAAAGTGATCGAGGACTGCGCTCAAAGCTACATGACCCGCTACAAAGGCAAGCTCGTGGGTACAATCGGCGACTACGGCTGCTTCAGTACTAATGATTTCAAACATATTTCGACCGGCGACGGCGGGATCGTAACCGTCAACTCCGGCGACGAGCAAGATTTCATGGCGACCCATGCGTTCGCGGACAAAAACTTCAAACGTTTCGGCGACGCCGTTCAAAAAGATCTGCATTTCCTCGCGCCGAACTATCGGATGACCGAGCTGCAAGGCGCCGTAGGCATCGCGCAGCTGAAGAAGCTGCCTTGGATCTGCGAGCAGCGCCATAAGTACGGCGACCGCATCACGCAAGGCATCAGCGGATTGCCGGGCATCCAAGTGCACCAAGTTAATGAAGAGAATTATTGCTCCTACTGGTTCTACATGCTCCGTCTCGATGTGTCCGAGCTCACTTGCACGCGCAAGGAGTTCAGCGAGGCGCTGGCAGCCGAAGGCATTCCGAACCAAGCGGGCTATATTGCCGCCGTTATGTATATGCAGCCGATTTTCCAGAAGCGTCAAGCTTACTTAGGCAGCCAATTCCCGTTCGACATTACGGGGATTACGTACCACCAGGGCGATTGCCCGAACGGAGAAGCGATTCTGGAGACGGCGATCCGTTTCGGCGTCAGCGAGTTCTACACCGACGAAGACGTCGAGGATATCATCGCAGCGATCCGTAAGGTTTCGCTTCACTTCGCCAAGCAGCCTGCTGTCAGCGAGACCAAATAATGATTAAAGGCCGGTGTCCTTGGGACGCCGGCCTTTTTGCTATTTGCGGAACATCGACTTCACCACGAACCCGACATTGGCGGGACGTTCCGCGAGCCGGCGCATGAAGTAGCCGTACCAGTCGCGGCCGAACGGAACGTAGACCCGCATCTTGTAGCCCTCCGCGGCCAACTGCTGCTGCTGCCGGACGCTGATGCCGTACAGCATCTGGAACTCGAAGCGCGTCTTCGGGATGCCGCGTCTCGCCGTGAATTTTTTGACATGCCGGATGATCGCCTCGTCGTGTGTGGCCACCGCCGTATAATGCCCGTTCAGCATATGCCGCTCGATGATGGCGATGAAGTTCCGGTCCACGTCTTCCTTCTTGGGAAATGCGACTGCAGGCCGTTCCTTGTAGGCCCCCTTCACGAGACGCAGGTTCGGCGCTAGCGGCTTCAGCTTCTCGATATCGGCCCGGCTCTTGTACAAGTACGCTTGAATGACGATGCCGATCACGTTCGGACCGAATTCCTCGCGCAGCTGGCGGAACAAGTCCAGCGCCGGCTGGTTGTGCGAGTAGTCCTCCATGTCGATGCGGACGAAATTGCCGTATTGCCGGGCGCGCGACAGGATGGACCGCATATTGGCCAGGCACAGCTCCCGCGACAAGTCGAGTCCGAGCTGGGTCAGCTTGAGCGACAAGTGGGACTCCACCTTGGCCTCGTGAATGGCGTCGAGCGTACTGAGGCAGTAGCTCGTCGCTTCTTTGGCTTCTTCGGGCGTGGAGATGAATTCGCCCAGATGATCGAGTGTCGCCGCGATGCCTTGGGCGTTCAGGCGACGCACGCTATCGAGCGCCTCTTCCAGCTCCACGCCCGCGACGAAGCGGCTTGCGCCGAGCCGCAGCCCGTATTTTTTGGCCGCCCGATTGGCCCATTTATTTCTCGACAAGAAGAGCAGGGTGCTGCGCATTAACGATTCCATTCCATCGCTCCTGTTCCGCATCGGTCTTTGCCGTTTATTACTATCCTATGCGGTAGGAAGGCGCATCCTGCTTACTCTCTGGCGGATAAAGTTTCCCGCGATACTTCCGTGTGACGGCTCGGCCAAAAGGCATGGCGCCCCAGCAGCGTCGTGATCGCCGGCACGAGAAACGGCCGCACGAGGAACGTGTCCAGCAATACGCCGATAGCGGTAATCGTCCCGAACTGGACGAGCACTTGGATCGGCAACGTCGCCAATACGGCGAAGGTGCCTGCCAGGATAAGTCCGGCGGAGGTGATGACAGAACCCGTCTCGCGGACCCCTTCCCGAATCGCCTGGCGCAACGGCATCGTTTTGCGTTTCTGCCAAATGCTCGAGATCATGAAGATGTTGTAATCTTCGCCTAGCGCGACCAGGAAGACGAATGCGTACAGCGGGATGAAGCCTTGAATCGCATCGGTACCCATGAAGTGATGCAGGACGAGCCAGCCTAGGCCGAGTGCGGAGAAATAGGACAAGATGACCGTACCCATCAAATAGAGCATAGCCGTGACCGACCGCAAGTAAGCAAGCAATAAGAAGGCGATCAGAGCGATGACGATCGGGATAATGACGCGGTCATCGCGGTTGCTCGTCTGCTCGGTGTCGTACTGAGTGGCGGTTTGGCCGCCTACCCATACTTGCCGATCCGATTCCGCAATCCCTGCGGCACCTAGCGCCTGCTCCGCCTGCTGCTTCAAGTCGGGGATCAGCGCGGAGGCTTCCGACGAATACGGATTGAGGTTTAGCTTAAGTGTGACGGAAATAAGCTCGGTATTCGTTTTGCCTTTCTCAGGCTTCGAGACCGAAGCGGCGTAAGGCAGCTTGGCTAATGTTTCCTGCAAAGCCACCGGCTTGCCCTTCGTATCGACGATGATCTGGACAGGGGCTAATTCGCCCGGCGACAGCCGCTCTCCGATCGTGGCGAAGCCTTCTCGAGACGGCATGTCCTTCGGGAACGAAGAGAGAATATCGTAAGTGTATCGGATTTGCGTGGCATACCCGGCAAGCCCGCCAAGCAGCACAACAGTAACTATTAAGATGAGCCACGGCTTCTCGACGACAAGCGACCCGAGCTTGCGGCCGATACGGCCTTTCTCCCTAAGCTGGGGAATCGGCTTCCCGCGTTTCACCGCGCGCTCCCGGAGCATCTCGTCTGTCCGAGGCACGAACGGATAGAAGGAGCCGCGCCCGAAGATGGCGAGCAGCGCAGGCACCAGCGTCAAGCTGGCGATGCTCATGACGAGGATCGAAAGGCTGAACGGCACGGCGAACCGTTGGTACGCGCCGTACTCCGCGAATGCCAGCGCCAGCAGAGACAGCACAACCGTGAAGCCGCTCATCGCGATCGCGCCGGTCGAGCTGAAGAGCGCCTTGCGCAGCGCAACGCCTTTATCCCGCTCTTCGGTCAGCAGCTGGCGGAAGCGGGCGATGAGGAACAGGCAATAGTCGGTCCCGGCGCCGAACAGCAGAACGGTCATGATCGAGATCGACTGGGCGTCGATCGTAATCCAGCCGAGCTGCGCCAGCTTGCCGAGCACCGGGCTGATGACGCCGTAGGCGAAGGCAACGCCGACAAGCGGGATGAGCGCGAGGATCGGCGATCGATATATAAGTAAAAGCAACACCAGGACGAGCAGGACGGTGGAGAGCAACAGAGTGACGTCGGCGTTTTTGAACAGTGCCGTTGCGTCGACTTGGATTCCTACGGGACCGGTTATGCGAACGCTAAGTTCCGTTGAAGTGCGCTCGGCTTCGAACGGGTCACCGCCTGCGATCGCCTTGGCCTTCTCCTTGACGCTCTCTATGTTTTCCTTCAATATATCCGTATCGGCGTTCATGTTGAAGAAGACAGGTGTCACTAGCGTACTGCGATCGGCGGAAAGCTGCTCCTTCAGCGCAGGCAGCGGGATCTGGTGAAGCGGTGGAACGAAAGACGTCTCCGGCAGCGGCTCCTGTGCCAGAGATTGCAGCAGCTTTTGCGCGCTTTGCAGATCGGAGTCTGTTAATCCGCCGTCCCGGTGCCATACGAGCAAGGCGGGCACACCGGCCGTGCCGGGGAACTGCTCCTTCACGATCCGATCGGCTTGCACCGATGGGAACGACTCGTCCAAATTCGGCGCGTTGTTGATTTCCTGGCTGTTCACCGCGGGCCACAGCATGCTGAGCATCGCTGCGAGCACGACCCAGACGACTAAGGTGATCCATTTGGTGCGCGGACCTGCCACCCAATGGCCGAAACGTTGCAAGAATGGTTCTTTGTTCATAATCGGGCTGGAACCTCCTAGTGTTGAAATGATAATATTAATTATATATACCGGAAGGTTAATTAAACAAGCGCCAATTGTGTGAACGACCGAACGGGGAAGGAGTGTGCATAATGAAACCAACTATGAAACGATCTCCAGGTCGCCCGAAGCATAATTCGGAAGGGCCCACGGTAAGGGATTCCATCCTGAAAGCTGCCTCCTTTTTATTCATGGAGCGGGGTTTCGAGCATGTTTCGCTGGAGCAGATCGCCCAGGCATGCGGCGTTACTAAAGCTTCTCTCTACTATTATTTCAATAATAAAGCCACCTTGTTCGCAGCTGCCATCATACAGATGATGGGGAATATACGATTTTACACGCAGCAGCTACTAGAGCGGGAAGGGACGTTGAGGGAACGGATGAAGGCGGTGGCGGCCGCCCACTTGAGAACGCCTCATTTCGACTTCGAGAGCATGATGCGGGAAGCGAGAGGAGCGCTCACGAAGCAGCAGATGGCAGACATTCGTGAGGCGGAAGAATCGGTTCACGAGCTCGTAGCCGAATCGTTCCGTCAGGCGATGGAGCGGGGGGAAATCAACCGTGTCCGTCCGCTGCTCGCCGCGCATACGTTCGCTTCCGCGATGATGATCCGCAATCGGGGTTTTCGGGGACTGGCCGAAAACCCCGACGACGCGGCGGAAGAAATCGTGCAACTTCTGTGGTCGGGGCTGCTGCCTCGAAACGAAGAGGGGTAAGGAACGCCTCGGTCGAAGCCTGGATTAACGTTCGTGGAACAAGCCGGAAGCTTTCAACTGGGCGAAAAATTGCTCGAATTGCGGAATCGTAAGCTGCTGCTCCGCGTCGGACAGAGCGGTGGGCGGATCGGGATGTACTTCAATCATGATGCCGTCGGCCCCTGCCGCGAGCGCGGCCTTGGCACAGGGCAGCATAATCTCCTTGCGGCCCGTCGAATGCGCGACGTCGACCAGTACGGGGAGATGGCTCTCCTGCTTGAGCAGCGGCACGGCGGAAATGTCTAGCGTATTCCGCGTCCATTTCTCGTATGTCCGTATTCCACGCTCGATCAGCATCACCTGGCTATTGCCGCCGGCAACGACATATTCGGCGGCGTGCAGGAACTCATCCATCGTCGCAGCCAGACCCCGTTTCAGAAGAACGGGAATCCGCGCTTCGCCGGCGGCCTTCAGCAGCTCGAAGTTTTGCATGTTGCGCGCTCCGATCTGAATGACGTCGATGTACTGCTGGGCGAGCTCGATATGATTCGGGTGCACGATTTCGCTGATCGTGACGAGGTCGAATTCATCCGCCACCTCCTTCAAAATGCGCAGCCCTTCCACTCCAAGCCCCTGGAAATCATAAGGGGACGTGCGGGGCTTGAACGCTCCGCCGCGAATAACGCGAACGCCTGCCGCTTTCATAGCCGCCGCTACCGTGCGCACTTGCTCGTAGCTCTCGACCGAACACGGACCGGCTACCATCAGGTGAGCGCCGCCGCCAATCAAGATGTCCTTCGCCTGTACAACCGTATCTTCGCTTTGCCGTTTGCGGCTGACGAGCAGCTGTTTTCTGGCGTCCGGCTTTTGCAGCTCGAGCGACGCTTTGAAAATATGCTTGAACAGCTGTTTGATCGTCGCATCGTCGAACGGGCCTTCGTTCAGCTCCGCCAGCTCACCCAGCATTTGGTTTTCCCGTGCCGGATCAAATTTGGCCACACCTTGCGCTTCCTTTATGATTCCGATTTCCTGGGCAATTCGGCCTCTGCGGCTGAGTAACCCGAGCAAGTCTTTGTTGATCGCGTCCAGCTCTTCGCGCAGACGCTCCAGCTCCATGCTGCTCATATGTCCTCTCTCCTTTTCGAAGTTTTTGGTGAAAATAAAAAAAGGTCCCCATCCGACAAGGGACGGGGAACCGCGGTACCACCCTAATTAGCGCGTACGCTCCGAAGCCGGCAACAGCCAGAGGAACGACGCCTCACTTTAGCACGTTAACGGCGTGCGGCCGAATCGCCTCTACAGCCGCACGCCGGTTGGCGAACGGGTTCAAGAATCCGCTCCGGAGCGAACTTCGGCCGGCGTTTCCCTCAGCGCGCTCTCAGTCGGTGGCGCGCCGTCCCTGACAAGGACGTCTCGGCTTACTTTTCTCCGTCATCGCTTTGCAAATATATTGTATCCTACAATAAGTCGCCCAGCATGTCCTTGTCAAGCCCATTTACAAAAACTTGAAGGCGTATAGGCGAATGTCCGTGCAAACCGGGGCGAGCCGGAATACGATAGGGTAAACGGAAATTCCAGGATAGGAGCCCGGCTAATGAGTAAAAATCCGCGTATCATGGCGCTCGTGCTCGTGCTGTTTTTGCTATTAATCATCGCCTTGTTGTTCCTGATCGGGTGACGTGTCGGTTGCCTGATCCATCACACGCCAGCTTCTGCCCTACTCGCAGAGGCTTTTTTGTCGTACCTCCGCTTTGGATAACCCGCAAGTTCTTTACATATCCTAACATTCAAATTGCACAAGGAGCTGAACCCATTTGGCGAATTCATCCAAGCAGCCGACGCCCGCCCAGCAAAAATATCAACAGCTGGCCAAAAAAAACGAGCCGCCGCGCCCGATTCTGAAAAATTGCATTCGTGCCTTCTTGGCAGGGGGCGTGATTTGTCTGATCGGACAATGCCTGCGCGAGCTGTTCATCCATCAATTCAATTTCACGGAGAAAACGGCGGGCAACCCGACCGTGGCGATTCTCATTCTGATCTCGGTCATCCTGACCAGCTTGGGCGTCTACGACAAAATCGCGCAATGGGCCGGGGCAGGATCAGCCGTGCCGGTAACGGGATTCGCGAACTCGATGGCATCGGCGGCGATCGAGCATCGCAGCGAAGGGCTCGTGTTGGGCGTAGGCTCGAACATGTTCAAGCTGGCCGGCTCCGTCATCGTCTACGGTACGGTTGCGGCGTTCGTCGTCGGGATCGTCCATATGCTTCTGGACATAGGAGGGTAAGCGATGCTGAGAGGACAGCAAACATGGGTTTTCCATAACCGGCCTGTCATTATTTCCCGCGCGACGATCGTGGGCCCGGATGAAGGGGAAGGGCCGCTGGCCGCCGAATTCGACAAAGTCCATGAGGACAACAAATTCGGGGAAGATTCCTGGGAAAAATCGGAGCGCAAGCTGATGGAGGAGGCGGCCCAGCTCGCCTTGCAGAAGGCGAAGCTGCAGCCGGGCGACGTTCAGTTCTACATCGGCGGCGACTTGATGAACCAGATCATCAGCAACAGCTTCGCCGCGCGGACGCTCTCGATCCCGTACATCGGCGTGTTCGGGGCTTGCTCCACATCGATGGAGACGCTCGCGCTCGCCTCGATGCTCGTGAACAGCAAGTCGGCGAAGCATGCGCTGGCCGGCACATGCAGCCACAACTGCACGGCGGAGAAGCAGTTCCGCTATCCGACCGAGTATGGCTCTCAGAAGCCGCCGACGGCGCAGTTTACGGTAACCGGCGCCGGCGCGGCCATCGTGGCGGAGAGCGGAGACGGCCCGGTCGTGACAGCCGCGACGATCGGCAAGGTGATCGATATGGGCATCAAGGACCCGTTCAATATGGGGGCGGCGATGGCTCCGGCGGCAGTCGATACGATCCAGGCGCATTTCCGCGATATGGCGGTCCAGCCGTCGTACTATGATTTGATCGTCACCGGCGACTTGGCCTCGGTCGGGTATACGATTGCGAACGAGATGTTCACGCAGAACGGGATCCCGATGAACCAGACGAAGTACAAGGACTGCGGTCTGATGATCTACGACATCCAGAAGCAGAACGTGCAGGCGGGCGGAAGCGGCTGCGGCTGCTCGGCGACCGTCACGTACGGGCATATATTGAACCAGGTGGCCAAGGGCGAGCTGAAGCGGGTGTTGGTCGTGGCTACGGGGGCCTTGTTGTCGCCGTTGTCGTTCCAGCAAGGGGAGAGCATTCCATGTATCGCGCATGCCGTCTCCATCGAAAGCGGGGTGAACAGCTAACATGGATGGAATGCAGTTTGTTTGGGCGTTTGTCTTCGGCGGGCTGATCTGCGTGCTGGGGCAGCTCATGTTCGATGTGCTGAAGCTGACGCCGGCCCATACGATGAGCACTCTGGTCGTGCTTGGCGCCATATTCGACGGGATCGTGATCGGAGAGAAAAGCTTGTACGACCGGTTCATCGAGTTCGCCGGAGCGGGCGCGACCGTGCCGATAACGAGCTTCGGGGACGCCCTTGTGCACGGGGCGCTGGCGGAATACAAAATTCACGGCTGGATCGGGATCATCACCGGGATCTTCGACTTGACGAGTGCGGGCATCTCCGCGGCGATCATTTTCTCCTTCCTGGCGGCGCTGGTGGCCAAGCCCAAGGGGTAGACAGCTTTTTGGAACGCATTCGCTTGCTCTCAAGCGGATGCGTTTTTTTTGATCGCTTCAACCCGCGCCATTATCCGACAGTTACTTTTTACAAGTGCCTAATTTTGTTCGGAAAGCAATAGGCTGATAATACAAATTTTTCTGTAAGGACGGGTACTATACGGCTATTTTCAATTCCTGTAAGATAGAATCAGTACCCTTGTATCCTAATAATGACGAACGCCATGGTGGAGAGAGTGACTCAAAGGAGGAGCAGATCGAAATGGACGCATTGTTCAGCGAAGACGTACGCCTGTTGAAAGGAATTCAAGCCAATTTAAGCTCCTGTATTCTCGGTAAAGAAAAAGAGATCGAACTGCTGCTCACCGCGATGCTGGCCGGTGGCCACGTGTTGCTAGAGGACGTCCCGGGGACGGGCAAAACCTTATTAATTAAAGCGCTTGCAAGATCCATAAACGGTCAGTTCCGCCGAATTCAATGCAACCCCGATCTGCTGCCTACCGATATCACCGGCGTGTCCATATTCCACCCGAAGGAAGAGGAGTTTATTTTCCGTCCGGGTCCGGTTCAGACGAACATCCTGCTCGCCGACGAGATCAACCGCGCTACGACGAAGACGCAGTCCGCCTTGCTGGAAGCGATGGAAGAGCGTGCGGTCACGGTGGACGGCGTCGCTTACCACTTGCCGACCCCGTTCCTGCTGATGGCGACGCAGAACCCGATCGACTTCGAAGGCACGTATGTGCTGCCGGAGGCGCAGCTGGATCGGTTCATGATGAAATTTTCGCTGGGCTATCCGGATCACGACACGGAGAAAAGGATGCTGTTCGCCCAAGCAGGCGGCCATCCGGTCGACACGCTGCAGCCGGTAGTCGAGGTGCAGCGCGTGCTCGAGATGCAGAAGCGGGTCCGCGAAGTGCATGTCGACGACGCCGTCGCCGACTACGTGGTCTCGCTGACGCGCAAGACGAGAGAGCACACCTCCGTCCTGCTCGGAGCAAGCCCGCGGGCCACTTTGTCACTCATGCAGGCTGCCAAAGCCTACGCTTACGTCCAGGGACGCGACTACGTCATACCGGACGATATCAAGACGCTAGTGCCTAGCGTGCTTGGCCATCGTATGATTTTGCACTCGGAAGCCCGGATCGAAGGCACGACGCTTGACACCGTGTTCGAATCGATCTACTCCCAGGTGCGGGTACCGATTCGAATCGAGAAATGATTGTCGCGAAGACGAGGTGATGAGATATGAGCTTGCTTGCTAAATCTTCACCCCGGTTCTGGGGCGTGGCCCTAAGCTTCCTATTCAGCCTGTTCTACTTGCTGTTTCAGGGCGGGAAGCTGGCCTTTATGGTCTTTATTATCGTATCGATCCTGTCCCTCTACCTCGCGCTTAGCCGCTGGAGCGGCATCTCCAAGACGCAGGGCGAGCGGACGCTGCTCAATGCGAACATGGAACCCGTGCTGGAAGCCGGCTCGACGCTCGCCGTGCAGATCAAAGTGCAAATTCCAGGCTTCTGGCCGATTCCGTATGTCTCGATCAAAGACTCGCTCGTTCGCAAGGACGGAGAGGAGCAGCGGTTCGAAGCGTATTTGATACCGGACTGGAAGCGACGCGGCGAAATTTCTTACCGGACGCCTCCGCTGCGCCGGGGCTTCTATCAGTTCGGCCAGACCGAATGCTCTACGGAAGACATCTTCGGCCTGTTCGAGTCCAAGGGCAGGATGTCGATGCCGCATTCGTTCGGCGTGCTGCCGCGCAAGGTGCATATCCGCGAATGGAAGCAGCTGCATCAGCTGTTCCGCGGCTTGCACCACCACTCGGCGACGACTCGCTCGCACCGGGAGACGACGCAGATCAACGGCGTGCGCGAGTACATTTACGGAGATCGGCTGTCCCGGATCCACTGGAACGCTACGGCCAAGACGGGCACGTGGAAGTCCAAGGAATTCGAGCGCGAGTCGCTGCCGAAAACCGTCATTCTGCTCGACCGCAATCCGAAGCATTATAAGGACAAAGAGCATTTCGAGCTGGCCGTCTCGGTCGTCGCTTCCCTTCTCGACTATGGGGCGCGCAAGGATTTGGCGCTTGGCCTGCTGTCCGTAGGCAAGGAATCGCAATATTTCGAGCCGCGTCTCAGCGCGAGTCATCAGAAGGTGATCAGCAATCATCTGATCGGGGTGGAGGCGGACGGACCGTATTCGCTCCAGGAAGTGCTCAAAAATCGCAATCGCGAGTTTAGCGCTGGCGTGTTCTTCACGATCGTCTCGCCGCTGTACGGAGAGCCGCTGGTCCAGGCGTTGTCCTGGCTCGATCAGCGCGAAATCAACCCGTGCCATCTCTGGATCAGCGCCGATCAGCCGACGAACGTGCAGGATGGGTGGAGAAAGCAGCTGAGCGTCAAAGGCTATCTCGGCTATCCGGTAGCTTCCCTGGACGATCTGACGCAAGGGTTGGGGGGGCGAGGCTAAATGAACGGAAGCTGGATTCGCTGGATCGGAATTAAGGACTGGAGCCTCCGGTTGACGACTGTGTTCGTGGGGCTGTACTTATCGCAGTTTGTGCTGTGGATTTCCAAAGAGGATCAGCTGTGGCTGCCCGAGACGATTACGATCGTGTCGCTGACGCTGCTCGTAACGGGTTTCATCGAGCTGTTCCCCAAGCTGCCGGCGTTCGTTCGAATCGTCCTGCAGCTCATATTGATGGTCTACATTTTATTCATGCAAGTCGGCTTCGAGTATGTGGACGTCAACGTCAACTCATGGGCTAATTTGATGCGTACGATCGACTTGAACGGCACCCAGCTGCTCCCTTACTTGTGGTTCAGCTTGACCGCTTGGGCCGCCTATTGGACCGCTCGGTGGTGGGTGCAGACCAAGTGGCGCATATTCAGCCTGATGGTCGCTACGCTGCTGTTTTTCGCGATCAAGGATTCCTATAGTGTCGTTATTCTATGGCCACAAGCGGCCATGACGATCCTTTGCGGCTTGTTCCTGCTGATCATTCGCCATTTCGCCAACCTGCGCACAAAAAATCCGGTCGGCTGGTCGAATTTGGCGGAGAATCCGGCTACCGTAGCGGTTCCGATCGTGATCCTCGTTTCCATTATCGTATTCTTGGGCACGCTCGCCCCGAATGTTAGAGCGGTTATCCGCGATCCTTATACGATCTGGAAAAATTGGCAAGGCGAAGAGGTGGCGTTTTTCAACAAAGGCTTCGGCAACGGCTCAATCATCTCTGGCGATTCGACGTCGGGCTACAGCCGCAACGACTCCTCGCTCGGCAGCTCCTTCGAGTTCGACTTTACGCCCGTCATGACAGTGAGCACGACGCAACGCAGCTACTGGCGCGGCGAAACGCGGTCATCCTATACGGGCAAAGGCTGGGTCATGAGCGATCAGGAGCGTCGGACGCCTAAATCCTCCGTAGTGCCGGAGACGGAGCTGCAGCAGGACAGCCGGCTGAACATGTCCAACCTGAAGACGGTGGAAGTAAGCCAGACGGTTACGATGCTGAATGAAGAGAAATACCCGGTTTTGTTCGGCGCCTACAGCATCGACAAAATCCAGACGATCAACAACGGAGCGGCCACGAATTATACGCCGGTTCAATGGGCATCGAGGCTGGAGGAGCTGCATTGGGACGAATCTTCGCGCCAGGCCTATCCGCAGACGTATTCGATTATTTCGAAGGTGCCGGTCGTGGAAGAGGCGGAGCTCCGCAAAGTGCAGCCGGATCTGAACAACCGCTCGTTCGACGAATATTTGTCGCTGCCCGACGTGCCGGCCCGAGTGAAGGATCTCGCACTTGAGGTGACGAAGAACGGCGCGACGGTGTACGACAAAGTGAAGCTGCTGGAGCAGTATTTGTCCACGACCTTCAAGTACACGAATACGCCTGACCTGAGCAAAGGCAAGAGCCGCGATTTCGTAGACCGGTTCCTGTTCGAGATCAAGGAAGGCTATTGCGACTACTATTCGACGGCAATGGTCGTTATGAGCCGTACGCTGGGCATCCCGGCTCGATGGGTCAAAGGCTACACGTCCGGCGTAAGCACCGAGCAGTTGGAAGGCATCCCGAGCGTTGAAATGATGGAACCGGATCCGACGGGCGCCGGGGAATACACGGTGCGGAACTCAGACGCTCACTCTTGGGCGGAAGTGTATTTCGCCGGATTCGGATGGATCCCGTTCGAGCCGACCTCCGGGTTCGTGCTGCCGGTCGTTACGCCTCCTAACGAGCCGATTATCGATATGGAGCCTGCACTGCCGACCGATTACACAGCGGAGGACGTGATGGAGAGCAGCTTCCCGATCCGTACGCTCGGCTGGATATCCGGCGGTATAGCAGCGGCTCTGCTGCTTGCGCTAGCGGCCATCGCGACTCGTACAACTTGGCTGCCGCTGCTCCAACGCGGACGATTCTCCCCGAATCTGAATCAGCGCGTCGTGCTCGAATACGATAAGCTGCTGAGGTTCGCGAGAAGAAAAGGATACGCGCGCTACGAGTTCGAGACCGCCCGCGAGATGACGGAGCGGTGGATCTCGAAGGACAAGTGGCTGCGAGGCGATCTGGAGGCGCTGCTTCGTTTGTTCGAGAAGGCGAAATACAGCAAGCTCGATATGACGGAAGAAGAAGTGTCGATTATGGCCAGAACGGTGCAGAAGCTGCGGCAAAGCATGTAGCGGAGCTAGTGCCTGATCAGCCCTGGAGGCGGGAATTTTCCGTTTGCCGGGGCTTTTCATTTGCTCGAGCTTTTTGCAGGAGTCGATGCCATGTGGTATAGTTTGCTGTATACATAACGAGCTCGAGGTGACTTTCTCATTGATCAGAAAACTCATTCCCCGCAAGAGCGTCAAGTCGATCTACGACATTGATATCCATACGCTGTGGCAGACGGGCGTCCGGGGAATCATTACGGATCTGGATAATACGCTCGTCGGTGCGAAGCGGCCGAACGCGACTCCCGAGCTGGCGACATGGCTCAGCAAGCTGGCGGCCATGGGGTTTCAAGTGGTCATTGTCTCCAACAACAACGAGCTTCGCGTCTCGCGATTTTCCGACCCGTTGCGGCTCCCCTACATTTCGGCGGCCCGCAAACCCGGCAATTCCGCTTTCCGTCGCGCGCTCGTGATGATGAAGCTGAACCCGGAGCAGGTCGTCGTCATCGGAGACCAGATGCTGACCGATGTGCTCGGCGGCAACAGGCTGGGGCTGCATACGATTCTGGTCGTGCCGATTTCCCCGGCGGACGAAGGTTTTTTTACCCGGATCAACCGGAGGATCGAGAGGCTCGCTATCGCATGGATGCGGCGCCGCGACATGATGAAATGGGAAGAATGAAGCAGATCGGACAAGCTCTTCGGCGCTATCGGAAGATTAGCCACGAAGAGCTTTTGCTATTGGCGGATCGGACAATCTGTTTTGCTACCGCCTGAGACATATGGTATAGTTTGACTGTATAAGGGTGTAGTTAAAGGGAGGAAACCGTAGTTGGAGGAAACGTCATCACGCGCTGTCGTATCACAGTCGATCTGCTCGGGATGCGGCGTCAAGCTGCAATCGGAATTGCCGGATAAGATCGGGTATACCCCGGCGTCGGCGATGGGGCGCAACCCGCTCACATGCCAGCGCTGCTTCCGGATCAAACATTACAACGAAATAGCCAGCGCAACGGTAAACCCGGCGGATTTCTTGGAGATCCTGAGCCAGCTGGGAAAATCCGATGCGCTGATTGTGCATATTGCGGATCTATTCGATTTCGAAGGGAGCTTGATCAGCGGGCTTCATCGGTTCGTGGGGAACGTGCCGGTGCTGCTCGTCGTGAACAAGATCGATCTGCTGCCGAAGGCGATGAACCCGAATCGGATTCTCAATTGGGTGCAGAAGCAAGCGAAGGCGAACGGCATCTGGGCGTCCCGCGTCGTTTTGTGCAGCGCTCGCAAAAACATCGGCTTCGACCGCGTCGTTGAAGCGCTGGGTGAAATGCGGGGCAACCGCAACATCGCGGTCATAGGAGCGACGAACGTCGGGAAGTCGACGCTCATCAACCGGCTGATTCGCGATTACAGCGATCTGGAGGCGGAGCTGACGACTTCGCCTTATCCGGGAACAACGCTCGGGGTTGTGAACATCCCGCTGGACGACGGCAAGATGATCATTGACACGCCGGGGATCGTGTACTCGAGCCGGCTGACCGAGCTCGTCGAGAAGCAAGACCTGCAGACCGTTCTGCCGGAGAAGCCGATCAAGCCGACCGTTTTCCAATTGAACGAACAGCAGTCGTTGTTTTTCGGTGCCTTGGCCCGGTTCGATTTTGTGAAGGGAGAGCGGCAGTCGTTCACCTGCTACACTTCGAATGCGCTCACCATTCACCGAACGAAGCTGGAAAAGGCGGACGAGCTGTACCGCGAGCATCGCGGAGTGCTGCTGTCCCCGCCGGGGAAGGATGACTTGGACAAGCTGCCGCCATTCACGAAGCACGCCATTCGCATCCCGAAGGGCGCAAACAAAGATGTGCTGATTTCGGGGCTGGGCTGGATCAAGGTGAACGGCACGACTGGCGCGGAGCTTGTCATCCACGCGCCGAGAGGCGTCAAAGTCGTCATGCGGGATTCGCTGATTTAACTTGGAGGAGTAGATGGGGATGGAGCAGCAAGCGGTTGGATCGGGGAGCGGGGTAGGATTGGACAGCCAGACCGTCCTGCACGGCTTGTTCGGCGATCCGGTCAAACATTCGAAGTCGCCGCTCATGCATAACCGGGCTTTCCGGGAGCTTGGCTTGAACGCAGCCTATGCGGCGTTCCACGTCGATCCCGGCCGGTTGAAGGCGGCGGTCGAAGGCATTCGTGCGATGGGGTTCCGCGGGGTAAACGTCACGATTCCGCATAAAGTGGAAGTGATGGACTATCTCGACGAGATCGACGAGCACGCCCTGGCGATCGGCGCCGTCAACACGATTGTGAATGAGGATGGACGGCTGATCGGCTACAATACGGACGGCATCGGCTACGTGCGCTCGCTCAGGGAAGAGGCCGGCTTATCCGTCCAGGGGAAGCGTGTGCTGATGCTGGGCGCGGGCGGAGCGGCCAGAGGCGTCGCTTACGCGCTCGCGAGAGAAGGCGCGGAGACGATGTGGATCGCCAACCGGACGGCGGACAAGGCCGTGCAGCTGGCCGATTCGCTCGGCAGTTTGACGGATACGCGGGCGATCGGTTATGACGATCTGGCCGCCATTCGCGGCGATGTCGATCTGATCGTGCACAATACGTCGGTCGGGATGCATCCGAATGTAGACGAAGTGCTGATCGACACGTCCTGGTTTCACGAGGGGCTGACCGTCAGCGATCTCGTGTACAATCCGCTCGAGACTCGGCTGCTGCGCGAGGCGAAGGCCAGAGGCGCCCATGCGCACGATGGGCTCGGCATGTTTATTTATCAAGGCGTCTACGCCTTCGAATATTGGACCGGCCGGCAGGCGCCGGTAGCGGTCATGCGGGAAGTCGTGGAGGCTTCCCTGCGGGCTTGACGCTACGGACGGCTCGAATTGCAGACTACTAGAAAGAATGGAATGATCAGATATGCTTACAGGAAAACAAAAACGACATTTGCGTTCGCTCGCCCATCATTTGGATCCGATTTTTCAAGTGGGCAAGGGCGGGGTGAACGATCATCTGATCCGTCATATCGAGGAAGCGATTGAAGTGCGGGAGCTGCTCAAGGTGTCGGTGCTGAACAACAATACCGACGACCGCCACGAGATCGCCGCCGAGCTGGCGGAGCGGTCGGGCTCCGAGCTCGTGCAGCTGATCGGCAAGACGATCGTGCTGTACAAGGAATCCAAAAACAACAAGCAGATCGAGCTCCCGTAAGTCGGGGCCGGACGCGTCTGCCGATCGGAGTGTCGGGGAGCATGAACATCGGAATTATGGGCGGGACATTCGATCCGATCCATCTCGGCCATCTGCTGGCGGCGGAGCGGGCGAGGGAGGAAGCCGGACTGGACGAGGTGTGGTTCATGCCGTCGTACACGCCTCCTCATAAGCCGAACCCGCCCAAGGCTTCGGCTGAGCAGCGGCTGGCGATGCTGGAGCTGGCGATCGCCGGGCACCCGCAGTTTCGCGCGGAGGAGCTGGAGATTCGCAGGCAAGGAACGTCCTACACGGTTGACACCGTCGATCAATTGTGCCGCCGTTATCCGAACGCGCGGTTTTGTTATATCGTCGGGGCGGATATGGTGCAATATTTGCCCCATTGGGTAAGGATTGAGGAGATCATCAAGCGGATTTCATTTATCGGGCTCCAGCGGCCGGGGTACTCGGTCGACTTGAGTTCGCTTCCGGCGGCCATTCGGGAAGCGGTCACGATCGTGCCGATGTCGCAGATGGAGCTGTCATCCACGGATATCCGCGAACGATGCCGCAGCGACAAGTCGATCCGGTATATGGTGCACGAAGACGTGTATGCTTATATTAAGGAGCGTGGCTTGTATGAAGCTTGACGCTTGGATCGCACTGACGCAGGAGCAGATGCCGGCTCGCCGCTGGATGCATACGCAAGGAGTTCGGCAATCCGCGACCGAGCTGGCAGAGCGGTACGGCGCCGACCCCGAGCAGGCGGATCTGGCGGCGCTGCTGCACGATTACTGCAAGTTCTGGCCGATCGAACGCCAGGTGGAGGCTTACCAGATGTACGGGCTGCCTGGGGAACTGCTCGCTTACGATCCGCAGCTGTTGCACGGACCCCTGGCCGCCGAGGTAGCGCGGAGGGAGCTCGGCATCGCCGACGAGGCGGTGCTGGACGCGATCCGCTGGCATACGTCGGGCCGGGAGCGAATGACGCTGCTGGACAAGATTGTGTGCCTGGCCGATTATATCGAGCCGGGGCGCGATTTTCCCGAGGTAGCCCGCATGCGCGAGCTTTCTCTTACGAGTCTGGAGCTGTCGCTATTGGCGGGGTTCGATTCGACGATTCGATTTTTGCTGGACAAAGGGAAAATAGTATATCCGCTTACGCTGGCTGCCCGCAACTCGCTGGTTGACGAGCTGAGAAGCGGGTCGAACAACATTACAGACAGGAGTTGACCGGATGAGCAGAAAACCGGAAGCTGTATTGAATATGGCCGTCCGTTCCGCCGAGGACAAAAAGGCGCATAATCTCGTCGTGCTGGACTTGAAAGGGGTCTCGCTGATCGCGGATTATTACGTCATCTGTCACGGGAACTCGGATACGCAAGTACAGGCAATCGCGACGGATATCCGCAAGCAGGCCCATGAGCGCGGTGTGCCGATCAAGGGAATCGAAGGTTTCGATTCGGCCCGCTGGGTGCTCGTCGACCTTGGCGACGTCGTTATCCACGTGTTCCATCGCGACGAACGGGAGTATTACAATATCGAGCGTCTGTGGTCGGACGCGAAAGTGGTTGAGAACGTATGACGTTGCTGGCGGGAACGGTACGCAAGCTGGAAGTGGCGCGGGAAGTGCCTCCGAACGGCTATTATTTGACGGACGGAGCGCGCGACGTGCTGCTCCACTATAGCGAGATTGTAGGGACAGTCCAGCCGGGCGACAAGGTGGACGTGTTCTTGTTTCACGATACGGAGGACCGGCTCGCTTCGACGATGAAGCAGCCGCTGATCCGGCTCGGCGAGCTCGCGCTGCTCGAGGTGGCCGACTTGCACCCGCGCTACGGCTGCTTCCTAGAGATGGGGCTCGGCCGCCAACTGCTGCTCCCGATTCGGGAGCTGCCCGAGTGGGCGGAGCTGCGCCCGCAGCGCGGCGACCGCGTATTCGTAACGCTCGCGCACGACAAGTCCGGCCGGCTAACCGCGAAGCTGGCCGGCGAGAAGGAGCTCGCGCCGCTCGCCTTCGCCGCGCCTGCGTCGTGGCGCAATACGTGGGTCGATGCGCGCGTCTACAAGCCGCTGCAGGACGCCACGTATGTGATGTGCGACGGCGGTGTGCTCGGCTTCGGCGCGATCGGGATGATCCACTCGAACGAGCGAAGCCGACCGCTGCGGCTTGGCGAGCAGGTGAGCTGCCGCGTGACGTTCGTCCGGGAGGACGGGAGGGTGAACTTGTCCACGCGGCAGGTGAAGCATATCGGGCAAGGCGAGGATGCGGACAAAATCCTCGTCTTCCTGGAGTCGCGCCCGAACAAGTCGATGCCTTATTCTGACGAGACGCCTGCCGACATCGTTTCGGCCAAGTTCGGCATGAGCAAAGGCGCGTTCAAACGTGCGCTCGGCAAGCTCATGAAGGAAGGGCGCGTCGAACAGAAGGGTAGTTGGACTTCGCTCAAGGCGGACGCCGCTGCTGCTTCGGCACCGGAGGCGGGGGAAGCGGAAGCGGCGCCTGAGGAGCACGAGAAGCCGAACGAACAAGGATAGAAGGTGAGCCGACTGTGGCTTATGAGAAGTTTGCCTATGCATACGACCAACTGATGGAAGACATGCCGTATCCCCAGTGGCTTCGTTTCGCTAGCCAAATATGGGAGAAACACGGCAAACCGGCGACGGTCGTTGACCTTGCTTGCGGCACCGGCAACATCGCCATTCCGCTGGCCCAGACAGGACTCCGGGTAACGGGAATCGACCTGTCCGAGGACATGCTGGCGGTAGCCAGAGACAAGGAGGAGCAGATCAAGAAACGTTCCTCCTTCGCATCCGGCGGGTCCTTAAGCTGGATCCAGCAGGACATCCGGGAGTGGGAGCTGCCGCGCCCGGTCGACTCCGTGCTGTCGTTCTGCGACAGCTTGAATTATTTGACCGAGCCCGAGTATATCGTGGAGGCGTTCCGCAGTACGTATGCGGCTTTGGCCGAAGGAGGCTCGTTCCTGTTCGACATGCATACGGAGGCGCAGCTGAAAGCGTATGCACAAATGCAGCCGTTCGTTCTAAAAGAAGAAGCGATCTCTTATATATGGACTTGTGACCTCGATGAGGACCGCTGCGAGCTGGAGCATGATTTGACGATATTCGTGCGAGACGAGGCGAATGGCGCCTATCGGCGGATTGATGAGCTTCATGTTCAGCGCGCCTACAAGCTTGACTTTCTGGAGGCGGAGCTGTATCGATGCGGATTTCGCGAGGTGTACCGGTACGCCGACTTCAAGCTGCAGCCGTCCGACGATCGGACGGAGCGGGCTTTTTTCGTAGCGATCAAATAACCGGGCGAGGGGGATTTCATGACGTTGGACCAAGAGCGGGTGCTGGCCGCAGCCGAAACGTTCGCCCGCGACGTGCACGGCGGCGACCGGACGGGTCACGACTGGCCGCATATTGAGCGTGTCGCGCGATTGGCGGCTTCGCTCGCCGAGGCGGAAGGGGCGGACCGCTTCATCTGCGCGTTGGCGGCGCTGCTGCACGATGTACCGGACGAGAAGCTGAACGCGTCTCGGGAAGCGGGGGAAGAGCGTTTGCGCAGCTGGCTGGACGGCCAGCCTGTAGATCAGGCGGTTCGCGAGCATGTGCTCGAGATCATCGGCACGATGTCGTTCAGCGGCGGGCACAATCCGCCGATGCGCACGCACGAGGGGCGGGTCGTGCAGGATGCCGACCGGCTCGATGCGCTTGGCGCGATCGGTATCGCGCGCACGTTCGTGTATGCCGGCTCCAAGGGGCATGCGATGCATGACCCGGCGCTGCCGCCGCGACAGGCGATGAGCCGGGAGGAGTACCGCAGTGGCAAGCAGACGGCCGTGAACCATTTCTACGAGAAGCTGCTGCTGCTGAAGGACCGGATGAACACGGCCGAAGGCCGCCGGATGGCAGAGGAGCGGCATCGGTACATGGAGCTGTTCCTCGACCGGTTCGTCCGGGAGTGGGACGGGGTTTAGGAAAGGACGGCGGGAGCGGCATCGCTCCAATCGATTACGCGCTGCACAGCCGCTCGATCAGATGGCGGCTCATGAAAAGGTTTGGAGGAAATAAGGTGATCCCGTAAGCTAATCTGTTTTCTTCGACCGAATCTGCACCAAGCCATGCTTAAGCGAATGCGAATGATGATGCTCGTGCGAACCATGCCCATGCTCATGCGAACCATGCTCTTGCGGATGCTCATGTGAATCGTGCCCATGATGCCCATGATGCCCATGCTCGTGCCCGCTTTCATGCTCCTCGACAAACGTAACCGACAGCTCGGCATAATGGACGCCCTTCTGCACCTGAATGCTCTGATGCAGCTGCCGCAGCTGGCTGAGCTTGCCCCGCACGGCGATGACCTCAAGGCATTGGTCGTGATTCAAATGCACGTGCATGTTGGAGATGATCGCGTGATGGTACGCGTGCTGGAGCTCCATGAGCTGCAGCGGCAAATCCCGTATATGATGGTCGAACACCATCACGATCGTACCGGCCACCAGCTTCTCCGCCTGCATCTCCGAAGGCTGCAGCAGCGTCTTGCGAACCAGATCGCGGATCGCCTCCGACCGATTGGTATAACCTTGTTGTGATATATACTGATCGAACTGCTCGATCAAGGGAGCCGGGAACGAAACGCCGAAGCGGATCAGCTCCTCTTTTTCCTTCTCTCGCTCTTTGTCGCCCATTCTGGATCCCGTCCGTTTCCTAATTTAATAGCTGCTTATGCCAAAAGTGTAGCACACTCCCTACTCGGGGGAAAGGCAGCCTATCGCCCTTGACAATGTTTGCCTGCCCCTGTATAATGACAAGAAGATTTTCCTAGAATGGAATAGTAGGCTGTGACAAGGAATAGTACTTCATCCCCATCCCCCAGAGAGTCGGCGGCAGGTGCAAGCCGGCGGATGGACGAACGAACTCGCCTTGGAGCCGATCGGCAACATCCCGCTCGCATTCCGAGCCGGACGAACCGAATCCGTATCCCCGCGTTAAGGGGCTTGAGTGGGCCTGAGAGCGAAGTACGCTTATGGCCAACTAGGGTGGTACCACGGGAATTTGAACCTCTCGTCCCTAGCGATATGCTAGCGGCGCGAGGTTTTTTTGCATTCTATGGAGCGTAGAAGGAGTCGAGAAGGCATGACACAAGCGGACAACAAGCAAGCGCAAGAAAGAGAGCAGGGCTACAACCCGCAGAAGATCGAGCCGAAATGGCAGCAATACTGGGACGCCCACAAGACGTTCAAGGTCGAGGAGAATTCCTCCAAGCCGAAGTTTTACGCGCTCGACATGTTCCCGTATCCATCGGGCGCCGGCCTTCACGTCGGTCACCCGGAAGGCTACACGGCGACGGACATCGTCTCCCGCTTCAAGCGGATGCGCGGTTTCAACGTCTTGCACCCGATGGGCTGGGACGCCTTCGGCTTGCCGGCGGAGCAGCACGCCCTCGATACGGGCAAACACCCGCGCGACATTACGTTCAAGAACATCGACAACTTCCGGAGACAGATCAAGTCGCTCGGCTTCTCGTACGACTGGGACCGCGAGATCAGCACGACCGATCCGGACTACTACAAGTGGACGCAATGGATTTTCATCCAGCTGTATAACCGCGGCTTGGCCTATGTGGCCGAAGTGCCGGTGAACTGGTGCCCGGCGCTGGGAACGGTACTCGCCAACGAAGAAGTGATCGACGGACTCAGCGAGCGCGGCAGCCATCCGGTCATCCGCAAGCCGATGCGCCAGTGGGTGCTCAAGATCACCGAGTACGCCGAGCGGCTGCTTGAGGATCTGGAGGAGCTGGACTGGTCGGAGAGCATCAAGGACATGCAGCGCAACTGGATCGGCAAGTCGAAGGGGGCGGAAGTGAACTTCGCCATCGACGGGTTCGCCGGCCGTCAGTTGACCGTCTTCACGACACGGCCCGACACGCTGTTCGGCGCCACGTATTGCGTACTCGCGCCGGAGCATGAGCTGGTGGCGGAGATCTCCACGCCGGAGCAGGCGGCAGCCGTGAAGGAGTACCAAGAGAAGGCGGCGCGCAAGAGCGATCTGGAGCGCACCGATCTCGCGAAGGACAAATCCGGCGTGTTCACCGGCGCATATGCGGTCAATCCGGTCAATGGCGCGAAGGTGCCGATCTGGATCGCCGATTACGTGCTCGCGGGCTACGGGACAGGCGCTATCATGGCGGTGCCGGGCCACGACCAGCGCGACTGGGAGTTCGCCAAGCAATTCGACTTGTCGATCATCGAAGTCGTCAGCGGCGGCGATGTGGCGAAGGAAGCATTCGCGGGCGACGGCGTCCACGTCAATTCCGGCTTGCTGGACGGTTTGACCAATGAAGCCGCGATCGCCACGATGACCGAGTGGCTCGAGTCGAACGGCAAGGGACAGGGCAAGGTAACCTATCGCTTAAGAGACTGGCTGTTCAGCCGCCAGCGCTACTGGGGCGAGCCGATTCCAATTCTCCATCTGGAGGATGGCACGATGAAGCCGGTACCGGACGATCAGTTGCCGCTGTTGCTGCCGGAGGTCGACGAGATCCGTCCGTCGGGCACCGGCGAATCGCCGCTCGCGAACGTGACCGAGTGGGTGAATACGGTCGATCCCGAGACTGGCAGGCCGGCGCGCCGCGAGACGAACACGATGCCGCAATGGGCGGGCAGCTGCTGGTATTACTTGCGGTTCATCGACCCGCACAACGACGAGGCGCTTTGCTCGCCGGAGCTGCAGAAGGAATGGCTGCCGGTCGACTTGTACATCGGCGGCGCCGAGCACGCCGTGCTCCACTTGCTGTATGCCCGCTTCTGGCACAAGGTGCTTTACGACATCGGCGTCGTGAACACGAAGGAGCCGTTCTACAAGCTCGTCAACCAAGGCATGATCTTGGGCGAGAACATGGAGAAGATGAGCAAATCCCGCGGCAACGTCGTCAACCCGGACGATATCGTGAACGAGTTCGGCGCCGACACTTTACGCGTGTACGAGATGTTCATGGGACCGCTCGAAGCGACGAAGCCTTGGAATACGAACGGGGTGGAAGGCTCGTTCCGGTTCTTGAGCCGTGTATGGCGGATGATCGTAACCGACGACGGCGCGCTCAATCCCAAGATTGCAGACTCCTCGGAGACGTCCAAAGAGTTCAGCCGCACATGGCACAAATCGATCAAGAAGATCACCGAGGACTTGGAGGCGTTGCGCTTCAATACGGCGATCAGCCAATTGATGATCTTCGTGAACGAGGCGTACAAAACCGAACGCCTGCCGCTCGCAGCGATGAAGCAGTTCGCTCAGATGCTGTCGCCGATCGCGCCGCACTTGGCCGAAGAGCTCTGGGAGCGTCTCGGGGGCGTCGGCTCGATCAGCTACGTGCCTTGGCCGATTCATGACGAAGCGCTCACCGTGGATAGCGAGATCGAGATCGTCGTGCAAGTGAACGGCAAAATCGTAGACCGGATCCTCATCGCGAACGATACGGACGAAGCCGCGATGCAGCAAATCGCGCTCGGCCAAGAGAAAGTTCAAGAGGCGATTGCGGGCAAATCGATCCGCAAGACCATTGCCGTCAAGGGCAAAATCGTGAATTTGGTCGTAGGTTAATCCCTCCGTACCAGTCCACACAAAAAAGCTTACTTGTTCCGCGTCAGAGAGATCATCCTGCCGCGAAGCAAGTAAGCTTTCCTTTTCCCGGCGTTGCTCAGCCGATGTTATTCCATAATTTTGCCGTAAAACAAATTTTCCACTTTCTCGACATCCTCGTGGTACTTGGCATGGGTGATGCCGATCAACCGATTGAACATCCCGTCGAGCTCGGTGGCCATGAGCTGCAGACCCGCCGCGGTAATGCCGCCAGGTACCGATACGCGTTCGCGCAGCGTCTCCGGGGTGAAGCCGCCTTCGGTCAGAAGCTTGCCCGTTCCGAGCAGCATTTCGCTTGTTAACCGAGTCGCTTCCTCGCGCGGGATGCCGGTTTCTTCGACCGCCGCGTCGATCAGCCTCTGCAGGAAAAACGCTACGAAAGCCGGACCGCAGCTCGACAAATCGGAGCATATGCGCGTATGGTCCTCGGAAACTTCAACCGGCGTACTAATTGTGGAGAACAGCCTCATCAGCCGTTCCTTGTCGTCGCAATCCACAGATTTCCCGTATATGCACAGCAGTGCGCCGCTCAGGACATAATTGGTAATGCTCGGGATGATTTTTACGATTTTGCAATTGAGCAAGTGTTCCAGATGTTTGATCATGACGGGACTGGTAATGGAGACGATGATTTGCGCGGGGTGGACGACGTTTTTGATTTCATCGAGCACTTTTTTATATTCCGCCGGTTTGACGCACAAAAAAATAAGCTCGCACTTATCGGCGACTTCCAAGTTGGTACGTACCGCTCTTAGTCCGGGATGCCGATCGGCGATCGCCTCCGCTTTGCCGAACGTCCGATTGCTCGCGACGATGTCCGAAGGCTGGAGTGCGCCTGCATGTATCCATGATTCGATGAGAATGCTCCCCATGCTGCCTGTCCCGATAAACCCTACCTTCATCACGAATCCCTCCTGCACGTTCCGCTCCGTGGCTCTAGCCTTTCCGGCGGCCAAACCTTTCTCCTATTTATATGCGAATGTACGTGCAAGAATGCAAAATTTGTGGAAAATAGCAAAAACGCGGAGGAGAGCTACATGAAACGGGTTTGGAAATCAAGATCGGGGATCGTTTTCGTATGGTTGGCGGCGGGTGCAGCGATCGTTCTTTACTTGGCGCAGCCTTGGCGGGATCCGGTGCAATCGAATGGACTCGTTGTACGCAATGAGGCAATGGCGGCTTTGTTCCAGGATGGCGATGAAGCTCCGACTTCCCCTCGTGCTGCTGCTTCGACTCCTCGAGCAAGCGCATCCCCAGTTCCCGCGCAGCCAGCACGCAAAATCAATCTCAATCGGGCGACTGTCTCCCAGTTGGACCGGCTGCCCGGGATCGGCCCGGCGAAAGCGGAAGCGATCGTAGCTTATCGCACCCAGATCGGTTCGTACCAACGGGTGGAGCAGCTGCTCGAGGTGAAGGGGATCGGGCCGAAGCTGTACGCCGCTCTTTTGCCCGTGGTGACGCTGGAGGAATGAAGCTTTTCTTTTGAAAATGAATATGAGAAAATAATAGAGTTCTATGAAGCCGTTGAAAGAGGGAGGCTGGACGATATGCCGGAAAACAACCACGTATCGCCTTCCGAGCATCCGCCCCGTAAAAGCTGGGATACTTATTTTATGGATATCGCCTATATGGTCTCCACCCGCTCGCAATGTTTGCGAAGGCATGTAGGGGCCGTGCTTGTGCAAGGCAAGAAGCTGCTAGGGACCGCCTATAACGGAGCGCCTATGGGGATGCCTGACTGCTCCGAAGCCGGCTGCATGCTCGTTGAGGAGTTTGAAGTGAAGCTGGCGGACGGCGAAGAGGTTGTCGTCAAGAAGCAGCGTTGCATCCGTACGATTCATGCCGAGCAAAATTTGCTGCTGTTCACCGATCGCGACGACCGCGAAGGCTCCACAGTGTACGTCACCGACCAACCTTGCTGGACATGTGCGAATATGCTCGCGAACAGCGGCGTTGTCGAGATCGTCTATCATCGCCCATATCCGAAGGATCAGGAGAAAGTATCGACGATGATGGCGACCAAGGGCATCATTTTTCGGACGTTGTCCGACTATGAGCCGCCAGCAGGCAGTTTGACCAAAGTGACGAACTAGATTGGATAGAAGATCAACATAAAGGAATGTCAGGGGAAGAACCTCTTGCCGGTCGATGCAGGCAGCGGGGTTCTTTTTTGTTGTCATAGAGGAGGAGAAGGAGATGGGGACAATGGAGAGGGTTACAAATAGGCCGATCGTGTTGGTAGCTGTATGCTGGATTGTCGGGTATGCGGCAGCCTTTGCCTGGGCATTCCCCTTGCTTGGCTGGAGGACGGCGATTCTCGCGGGGCTGGGCTGCGCGCTGGCCGGACTGGCCAAGCTGCCGGGCAGGCATTGGCTAATGCCGCTTCTGTTAGCAGTCGCCGCTGCCTCCTACTACGAGGCCTGCGACCGGAGCAACGCAACGGCGCTGCCGGACTTGTCAAACGGGACGGAGGCTAAGGTCAGAGGATGGATCGATTCTGCCGTCGAGGTGGATGGCGATAAAGTTTCTTTCGTGCTGCTGGCCGACTCGGTCGCTGCGATGGAAGAGGGGCAGCAGCTTCAGCGCGGAGCTCGCGAGAAGCTGCAAGTCTCGATCCGGCTCGTGGAGCAGCAAGAGCAGGCGGTGGCGATGGGCTGGGGACGCGGGGACCGGGTGGAGCTGTCGGGAACACTCAAACGTCCGGAACCTGCTCGCAATTTTGGCGGGTTCGATTACCGCGCCTACTTGACGCTCCACCATATTCACTGGCTGCTGCAGGCGAAGGGACTTGCCGCTGTGCATACGGGTGTCAATGACGAGTCGCTACACAACGCGACATTTCTTTCGGAACCGATGATGCGGCTGTCAAGGTGGAACGACGAACTGAGGAGCCTTCTCGCAGCCAAATTCGACGAGCTGTTCGATGAGGAACAAGCCGGCTATATGAAAAGCCTTGTTCTCGGGGTGACGGAGTTTATGAACCCGGACCGGTTCCAGCAATTTTCCCGTTTGGGTCTTACGCATGTGCTGGCCATCTCGGGTTTGCATGTGGCTATTTTCGTAGGCGGCTGCTTGGGGCTGATGCGGATTTGCGGCCTCACCAGGGAAAGGGCGCTGACCGCCGCCATGGTGCTCGTTCCCGTGTACACCGCCCTCGCAGGTGGTTCGCCTTCCGTCGTACGTGCGGGATTGATGGCGATGTTGGCGTTGTACGCAGCCAGGCGAGGCATTCTGAAGGATGGGCTGCATCTGTTATGCGCCGTTGCGCTGCTGATGCTGCTATGGGAGCCTTATTATTTGCTCGATGTCAGCTTCCAGCTTTCCTTTCTCGTCACGGCCGGGCTGATCTTGGGGGTGCCGCGCTTTTCCAGACTGCTGCCGATCCGCTCCCCTGCATTGAATTCCGCAGTTTCCGTTACGACGGTAGCCCAGCTTGTCTCGTTTCCGGTTTCGATTTATTACTTCAACACCTTATCGCTGCTGTCTTGGGCGGCCAATTTCTTGCTCGTGCCGTTTATCAGCTTTGTGACGCTGCCGCTAGGGTCGATCGCGTTGCCCTTTGCATTGGTTTGGCAGCCAGCCGGTGAGTGGATTGCCTGGCTAGCGGACGGCTCGAATCGGCTGACGTTCTGGTTAGTCGACAAGGGGGCTTCCTCTTTGACTGCGCAAACGATTTGGCCGACGCCGTCGTTGTGGTGGGTTGCCGTTTACTTCCTGGGACTTGCAGCGCTTTATGCGACTTGGATGTGGCATCTCCAATCGGCTCGGAGCCGGCTGTGGCCGGTTACGGCAGCAGGCTTGGCGATGGCTGTGCTGCTGACGGCCGCCTATTCGCCGGTGAAAAGCAGCTATAGCCCATCCGGCTCGGTCAGCTTCCTGGATGTCGGGCAAGGGGATGCCATCCTAATCCGCACGCCACAAGGAAGAACGGTATTAATCGACGGCGGGGGTACGATATCGTTCCGCAAGCCCGGAGAGGAATGGAAGGAGCGGCGGGATCCGTTTGAGCTCGGAAAAGACTTGCTCGTCCCGTTGCTGAAAAAACGCGGCATACATGCAATCGACTTCCTTGTCGTCAGCCATCAGGATGCCGATCATATCGGCGGTCTTCAGGCGGTGCTGGAGACGATTCCGGTCCGTCGGCTGCTGTTCAACGATAGCTGGAAAGGAAATGCCAGCTCGAAGCAGCTGTTCGAGACGGCACTGAGACAGGGCACGGAGCTGCTCGGCGGCAAATGGGGTGATGAGGTGCAGGTGGACGCGCGGACAAAGCTGACGGTGCTGCATCCGCTGAACCAGCAACCTGAAGCTGGGAGCGAACTCCCGGTCGAGGAGGATCAGAATGGGGCTTCGCTTGTACTCTTGATGCGGATGTACGACTCCCGATTCCTGTTCACCGGTGACATGGGAGAAGATCAGGAGCATTCGATTCTGGAGGCGATTCAGCAGCAATCACCTGATCATGATGTTGAAGTTGACGTTCTGAAAATCGCCCACCATGGCTCCAAAACGTCTACATCCGAAGAGTGGCTTGCCTATTGGCATCCCGAGCGGACGGTCATCTCGGTAGGTGTGAACAATGTTTACGGTCATCCGAGTCCTCTTGTGCTGGACAGAATCAAGAAAGCGGGGCTCGACCCTTTGCGGACGGATCTGCATGGAGAAGTGGCGATGATTGTGACGAAAGGCGGGATCCGGGTATCGACCAAATTTCCATATCCGACTTGATCCACCGTTTGCAAAGACTACGGCAGGTCGGCCAAGCGGACAAGGAGACCGTCCTCTCCCTCGGATACGGTCGGCGGCAGCCAGCCTGCGCGATGATCGAAACAGAAAACCCACCATACGACCCCGGAGCCGATGGGCAATTGACGCGAATGCTTGAGCGTCAGCATGCCGCGGCTGCCCTCGTGCCGGTATAGCTGAATCGGTTCGAGCGGATCCGGCTCGAGGGTTGCGCGTCCATCCGATACGGGCTGTTCCATGAAGACGCCCATCCACAAGGCGCAGCCAGCTTCGCTAAGACGTGCCCATCCGTCCGATAAAGACCAGGCCAGAAAGGTTCCGCCTTGCCAATAATAATCGAGCTTCGCACCCGGTCTCAGGGAAGCGATTGTATCCCGTACAACGACAGCGGCAGGCTCGTGATCCGTTTGTCCGCCAGATAGCCAAACGTCGCGCTTGATTTTCGCGCCTTCCGGCAGTCCGTTGTAGCATCGCGTCAGATCGAGCGAAGCATCACGTAGTTGGTGTCCTGGATGAAATAAGTCCGCGTGCCCTCGATCAAATAATACATCTCATAGGTGTCGTGAAAATGAGTAGACAGGTAGCGGTCGTCTTGGACGGTTCGCTTCGTTCGCGAGATGTAAAAGTGATCCTCCATTGTAAAACCCCAGAACGTCTTCATCACTTATCCCCCATTGAATAGTGATTAGTTTGCCTACCTACTCTATTAATCATATGATTGAATGGAGGTTTAATCAAGGATATAGACGAGGTTCTGAGCTTGTAATTCATTCTCCGACTTGAGAGAATAGAAGCTAGTACCTAGTACAAGCTGGATGGGGGCATCCCGATTGACCGACAAGCTGCTTGTCATTTTGCTGTTCACGCTGCTCATCAACGCCATCGAGACGCTGTCCTATGCAGCCCGGTTGGCCGGTACCCGCACAGCCCGGCTGGCCAGCGCGTTCTCCCTGTTCAACATCATTGTCATCTTCTCCCGGACGGCCAATATGGTGCAGATGGTGCTGATTGCAAGCCTGATCGATCGGGCGATGGAAACGGGGCTCGTCGACCGGGTCAAGGATCAGTTTCGCTGGATTATCGGTGCCGCCTCGATCGGTACGGTGCTGGGAGCGCTGCTAGTGCCTACGTTTGTCGCCATATTCGCTCGCGCGATTCAGCGGCTGGAAGCGAGCGGCTCCGTTCCGTATTTGCTCAAGGAAGCGCTGCAAGCGAAACATCTGGGGGCGGTCAAACATTATTTTCGCCACCCCAGCTTGAAGCTGATTCACAGCTTCCGGATCGGCGGCGTTCCCAAACGATTGCTGCTGCTGAACACATGCATTACTGCGATCTATACGGTTGGTGTGTTGTCGGCGCTATACGCAGGTTTGCTAAATCCGGATCGAGCGACGACCGCAACCTTGTCTTCCGGGATGATCAACGGGATCGCCACGATTTTGCTCGCGCTGACGATCGATCCGAAAGTAGCCTTGCTCACCGATCAAGTGCTGTCCGGCAAGAAACGGGCTTCGCAGATGAACCATATGGTGCTGATGCTCATTTTGTCTCGTTTTTTGGGTACGGTGGTGGCGCAAATTTTGTTCATTCCGGCCGCCATTTGGGTGAAATGGTTGAGCAGCAATGTTATGTAATTCATGAAGAAGTCTTCATAGTGCCGTCCCTGTAAATCTGGTAAAATGAAAACGTCAGCAATCATTCGTCGAACGGATCGCGGCGGCGTGGCCCAAGCGTGTCCGGCGACATTTTTTTTGTTTCGGCATTTGCAACCTTTTTCCTAACGACGCCGTCTACTATGTTGCAAGAGAGGGGGAACCTTGTGGTAGCGAAGGAATTGATCATAGCTGCCCAATCGGGCGATCGCGACGCTCTTATAACCCTACTGCGAGAAATTGAGTCCCATATTTACCGAACGGCCTTTTATATACTAGGCAATGAGCAGGATGCCAAGGATGCGGCGCAGGAAGCGCTGATCCGCGTCTACACCAAAATTAATTCCTATGAGGAAAAAGCCCTATTCAAAACATGGGTCCAGCGAATCGTGACGAATATTTGCATCGATAAGTTCCGTCGAACGAAGTCGACCGTCTCCATCGAGGAGCATAATATGGTGTTCACGTCGACCGTGGATGTGGAAGACGAGATATTGGCAACCTATGTGGCAAAAGATATTCAGGCTGCAATCGACAAATTGCCGGAGCATCACCGCGCGGTAGTTGTGCTTAGATATATACAGGACTTTTCGTATAACGAAATTGCAGATTCCTTGGATTTGCCCTTGAATACCGTGAAATCCTATTTGTTCAGGGCGAGACAGCAACTGCAAGCTCTACTCCGTGATTATCAGAAAGGTGGTGTGCGGGGATGACATGTCAAGAGGCGGTGGAATGGATGCAGCGTGATCTGGATCACGATCTGAGCGATTCGGAACGCCAAGCTCTGGTCAGCCACATGAGCCGGTGTCCGGATTGTGCGGAAATGTTTACCCGACTCCAACAGCTTTCTCTCGAACTCGCGCAACTGCCCAAAGTAACGCCTCCTTACAGCTTAGTGGATGCCATACTGCCGCGACTCGAGGAGCTGGACCGAGAGCGGATCTTCGAACAAACCGAGAAAAATGCGGGCCCCGCCGTACACCCGTTCCCGGCTGCGCCTGCAGCCGGACAGCGGGGCGAGCGCCGCGCTTCCCGCTGGAAGCGGCTGTTTCCGTTCAGCGCCATCGGCGGTGTCGTAGCCGCAGGTATCGTGCTGACCTTGTTCATCACGAATCAAGGCGGATTGATGAAGAACAAGGAAACGGCGGACACTACTCTGCTGTCGGTCAAAAAAATGACTTCGGAAGGCGCCACGGCAAGCGGTGGAGCGGCTCCAACGAGCAACGGCTCCGCGGAAAGATCGGTAGACGTCACTTCCAATACGGCTTCTCCTGTCGCCCCCCCGTCGCCGAGCGCTACGCAGAAGATTGCGCCAGCCGGCGATCTGCGGCAAGGGAACGCCCAGGACGGCGGAAACGAAGCGGGATCGGGTGCCATAGATCCCACTAAGCAGTCACAACTGTTTGGCGCTAATCTCGGGGATGCGGGGCAATCGCAGCCAAAAGGCGGCGAGGCCGTCTCGATTTCCGATGTGCGGGATCAGCATGGGACGCCCCCACCTAATCCGGAGACGTCGAACACCAGCGGAATCGGGAATGAAGTGACGGATACCTACGCTTCGCCTGGCGACCGCATTGCGAGCGGGGACAAATCGACCGCTCAAGGCGGAGGTGCAGGCAGTGCGGAGCTGTCCGGCAGCATCAATAAGAGCAGTCCCGGTTCGACAGAAGGGGGCGCTACCGATTCGAACAGCGCCGGTACGGCCGCCGGCATGATGCCTGCTTTGCCGCCCGATGCTTCGATGGGCATCGCGGGCATTGGTCCGAGAGTGCCGGTCACCCGCCTGCAGTCTCCGGATGCATCGCGCATAGCCGTCTACGACCCGGCGTCGCGCCAGGTGAAGGTTGTGAAGGCGGGCGACGAGAAAGCGGCATTGTTCGTATCGGCGCGCATATGGGAGCCGACCGATTCCATCCACTTGAACAGCTGGACGTCTGCGGAGCGGTTCAGTTATTCGGTTACGCGGGCGGATGGAAGCATTCTGGTTTACTCCATCGAATTAATGCCCGTCCAAGAAAGGCTGGAAGTTCGATAAAAAAGTAACTGCGCCAATGCACATATTACCGGGCGGCACGTATTGTATTGTAACAAGATACGAAAGTCCGTGAGTCGACACGGGGCGCCGCCTGACACCGTATGACCGCCCGCCGGAAGTGCCTAGGAGCTTGCCGGCCTGCGTTTATATAGATGTGCTGGGACAAAGGGATGATGTTAAAATCTGCGGATTTTGACGTGATCCCTTTGTTTTTGTTAGAATGGCATCAAATGAACCGGAACTAGGCGGAGGTGAGCACGATGGATTACCGGTCGGCGGCCCGTGAAGTGGCCAAGAGCGGAGCAAGGCCCGTGTACGTCTGCTACGGCACGGAGAAATATTTGATACGGGAATTTATCCAATACATAACGGACAAGCTGATCGATCCGGATGTGCGGGACTTCGCCATCTCCCGGCATGATTTTTCGGAGACGAGCCTTGAGGCGGTGCTGGAGGATGCGCAGACGCTGCCGTTCATGGCGGAGAAGAAGCTTGTCATCGCCAAGAGCGCTATTTTCCTGACCGGGGCGAAGGATACGTCCAAGGTGGAGCACAACACGGAGAAGCTGCTGGAGTATTTGAAAAGTCCTTGCGAGTTCTCGGTTCTCATCCTGCTGGTCGATGCCGACAAGCTGGATGAGCGCAAAAAAGTAGTAAAGGCGTTGAAGGAATGCGCTATCGCTTTCCCGGTATTGAACGCTGAAGATCTGCTGCAATGGGTGAAACGGCAGGCGGAGCGGCACTCGTTCTCGTTCGCCGACGGTGCTGCCGACCAGACGGTGCTGTATGCGGGCTCGAATTTGCAAACGCTGTCGGCGGAGCTGGATAAGCTGTCGCTCTATGTGGGGAGCGGAGGGGTGGTGACCGGCGATATTGTGGAGCAGCTCGTAACGAGAAGCACGGAGCAGAACGTGTTTATTTTGATCGAGGATATCGTTCGCCTGCGGCTTCAACGGGCATTTACGATTCTTCACGAGTTGATTAAGATGAAGGAGGAGCCGGTCAAGCTGACCTTGCTTATCGCTCGGCAATTCCGCATCATCCTGCAAGTGAAAGAAAGCATGAAGCTGGGGTATTCCCAGCAGCAGTTGGCCGGACAGCTCGGGCTGCATCCGTATGCGGTCAAGGTGGCTGCAGAGCAAGGCTCCCGGTACACGGACGAGCAGCTAACGCGGATTCTCACGGAGCTGGCCGAGCTTGATTATAAGATGAAAAGCGGCAAGATCGACAAGGTGCTCGGGCTAGAGCTGTTCCTGCTGCAATTGTCCGCTTGAATCTGGCAAGTTGGGTTTTTATCAAACAGGTGAACGAGAGGGAGAGAGAATCGATGGCCGAACAAGTGAACACGCAAGTGCAAGCGGGACAAGCCTACAAGCTGGATCCGAACATGAGGTTAGATCAAAAGAAGGACGGCAGTCTGGCCTGGTATTCGCCCAAAGAAGGAGCGTTCCAAGTCGTCGGGCTGCCTTGGTTCCAGCAAGAGCAAATTTATCGGCGACTGCCGGTTGCGCCGGAGTGGCCGATTCGTCCGGAAGTCGACGAGCTGGCGAACTGCACGGCCGGCGGCCAAGTCCGCTTCCGCACCGATTCCACAAAGCTGTCCGTGCGCGTCAAGCTGGCTGGAGCAGCGAATATGTACCACATGCCGTCGACAGGCCAATGCGGCTTCGATTGTTACATCGGGGAGCCGGAGCAGATGAAATACGCCGGAACGACCCGCTATGACATAGCCTTGACGGAATACGAATGGATCATTTTCGATTGGCCGGAGCTATCTCCGGAATCCCGGATGATTACGCTGAACTTTCCGCTCTATCAGGGCGTGGAGGAGCTCGAAATCGGGTTGCTGCCCGGCGCGGTCCTGGAGGCTCCGACCCCTTATGCGGACAATCGGAAAATTATCATCTACGGCACATCCATTACCCAAGGCGGCTGCGCAATGCGGCCGGGCATGGCGTACCCGAATATCATCAGCCGTTGGATGAACTACGAAATATACAACCAAGGCTACTCAGGAAATGGCAGAGGCGATCCGGAGATGGCGAGGCTGCTCGCCGATATCGACAATCCGGCTATGCTCGTATTGGACTATGAGGCCAACTCGGTGTCGGTGGAGTACTACAGCCAGACGCTCCCGGAGTTCGTGAGCATTTATCGGGAGAAGCATCCGACCGTTCCGATCTTGATCATCTCCAAAATCAATTATTGCTATAACCACTTCCAGCCTTCCGTAGTTGAGCTGAACGATATTCGCCGCCGCTTGGCGAGTGAGCTTGTGGAGCAGCGACGTGCGGCAGGCGACCGGCACATTCATTTCCTCGACGGCGCCGGCCTGCTTGGCGAAGACTATGAGGAATGCACGGTGGACGGCTCCCACCCGACCGATCTGGGCTTCTGGCGGATGGCGGAACGGATCGCTCCAGTCATTCGCGGCCTGCTGTAGGGTCGGCAGTACGACAAAAAGTCCTTTGCACCGCGTCTGCGACGCGAGGCAAAGGACTTTTGCAGTTTAACCGGCGATTCAAGCGATTCGATTAAGCTTGGGACGACAGCGCGTTGAATTGCTTGGCCAAACGGGATTTTTTGCGAGCTGCAGCATTTTTATGGATCAATCCTTTGGTCACGGCCTTGTCCAATTTCTTGGTGGCTACGATCAGGGTTTCTTTCATGGTTTCCACGTTTTGGCCTGCAGCTGCGGTTTCGAACGATTTCACTGCAGTACGAAGTGCAGATTTCTGAGATGCGTTGCGAAGACGACGCTTTTCGCTCGTTTTCACGCGTTTTACGGCGGACTTAATGTTAGGCATTGCATTCACCTCCCTCAAAACTTTGGCGGAACGTAATCGCTTCTAAGTGAAGCGCTACAAGTACGTAGTATAACCTGCAAAAGCACAACTTTAGATATTCTATCACGACACTAGGCAAAAAGCAATAACAGGACTGGGCTCTGTTGCGGCGGCGTCTGAGGTTTCTGGCGGGTGTGGGGCGGATTGCATAACGGCATTTGCAGGATGGCAACCTAAGATGAAAATGCCATCAACGCAAACAAGGAGTGGTGAATTCGTGGATGACAACGACAAACTGTATGCGGTCCGAACGGACCTGGCACTGGAAGCGAGAGACATGGCTTCGCCTGCGTTCGGAGGCGCCCTTCCCGGAGTCCATTCGGAGACGATTGAAGATGAAGACTGCACGCTGACGATTATGGATATCGACACGGCGGAAGGCTCCAAGGCGGTGGGTAAGCTGCCCGGCCATTATGTGACGTTCGAAATTCCGAAGCTGCGGGAGAAAGATTCCGATTTGCAGGACCGCATTGCGACCAAGTTCGCCCAGCAGTTCGGCAAGTTCATGGACAAGCTCGGCATTTCGAAAAATGCGAAGGTGCTTATCATCGGGCTCGGCAACTGGAATGTGACGCCGGATGCGCTTGGCCCGCTCGTGGTGGAGAACATTATGGTCACGCGCCATTTCTTCGAGCTGATGCCGGATCAAGTCAGTCCAGGGTACCGCCAAGTTAGCGCAGTAGCGCCCGGGGTGCTGGGCATAACGGGGATCGAGACTAGCGACATCGTACACGGGATCGTTCAAAAAACGAAGCCGGATCTCGTCATCGCCATCGATGCGCTCGCTTCGAGAGCGTTGGAGCGTGTCAATACGACAATTCAAATCGCGGATACCGGCATTCATCCCGGCTCTGGCGTAGGCAACAAGCGCAAAGGGCTGACGCTGGAGTCGCTAGGCGTGCCGACGCTGGCGGTAGGTGTTCCGACTGTGGTGTACGCGTCGACGATCGTCAACAGCACGATGGACTTGATGCTGCAGCATTTCAAGACACAGACTGATGCAACGAAGGAAATATTCGGTCTGCTCGACAGCATGGCGGAGAACGATCGGCTGCAGATGGTGAAGGAGGTGCTCGATCCGGTCGGACACGATTTGCTCGTGACGCCGAAGGACATCGACCAGTTCATCGAGGACATCGCCAATATCATCGCGAGCGGCTTGAACGCGGCGCTGCATGAAGCGATCGACAGCAGCAACGTCGCCGCTTATACGCATTGAAGATGAAGAGACTAGTTCGAGCGTTACTGGCGGCTTTTCTTGTGGTGGGTGGCGGTTCGGCAAATGCTCAGGCCGCTGCCAGTAAGCCGACTGCACTTCAGGGCGAGTTTCAACTAGCGGTGCGTTCCAGTCCTGAAGCGAGTTGGTCGGAGTCCGCGGACGTTGGATCTGAGAAGTGGGGTTATGCCTGGTCGAAGCGAAGGGCTGTGACGGCTGAGGATAGAGACGGCGTCAGTCTATCGGAGAAGCAGCTGACGCTGCGCGATACGACCCTCGTATGGAGGGATGGCTCGACGGAGAAACAGTTCCAGCTTGGGGAAGAGCCTCGGCTGATCGATACGTCGAGCGGTGAAGCTTGGGAGATCGATGCCTCAGCCTGGCGCGACTTGCGCGACTCTGCGGAGTCGCTGCGGAAGCGGCATTACGGCGAGCTGCTGCGCTGGAGCGAGGTGGAAGCGAAGCTGCCTCGCAAAAGCGTCTTCCAGGTCACCGACCTGGAGACCGGCTTGTCGTTTCGGGTGCAGCGCCGGGCAGGCAGCCAGCATGCCGATGTGCAGCCGATGACGAAGCAGGATTCGGCGGTCATGAAGCAGATCTACGGCGGCTCCTGGAGCTGGAAGCGGCGGGCGATCATCGTCAGCGGCGGCGAGGGGGAAGCAAGGCTGGCAGGCTCGATGAACGGCATGCCGCATGGAGGCGACGGTATTCCCGACAACGGCTTCTCTGGTCATTTCTGCATCCATTTCCTCGAGAGCACTACGCACAAGGTGGATCGCCCGGACTTGGCGCATCAGCTCATGACGCATAAAGCGGCGGGGCAAATAGTGCCATACTTGCAGCGCGCAGACGCGGAGACAGTCGCGGCGGCGTTCCTGGAAGGCGTTCATCTCCGCGACGCGGCACTGACAGGGCTGTTGACACGCGGACTGGAGAAGGAAGGGCGCGAGCGGATCATGAAGCGGATGGGCACTCTGACGACGATCAAGCTGGATTACGACAAGCTGATGCGTAAGCCGGATCCGGAAGGGTCGATGGAACGGACCGTGGCGCTGCCGGCGCTCGTCTCGAGACAGGGTGGGAATACGCGTAGAGAGATGTTCACATTTACGATGCGGCGTCTGACCGAACAGTCGCCTTGGCTGCCCTCGGATGTGCGGGTCGCGATCGTAGAAGAGGAGAGGGATCGCCATGAAGAAGAAGCGGCACAGGATGAAGTGGGCTTTGGCGGCTAGCTTGCTACTGGCGCTGCTGCCCGGCTGGGGCGGCGGCATGCCGGGGGCAACAACGGTTGCGGTGAAAGCAGCCGACGACCCTGCAACAGGGAAGCAAGTCGCCATCGTTATTGACGACTTCGGCAACAACATGGGCGGTACCGAGCTGATTCTCGGGCTGCCGATTCCGCTCACGGCAGCGGTCATGCCGTTTATGCCAACGACGGAGCGAGACGCGGAGATGGCGCACAAGGCGGGGCACGACGTCATCGTGCATATGCCGATGGAGCCGCTCCGCGGCAAACGAAGCTGGCTCGGCCCCGGGGCGGTCATGACCGATCAGACCGACGAGCAGATCCGCGATACCGTGGGCAAGGCGATCGACAGCGTGCCCCATGCGATCGGCATGAACAATCATATGGGCTCCAAAGCGACGTCGGACCCACGCGTCATGCGCATCGTGCTTGAGGTTTGCAAGGAACGGGGGCTGTTTTTCTTCGACAGCCGGACGAACTATCGCAGCGTCATCGGCCAAATCGGCGCGGAGCTCGGGGTGCCGGTCGTGGAGAACCATATTTTCCTCGACGATATCGCAAGCCAAGCGCATGTGAAGAAGCAGCTGCGCAAAATTGTCGCGCATCTGAGCGGCGAGGAGCGTTGCGTCGCGATCGGGCATGTCGGCATTACCGGCAAAAACACGGGCGAGGCGCTGCGCGACTCGATTCCGGAGCTGCAGAAGCAATTCACCTTCGTCAAGCTGGCAACCTTTTTGCCGAATGTGCAGTAGTTTTGAGCAGGTTTGATTGATTTTCGTATCGGATGTATGTCAAACTTAGAGCTATGATGCAACAGCATATTGGCTTGGCGGCAAAGCATGCCCCGCTTCTTTCCTGACTGGAAAGGAGTCGGGCATTTTTGTTTTATTCCATGAGGAGGCGAGACGTATGGTGGCCGCTGATTGGGCATTTTGATGGTTTGCACCCGGAATTTGAAGTGAAGGACCGGAGGTGGAGATCTTATTTTGTGGATTTTATGTGGATGGCGGGTAGCGATTCGCGTATTGTGTTGGGGATTATGGATTTCGGCTCCCATGGGACGGATCGCATTAAGTATCGAAATCCTACTTTTGTTTTATCGGCCTTGCGGGCCACATGGCTTCCATTGCTTTTAGCTCGAGATGATGCTGTTAGATCTACGGTGAGAGCTTTTTGGTTCGGGATGGAAGGGAACGTCATATTCGAAAAATCGTACAAATCCAATCTGGAGCGGCACTCTTCTAACGATTCGGTCGAAAAATCATACCTAACACGGCCGGACAGCCGCACATCCGCCGCTCCCACGCCCCGCATACGATAAACAAGAGCCCGTACAGGGCTGTTGCAAAGGGGGAAGCGGACGAGTGAGCATTCAGCGCGTCAACAGCAAATGGCGGAAGTCCGGCTTGCTGCAGGCGGACCGCATGCTGCGGCGGCATGTTCCGGCAGCCCGGAAGCTGAGCCGCAAAGGCTTGTCGGCTATGCTAAGCCGATACCGGGTCGTCTATGTGAAGCCGAATGTAGGCATGCATGGCGACGGCGTCATACGGACCGAACGGCTGGGCGGCGGACAGTTCTTGCTCCATGCGGAAACAAGGAGAAGGAAGTTCGCAAGCTACTCGCAGCTGTACAAGGCGCTTCAGTCGGCAAGAAGCAGCCGCAGGCCGCATCTCGCGCAGCAAGGGGTGGACTTGCAAAGGTACCATAGCAGACGGTTCGACATCCGCGTGATGGTACAGCGAAGCCCAGGCGGTGGGTGGGAAACGACCGGCATGCTTGCCCGTGTCGCCCATCCGGACCGAGTCGTGACGAACTGCAAAAACGGCGGTCATGTCGAGTCGCTGGAGCGTATCTACGGCACCCGGCTGTCCGTCGTGCGGCGCAAGCTGAGCCGAATCGGCAAACGTACGGCGGCCGTCTTGCGCAGACGGTATCCGCGCATCAAGGAGATCGGGCTCGACGTAGGACTCGACGCCACGACGGCCCATCCTTGGATTATCGAGGTCAATACGAGTCCGGATCCGTTTTTGTTCATGAAGCTGCCGGATTGGCGGCCGTTTCGGAAAATCATGAATTACGCCCGGGCCTACAGCAAAAATACCGGAAAACGAGTGAAGCGCGGCAGAAGGCGGTAAATGGAAGCTGGCCGGAATAGTTGGAGAGACGGTTCGCAGCATGGGCAGGGGATGACCGTGCAAGTGCGAATCGTCTCTTTTTTCGCGACTCTATTGATTCTAGCGTTCTATGAGTTCTATCGAGGGGCGCTCCCTCATAGAGTAGTAACAGCTAGAGTACGAGTCCCGAGGAGGAATCGCGATGAAATGGGTTGCCGCCACCATCAATCTTAGCCGGGTAAATCGGACCATCCGCCGAGTGCGTTCGGTGAGCCGACTTGCCAGTTTGCTTGCCGTATGTACCCTCGCTTGTTTCATCCTGACCGGTCTGTTCTCCATCGCCCAGAATAAAGGAAACGCCTCCTCCATCTCCTCCATGAAAGGGATGGCGGCGAATTTGTCGCTTACCTTCTTCTTGGACATGGTCGCGATGGAGATGCCGTTTATGAATAGGAGCGGGGGCGACCATGCGATCTCGCCAGGCAGCACCGCCAATTTCCTGATCCGCTATGCGACCAACATCAACATGCGCGATCCGAAAAGCCTGATGGCGGCGGAGCTGCCGGGCCTGGCCGGCGAGTCCAGCGCGGTGCTCTACTCCGGAAGCGCGACGAGATATACCGACGCTCCTGCGGACTACATGCCGGCGCCTCAAGCGATTGCTCCGCTCCCGTCGGTGACGCCGCCAAACTCGAACGCGAATGGATCCGGCACAAGCAACGGGTCGAATGGAGCCTCGCCGCCGCCCTTTACCGAAACGCAGACCAAACAACCGCGCGTGCTTATCTATCACTCGCATAACCGGGAATCGTTCCTGCCCGAGCTGAAGTCCAAGGGCATCAAAGATCCGGATGCCGCCTACGATGCGGAGCTGAACATTACGCTGGTCGGCAAAAAGCTGAAGGATAAGCTCGCAGGACTCGGCATTCCGACGATGCAGACGGACACCGACTATCCGACGATCGAGAAAGGCTTCAACTACGCGAAGTCGTATGCTTACTCCGCCAAGACGGTGCAGGAAGCGATGGCGGCGAACCAGTTCGATATGATTTTCGACATCCACCGGGACGCCTTGAACCGCGATCGGACGACCGCCAAGCTGAACGGTCAAGATTACGCGCAAGTGTATTTCATCGTCGGGACGAAAAATCCGGACTGGAAGCAAAACGCCGAATTCGCCGCCAAGCTGCACGCCTTGCTCGAGGAGCGCTATCCCGGCATCTCAAGAGGCGTTTACGCCAAGTCGTCTTCCGGCAACGGGGAATACAACCAGCATTTCTCGCCGACCAGCATGCTGATCGAGGTTGGAGGCCCATACAATTCGTTAGAGGAAATGTACCGCACCTCCGATCTGCTGGCCGACATCATCGCGGAGCTGATACGGCAAGGCGATCAAGCGGTCAAAGCCAATACGACGCCGGCTACGCCGAAACCCTAAATTGAAGGAGGCTGCCCCATGAGACTGCGATGGCTGACCGATACGATAGCGTTCTGGAGAGCGGGTGCCGGGATTCGGGCGGCTTTTGCCGCGCTCGCCGTCTCCACGTTCTTGGTGGTTGGAGGGACCGGATTGTTGTGTGTCGTCATGGCTCAACACGATGCGCGTACATCGCCTTCTATACAGAGCTGGGCGTCCTCCGTCTCGAAGTCCTTCTTCACCGACATGCTCAGTCTGGAGGTGCCGCATCTCGGCGAGCAGCGCAAAGGCAGCTCGACCTTCGCCGGCAAACGCGTACTGGTCTATATGGCGGATCAATGGCTGCAGGTGAACCTGGCCCAGCCGCAATCGCTGCTTGCAGGCGAGCTGCGCGGCATGAAGGCGGAAGGCGGAGAGCCGCAGCCGACGGCCGGCGCTGTTGCTTCCGGCTCTCCCAAGCCGAGCGCGGCTCCTTCGCCGCAGCCGACCCCCACTCCGGCGGCGCAAGCTGGCGCCCAGCCGGAGAGCAAGCCCGATCCGAGCACGCAGCCGGTGAACGGCTTGGTTCCGCTGTCGACCCAAGGGCGGAAGGCGGTGCTCGTGTACCACTCTCATCCGCGCGAGTCTTGGGTGCCCGAGCTGAACGCCAAGACGGTAGGGGAAGCGGAAAATGCGGACAAAAATATTACGCTGGTAGGCAAACACTTAGCTGGTCAGCTGGAGAAAGCCGGGATCGGCACCGTACACTCGGCTGCGGATTACAAGAGCACGGTCCCGGAGTACAATTGGAACTTTTCCTATAAGTATTCGCAGCAAACGGTGCAAGAGGCGATGGCGGTCAACGACGGCATGACATTCATGTTCGACCTGCATAGGGATTCCGCCGCGCGCGAGGTGACAACTGCTCAAATCAACGGGAAAGATTACGCCAAGGTGTATTTCATCGTCGGACGCAAAAACGAAAACTGGGAGCAAAACGACGCGTTCGCGCAACAAATTCACGACAAGCTGGAGCAAAAGTACCCCGGGCTATCCAGAGGCATTTGGGACAAAGGAACCGGCGGCCACGGCGAATACAACCAGTCGTACTCGCCCAACAGCATGCTCGTGGAAGTCGGCGGCGCCTACAACACGCTCGAGGAGTCGAACCGGACCGCGGACGCGCTTGCGGAAGTGATTGCCGAGCTGTTCTGGGAGTCGGAGCAGGGCGGTGGGACTGTGGTAGCGAAGAAAGAACCGGCGAAGCGGGGCGGTTGAACGGATTGGTGTCGGAGTTGGCGAGGAGATGCGGTGCGCCAAAAAAGAGTGAGCTAATAACGTTATTTTACGCAAAAGTGTGGCGAGAATAGAAATGGTTTACGGAAAATTCGTTTCCAATTTTGACGAGGAGTGATGCTTCATGTCGCGCTATACAATGACTTTGCTGGGGCTGCTGTTTATGGCCGCTTTCGGTATCTTTTTCGGCGTGGAGATCGCCTCGCGCGGGATGGAACGGATTCAGGGACCTTTCCCGGCACATGGGTACACGCAGCCGCCTGTGCCTACAACGGTACCGACTCAGACTTCTGTCCGAACACCGCCGCCATCGACAGCTCCTGGTGCCGGGATCGGCAAGGGACAGGGCGGCGGTGCTCCAACTGTAACGCCTCTGCCTCCGATCGGAGCAGGTGGACCTGCTGTCGGCGCCGGAGATTCGGGCATCAACAAGCTCGGCAACGGCATAGGCGACCTGCTTTCCGGTATGGCCCAAGGGACGATTCGAACCGTTGTCGGGATTTTCGACGGGATTGTGAATTGAGTCGGAACGGGCTCGGATTGCTGCTAGTCCCCGTAACTGCTATAATAGAAAGTATTTGAAACGCAGGGGGATCCGCATGTCCGAACGTGTGCAACGTCAAAAGAAAATCCGCAACTTCTGTATCATCGCTCATATCGACCACGGGAAGTCTACGCTTGCCGACCGGATTCTTGAATATACAGGGGCGCTGTCGTCCCGTGAAATGCAAGACCAAGTGCTCGACCAGATGGATCTGGAGCGCGAGCGCGGCATTACGATCAAGCTGCAGGCAGTCCGCCTGAACTATCGCGCCGACGACGGCGAGGACTACATCCTCAACCTGATCGACACACCGGGACACGTCGACTTCACGTACGAAGTATCCCGCAGCTTGGCCGCTTGCGAAGGAGCCTTGCTCGTCGTAGATGCTGCGCAAGGGATCGAGGCGCAGACGCTGGCCAATGTCTACTTGGCGTTGGACAACAACCTTGAGATTTTGCCGGTTATCAACAAAATCGATTTGCCTAGCGCCGATCCGGAGCGGGTCAAGCATGAGATCGAGGAAGTAATCGGTCTAGACGCCAGCGAGGCTGTACTTGCTTCTGCAAAGGCAGGCATCGGGATCAAGGAAATTCTTGAGCAGGTTGTGCAGAAGGTGCCGGCTCCGACCGGGAACGAAGACAATCCGCTGAAGGCACTTATTTTTGACTCGCATTACGATGCCTATAAAGGCGTTATTGTGTACGTGCGCGTAGTCGACGGCACGATCAAGAAGGGCACGCACATCAAGTTCATGGCGACCGGCGCTTCGTTCGAGGTGATCGAGGTCGGTGCGTTCAAGCCTCGCATGGGCGTTGTGGACGAGCTGACGATCGGCGATGTAGGCTTCGTCGTGGCCGGGATCAAGAATGTGAAGGATACGCGCGTTGGCGATACGATCACCGATGCGAAGCGGCCGTCTCCCGAAGCCCTACCGGGTTATCGCAAAATCAACCCGATGGTGTATTGCGGGCTGTATCCGATCGAGACGTCGGATTACAACGATTTGCGCGAGGCGCTCGAGAAGCTTGAGTTGAACGACGCTTCATTGAAATATGAGCCCGAAACGTCGTCCGCGCTTGGCTTCGGCTTTCGCTGCGGCTTCCTCGGGTTGCTGCATATGGAGATCATCCAGGAGCGGATCGAGCGCGAGTTCAACATTCCGCTTATTACGACGGCGCCGAGCGTGATTTTCAAGGTCACGCTGACTAACGGCGAAGTGCTTCACATCGACAACCCATCGCTTTACCCGGAGACGGGCCGCATCGAGTTCGTTGAGGAGCCGTACGTGAAAGCTTCAATCATCGTACCGAACGATTATGTAGGGGCGATTATGGAATTATGCCAAGGCAAACGCGGCGAGTTCCTCAATATGGAATACCTCGACACCACTCGTGTTACGTTGACATACGACATGCCGCTGTCCGAGATCGTATACGATTTCTTCGACCAGCTGAAGTCCAGCACCAAAGGCTACGCGTCCTTCGACTATGTGGTGTCCGGCTACAAACGCTCGCAGCTCGTGAAAATGGACATTTTGCTGAACAACGAGCAAGTCGACGCCTTGTCGTTCATCGTTCACCGCGACCGTGCCTATAACCGCGGCCGCATCATTTGCGAGAAGCTGAAGGACATCATTCCGCGCCAAATGTTCGAGGTGCCGATCCAGGCGGCCATCGGTCATAAGGTTGTCGCCCGCGAGACGGTCAAGGCGATGCGCAAAAACGTTCTTGCCAAGTGCTACGGCGGCGACATTTCCCGGAAACGCAAGCTGCTGGAGAAGCAGAAGGAAGGGAAGAAGCGCATGAAGCAGGTGGGGAGCGTGGAGGTGCCGCAGGAGGCGTTTATGGCGGTGCTGAAAATCGACGAGTAGGCATTAGGAGGAATAATTCGAAGTCGAAAACCGTCAGGGTTTCAAAGGGCCTCCGCGCTCCCGTTGCAGATTGGTTTCTTGATAGAAATTTTTTAGTGGTGGAAACCAACCTGCAAAGGTCGCTGCTCCGGCTCCTTTAAAACCCTTTCAATAACGACTTCGAACGGATGGGGAGGCTCTTGCAGCCTCCTCATCGATTTTCAGGAGCAGAACAAGCACCTCCACGCGAAGGGGTGAAATAAGAAGAGATGATGATACAGAAGAGCACGCTGCCGAGGGCGGTGTATATTCATATTCCGTTTTGTACGAACAAGTGTCATTATTGTGATTTCAACTCGTATGTGCTGAAGGGGCAGCCGGTGCAGGATTATCTGGATGCGCTGGAGCGCGAGATGGAGCGGACGGTGCGGGAGGTGCCCGCGATGGGGATCGAGACGATCTTCGTGGGCGGCGGGACGCCGACGGTGCTGCTGCCGGATCAGATGTTCCGGTTCTTGCAGCTGGTAAATACGTATTTCGCGGATCGGACGCCGAGCCTTGAGTTCTCGATGGAGGCGAATCCGGGGACGACGGATCTAGAGAAGCTTCAGGCGATGAAGGAAGGCGGCGTGAACCGGATCAGCTTTGGCGTCCAGTCGTTCGACAATGCGCTGCTGCATGCTCTGGGGCGGATTCACAATACGGACGATGTGTACCGCAGTTTGGAGAACGCCAGAACCGTTGGCTTTGACAATCTTTCGATCGATCTTATGTTTGGCCTGCCTAAGCAGACGGTGGCGACGATGGAGGATACGCTGGACAAGGCGCTCGCGCTGAATTTGCAGCATTATTCCATTTATAGCCTTAAGATTGAAGAGAATACACTGTTTCACACGCTCTATCACAAGAACAAGCTGCCGCTGCCCGAAGAGGAAGAGGAGCTCGAGATGTATTTGACGATCATGCGGCGGTTGAAGGCGGAAGGCTACGAGCAGTACGAGATCAGCAATTTCGCCCGGCCCGGCTATGCAAGCCGTCACAACTCCGCTTATTGGCGCAATGAGAGCTACTACGGAATCGGTGCCGGAGCGCACGGCTATATGAGGGGCAACAGGCATGTCAACATCAAAGGCGTGCAGGAGTATATAGATGGAACTCTTGTTGGATTGCCGATATTGGAGCGCGTTGAGGTCAGCGAGCAGGAAGCGATGGAGGATTTTATGATGGTCGGGCTGCGGCTGCTCAGCGGAGTGCGGCATGAAGAGTTCCGGCGCCAATTCGGTTGCTCGATGCTGGAAGTGTTCGGACGCGAGCTGGGCGAGTTGACGACCAAACATCTCCTCATCGCCGATGCCGAAGGGTACCGGTTATCCGAGCAAGGCGTTCTTTTCGGCAACGAAGTGTTTGCCCATTTTTTGCAGGATTGACCACGGTCGTTCACCCGGAAAAATTTCACTTGAACAAAAATACGGACTGATGTATATTTATACACATATTTCAGTACGTTTTGCACAGGTGGGATGAACATGACATTGACGGTCACATGCCGCAGGGCGGATACCCGGGACGTCGACGCTTTATACGACTTGATTCAAGGCTATGCCGAGAAAGGCATTATGCTCCCGAGGTCGAAAGAGGCGCTGAAGCGCTATATCGATACATTCGTGATTGCGGAAGCGGGAGACAGCTTCGTCGGATGCGGGTCGTTATTCAAGCTCGGGCAAGATCTGGTAGAGATTCGTTCGTTAGGCATCACCGACGGGCACAAGGGGCTCGGGATCGGCAGCCGGATCGTAGACTTCCTTATAGAGGAAGCGCGTTCGCAACGCATTCCGAAGGTGATGGCCCTCACATATGAAGTAGCTTTCTTTCAGAAAAACGGGTTTACGGTCGTGGAAAAGGAGATCTTCCCGGAGAAGGTTTGGACGGATTGCATCCATTGCAAAAAGCAGCACTGCTGCGACGAAATAGCGGTTCTGAAGCGCCTTGACTGACTTGACAAGGTGCTTTTCTTTTTGGTATTTTGGTTATAGGATTTAGCACTCCTTTCGGTTGAGTGCTAACGACAAGAGGTTGGTTCCACCTGCCGCACGGCAAATCCAATTATTCGGGGGCGAGGCTATATGTTGTCGGAACGTCAAAAGTTAATACTTAGCGCCATTGTTGACGACTATATCCGCTCGGCTGAGCCTGTCGGTTCCCGCACCATTTCGAAACGGAACGACGTCAGCTTCAGTCCGGCAACGATCCGCAACGAGATGTCCGATCTGGAGGAGCTTGGCTTTCTCGAGCAGCCGCATACGTCGGCGGGGCGTATTCCCTCGAACAAAGGCTATCGTTATTATGTCGATCATCTGATCAAGCGGGGCCAGCTGTCGAAGCAGGAGCTGGACGTCATCAAACTGTTCTGCGCGGAGCGGCTCGACGAGATGGAGCGGGTCGTCCAGCATGTCGCCGTAATGCTGTCGAATATGACGCATTACACGTCGATCGTGATGGGGCCGGAGCTGCTGTCGACAACGCTCAAGCATCTGCAGATTGTGCCGCTGAACGACCAATCCGCGGTAGCGATCATTGTGACGAACACCGGCCATGTGGAGAACAAGGTGGTCTCGATCCCGGAAGGCGTGCCCGTCTCGGAGATCGAACGCGTCGTAAATATGCTGAATGCCCGGATGGCGGGAGTCCCGCTCGTTCATTTCAAGTCGAAGCTGTACAACGAGATCGGAGTGGAGCTCAGTCGGTTCAGCCACCAATACGAAGATTTGGTTAAACTGATTGAGGGTGTCCTCCTCAACGACGAGGACGACCGCATCTTTATCAGCGGCGCTACGAACATGCTGACCCAGCCCGAATTCCGCGATGTCATTAAGGTCAAGGGCATTTTCGATCTGTTCGACGAGACGCAGACACTGATGCGCTTGTTCTCGACCACAGGGCAAGGGATTCAAGTGAGGATCGGCAACGAAAATGCAGTGGAAGCGATCAACAATTGCAGTCTGATTACCGCTACGTATTCAATAGACGGACAATCACTTGGCACAATCGGCATTCTTGGACCAACACGCATGGAATATGGCAAGGTAATCCAGCTGCTCGATGTGCTGTCTCAAGATATGGCGCTCCTGCTGGGGCGTTGGTACAGGTAACGAAGCAGCCGCTCAGGCGGCTATGGAGTAGGAGCGGGTGGCGATGAAGCAGGGCAATGGGGAAGGCGAAGATCGCTATGCGACGCTTCTGAACAATGCAGGCGCCATTCGCGCGATTTGCTCGGCCGTCGAGGGTACGCTCGGGCCGAAGGGGCTTGACACGATGCTCGTCGGCCCGAACGGCGAGGTGCTCGTCACGAACGACGGCGCGACGATTCTCGAACGGATGGACGTAACCCATCCGGCGGCCCGTATGCTCGTGCAGGTCGCGAAGTCGCAGCAGCAGCGCGTCGGAGACGGCACGACGACGGCGACGGTGCTTGCCGGCGCCCTCGTCGCCGAGGGCGTCGCGCAGGTGACACGGGGCGTGCCCGTGTCCAAGGTCGTGAGCGGCCTGCAGGACGGAGTCCAACTGGCCGCCGAACTGCTGCAATCGCGCAGCCGCGCGATTGAAGGGCTGCGCGACCCGAGGCTGTACCGGGTCGCGTATGTGGCGGCGCGCGAGGACCGGCAGCTCGCCGAGCTCGTGATGGCCGCGGCCGAGCGGCTCGGCGTCGAGACGCTGCGCGACGAGAGCTGCCGCCTCGCGGACGCGGTGAGCGCTCACGACAAACCCGTGAGCGAGGTATGGTCCGGCTTGCTGCTGCGGCACAAGCCGATCCACACGCAGATGCTGTCGCTGGAGCTCCAGCAGCCTAGGGTGCTCGTGCTCCACGATGCGCTTGAGCCGGAGAAGCAGGACGAGGAAGCGATGATGACCGAAGCCGGCTTCCACCGCTACTTGCAGCTGAAGGAAGAGTTCAAGGCGAACCTCGACAAGCTTCCTCGGCTCGGTATCGGCTTCGTCGCCGTCGACCGCGGCGTCGATCAAGAGGCCGAGCAGTTCTGCGCCGACCACGGCATCGTCGTGCTGCAGCGGGTGCCGAAGCGCGACCTGCAGCGCATCTGCGAGCATACGGGCGCGCGGCCGATCCGCCGAGGCGTGCTGAAGAAGGCGCCGGCCGAGCTGGCGCCGTACCTCGGCGGCTGCGAGACGCTCGCGTACGATGCGCGCATCGAGCAGCTGCGCCTCACCGGCGGCGCGGGGGCTCCGGCCGCGACCGTGCTCGTCGGCGGCAGCACCGCCGAGGTCGTCGGCGAGCGCGCCCGCATCGCCCGCGACGCCGCCTCGGCGGTGCAGGCCGCGGTGCGCGGCGGCTACTTGCCCGGCGGCGGCGCGGTCGAGATCGCCGTGGCGCATGAGCTCGACCGCTACCGCGAGACGGTCAAGGGCATGGAGGCGTTCGGCGTCGCCGCCGTCGTCCAGGCGCTGCATAAGCCGCTCGCGCAGATGGTGCTGAACGCGGGTTTCAATCCGCTCGAGCAGGTCGAGCAGGTGCGCGCGGCGCAGCTGGCCGAGCAGACGGACCGTATCGCGGTCGATTGCGACACCGGACGGCTGATGGACGTCCTGGAGCGGGGCATCGTCGATCCGACGCAGGTCAAGGTGCACGCGCTGCTCGCGGCGGGTGAAGTAGCGGCAGCCGTGCTGCGGATTCATACCGTGATCAAGATGAGGTCGGGAGAAGACGGATAAAGGGGCGGCTAGCTCGACTGAGCGAACCGCAGCCCGTCTGTTTTTTCTACATAGATAAAGCTTTGGAATTGGAAAAGGAGGTGAACTTGAAGGTGAGCAAACATGATGCAACGACATCCGATGAGCTGCAAAACAACCTGAATGGTTCAAATACAGAGGAAACGGTTGAAGAAGTGATGGAAGAGCTTGACGCTGAGGCGGGCGAACCTGTTGCCGCCGAGGAAGAGACGACCGGCGAATCGATTGCCGCGCTTCGCCAGATGGCCGAGGAGCAGCGCAAAACCGCGGAGGAGCATTACCAGCGCTACTTGCGCACGCAAGCGGATTTCGATAATTTCCGCCGACGTTCCCGCCAGGAGAAAGAAGATTTCGCCAAGTACGCATCGGCTAAGCTGCTGGAGCAACTGCTTCCTGTCGTGGACAACTTCGAACGCGCGCTTGGGACGACTCGGGAATCCCGCGATTTCGACGCTTTGATCAAGGGTGTGGATATGATTTTCCGCCAACTCGATCAAGTGCTCGTCCAGGAAGGGCTGACGCCGATGAATGCGGTCGGGCAGCCGTTCAATCCCGAATTCCATCAGGCGATTATGCAGGTGGAGTCGGAGGAGCACGAAGAAGGCATCGTCGTCGAAGAAATTCAGAAGGGCTACATGCTGAAAGACAAAGTGCTGCGTCCCGCGATGGTCAAAGTGAGCCAGTAACATTCAAACCATTTTCGTATAGGAGGATTCACCCATGAGTAAAGTTATCGGCATCGACTTAGGTACAACGAACTCTTGCGTAGCGGTTATGGAAGGCGGCGAAGCAGTCGTCATCCCCAACGTGGAAGGCAACCGGACGACTCCATCGGTAGTCGGCTTCAAGAAAGACGGCGAGCGCGTAGTCGGCGAAACGGCGAAACGCCAGGCGATTACGAACCCGGACCGCACGGTCAGCTCGATCAAACGCCATATGGGCACGAACCACAAGACAAAGATCGATACTACGGATTACACGCCGCAAGAAATTTCCGCCATGATCCTGCAAAAGCTCAAAGCCGATGCGGAAGCTTACCTCGGCACTACGGTTACGCAAGCGGTTATTACCGTTCCGGCTTACTTCAACGACAGCCAGCGTCAAGCGACTAAGGATGCGGGCAAAATCGCCGGTCTGGAAGTGTTGCGGATCGTGAACGAGCCGACAGCGGCAGCACTCGCCTACGGCTTGGAGAAAACGGAAGATCAAACGATTCTCGTCTACGACTTGGGCGGCGGTACGTTCGACGTTTCGATTCTCGAGCTGGGCGACGGCTTCTTCGAAGTTAAGGCGACTAGCGGCGACAACCGTCTGGGCGGCGACGACTTCGACCAAGTGGTCATCGATCACCTCGCAGCTGAATTCAAGAAAGAGCACGGAATCGACCTGGTCAAGGACAAAGCGGCGGTTCAACGTCTGAAGGATGCGGCGGAAAAAGCGAAAAAGGAACTGTCCACTTCGCTGACCACCACGATCTCCTTGCCGTTTATCACGGTAGTTGACGGGGTTCCTCAGCACTTGGAAATGAACCTGACTCGCGCCAAATTCGAAGAGCTGAGCGCTCACCTGGTTGAGCGTACACTTGGCCCTACGCGCCAAGCACTCAAGGATTCCGGTCTTTCCAACAATGAAATCAACAAAGTCGTACTTGTCGGCGGCTCCACGCGGATTCCGGCCGTACAGGAAGCGATCAAGAAGCTGATCGGCAAAGAGCCTCATAAAGGCGTGAACCCGGACGAAGTCGTAGCGCTCGGCGCTGCGGTTCAAGCGGGCGTTCTGACCGGCGACGTGAAGAATGTCGTATTGCTCGACGTAACTCCATTGTCGCTTGGTATCGAAACGGCCGGCGGCGTGTTCACGAAGATGATCGACCGCAATACGACGATCCCGACTAGCAAATCGCAAGTGTTCTCGACATATGCGGACAGCCAAACAAGCGTAGAAATCCACGTCCTCCAGGGCGAGCGTTCTATGGCTTCCGACAACAAGACACTCGGTCGCTTCATGCTGGGTGACATTCCTCCGGCTCCGCGCGGCATTCCCCAAATCGAGGTGTCGTTCGACATCGACGCCAACGGTATCGTGAACGTCTCGGCACTCGACAAGGGCACGGGCAAGAGCCAAAAAATTACGATTACTTCCTCGAGCGGGTTGACCGATGACGAGATCGATCGTATGATGAAGGATGCCGAGGCGCATGCCGATGAAGACCGTAAGCGCAAAGAAACGGTCGAGGCTCGCAACCAAGCCGACCAGCTCATCTACACCGTCGACAAGACGCTGAAGGATCTGGGCGACAAGGTGGATGCGGCTGAGATCGAGAAGGCGAACGCGGCGAAGGAAGAGCTGAAGAAAGCGCTCGAGGGTAACGACCTGGAGACGATCAATCAAGCGACCGAGAAGCTGACGGAAATCGTGCAGCAGCTGTCCGTGAAGCTGTATGAGCAAGTCGCGCAATCCGCACCTGGCGGTGCTGATGGTGCTGGCGCAGCAGGCGGCGCTCAATCGGGCGGTCAACGCGACAATGTCGTAGACGCCGATTACGAAGTCGTGGACGATAAGAAGTAAGTTGGTTCCGGAGGTCAAAGCCTGGCGATATCCGCCTAGGCTTTGACTTTCGTTTGAATGCATGGGAGGTTGAAACTTTGAGCAAGCGGGATTTCTACGAGGTGCTAGGCGTCGATAAGGGTGCTTCGGACGACGATATCAAAAAAGCTTATCGCAAGCTGGCACGCCAATACCATCCGGACGTGAACAAAGCGTCCGACGCAGAACAGAAGTTCAAGGAAGTGAAGGAAGCGTACGACGTGCTGAGCGATGACCAGAAGCGTTCGACGTACGACCAGTTCGGCCACGTCGATCCGAACCAGGGGATGGGAGGCGGCTTCAATGGGCAAGATTTCGGCGGCTTCGGCGATATATTCGACATGTTCTTCGGCGGCGGCGGCGGCCAGCAGCGTCGCAATCCGAACGCGCCTCAGCGCGGGTCCGATCTGCAGTATACGATGACGATCGAGTTCAAGGAAGCTGTATTCGGCAAGGAAATGGACATCACCATTCCGCGTACGGAAACCTGCGAAACCTGCCACGGCTCCGGCGCCAAGGCCGGTACGAAGCCTGACACTTGTTCGGTTTGTAAAGGCAGCGGGCAGCAAGAGGTCGTGCAGAACACGGCGTTCGGCCGCATCGTGAACCGTCGGGTATGCTCCGCTTGCAACGGGCAAGGCCAGATCATCAAGGACAAGTGCGGCACCTGCCATGGCGCTGGCAAAGTGAAGAAGCAACGGAAGATTCATGTGAAAATTCCGGCAGGCGTCGACGAAGGCGCGCAGCTGCGTGTTTCCGGCGAAGGCGAGGGCGGCACGAAGGGCGGCCCGGCAGGCGATCTGTTCATCGTCATCCGCGTGAAGCCGCATGAATTTTTCGAGCGCGACGGCGACGATATTTATTGCGAGGTGCCGCTCAACTTTGCTCAGGCTGCGCTTGGCGATGAGATCGAAATCCCGACGCTCTCCGAGAAGGTGAAGCTGAAAATTCCGGCCGGCACGCAGACGGGCACGTATTTCCGCCTGAAGGGCAAAGGCGTGCCCAGACTTCGCGGGTACGGGCAAGGCGACCAGCATGTGAAAGTTACGATTGTGACCCCTACTGCGCTTAGCGACCGCCAGAAGGAGCTGCTCCGCGAGTTCGCGGGTCAGGGCGGCGGCGAGGATACGCAGGAGGAGCATCACGAATCGATTTTTGAACGGATGAAAAAAGCGTTTCGCGGCGACTAAGGCCATCCCCGATTCTTGTCGTGCAAGTCACGGCGAAAGGATCGGGGGTTCTTTATTTTCCTCACGAATATTTCGATCTCATAGGATGAACACTATTCCATGTTCCGTTTCGTCGGATAAGCAAGTGCTTACTATGAGGAGGCAAATACAGGTGGCTGAGATTATATTGTCCGCTACTTTCCCCGGGCACGCCGCCGCCCACTCCGCCGCCGTCAAGCTGCGAGCGCTTCGGGTGGTGCAGGTGCAAATCGATTACGGTCAGGATGCCCTGCACCAGACCACAACCGGGAGTGGCGCCGGGGCGTATGCGATGCAGCGGATGGAGAGCTTGTCGGGCATCGCTGTTCCCGACGATCACTCCGGGCCAGACGTGACGATGACGGCCGTCATCGACGAGCGGATCAAGCCGCTGGCGATCCGCGTGATGCAGGAATATGGGGCGATCGTTTAGCTGGATTGCTGCTTGATGGCTAGAAGTCGCCTCTAGGCGGCTTTTTGCGTTGCAACGACCCGTACGAGGTACGAATATGATAGAATAATAGAATCAAGCTATCGTTGTAAAGGGGGTTAGAAATCAATGTCAGACACAAATAAACCGTCCTGCTGCTCGACGAGCCGGGACTCGTTTGTTCCCCTGACTAGTTTGGCGCTGGAATCCATTCCCTTCCTGGCAGCTTCCACAGAGGCGCCCGCCGAGCGAGAAGGGATGGTGCTCCTTGAGGGCGGGGCCTTCCGTATGGGCAACGGCGGTAAAGACGGGTTCCCGGCGGACGGCGAAGGACCGGTGCATGAAGTGAAGCTGCGTCCTTTTTATATCGATGTGTGCACGGTGACGAACTTGGAATTTCGGCAATTCGCCGAAGCTACCAAATACAAGACGGAAGCTGAGAAATTCGGCTGGTCGTACGTCTTCGCCCCGTTCGTGCATCCGGCGAACCGCCGCTTCATAATGGGCGCGCCACAAGGGACTCCTTGGTGGTATGCGGTCAAAGATTCCTTTTGGCGGCAGCCGGAAGGACCGGGCACACATCTGGAAGGCCGGGACGATCATCCGGTCGTTCACATTTCTTGGCAGGATGCGGCTGCGTATGCCAAGTGGGCGGGCAAACGCCTCCCTACGGAAGCGGAATGGGAGTATGCGGCTCGTGGCGGACTGGATCAAATGGTGTATGCCTGGGGCAACGACCTGACGCCGGACGGCAAACATATGTGCAACATTTGGCAAGGCACGTTTCCGGAGAAAAATACGGCCAGGGACGGTTATGTCGGTACCGCTCCGGCCAAGTCGTTCGATCCGAACGGCTACGGTTTATACAATGTTGCGGGAAATGTCTGGGAATGGGTATCCGACTGGTTCACTCCGTCCGCTTACACGACAGAGCCGAGAGACAATCCGCAAGGCCCTGCGGAAGGCGAGCGGCGATCGATGCGAGGAGGTTCGTTCCTTTGCCACAAATCCTATTGCAATCGCTACCGGGTCGCGGCCCGCAATTCCAATACACCGGACAGCTCGGCCAGCAATATCGGCTTCCGCTGCGTGGCGGATCTATAGAAAAACGGGCGAAAGCTAAATAAAAGCCATTGACGTCCATTCGAAAAGACGGTAGTTTATGAAGGTCAAGTAAGATTCCAATTTGATCAAAACGTCAGGAGGTCATTTGTTTGAATAGTCAGACTCGCTCCACCATCAAACCGTTTATGGATGAAAACTTCCTGCTGAACAATGAGACGGCGATTACGCTGTACCACGATTACGCCAAGGCGATGCCGATCATCGATTATCATTGCCACTTGAGTCCGCAAGAAATTTTCGAGAACAAATCGTTCAAGAACATAACCGAAGCTTGGCTCTACGGCGATCACTACAAATGGCGTGCGATGCGCGCGAACGGGGCGGAGGAGCAATACGTCACCGGCGGCGAAGGCGCTAGCGATTATGATCGTTTCCTGGCCTATGCGAAAACGGTTCCGAATACGATCGGCAACCCGTTGTACCACTGGTCCCACCTGGAGCTGCAGCGTTTCTTCGGGGTGTACGACTTGATCAATGAGAACAACGCGCCGCTGATCTGGGACAAGGTCAACGCGCAGCTGAGCGCCGGAGGTTTCTCGGCTCGAGATCTGATTGCGAAGTCGAATGTCAAGGTTGTATGCACGACGGACGATCCGACCGATTCGCTGGAGTATCATATTCAGATCAAGGATATCCCGGATTTCGACTGCAAGGTGCTGCCTTCGTTCCGTCCGGACAAAGGTCTGGAGATCAACCGCAACGGGTTTGTCCAATGGGTGCAGAAGCTGGCGCAAGTATCCGGTCAATCGATCGGCAATTATGACGATTTGCTGGCGGCGCTCGAGTCCAGAATCCACTTCTTCCACTCCGTAGGCGGCCGTGTGTCCGACCATGCGCTCGATTATGTTGCGTATGCGGATACGACGAAGGAAGAGGCGGCGGCCATTTTTGCCAAAGCACTTGGTGGTGCATCGGTGAGTCTCGAGGAAGAAATGAAGTACAAGACTTATACGCTGACGTTCATGGGCAAGCTGTACGCGAAGCTCGGCTGGGCGATGCAGCTCCATATAAGCGCTCACCGGAACAACAACTCCCGGATGTTCGGGAAGCTTGGCCCGGATACCGGTTATGACTCGATCAATGACACGAATATCGCTGGGCCACTTGCGAAGCTACTTGACGGCCTGGATCGCGAAGACGCGCTGGCGAAAACGATCCTGTACTCACTCAATCCGAAAGACAATTACGTGCTTGGCACGATTATCGGCAGCTTCCAAGGCGGCGGTGTGGCAGGCAAGATCCAGCTTGGCTCGGCGTGGTGGTTCAACGATACGAAGGATGGCATGCTGGAGCAAATGAACGCACTTGCGAACCTCGGCTTGTTGGCGCGTTTCGTCGGAATGCTAACGGATTCCCGCAGCCTGCTGTCTTACCCGCGTCATGAGTATTTCCGCCGGATTCTGTGCAATTTGATCGGCGAATGGGTCGAGAACGGCGAAGCGCCGAACGACCTTGAGCTGCTGGGTACGATGGTGCAAAATATATCGTATACGAATGCGAAGGAGTATTTCGATTTTGGCCTATAGTCCTGTAGGTCTGTGGGTTGCAGCGTTGGATTGAGATGATGGCCCCGTCCGCTTTCAGTTGGAAGCTGGCGGGGTTTTTGCTTTTGTGCTGACCGGATGCCGATTTGCTGCCGGTGAACGACGAAATTTCGGCGCTAATCAAAGAAAGGGCACTTGGGTTGTTCCGGTAGGGGAAGTGCTGAAGCAGGAGCAGTCTATGAGGGCTTCTCTTTTTCGTTTGCTTGGGATCTTTTATACTTTTTTTATAGTTTCGTTAGATCGGCTTAAGATGTGCACGCTATGATTAGAGAGTGAGTTTCAACCGGGATTTGAACTTGGAGTAGAAGGAGGGGGCGTCAGGTGAAAATGTCGATCCGAGGAAAGCTGATCGTTTCCCATGTGGCGATGATAATTGTACCGGCGCTGCTCCTGGTCATCGCGGCGATTTTGGCCGGACAGTTTTTTTTCAATGACCGAGAGGCGACCTTTGAGGCCGAAGGCAAGTCGGGGGCGAATATGCTGCAGCACAGCGAGGTGTTCGCAGGCCTAAGCTTCCTGCTGCGGGTGAACCCGGAGCTGCTGGCCGATCCGACTTTTCTGAGGCGTACGGACGATCGGCTGCAGGAGGAAGGGGCGGCGATAGCGGTACTCCGCGAGGGGAGGCTCCTGTTTGTTTCCTCCTCGCTAATCGCCGATCAGAGTTTGGCGGATAAGCTCATGAATTTGCCCGCTAACCGCGAGCATGGGCCGGGCTTTAACAAGTGGATTGAATCCGAAGGCACCTCCTACTTCGTCCGAAGCGCGGCCTTGAACACGAGCGGCGAGACAGAGGGCACCGATGGCATTACCCTTTATTTGCTGGAAAACAAGGACCGGCTTCCTCGCTTCTGGCTTATCCCTCTTCTGTTCCTGTTCCTGCTGCTCGTTATCGGCGGGACGAACGGGGTGCTGTCCTATTCGGTGTCTCGCAGTATCGTAAGGCCGCTCCGCGAGCTTACTCACGCTGCCCATCAGATCAAGGAAGGCAATCTCGATGTGGAAGTGAAACGCCGCACCGGCGACGAGATCGGCGAGCTGAGCGCCGCTTTCAAGGAGATGCGGCTGCGGCTGAAGCAGTCGATCGCCGCGCAGCTGCAGGCGGAGGACAACCGCAAGCAAATGCTGGCGAGCATCTCGCATGATCTGAAGACGCCGATTACAGCGGTCTCCAACTGCATCGAAGCGCTGCATGACGGTATCGCGGACACGCCGGAGCGCCAGAACAAGTACTATCGGATGATGCAGCAGAAGATGCATGAGATGAACCATTTGATCGACGAGCTGTTCCTGTTCTCGAAGCTCGATATGCGCAAGGAACATTTCCGATTCGAGCGGATCGACATCGTCGCCTATCTCGAGGACTATGTGGAGGAGCTGAAGCATGATCCGCGCTTGGAAGGAGTAGCTATTACTCTGGAACGGGAGTCGGCAGGACCGATGCCGGTAATGGCGGATCACGACAAGCTGAGACGCGTCTTTTCGAACATCGTGGACAACAGCCTGAAGCATATGGATGGCGGACACCGCAGACTGGCTTTTGAGTTATCTATGCTCGATTCTCGAATCCGCGTGGTTGTACGGGACAATGGGAGAGGAACAGACCCTGCCGAGCTGCCTTTCTTGTTCGACAGCTTTTACCGAGCCGATCTCTCGCGCAACTCTACAACCGGCGGAAGCGGATTAGGTCTCTCGATCGTCCGGCATATTATCGAAGCTCATGGCGGAGTTGTGGAAGCGGCCGGTGCGCCAGGAGAAGGACTAGCCATTACGATGACGCTGGATCAAGCCAGGGAAGCAGGTGGGGTATGAAGAAGCGCATTCTCATCATTGAAGACGAACCGGTAATCGCAGAAGTGCAGAAAGACTACTTGGAGGCGGCGGGATTCGAAACCGCGCTGGCGCGTTCGGGCGATTCCGGGTTGAATCGAAGCTTGAACGAGTCTTTCGATTTAATTTTGCTGGACCTAATGCTACCTGGGGTCGATGGTTTCGAGATATGCCGACGCGTGCGCCAGGCGAAAAATGTACCGATCCTGATCGTCTCCGCCAAAAAAGAGGAGGTCGATAAAATTCGCGGCTTCGGGCTTGGCGCAGACGACTATATTTTGAAGCCGTTCAGCTTGGGCGAGCTGGTTGCACGGGTGAAAGCCCATCTCGCGCGATTCGAACGGTTGACGGCTTCCGGGTCGGGAGCCGAATCCGTTGGAGGCATTGGCAGCATTGGCAGCAAAGATCAAATCGTCGTAGACGGCATTCGCATCGACAAGCTGGCGCGCAAAGTGTATGTCTGGGATGCGGAAGTCAGCTTCACGTCCAAGGAATACGAGCTGCTGCTGTTTCTCGTCTCGAATCCGAACCGGGTGTTTCGCAAGGAAGAGCTGTTCGAGCGGATCTGGGGGTTGGACTCGCTAGGCGATATCGCCACCGTGACCGTGCATATCAGCAAGCTGCGTGAAAAAATCGAGCGTCAGCCATCCAAGCCGCAGTACATAGACACGGTATGGGGCGTCGGCTACCGTTTCAATATTTAGAGAGCAGGTGATTGGAACGTGAGCGGGAATCGCATCTCTCAGACGACGCGCAAATGGCTGTTGTCGCTGCACTTGCTGTTTAGCGGCATTTTGCTTGGGTGTACGGTCGTTATCGTTATTCTAAGTATTACGGCATTGACCACAGCTTCCTCCGATACGCTGCGCAGCTGTTATCAGGTCATGAATATCGTGGCGGGCTCCAGCATCCGGGTTTCTTCCATCGGGATGGTCGTGACCGGCGTGTTGTTGTCGGTATGGACGCATTGGGGGTTGTTCCGGTATTACTGGCTGATCTACAAGCAAGTGATGACGCTCGCTTCCATCGGAGTTGGAATTATCGGCTTCTACATGTGGAGCATGAAGGGCATTGAGCTGGTGGAAAGCGTTGGGCTCGACGCGGTGCATTCCTCAGCTTATGTGATCAACGCTCAGCAGCTATGGGTCGGACTGATATTTCAAGTTATTTCGCTAGTTTCCATGTTCGTCATCTCCGTTTTTAAACCTTGGGGGAGACGTGTTCCACGAATACAATAGGTGGGCCGGCCCCGGCAGTTAGCCGGGGTATGCCGTTTTTCACTCGTTTTACTCCTTTGCCACGAATATAGTACAATAGCTGGGAAGGTTTGCAAGGGAAAGGGGTATTCGAGCAAGATGCGCTGGCATGAAATTACGATACATACGACTGAAGAAGCGGTGGAGATGATCTCCAATTATTTTCATGAGCTAGGTGCAGGTGGCGTCTCTATTGAAGAGTCGGGGACTCTGAACAAGGAACGAGACACTTCCTTCGGCCAATGGTACGAGAAACCTTTGAACGACATTCCCGAGGGAGAGGCGGAGATGAAAGCGTATTTCGCCGAGCCGGTCGATTTGGAGTCGCATGTGCAGGGACTGCGGGAATTTTGTGACATGTTGCGCGACGAAATCGGGATCGATCCCGGCCGTGCGACGATTACCGTGCGCGAAGTGGACGAGGAGGATTGGGCGAACGCTTGGAAGCAGTACTACAAGCCGCTGCGCATCTCGGATCGGTTGACGATCAAGCCGACCTGGGAGACGTACGTCCCGGAGCGTTCCGACGAGCTGATCATCGAGCTCGATCCGGGGATGGCGTTTGGAACCGGTACACATCCTACGACTTCGCTATGCATGCAGGCGTTGGAGAAGACGTTGAAGCCCGGCGTCAATGTCATCGATGTGGGCACAGGGTCGGGCGTGTTGGCGATCGCGGCTGTGAAGCTTGGCGCGAACCGGGTATTGGCGCTTGATCTCGATCCGATCGCGGTGACGAGTGCACTGGAGAATGTGAAGCTGAACGACATGGAGTCGCGTGTGTCCGTTGCGCTGAGCGATTTGCTGGGCATTCTCCGGCAAGGCGAGGGTGGGGACTCGGATCGCGAGCCGCTTGCCGTGAAGCCGCCGGTCGAGCTGATCGTCGCCAATATTTTGGCGGAGATCATCCTGTTGTTTATCGACGATGTGTATGAGGCGCTTGTCCCGGGAGGCTTATACATCGCATCCGGCATTTACAAAAACAAGGAAGAGGCTGTGGAGCAAGGCTTGCTGGCAGCAGGCTTCTCGATTGTCGAGAAACACCGGGATCAAGATTGGATCGCTTTCGTAGCGAAGAAAGGGTAGGTGAAGCCATGGATTCGAACAGGTTTCTCGTCTATCCGCTGGAACATTTACCGTTCATTTTATTAGTGTTAGTGATCGCTTTTACTTTGCATGAATTCGCACACGCCTATTCCGCCTACAAGTTCGGCGACATGACCGCTTACAATGCAGGCCGGGTGACGCTCAATCCGATGTCGCATCTGGATGTGCTGGGTACGATCCTCATCCTGATCGCCGGCTTCGGCTGGGCCAAGCCGGTGCCGGTGAACCGGGGGCGGTTCAAACACCCGCGGCTGATGGGGATCGTCGTCTCGGCCGTCGGCCCTTTGAGCAACTTATTGTTGGCGTTTATCGCGGCGATCGGGATTGGAATTATGTACAAGCTCGGCTTGTGGACCAACACCGATCCGAGCGGAAGCATAGTGGCACTTAAGCTGTTTCTTACCTATATGATAGGGTTGAATGCCCTGTTGTTTTTGTTTAATCTCATTCCGCTTCCCCCGCTGGACGGATACCGAATCATTGAGGACCTGGCTCCGATACATACACGAATTAAGATGCAACAATACGAGCAATGGGGCATATTCGCTTTTTTGATCATGGCATTTATTCCGCCGATCAATCGGGTCACACTTCAGCCGATCTTGATGTACACGGAAGATATTAAGAATGGACTATTACGTTTTGTGGGTATGTTTCTGTAGTGATCAGGTCTTCTCCTCCGGAGAGGCCCTTTTCATTTGGGGGTTCGCGGCAGCAATCTGATTTGTTCCAGCGGCAAGTCGGTCATGTTGGCTACTTGTTCAGGTGTAAAGCCTTTGTCTAGCATGACTGTAGCAATTTGGAGTTTCCCTTGGAGCTTTCCTTGCTCAATCCCTTTCTCAATCCCCTTCTCGATCCCTTCCTCATAGCCCCAACGTTTCCACGCCGGCATCAACTCCAGCAATTGCTCGCTCTCGGCCGGGTAATCTTTACGCAGCTCCTTCATGATAGCCTCGTCCTCCTCTTGAACAGGTTCGAAATATAAATCGGCAAACGACATAATTAGTGCCAAACGGGCTGCATCCAAGTTGGAGGTCAATCGGAGTATCATACGAAGAAAGGCCATCCGAGCTTGACGACGCTCATTTCTAGTATAGCCCATTTTACTGAGGAGCGCAGCGGCAACAGGATTGCCGGAGTCCACAAAATCTCGCCAATTGCATTTCCGCAACTCGACCTTCAAATACTGAAAATTTAAAATCGGAATTCCGGGAAGCGACATAGTGAAAGCAGATTCTGCATCCGTAACGTCATCATAGGCAAATATGGCAATGGGCACGATCCAACGATGCTCTCGGCGATGGCGTTCGAACAGCCGACTGAAGTAAATGAACATCCGCGCGGAAAATTCGGGATCCTTGTAAGACTGAGTTTCGATCAGTAGCAGCAAATATGCATCGGACTCGGCCAACCGTGTTTCTATGAGCAAATCAAGGACGCGCTTCTCTTCACCAATCAGATCAACCAACAGCTCTTGCATGAGCAGCCGGGTATGCGCGGGATTAATCATTCGATAGAGGTCTGGAAAAAACAGCTGCAAGAAATCGAGGAAAAACGTCTGAAGCAGCTTCTTAAACGCTTCATCATGCGGCTTTGGAGGTTTGGGAGCGCCGGAGCTTGAATATTGACCTCGAGGCTCGGCAACCAGGTAAGAACTCATAAGGATGTCTCCTTGAGTAAAAATTTGGATATTAGTATAATATCGAACGTTTGTTCTTGTGTCAAGTTGCAGTGCCATTCCTTTCCCTTAGTGGATTTTTGGGATGAAAAGTTGTAAGATGTAGGGTGGACATTCGACACTAGGATGGAACTCCGGCGCAAACAGGCTGGATCAGCGAGGAACGAGCATGCAGCGTTATTTTATTCCTGCGGGGCAATTAACCGATACCGAAGCGACAATAACCGGCGAGGACGCTCATCATCTCATTAAGGTGATGCGGGCGCGCGCGGGAGAAACGATTATATGCAGCGACGGCGAAGGCCGGGAAGTGTTGGCGGAGATCTTAACAACGGATTCGGGCACGGTCCGCGCCAAAGTGATCGAGCATCTGCCGCTCCACGCAGAGCCGGCCGTCCAAGTGTGGATCGCCCAGAGCTTGCCGAAAGGCGACAAGCTGGAGACGGTCATCCAGAAGGGAACCGAGATCGGAGCGAGCCGGTTCATCCCGTTTTTGTCGGCGAGGACTATCGTCCAATATGATGAGCGCAAGGAAGCAAAGCGGGTCGACCGCTGGCGCAAAATCGCCAAAGAGGCAGCCGAGCAAGCCCACCGCAACAAGGTACCGCAGATCGATTCGCCCCTCGCATGGAAAAAACTGCTCCAGGCAGCTAACGAGGCGGATGCAGCGTTTTTTTGCTATGAGAAACCAAGCGGGTCACAGCTGCGAACGGCCATCCGGGAGGCGCTCGAGCAAGCCCCGAGGGACAAGCTCAAGCTAATGCTGATCATAGGTCCGGAAGGCGGCTTTACCGAGCAGGAGCTGCAGGAGGCGGAAGCGGCGGGCTGTCGAGCCGTCAGCCTGGGAGCGAGAATATTGCGCACGGAAACGGCCGGCATGGTTGGGCTGACGTGCATTTTATACGAAAGTGGAGAGATGGGAGGCTGATTGTATGCCTACAGTCGCGTTTCATACGTTAGGCTGCAAAGTTAATTTTTACGATACCGAAGCGATCTGGCAGCTGTTCAAAAACGACGGCTACGAGCAAGTCGATTTCGAGCAGACCGCCGATGTGTACGTCGTCAATACATGCACGGTAACGAACACGGGAGACAAAAAGAGCCGCCAAATCATTCGCCGGGCGATTCGCCGCAATCCGGATGCGGTTGTGGCCGTAACGGGCTGCTACGCGCAAACCTCGCCGGCCGAGCTGCTGGCCATTCCAGGCGTTGATCTCGTAATCGGGACGCAGGACCGGGATAAAATACTTCCCCTCATTCGAAATTTCGAGCAGGATCGCAAGCCGATTAATGCAGTACGCAACATTATGAAAACCCGCGAATTCGAAGAGCTGGATGTACCTGCTTTTGACGACCGGACACGGGCTTTTCTGAAAATTCAAGAGGGCTGCAACAACTTCTGCACGTTCTGCATCATTCCATGGTCGCGCGGACTAATGCGGAGCCGCAAGCCGGACAGCGTCATCAAACAGGCGGAGATGCTTGTGGGAGCCGGGTACCAGGAAATCGTCCTGACCGGTATTCATACAGGCGGCTATGGAGAAGATATGGAACACTATAGCTTAGCCGATTTGCTGTGGGATTTGGACAAGGTCGAAGGGCTGAAGCGCATCCGCATTTCCTCGATTGAAGCGAGCCAGATCAACGACCGCGTGATCGAAGTGCTGAACGCCTCGCCGAAAATGTGCCGCCACCTGCATATTCCGCTGCAGTCCGGGGACGACCGGGTACTGGCGCGCATGCGCCGCAAATACACGACGGCCGAATTCGGGGAGAAAATCAGAAAAATTCATGAAGCAATGCCAGGCGTAGCGATTACGACGGATGTGATCGTAGGTTTTCCGGGTGAGACCGAGGAGATGTTCCGAGAAGGCGTTGCGTTCATGGAGCAGATGGGCTTTGCGGAAATGCACGTGTTTCCTTACTCGAAACGGACGGGGACGCCGGCGGCGCGCATGGAGGACCAGGTAGACGAGGAATTGAAAAACGAGCGCGTTCATGAATTGATCGACTTGTCCGAGCGGATGCAGCTGGCCTATGCGGAACGTTACGTGGGACAAACGCTTGAAGTCATCCCGGAGCGGACGTACAAGGGGGCGCCGGACGGCGGCTGGATCAACGGGTATTCCGACAACTACTTGAACGTCGTGTTTGAAGGCGCGGAGGAGCTCATCGGTCGAGTATGCGAGGTCCGCATTACGGAAGCGGGTGTGAATGAGTGCCGCGGACAGCTGATTCGGGTGCAGCAGTCTTCCGTTTCGGTTCCGAAGAAGAAGCTTCAGGCCGTATCGGGATAAACAGGAATAATTCGAAAGACAAAGGAATAAAAACAAAGCCATAACGGGATTTCGTTCTAGACCAGAGTCAAGGACGGAATCTTTGTTGCATAAATGCATAAATGAACATATCGCGTAGGAAAGGAAGGTGGCCGCATGGCTAACAAGGAGATTTCGGCAGGCGGTGTCGTGTTCAGAAGGAACGGGGATACCGTGGAGATTCAAATGATTAGGGACCGTTATGGAAAAATGACGCTGGCTAAAGGAAAAATCGAGGCGGGCGAATCGCTGGAGCAGACGGCGTTGCGGGAAATCGAAGAGGAAACCGGCATTGCCGGACGTATCCATCAAAAGCTGGAGACGGTTGTCTATCAATACGAGCATCCTATTCACGGGACCGTGGACAAAGAAGTACACTATTACTTAGTCCAGGCGATCGACGGGCAGCATAAACCTCAAATCGAAGAAATCCACGGAGTCGAATGGGTGTCGCCCGAAGAAGCTTGGCAGAGGCAATCCGAGCAAGGCTACGACAACAATGACGGGGTGCTGCGCAGAGCGCTTCAACTATTAGGAAAAGAGGTAATCGGCCGGTGACGAATCCGATGCACGGTGCAGGAACGATTGATCTGGCCCAAGTGCCGCGTTATATTGACCATACTTTGCTCAAAGCGGATGCGACTTCGGCGATGATCGACAAGGTATGCCGGGAAGCGGTGCAGTACGGCTTTTACAGCGTGTGTGTCAACGGCTTCTGGGTGCCGTTCTGCCGTGAGCAGCTGGCGGGCTCGAATGTGAACATTGCCGCGGTAGTCGGGTTCCCGCTCGGTGCAGGAGCCGCTGCGGCCAAAGCGTTCGAGGCCGCGAACGCAGCCGAGCGGGGAGCGACAGACATCGACATGGTGCTGGCAGTTGGCCTTATGCTGGAAGGCAATCATGCCGCGGTTCAGGCCGATATTCGCGAAGTTGTGCAAGCCGTTGAAGGTAAAGCGATTGTAAAAGTCATTCTCGAGACCGGCTTTTTAAACGACGAGCAGAAGAAAATTGCCTGCGAGCTGTCCGAACAAGCGGGAGCTCATTTCGTGAAAACATCGACGGGCTTTGGGCCAGGCGGGGCGACGGTGGAAGACGTCCGCCTGATGCGGGCGGCCGTATCGGACCATGTCCAAGTGAAAGCGTCCGGCGGCGTCCGCGACTGGGAGACGGCGAAGCGGATGATCGAGGCGGGCGCTACCCGGCTCGGCACCAGCTCCGGCGTCGCCATTATGAGCGGGGGCGTTTCGGCGCCTGCAGGTTACTAAGCGCCGGCAAGTAGCAGATCGGAAGGGCCAGCAGCGAGCTGAGGACGTTGAACAGCGTCTGTGCGCGGGCGATTTGGCCGGATGGATCGCCGCTCAGCCATGCGGATGCCTCATGCAATAGCGGCAGCAGCGGGATGAAGAGCACGGCGCCGCCGGCGTTGAGCAAAGTATGCGACCAGGCGACGAATCGTCCGCTTCGGCTGCCGCCGATGCTGGCGATGAGCGCCGTGGCGCATGTGCCGACGTTGGAGCCGATGACGATGGCGATGCCGACTTCCACGGGAATCGCCTGCACGGCGGCCAGCCCCATCGTCATCGCGATGACGGCGGCGCTGCTGTGGACGATCGCGGTGACGACCGCACCGGCGAGGACGCCCCACAGCACGCTCCGCTGCGCATGCTCGACGAACCACGTGAACAGGCCGCGTGATTGCAAGTCCGGGACCATCGTCTGCATGACGACGATGCCGAGCAGCACCGCAGCCAGTCCGCAGATGGCCAGCGACAGGCAGCGGACGCTGTGCAGATAGCGGCGAAGCCGGAACGAACGGAATGGAGCGAGGACAAGGGTGCAAATCCATACCGCAGCAGCCGCGAGCAAGATGGGAAGGGAGTAATGGGAGATGTTCAGTCCCATCAGCTCCGTCGTCAGGCAGGACCCGATATTCGTGCCCAAGATGATCCCTAACGTACGGGGGAAGCTCATCAAGCCGGCGTTGACCAATCCGATACATAAGACAGTTATAGCGCTGCTGCTCTGGAGAACGGCGGTTACAGCGGTACCTATGAGCATACCGCGGACCGGCGTGCGCGTGAACCGTTCCAGCAGCCTGGTGAGATAAGGGCCGGCCCATTGGTGCAGAGCCAACTCCATCACCTTCATGCCGGTCAGGAACACACCCAGGCCAATGGCGAGCGGCAGCAGGACGGAATGAATCATAGTCGCTCCTTCGGGGACGAAATGGACGAACTTATCAAAGAATATGTGGCAGGGCAGACAGGCATGACAAGCAATTGATCAGGCCCGTTGTTACAGGGGGAGATCGGGATGGCAAGCGTAGTGTTGGATCGGAAAAGAAAGAAGCGTTTGGAGCAAGGGCATCCCTGGATTTTTCAGAACGAAGTGGAACGGATCGAGGGCGAGTACGAGGCCGGCGATTTGGTGAACGTTGCGACGCATCAAGGTCAGGTATTAGCGACAGGGTATATCAATCCGGCTTCCCAGATCGTCGTCAGAATCGTGTCTTATACTTCGCTGGAATCAATGGATCGGGCCTTTTTCGTAGAGCGGCTCCAACGATGCTTGGAGCATCGAGAGCGATTCGTGGAAGGGACGAACGCCTATCGGCTTGTCTTCGGCGAGGCGGACTTTTTGCCGGGGCTGGTCGTTGACCGTTATGCGGATGTGCTCGTCGTCCAAATTTTGTCGCTCGGCATGGATCGCCGCCGCGAGGAGATCGTTGGTGCATTGATTGATGTGTTGCAGCCTGCAGGCATTTACGAACGAAGCGACGTTCCTGTGCGCAAGCTGGAGGGTTTGGAGCTTCGGACCGGCGTGCTGTACGGGGATTGTCCGCGGTATGTGCGGATTATGGAGAACGGACTGGAATTGGAAGTGGATATTGTCGAAGGCCAGAAGACCGGTTATTTTTTTGACCAGCGAGAAAATCGTGCCTCTTTATCCAAGCTGATGCTAGGTTGGGGTAAGCGGAGCGGTGTCGAGCTTCGCGAAGTGGAGACGGAGCCTGAAGCGGGTAGTCGTGCGGCAGTCAGGAAAGCCCCTTTCAATACGAACGGCAAGGAAGTCACATTCCCTTATTGGGACGGCGCCACGGTGCTGGAATGTTTCTCGCATACGGGCAGCTTTACGCTGCATGCTTGCAAGTATGGTGCCAAAAAAGTAACCTGCCTCGATATTTCCGAGCATGCGATTGATAGCGCGAGACGCAATGTGCAGCTGAATGGGTTCGAGGATCGGGTTGAGTTTGTGGTTGCGGATGCTTTCGATTATTTGAGACAGCAAGTGAGCGGGCTGGAGGAGCGGAAGTCGCGAGGAGCGGGGGAACAAACGAAGAAGGTTGACACGTCGAAGCCGATCGGCAAGCAGGGTCGCACTTGGGATGTGGTCATTCTGGACCCGCCGGCGTTCGCCAAAACCAAAGGAGCGGTCGAGGCCGCTTGTCGAGGCTACAAGGAAATCAATCTAAGCGCGATGAAGCTGGTCAATGAGGGCGGGTACCTGGTGACGGCCAGCTGCTCGTATCATGTGAGGCCGGAGCTGTTCCTGGAGACGATCCAGGCTGCCGCCGCCGATGCGAACAAAACGGTCCGGCTGATCGAGTTCAAGGGGGCGGGCAAAGATCACCCGCACATCCTTGGCGTCGACGAGGGAGATTACTTGAAATTTGCGATCCTGCAGGTGCATGCCCGGCTTTAAGTGGTGATCACGATGAGATAGAAAACGGCATTCAACACGAAAGTGGCGGTCGCCGCAATCCAGATTCCTCGGACGAGCGAGGGATCTTTTTTGTTAATAAGAATAATAGGAATGAGGTATAACCATTGAATCAGCCCGATGAACAAGTATGCGACCGGAATGAAAATCAACATCAGGTGAAGCAGGAACACGAGCCCGACGCCTTTCCAAACTTGCTTCCTGCTGCGGGAAACGATTGCGGCTTCTGGTTTGACAGTTGAAACGTTGGCAGGATTGGGCCTCGATGGCGGAGCTTGGCTCTTGCTCCCGTCCGATTCGCGGTCCAGTCTTTCGAACTCCGCTTGTCGAAGCCGCTCCACGATGCTGCCTCGATCGGCAGTCCCGGAAGACGCTGCGCGTTCGTTTTTTTCAAGATGCTCCTCTTCCACAGGCGCATCAGGATGCGGAGCAAGTTCTCCATCCTTGCGGTTGTCATCGGACATATGGGTCCCCCTCGTCTATTCGTTCCAAATGAAGCTCCGTACTTACTTGCCGGTTCCGACGATGTCGTCGATGGCCCGCAGCTCGGCTTCACTGAATGTCAGATTGCTGAGCGCGGCTACGTTCTCCTCGATCTGAGAGACCCGGCTCGCGCCGATCAGCGCCGAAGTGACGCGTCCGCCCCGCAATACCCAAGCGAGCGACATTTGGGCCAGCGATTGTCCGCGTTCGGCAGCCAGCTCGTTAAGCGCACTGACTTTTGCCAGCTTGTCTTCCGTAATGTCCTTGCTCTTCAAGAAAGCGTTGCGGGAGGCGCGAGAATCATCCGGAATGCCTGTCAAATATTTGTTGGTCAGCACGCCTTGGGCAAGCGGGCAAAAAGCGATGCTGCCGATGCCCTCCTCGTCCAGTACATCCTGCAGGCCGTGCTCGATCCAACGGTTCAGCATGGAGTAGGAAGGCTGGTGAATCAAGAGCGGAGTGCCCAACTGCTTCATGATGGCCGAGGCTTTCGCCGTTTGTTCCGCCGAGTAGGAAGAGATCCCTACATAAAGCGCTTTGCCGGAGCGGACCAGGTGATCGAGCGCGCTCATCGTTTCTTCCAGCGGCGTTTCCGGATCGGGACGGTGGGAGTAGAAAATGTCGACATATTCGAGTCCCATCCGCTTCAAGCTTTGATCCATGCTGGAGATGAGGTATTTGCGGGAGCCCCAATCGCCGTATGGCCCCGGCCACATGTAGTAGCCTGCCTTAGTGGAGATGACGAGCTCGTCGCGGAATGCTGCGAAATCGGCTTTCAGGATGCGGCCGAAATGTTCTTCGGCGGATCCTGGCGGGGGACCGTAATTGTTGGCCAGGTCGAAATGGGTGATGCCCAAATCGAACGAGCGGATCAGCATGTCGCGCATGTTCGATTGACGGTCGATGCCGCCGAAATTATGCCATAGTCCGAGCGAGATCGCCGGCAGCTTCAAGCCGGATTTCCCGCAGCGGTTGTATTTCATCGAGTCGTAACGGTTGGATGACGGTAAATATGTCAATGGAAGAACCTCCTTCGAATTTGGGCTGCTACCTGTTCGTCCCCATCATAGCGGTAACGAGGGCTTGAATCAAGAGAAGAGAGGAAAATTTGCGTAATAGTTGAATTTCCCTTCGTCCCTTGACAGACAATGAGGTATAATGGGAAAATAGTCCAGACAAAGGAACGTATGTTCTGATCGTTCGGAGGGTTGAAGTTTATGAATTTCGTATCCAAATTATCATGGTTTTTCAGAGAAAGAGCAGCGCACTATGCGCTGGCGATCGGCGTGCTCATCCTGGTCAATCTGATGGCCGTCATTCCTCCCCGCATCATAGGCTCGGTCATCGACTCGATCCGCACGAGCACGCTGACAGCGGAGGAGCTCGGACGCACCGTTCTGTTCCTGGTCGGTTTAAGCGTGTTCGTCTATTTGTTGAATTTGGTGTGGGTCAATACGCTGTTCGGCAACTCAGCGGTGCTGGAGTCGGACTTGCGGTCGAAGCTGTTCCGCCACTTGCTGCGGATGACCCCGTCGTTCTTCCACCGCAACCGCACGGGCGACCTGATGGCGCTGGCGACGAACGACGTCGTCGCGATCAGCCAGACGGCCGGCTTCGGCGTGCTCACGCTGGTGAGTACGCTTGTCGGGACTTCGATCGTGCTGGTGACGATGGTCGTCTTCATCGATTACAAGCTTATGCTGGCGGCTCTGATTCCTCTGCCCTTCCTGGCGATCGCCATCAACGTGCTCGGCAAACGGATGCGGATGCGCTTCATGGAAGCGCAAGCCTCGTTCGGGCGAATGAACGATCATGCGGTAGAGTCGATCTCAGGCTTGCGCGTCCTGCGCTCCTATGTACAGGAGAGCCGGGATTTGCATGCCTTCGACCAGGTTACCGGCAATGTCATGGAGATGAACCGCAAGGTGGCCGTCGTCAACTCGTTGTTCCAGCCGGTTATTTCGACGATCGTCGGTGTGAGCTACGCCATCGGGATCGGGTACGGCTCTTACTTGGTATTTCACACCGAGCTGACGCTAGGCCAGCTGGTCTCGTTTAATATTTATTTGGGGATGCTCATCTGGCCGATGATATCCTTCGGTGAATTCATCAATATATTGCAGCGCGGCAGCGCATCCGCCGACCGTATGTATCAATCATTCGCCCAGAAGGCGGACGTGAGCGAGTCCGAGAAGCCGCTTGCCGTGGACTTGCCAATCTCGATTGAATTCGAAGGACTGACGTTCCGGTATCCGAACGCCGCTTCGGACAGTCTGAGCGATGTTGCGTTCCGGCTGAATCGTGGACAAACGCTCGGTATTGTCGGCCGGACCGGCAGCGGGAAGAGCACGCTGCTCAAGCAGCTTCTCCGCCAGTACCCGATCGAACAAAACAAACTGCTCCTGACCGGCGTGCCGATCGAGAGAATCAACCTGGACAAGTTGAAGAGCTGGATCGGGTATGTCCCTCAAGAGCATCTCCTGTTATCCAAGAGCATTCGCGAGAACATTATGCTGGGGATGGAGGGAGCGCCGCCGGAGCGGCTGGATGAGGCTGTGACGCTCGCTTCGCTGCGCGAGGATATCGCGCTGATGAAGGAAGGGCTCGACACAGTCATCGGCGAGTACGGCGTCATGCTGTCCGGCGGGCAGAAGCAGCGCGTGTCCATTGCCAGGGCAGTGCTGGCCGATCCTGAAATTCTAATTCTGGATGATGCGCTCTCCGCAGTCGATGCAAGGACGGAAGCGCGCATTCTGGAGAACATCCGTCGAGAACGCGCGGGCAAGACAACCCTTATCGCCACCCATCGTTTGTCTGCCGTGAGCCATGCGGATTTGATACTCGTGTTTGAGGACGGCCGCATCGCGGAGCGGGGAACGCATGAGCAACTGATGTCGCAAGGCGGCTGGTATAAGGAACAAGTCGAGCGGCAGCAGATGGAATCATCGCTCATGAGCGAGCTGGAGAAGGAGTGAGTGCGATGGAATGGAAGGAACCCGAGAGTCAAGTGCCGATTGCCCGTCGGTTGACGAGCTACGCGCTGCAGTACAAGGGTCGAATCATAGCGGCTTTGTTGATCCTGGTGCTTGCTGTAGCTGCTCAGCTAGCCGGTCCGTATATCGCCAAAGAGATCATCGACAAACATATTCTCGCGATCGAGGAAACCTGGTACAAGACTGCTCCAGGCGAAGTTCCGACCGATACGAAGTTCGTCGAGTTTCAGGGGAGTGCCTATATCCGCGAGGATTGGCTGTCCGGAGAGCAGGCTGAAGCCGGCTGGCAAAAGGTGCAAATCCGCCAGCGGGACGATTTCTTTGTGTTGACCGATCCGTCGAACGGCTCCAATATAACGCTCGACTCCGACAATGTGCTCGACTTTTATAGACATGACTTCGTACCGATCATGTGGCTCGTCGCGCTCTATGTGGGACTGCTTGCCGTATCCGGGGTGTTGACGTTCACCCAGTCTTATGTGCTGCAGACCGCTGCCTTGCGCATTGTTCAGAAGATGCGGATGGACATCATGAAGCATATTCATCGCATCCCGGTCCGATATTTCGACAATACGCCGATCGGCCAAGTCGTCTCGAGAATCGCCAACGATACAGAAGCGATTCGCGATCTGTACATGAGCTTCATGGCCACCTTTGTCGTCAGCGGCGTCAATTTGCTCGGCATCTATGTGGCCGTGGCGATATTGGATTGGAAGCTGTCTCTGCTGCTGCTCGCGTTTATCCCGTTTTTCTACTTCGTCATGAAGCTGCATCTCAAGTACGCCAAAGGCTATGTCACGATTATGCGCGCTCGGTTAAGCGATATGAACGCCATGTTGAACGAGACGATCAATGTGATGCCGATCATCCAAGCGTTCCGGCGAGAGAAGAGCCGAAGCGATGAATTCGAAGCGCTGAACAAAGACCGCTATAGGAATCAGCGCAAGCAATTCCGGCTGTACTCGTTCTCGGCGAGAAATATCGTGGGTTTCGTCGGCAGTATTACGACTGCGATGGTCATCTGGTATTTCGGAGGTCAGTCGCTGCAGACGGCTATTTCGTTCGGGGTGTTCTATGCGTTCATCGATTACTTGGGCCGCGTCTTCCAGCCGATCATCGGGATTTTCGATCAGTTGACGAATGCTCAGCGTGCTTTCGTATCCGCGGAGCGGGTGTTCGCATTGCTCGACCAGCCTGGCGTCGAGATCGAGGACCATCCGACGGTCCCTCGGCCTCAGGGAAATGTCCGGTTCGAGCGTGTGAGCTTCGCCTATACCGGCGAAGATTATGTGTTGAACAATGTGAGCTTCGAGGCCAAACAAGGGGAAACGATCGCCATCGTCGGTCACACCGGCTCCGGCAAAAGCTCCATTATGAACCTGCTGCTTGGCTTTTATGAGCCGACCCGGGGCAACATCACGATAGACGGGCAAAATATCGCCAACATTTCCAAACAAGAGCTCCGGAGCCATATGGGGATCGTGCTGCAGGATCCTTTCTTGTTCACCGGCGATATCCGGTTCAACGTGGGGCTGTACGACGACAACATCTCGGAGGACGCGATCCGGCAGGCACTGCGCGATGTCGGCGCCGAGTCGTTCGTGGAGAAGCTCCCGCAAGGGCTCCATGAGCCGGTCGTCGAACGCGGGAATACGTTGTCCGCCGGACAGCGGCAACTGATCTCATTTGCGAGAGCGTTGGCGTTCAACCCGGCCATTCTCATCCTGGACGAGGCGACGGCGAGCATCGACAGCGAAACCGAGCATACGATCCAGCGAGCGCTGCATGTGCTGCGGGAGGGGCGCACGACGTTCGTCATCGCGCATCGGCTGTCCACGATCCGGGATGCGGACCGCATCCTCGTCCTGCACCGCGGCGAGATCGTCGAGAGCGGCACGCATGACGAGCTGATGACTGCCGAAGGCCGCTATCACAAGATGTACCGGCTTCAGAAGGGAGAAGGCTCCGCCCCGTCGACGCAGGCAGCTATAAAAGCATAAAATAGGCCGGCAAGGGCGACCTTGCCGGCCTTATTCATCCCGTCCAAGCGGCATCTATCTGTCCGATTGACCCATTTTTCTCATATCCAAAGCTGCAGTTGTTCCTTGATCGAGTCGAGGTGCAGGCGGCCTTTCTGCAAAACAGGCGTGGGCACCATTCGATTGTAGCGATTGATCATCGCATTGATCGCGCCAAGCTCCTCTTCTTCCTCAGAGCCGACTCGGGCTGTCCGGTCAAGCAACTCGACCAGCTTCCGGGTCCGATCGCGGATTTGATGCTGGAGCTCCAGCCATGGAGGGAGGATATTGGCGTTTTTCAAAATCGAGTTCATCGGATCGCTGTCGGGCACGAGGATAGGCTTTCCTTTTCCCTTCAGCCCCTCCATGCCCCCGCCTCGCTCGAATTCCGCGTACGCTTCATCCATCCAATGAATGAGGCGACGTTCTCGCGCAATCGTCTCCGCCGTATCTTCGGAAACCGAGGTGTGGAGATTCGGTTGTCCATTTCCGACTGGAGAGATATCGGCTTTCACGACAATCACTTTCCCGTCGTTGTCCTTTCGTTTGCGGTACCATTTTTTCTCCATCGCTGCAAGCCCTCCTCTCCTAATACTGCTAGTATAAGCAATTCCAGTTCGCGAAAACGGCAATAATTGTGAGAAAAGAAAGACAATTCAAGGGGGAACACGACTCCTGTACATTTTGCGTGACGAAGGCGGAGAAAGTGTGCTAAACTTACTGTAGAAATCATAGTAATCGATTACTATACATTTTCTATTGGTTCTCTATGGAATGGAAGGTGATTCGATGCGGAAAAAAGTAGTGCTTGTTGGCGCGGGCAGCCGAGCAAGATACATGTTCGCTAAGCCGTTCGCTGCCGAGTTGAAGGATGCCGTCGAGTTTGTCGGACTGTACGATGTGAATCAGATTCGCGCTCGAACGCTGAGCGAGGAATGCGGGAACGTGCCGGTATTCCAGGATTTTCGGACGATGATGGAGACGGCGCGCCCGGATACGGTTGTCGTCGCCAGTACGGATGCTACGCATCACGAGTACATCATTGCCGGGCTGGATACGGGCTGCGATGTCGTAACGGAGAAGCCGATGACGACCGACGGAGACAAATGCCGGGCTATTCTGGCTGCAGAGCGGCGATCCGGCAGGAAGCTGACCGTTACGTTCAATCTCCGGTTCGTGCCTTACATGGCGCGTGTCAAAGAGCTGCTTCGGCAAGGCGTGATCGGCCAAGTCCAGCATGCCTCCGTCGATTGGTTTCTGGACCGCTCCCATGGGGCCGACTATTTCAGGCGCTGGCATTCGCAGCTGGAGCATAGCGGCGGCCTGCTCGTGCATAAGTCGACGCATCACTTCGACATCGTAAATTGGTGGATGGACGCCACACCGGAGCTTGTGCATGCTTTCGGCCGGCTTGCCTTCTACGGGCCGAACCGAGAAGCGAGGGGAAGCCGGTGTCTCACCTGTGCGCACAAGCAAGCTTGCGAGCTTTATTTCGATCTGGAGCGGAATGACCTTCATAACCGTTATTATTTGCAAGCTGAGGGCGAGGACGGCTACATCCGCGACAAATGCGTATTCCGCGACGAGATCGATATTTACGACACGATGAGCGTGCAAGTGAGGTATCAGAACGGAGCCCAGCTTAGCTATTCGTTGGTGGCGTATAGCCCGGAGGAAGGCTGGAAAATGACGCTGACCGGCACCGAAGGCCGGATGGAGGTCGCGGCGATGCACAGCGGACCGCTATCCAAAGGCGTACACTCGGAACGCATTCGGATTATTAAGCCGAACGGCGAAACGGTCAGCTATGACATCCCTGTTTCGGGCGGCGGTCACGGCGGCGGGGACGAGAGGCTGCTGGACATGATTTTCCGGGGCGGCATTCCCGATCCGTTAGGGCAGCATGCCGGGAGCACGGCAGGAGCGATGTCGCTCTTGATCGGTGCGGCAGCCAATGTCTCAATAGCGGAAGGCAGAGTAGTAACGATTCAAGAACTATTAGGAGGAAACAAAATATGAACAAACATGTATTGGAAACCGCTCAGCTGTTAGGTGAAGCGGCTGCCGAGCAAGCGTCCAGCCTTTTGAACGATACGATCGCGAAGCAGGGCTATGCCCGCATTATTTTGTCGACAGGGGCCTCGCAATTCCCGTTCTTCGAAGCGATTAGCCGCAAGTCCATCGACTGGAGCAAGGTGGAGATGTTCCACCTGGACGAGTACATCGACATGCCGGAGACGCACAAAGCCAGCTTTCGCAAATATTTGAAGGAGCGTTTCCTTTCGTTTGCATCTGTGAAGAAGGCTCATTTTGTGGACGGAGAGGGAGATGTCTCCGCCCATCTGGTCGAGCTGTCCGAGGAAATCCGCAAAGCCCCGATCGACCTGGCCCTGATCGGCATCGGCGAAAACGCCCACATCGCGTTCAATGACCCGCCTGCCGATTTTGAAACCAAAGAAGCGTACAAGGTCGTGGAGCTGGATGCCGCCTGCCGTCAGCAGCAGCTCGGCGAAGGCTGGTTCGAATCGCTGGAGGTTGTACCCACGCACGCGATCACGATGACCGTGCATCAAATCATGGCGAGCAAAACGATCATTTCCGTCGTCCCTCACGCCGTCAAAGCGCAGGCGATCCGCAGCACGCTGGCCGAAGGCATTACGAATACCGTGCCCGCCACGATTCTGAAAACGCATGGTGACTGGCATTTGTACCTCGACCAAAATTCCGCATCGTTGCTGCCTGTCAACCAGGGCTAAGCCGATGTGCCGATGAACAAACGCGTAACGATCCACGACATCGCCCGAATAGCCGGCGTCTCGAGCGCAACTGTTTCCCGCGTCCTCAGCAATAGCAGTTATCCGGTCAGCGAGAAGCTGAGGGAACGAATCCAGCAGCTGGCCGAGGAGCATCATTACATCCCGAACATGATCGGCAAGCAGCTTAAGACGGACCGAAACATGACGATCGGCGTCATTATTCCCACCATCAGCAACCCGTTTTACGCGTCGGTCATGCTAGGCGTGGAGGAAATCGCCCGCAGGCGAGGATACCACGTGCTCCTCTGCAACTCGCTTCAGGACGGGAAGCTGGAGGAGGACTACTTGCAGACGCTGTTCGAGAAGCAGGTAAAGGGCGTCATCTTGTCCTCCATCTCCGGCAACAGCAAGCTGATCAGCCGCCTGATGAAGCTGGGGCTTCAGCTCGTTGTCATTGAACAGCAGCTCGATGTGCCCGATGTGCTGCAGATCGAGTTCGATTACAGTAGGGGCGGCTATATGGCGGCGAGCCACCTCATCGAGCAAGGCCATCGCCGAATCGGATATGTGACCGCACCGCTCGACCGCCCGAGCCGCAGGCTGATCCTGCAGGGCTTCCAGGAAGCGCTTCGCGCGCACGGACTTAGTCTGGAGGACGGCTGCTACCAAGTATCGGAATCGGAATCCCCGATCTATACCGGAACGTTCGAATTCGAGAACGGCAAGCGGCTTACCCGCAAGCTGCTGGAGCTGCAGGAGCATCCGACCGCGATTTTCGCCTGCAACGATTTGACCGCCTTCGGTGTGCTCCATGAGCTGGCCGAGCATCAAGTGAAAGTGCCGGATGCCATCTCGGTTATGGGCTTCGACAACATCGAGTTCAGCCAGATGGTCACTCCGCCACTGACTACGATCAAGCAGCCGGATTACGAGATGGGCAAAATGGCTTGCTCGATGCTGCTGGACAAGCTGTCCGACGTTACCGTAGACTCGCTCCAAGTGATGCTGCAGCCGAAGCTAGTAGTCCGAGAGTCGGTTGGCAAACGTTCAAGCGGATAACGCAACGACAATAAACACGTTTCGGATTGGATCCGACGCGTGTTTTTATTTTGGAGCCATCGACGCTGAAGGGAGGAAGAAATTGGTGCCACGTCCTCGAAACTCAGGTATAATCGAGGTACGAGCCGCATTTCGTTGAAAAGGGTCGAAGGGGGATGTGGAGTGTCAACCACAATTCTGCTCGTAGAAGATGATCCCGTATGGAGAACGCAGCTGACTCGGTTTCTTAACATGGAGCCGGGGATGCGTGTTGTACAAGCCGTCCAGTCGAAGGATGAGGCTATAGCTTATTGCACCGACCACCCGGTCGATGTCGTTCTAATGGATATTCATCTCGCTCCGAATCAATTGGACGGGATCGAGGCGACGCTGGAGCTTAGCTTGATGAGGGCCGATACGAAGGTCATTGCGCTGACTTCCATCGACGAAGAAAGAGTCATCCTGGATACCTTTACGGCCGGGGCCGTTCATTATGTGAGGAAAAGCGACTTCAGGAAAATCCCGGCGGTTGTTCGCGAAGTGATGCAAGCCAATTCCCCTCAATCGATTCTAGTAAAAGAATTTATTAGGCTGAAGGAAACCGAGCAGATCAACAGGCTGACGGCTGCGGAGAAAGAAATCATTTCGCTCAACGAGGAAGGGTACGGTCGCATCACCATGGCCGAAAAGCTCGGGAAATCGGAGAGCACGCTCAAAAATCAAATTACGGCCATCATTCGCAAATTCCAGGCGAAATCCATAAAGGAAGTTGTGCGCATCATCAAGAGCAGAGGGCTGAAAAACCGGGAGTTTCACGAATGATCATTTCCTTCCTCATCGTATCCATCCTCGCGAGCGTCATCCTGATCAAAAACAAAGACCGTGCATCCATGCTGTGGGGGAGCGCCTTTTTGTTTGCAGTGTGTCTCAGCGTGGTATGCTCCTATATAGATATTCAACTCAGCCAAGCGCCCGCCTTGTTGATTAACAGTTTGAATTTTATGGCGGATTGTTCTTTGGCTTATACATTCGGCATGTTCGGTATCGTTCATTCGGATTTGTTCGATATCGCCACACGAAAAAAACTTGGAATGCTCGGGGCGGCGGCCATTTTCCTTGTCTGGTTGTTCACGCCTCTGTCAACGATCCGGCAAATCAATTATGAAGACTACAACGCGCTCCCCATGGTGATCTATGTCGCGGTCATGTGGATCGCCGGTTCTGTTTCACTGCTCATAGCTTGCTTCAGAGAGAAGCACCCGTTTAAGAAGAGAGAGCGCCTGTTCACGAATGTATTGATGATCCCTGTGATGCTCTGGATAGTGATCAGTTATATAGGCTACATGGCGGGGATTGATTTATGGCGGTACAGTTACGTGGTTTCTCTTTGCTTTTTGATTATTTTCCTTGTTATGGGAATCAGTAGGGGAGTGCTGGGCGTCAAGCTGAAAATCGAGCAATACAAGGCCGACGTTTCGTGGCATACGATGAAAAACAGTACAACTTTGCTCAACCATACCGTCAAAAACGAAGTCGCCAAGCTCGATCTGTTGCTTCATCAATTGAAAACCGTTTGCAGCGATCAGTCCCGTACAGGCCCTATCGACCAGGCAGGGCTCGACGATATGCAGCACTTGATAGACACGGCCTCAGCCTCAGTAGGACATGTCCAGTCGATGATCGACAAAATTCACGATAAAGTGCAGGCGGTCCGCGTCGAGCTTCAACGCTCCGATTTTCAGTCCATTGTGGAGCTGGCGCTCAGCGGTGTGGAGAATACGATTGGCAAAGGCGTGACGTTTCGGAGAGACTTCAGGAAAGTGTCGCCTGTTTATTGCGATCCGGTGCATGTCAAAGAGGTGGTCCATAACCTTGTAACGAATGCGGTCGATGCCGTCGAGCAGAACGGAATCATCACTGTCAGCCTGCATGAAACTTCCAAAGATGTCATTCTGGAAATCCACGATACCGGCCAAGGGATTCCGAAACAATCGCTCTCCGCGATATTCGATCCGTTCTATTCAACCAAAAAGACGAACCGTCATTACGGACTCGGGCTGTTTTACTGTAAAAATGTAATTGCAAAGCATAATGGGACACTCTATGTGGAAAGCGCTCAAGATAGGGGGACGAGCTTTTTCGTTCATCTGAGAAAATAAATCTAGATTCGATTCAGAACCGCTCATTCGGAGCGGTTCTATTTCGTTAGTCCTAAATAAATTGGGAGTTACGGACTATAGATATCGTCTTCTATAATGGTTCCGTGTAAGCTTTTGTACTATTCTATCGAAACGAGGAGGAATGGAAATGCGCAGCAAGATGAAACGGGCTGTACTAAGTGCGATTATGCTGCTGTTGGCATGGTCCGGAGCATGGCCGTTGCAGGCGTGGGCTGACGCTACCGCAGACGTATGGACGAAGCGGGCGCCATTGCCGACGGGCAATACTTTAACCGGCGTAGTGTTCGTCGATGGCACTTTTACAGCGGTAGGCGCGAACGGTACTGTTATGACATCCGAAGACGGGATAGACTGGACGTTGCAAACATCCGGTACGACGAGCCATCTGAACGATGTTACCTATGGTGGCAGCACTTATGTAGCGGTAGGGGCGGACGGCAGGATCATTACATCGGGCGATGGGATCAACTGGACAACCCAAAGCTCGGGAACAACCGCCATTCTCAATAAAGTCAGTTATGGCGGAGGTGTATTCGTTGCGGTCGGATACACCGGCATCATAATAACCTCAGATAACGGAGGCGTCACCTGGACGCCGCAAACGTCCGGTACAACGAATACTCTGAATGCCGTCAGCTTCGGCAATAACGTCTTTGTTGCGGTAGGGGATTCGGGCACCGTTCTAAGCTCCGGAGATGGGATTACGTGGTCAACGCGTTCGACTACGATCCTCTCTTTGATAAATGGTGTCAGCTACGGCAACGGAGTTTTTGCCATAGTATCTGGCGGCAAAATTTCGACTTCTCCAGACGGAGTGACCTGGACCGCTCGGACGATACCGACTGATAAATCGTTCAACGGAGGTGTAAGCTTTGCTAACGGCCTCTTCATTGCGCGAGCGTATTCCCTTCTGGGCAACACGAATACCTTGTATACTTCCTCCGATGGAGCGACATGGGTAGCTCGGGATGCAAGCACTACGAACCTTTTACTGAGCAGCAGCTATGGCAATGATACTTATGTCGCCGTAGGGGCAGCCGGCAAAATAATCACTTCAGGCGACGGGATCGCATGGACCACCCGAAGCTCTGCAGTGAATAGTGAAGGAGCTCTTCACGGGATCACTTACGGCAACAACAAATTTGTGGCAACCGGAAATGCGAGCAACATTCTGACTTCCGACGACGGAACGTTTTGGTTAAATCGAGATTTGGTTAATATATCGATGCAAATTAAACGTATCCAATATGGCGCCAACCGATTTGTGGGTGTAGGCGGGGGCGGCTATATAACGACATCTACGGACGGTGTGAGCTGGAGCGCTCAATCCGTTTCCGTCACCACCTCGAATCTGAGCGATATTGCCTTCGGGAGCGGCCGGTTTGTTGCTGTCGGTCAAAGCGGAACCATCATTACTTCCCCGGATGGACTGACATGGACGACCCAAACGTCCGGCACCACCAGTTATTTCATGGAGGTCCACTACGGCAATAATAAATTTGTGGCTGTCGGAACAGGCGGCACGATTGTTACATCATCGGACGGTATAACTTGGAGTAAGCCGGATTCAGGCACTACGCTAGACCTGTATAGCGTTGTGTATGGCAACCAAATTTACGTAGCGGGGGGAAGGCAGGGAGGGATTGTCACCTCCAGCGACGGGACGGTATGGTCGAGCCACTCGATGGGCGTGAATTCCGAAGTAACGGATATCGGCTACGGCAACGGTATTTTTGCAGCGGTAATTGCCAATCGTTCCATATGGTACTCCCTGGACGGAGCTTCCTGGGTGCAGAGCAAAACCATCCCGACATCGGCGCTTCAAGGCATTTACTACTCGAATAATAGCTTTGTAGCGGTCGGGGATAAAGGTCTTATTCTCCAATCCAATTCTTTCCCTCTCTTTAAAGTGTCCTACGACAAAAATGGTGCTACGGGGGGCGACTTGCCGAGTGTCAGCAAGCCGTATTTGCATGGGGATTCGGTAACGGCCCTTTGGAATACAAATATTTTGGTGAAAACCGACTACAAATTCGCAGGTTGGAATACGTCGGCAGACGGAACCGGCACGAATTACGCCACTGGAGCGACCTTCAGCATTGACGGGGAGGATGTGACGCTTTATGCGAAATGGACTTCAGGAAATACGGTAACCTACTACGGAAACGGCAGTTCGGGCGGTACGGCTCCGTCGGACAGCAATTCGTATGAGCAAGGAACGTCGGTTACAGTGGCTGGAAACACAGGCAATCTGCTGAAAACAGGTTACAGATTTGTCGGTTGGAATACGGCAGCTGGAGGAACCGGCACGAACTACGCTGTGGGGGCGACCTTCAGCATGGGTACGGCGAATGTCGATCTTTATGCGAAATGGATCCTCCTGGGTGACGGTAATGGAGATGGCGCTATTACGAATGCGGATGCTCTGCTGCTTACGAAGTACATCAATGGCAAGGTTACGCTGACGGACGACCAGAAGCAGGCGCTGGATATGAACGGCGATAACGTATGGGATCAACTCGATGTGCAGGCGATTCTGGCGATTTGTGCAGGCAAGGGGGCGCCGGCCAATGGGTAAATGGGGCAGCGGCCGTTCCCGAGCGTTTATCAGAATGGTTTCGATCTGGTTGATTATTTGTATGATGATGAGTTCCTTCGCTTCGTTAGCGGGGGCGGACCAGACAACCGGCCCCGTTGAAGTGGGAGTTGCGGAGGGGGCTAAGGGAGACACGGTTCAAGTAGCGGTCTACGTAACGCCGGAAGATATGGTATGGAAGTACGATATCACGATCGAATACGATCCTGCCGTGCTGGAGCTGGTGCTAGGCAACGAGGTAACGGACGAACTGGGTGTGAGCGGACTGGAAACATTTCAATCCAGCATGCCAAGCGCCGGCAAGATCCAAGTAACGGCTGTATTACTGACACATGTGCTACTTGGGAAAGAGAAAGTGTTTACGCTTCACTTCAAAATCAAAAGCGATGCGACGCCAGGGCTGTCGGTCGTGACGGCGGTGACGGGGCAAAGCTTCCTGTACGAGGGCGACGATCCGATTGCCCCTAGCAGTATCGTGGCGGGAGGCGTAACCGTCTCGGCGCCGAGTGCGCCAACGGTGACATTCGATCCTCAAGGCGGCAGCATGGGGACAAGCGTCATCCAAGCGGTTTATGGAGCGACCGTCGATGCCCCTGTCGCCCCGACGAAGAACGGCTACTCGTTCGTCGGCTGGTATAAGGAGGCGGCAGGCACCAATCCGTGGAGCTTTACCGCAGACCTGGTGACAGCCAACATCACTTTGTACGCGAAATGGGCGTTGCACACGGTAGCGATCGGGGCGGGAACCTCAGGTGGTCTGCCGGGAGTTACTGTACAAGTACCCGTCACCGTGACAAGCACGACATACAGTGTCGGTTCTTATCAGATGGAAATCCACTTTGATGCCTCAGCGCTTGAAGTGACGGGCATTTCCGGAGAAGCGGGCGATTATTTCGACTCGAATTTCGACAATGCGAACGGGTGGCTGAGAGCGGCGTGGGCGGACAGCGACGGCGGGGAAACGCCGGTTGCCGCGGGAGACAAGCTGTTCACGATCAGCTTCCTGATCAAACAGACGGCTTCCGCCGGCGACAAAGCGCTGACGATTCCGACACCCGGTAACTTACAGTATTTTTCGGTGACCGATCCGTCCATGGTCGAAATGGATAAATCGTTCACGGACGGGAAAGTGACAGTAGCGCAAACATTCGCGGTAACCTTCGATTCGCAAGGCGGCAATGCGGTATCGGGCGTGAGCGGGTTGACCACAGGCTCGCTCATCCAAACTCCAGCGGCTCCTGCGAAGGACGGTCACTCGTTCGTCGGGTGGTACAAGGAGTCAGCGGGCACCAACCCGTGGAGTTTTGCTACTGACCAAGTGACCGGCAACATAACATTGTACGCGAAATGGGCACTGCACACCGTCGCGATCGGGGCGGGCAGCACGACCGGATTGCCTGGTGCGTCGGTGCAGGTTCCGGTTACCGTAACAAGCACGACCTACAGCGTCGGATCTTACCAAATGGAAATCCATTTTGATGCTGCAGCGCTTGAAGTGACGGGCATCACTGGCAATGCAGGCGATTATTTCGACTCGAATTACGACAATGCGAACGGCTGGCTTAGAGCGGCGTGGGCGGACAGCGACGGTGGTGAAACGCCGCTTGTCGGCGGCGACAAGCTGTTCACGATCGACTTCCTGATCAAATCGACGGCAGCCGCCGGCGACAAGCCGCTTACGATTCCTAATTCCAGTTCTGTGCAGAAATATTCGGTGACTGATCCGTCGATGACCGAAATGGACAAGTCGTTTGCGGACGGAAAAGTGACGGTAGTGCAAGCCTATACGGTAACTTTCGATTCGCAGGGAGGCAGTGAGGTAACGGCTGTCGGAAGTGTGGCAACCGGTTCACTCCTTCATGCACCGACGGCTCCGACTATGAGCGGATATACGTTCGTAGGCTGGTACAAAGAGGAGGCAGGCACCACTCCGTGGAATTTTGCCGTCGATACGGTGACAGCCGACATCACGCTATACGCGAAATGGTCGGAGATCGACAACACGCCGCCGTCGGAACCTGAGAATAACGGCAACACGCCGCCTACATCGCCTCCGGTTAAATCAGGTGTGGATGTACTCGTTAACGGAAAGCCGGAAAGTGCGGGGACGGCAGAAACGAAAGAAGTGAACGGTCAAAAGGTTACGACGATCCTAGTAGATGAAGAGAAGCTGCAGCAGCGTCTTGAAGCGGCAGGTGATCGCGCCACGATCACGATTCCAGTCACCACAAGCAGCGATGTCGTCATCGGCGAGCTGAACGGCCGCATGGTGAAGAGCATGGAGGCGAAGCACGCGGTTGTCGAGATTCGCACGGAGCAGGCAAGTTATACGCTGCCTGCACAGCTGATCGATATCGATGCTGTCTCCGAACGTTTCGGCGTGAGCCTGGAGCTGAAGGATGTCAAGATTCGCATTGAAATTGCCGCACCTTCTACCGAGACCGTAAGCTCCGTTAAGCAAGCGGCTGAAGCGAACGGGCTGGCGATCGTAGTCCCGCCGTTGAACTTCACGGTAACAGCGGTATATGGCGACCGAACCGAAGTGATATCGAAGTTCAATGCCTATGTTGAACGGACGATTGCCATTCCGGACGGAGTCGACCCTAGCCGGATTACGACAGGCGTAGTTATGGAGCCGGATGGCACCGTTCGCCATGTGCCGACTCAAGTGGTACAAATAGACGGCAAATACTATGCGAAGATCAATAGTTTGACCAACAGCACCTACTCGGTCGTATGGCATCCGCTGCAGTTCGGCGATGTGTCGGCGCACTGGGCGAAGGATGCGGTGAACGAAATGGGCTCGCGGTTAGTTGTTGACGGCACGGGCGACGGCAAATTCAGTCCGGATCAAGCCATAACTCGTGCAGAGTTTGCGGCGATCATCGTACGAGGATTAGGATTGCGACTGGAAAGCGGTCCTAGCAAATTCTCGGACGTGGGCGCTTCCGACTGGTACGGCAAGGCGATTTACACCGCATCGGAGTACAGGTTGATCAACGGATTCGAAGACGGCACTTACCGCCCGAACGAGACCATTACTCGCGAGCAAGCTACGGTGATCTTGTCCCGTGCGATGACGATTACGAAGCTTCAAGGTATTACTACTGGGCAGAGCGCAGCCGAGATCGTTGCCTCGTTCGCGGATTTCGACCGGGTGTCCGATTGGGCGCTTGCAGGAATCGCAGACAGTGTCAAGGCCGGTATCATTTCGGGAAGAGACGATTCCCTTCTCGCGCCGGGAGCCCATATGACGAGAGCGGAAGTAGCGACGACGATGCAACGGCTGTTGCAAAAGTCCAATTTGATCAATGTGCGATAAAGAAAAATTAAATTAACTTGAATAGGCCGATTCTTCAGCGAGTCCTGCTGCGGAATCGGTTTTTTGTATTTGGTAGTCCTCTTTCGATCCTCGCTATCTTGTGGTAACCTAGTTCTACTAATCGTTTGAAAGGGGAGCGCCGATGAAACGTTCGTCCGCAGTCCGAACAACGAGACCGCCAAGGCGGTACAGATGGCGAGCGTTCTGGATGCTGCTCAGCCTGATTTATGCGGTGTTTATGTTCAAGCTTCTATTCGTGCGCCCTCATCAGCATTTGCTGGAAGATGCGCCTTACCGATACAACCTGATTCCGTTTCAGACGATTTCCAATTACATTACGAACTATGCCTACTTCAACTTTGAGACTTGGTTTAAAAACTTGTTCGGCAACATCGTGCTGTTCATCCCGATCGGCTGGTTCGTCCCGGTTTGGATACGCGCGACATCCCGCTTTTTTCCTTTTTTCTTCGTGTCGCTAGCGCTGCTGCTCTTAGTGGAGACAGCTCAGTTGGCGACCAAGCTAGGGAGCTTCGACGTAGATGATCTTATACTGAACATGGTCGGAGCGATCATCGGCTTTGTTTGGAGCGCGCAATCTCGCAAACTATGATAGAATAGAAAAAAAGAGAACATACGTTTCGGCAGGAGGTCTTTATGGCCATACGATACATATTGGGAAGGGCGGGGACGGGCAAAACGCGTCGCTGCCTGGACGAGATTCGCGATCGTCTGCTTCAGGCGCCTGAGGGAGATCCGCTTATTCTGCTCGTGCCGGAGCAGGCGACGTTTCAAGCGGAAGCGACGCTGGTCGGGACGCCGGGACTGGACGGGATGATCCGCGCGCAGGTGCTGAGCTTCCACCGTCTGGCGTTCCGCGTTATGCAGGAGACCGGAGGCATGGCACGAATTCATATCGACGACAGCGGCAAAGCGATGCTGCTGCACCGGCTTCTCCAGCAGCACAAGGACGAGCTGCGCCTGTTTGGCCAAACCGCCGACCGGAGGGGCTTTATCGAGCATCTGAACAAGCTGTTCACCGAGTTCCGGCGGTATGGGATCGATGAAGACAAGCTGAACCGGCACGTAAAGAAGCATACGGAGCAGCCGGAGCTTGCAGGCACGACGGCGGACAAGCTGCATGACATCCGTCACATTTATGGCCGATTCCAGGCGTTTATGAACCGCCATTATGTGGATTCCGAAGATTACCTGTCGCTGCTCGCCGAGCAGATTGGCTATACATCCTCGATGGCTCGCGCGGATGTGTGGGTGGATGGCTTCCACGGATTTACGCCGCAAGAGTTCGTAGTACTCGAACGGCTGATGAAGAATTGCCGAAGTGTGACGATCACCTTATGTGTAGATCGAGATTATGGACCGCAAGATAGGCCGGACGAGCTCGATCCGTTCCACCCGACGGCACGCACGCTTATTCGACTCAAGCAAATCGCTGAACAAGTAGGAGCGGAACAGGTAGACGTCCAAGTGTTGGCTCCCGAACCGGCGGTGCGTTATCGCCATAGCCCGATGCTGGCGTATCTGGAAACGAACTTCGGCGATCGAACCGCCACACCGTTCGCGGAACCTGCCGGCCGCTATATCGACATCTCCGTGCAAAGTGCGGTGAACCGGCGAGCGGAGGTGGAAGGACTGGCCCGCGAGATGATCCGCCAAGTCAGGGAGAATGGATACCGGTGGCGCGATATGGCGGTGCTCGTTCGGAACATGGAGCACTACCGCGATTTGCTGGCGGTGACGCTTGAGGATAGCGGCATCCCGTTTTTCTTCGACCAGAAGCGATCGCTGCTGCATCATCCGCTGTCGGAGCTCATCCGCGCTGCCCTGGAGGTCGTGAGCGGCAATTGGCGTCACGACGCGGTCTTCCGCTGCGTCAAGACCGAGCTGCTGCTGCCGCTCATGCGAGCGGGGTCCGCGCCGGAGGACTCACGGTGCTCGCCTCGCGAGCTGCGCGACGGCATGTGCCAGCTGGAAAATATCGTGCTGGCGATGGGGATTCAGGGCGGCTCCCGGTGGAGGGAGCCTCGCCGCTGGGAGCCTGCCCGCCTGCGCATGCAGCTGGAGGACGGCGGCGTCGAGCCGGTCGTGGATCAGCGCTTGACCGAGCTGCTGCACCATTGCCGCCAGCTGGTCGTGTCGCCGCTGTCGGCACTGGAGCAGGCGATGAAAGCGGCGAAATCAGTCGAGGAGATGGCGCAAGCTTTATACATATTCCTGGAACAGCTGCAAGTACCGGCGAAGCTGGAGCGGTTGGCGGAGGGCCACCTGGAAGCGGGGAGGCCGGAAGCGGCACGTGAGCATAGCCAAGTATGGGGCAGCGCGATCGATTTGCTCGACCAGATCGTCGAGATGCTCGGTACGGAGAAGCTGACGCTGCCGATGTTCGCCGAACTGATCGAAACCGGCCTCGACCAGCTCAAGCTGGCGCTCGTGCCGCCGGCGCTTGACCAAGTGCTGATCGGCAGCATGGACCGGACGCGATCAAGCCGCATCAAGCGAGCCTACGTGCTCGGCGCGAACGACGGTGTCTTGCCGGCGAAGCTGAAGGAGGACGGCCTGCTGTCGGAGAACGAGCGCGAGCTGCTCATCGAGGGCGGCATGGAGATGGCCGAAGGCAATCGCCGGAAGCTGCTGGACGAGCAATTTCTCATCTATACGGCACTTACGACGCCAAGCCATCATTTATGGATCAGCTACCCGCTAGCCGACGAAGAGGGGGGAGCGCTGCTCCCGTCAGAGATTGTAAAGCGGGTTCGCCGTTTGTTCCCGAACGCCCTGGAGCAAATGCTGCTCTCGGAGCCCGCTACGGGCGCAGGCGAGGAGGAGACGTCAGGCTTCATCGCTCATCCGGGCAAGGCGTTGTCGATGCTCGCCGTTCAGCTGCGGGAGTGGATCAAAGGGCGAGCGATCCCGGAAATATGGTGGGAAGTCTACAACTGGTTCGCCGGACAGCCGGATTGGCAGCCAAGATTGAGGCAGGCGCTGCATTCGTTGTTCGCTACGAACCGGGAGCCTTCGCTCTCTTCGCCGGTGAGCCGGGCGCTTTATGGCGAGAGGCTGCGGGCTAGCGTCTCGCGGCTGGAGCGGTTCGTCGCCTGCCCGTTTTCCCAATTCGCCTCCCACGGCCTCAAGCTGTCGGAGCGGAGGGTATACAAGCTCGAATCGCCGGATATCGGGCAATTGTTCCATGCCGCGCTCAGCCGGGTCGCCCAGCTGCTGGCGAGCGAGGATACGCCGTGGGGGGCCTTGTCGCATGAGCAGCTGTTCTCGCTGGCCGCGCACGCCGTGGACGAGCTTGCGCCGCGATTGCAAGCCGAAATCTTGCTCAGCTCCAACCGTCACCGGTACGTGGCGCGCAAGCTGAAGATGATCGTAGGGCGCGCCGCAGCCGTGCTGGGCGAGCATGCGAAGCATGGAGCGTTCGAGCCGGTAGGGCTGGAGCTCGGCTTTGGCCCCGGGCAGCCGTTGCCGCCGCTCGAGTTTCGTCTCGATAACGGTTCGGTCATGGAGATGATCGGGAGGATCGACCGCGTGGACCGTGCTGAGGGCGAGCAGGGAATGCTGCTGCGCGTCATCGATTACAAGTCCAGCCCGACCGAGCTCAAGATGAGCGATGTGTATTACGGGTTGTCCTTGCAGATGCTTACCTACCTGGACGTTGTCATTACCCACGCCGAACGGTGGCTGGGCCGCGAGGCGAAGCCGGCGGGCGTGCTGTATTTTCACGTGCACAATCCGATGCTGCAGAAGAAAAACAGGCTGACAATCGAACAGGCGGAGGCCGAGCTGCTCAAACGGTTCAAGATGCGCGGGCTGCTGCTCGAGGAGTTGGACGCCGTGCAGCTGATGGACCGGAGACTGGCCAGCGAGAGCGGCCAATCGACGCTTATCCCGGCCGGGCTCAAGACGGATGGGAGCTTCTACAAAACGTCGGCGGTGGCGAGCATAGGGCAATGGAACAGCCTGAGGAGCTATGTGCGCAGCGTGCTGCAGCAAATCGGCAACCAAATTACGGACGGCCGCGTCGACATCAAGCCGTACAGGCTCGGGCCCAAGCTGGCTTGCACGTTTTGCCCGTACAAGCCGGTCTGCCGCTTCGAGCCGGCCGCAGGAAGCGATACTTACAACCGATTGAAGGTCATCGGCAAGTCCGACGTTTGGCAGGCGATCGAAGCGAAGGAGGCGACGACATGACGACAACAGCGAATAGCCTCGACGCCAAACCGGCGGGAAGCAGTTGGACCGATGAGCAGTGGGAGGCGATCCGGACTCGGGGCGGCAACGTTCTCGTCGCCGCCGCCGCCGGCTCCGGCAAAACCGCAGTGCTCGTCGAGCGGATCATTCGCCGCGTGACGGACGAACAGGAGCCGATCGACGTCGACCGGCTGCTTGTGGCGACGTTCACGAACGCCGCCGCGGGCGAGATGCGGCAGCGCATCCGAGAAGCGCTCGAGAAGGAGCTGCAGCGCAATCCGCATTCGACCCATCTGAAGAAGCAAATATCGCTCATCCATCGCGCTTCGATTACTACGCTGCATTCGTTCTGCCTGGAAATCGTGCATCGGTATTTTGCGCGAGTACAGCTGGACCCTTCGTTCCGAATCGCCAATGAAACCGAGACGGAGCTGATGCGCCAAGATTTGCTGGCGGAGCTGATGGAGGAGGAGTACGGCCACAGCGAGGAGAACGACGCCTTCTGGCAGCTCGTCGACTGGTTCGGCGGGGAGCGGGGCGATGAGGCGCTGTCGGGTTTCATTCAGCAGCTGTACGATTTCTCGCGCAGCCATCCATGGCCGGAGAACTGGCTGAGCGGTGTCGTCGACACCTTCGCGACAGCTGAGCAGGGGGAAGCGGGGAGCAGCGCGGGCGGCTTCGGCGGCTGGCTCAGTAGCCTGCTGCAGGATGCGAGACTGGAGCTGCGGGGCGTCGAGGGGCTGCTGAGCGAAGCCGAGCAACTGGCGGAGAGCCCGGGAGGGCCGACCGCATACATAGCGAATCTGAGAGCGGATCGGGTCGTTGTCGCCGAACTGCTGGAGACGGCTTCCGCGGGCGTTGAAGCTTGGGATTCGTTGTTCGCACTGTTCCAGACCGCAGCGTTCGGCAAGCTGAACGCAAGCCGCAGCGGCGATGTGGACAAGCAGGTGCAGGAGCAGGTCAAGAAGCTGCGGGAGCAAGCGAAGAAGCAGCTGTACGCGCTGCAGGAGGAGCTGTTCCAGCGAACGGCGGACCAATACCGCAGCGAGTTGACCGCCATGGCGCCGATCATGGCCAAGCTGGCCGACATCGTGAACGAGTTCGCCGAACGGTTCCGGGCGATGAAGGCGGAGAAGGGGCTGGTCGATTTCTCCGATCTCGAGCATTATTGCTTGCGCATATTGCGCCATTCCGACTCGACTCCGGCCCATACGCTGCCGTCGGATGCGGCTGACGAATACAGGCAGCAATTCGCCGAGGTGCTGCTGGACGAATACCAGGATACGAATATGGTGCAGGAAGCGATCGTGGAGCTGATGGCGGCGCGAGGCCCAGGCAATCGGTTTATGGTCGGCGACGTCAAGCAGAGCATCTACAGGTTCCGGCTGGCAGAGCCGGGGCTGTTCTTGAACAAGTATGAGGCTTACCGGCATGGCGGCGGAGAGGAAGGGCAGCGGATCGACTTGGCGCGCAACTTTCGCAGCCGCCGCGAGGTCGTCGACGGCGTGAACTTCTTGTTCAAGCAGCTTATGAGCGTCGCGGTGGCGGAGATGGAGTATGACGAAGCAGCCAGGCTCGTATGCGGAGCCGCTTACCCGGACAGTCCGAACGACTGCTCGGTGGAGCTGCTGCTGATCGACAAGGCGGCGCCGGAGCCGGGAGCTTACGAGGCCGGTGAAGGGGAAGAAGAAGGCGAGGATCCGGGTGCCGGGGGGCAAGCGGATAAAGCCGGAGATGCCGAGCAAGAGGAGCAGGCCGAGACGGCCCAGCTCGAAGCGAGGCTCATTGCGGCTACAATTCGCCGACTGCGAGGGGAAACCGGCGAGCCGCCGTTCCAAGTTTACGACCGCGGTGCGGGAGGCTTCCGGGCGATGCAATACCGCGACGTAGTTATCTTGCTTCGCTCACCTTCCGGCTGGTCCTCCACCATGCTGGAGGAGCTGCAGCAGGCCGGCGTGCCCGTCTATGCCCAGCTGAACAGCGGGTATTTCGCCGCGACGGAGGTAGAGACGATTCTCTCCTTACTCCAAGTGATCGACAACCCGTATCAGGACATCCCGCTGGCGGCGGTGCTTCGTTCGCCGATTTTCGCGCTGACGGCCGACGAGCTGGCGCAAGCCAGATTGTTCCGCAAGCACGGACCTTATTACGAGGCGGTAGCCGCTTGCGCGGAAGAGTTGTCGAGCGAGGGCGATAAGGACGAACCGGGGATCGAAAGCGGGATGGAAGAAGCCGGGCAGGGAAAACCGGCTTTTGCCGCCAAGCTGAGCCGGTTCATGCGCCAGACGGAGCGTTGGAGGGCGTCCGCACGGGAAGGCTCGCTAGCCGACCTTATTTGGACGGTTTACCGAGAAACCGGCTATTTCGACTATGTAGGCGGGTTGGCCGGCGGACTGCAGCGGCAGGCGAATTTGCGCGCGCTCTATGATCGGGCCAGACAGTATGAGTCGACTTCTTTCCGCGGGTTGTACCGGTTTCTGCGATTTATCGAGCGCATGCAGGAGAATGGCGGAGATTTGGGCACGGCACGTGCGCTTGGGGAGCAGGAGGACGTAGTCCGCATTATGTCGATCCATAAGAGCAAGGGACTCGAGTTTCCCGTCGTATTCGTAGCAGGTCTAGGCAAAAAGTTCAATCTGATGGATTTGAACGGTTCTTTCTTGATGCACAAGCAGCTAGGGCTCGGCCCGAAATTCGTCGATACGAGTCTAAGAGTCAGCTATCCGACCCTGCCGATGCTGGCGATTCGCAAACGGATGCGGATGGAGATGCTGGCCGAGGAAATGCGGGTGCTCTATGTAGCGTTGACGCGTCCGAAGGAGAAACTGTATTTGCTCGGTACGCTCGCGAATGTGGAGAAGCAGCTGCTCAAATGGAGCGGCATGCTCAGCCATCGCGAATGGGTGCTGCCGGACTATGAGCTGGCGAAGGGCAGATGTTTTCTCGATTGGATAGGGCCTGCTCTGGTTCGCCATCCGCAAGCGACGCCGCTGCGGGAATGGGCGGGGATGGGAGAACCGGTGCCGGAGCCGGACAGCGGAGCAGGTACGTTCAGCATGGAGCTCGAGCCTTCCAAGTGGTCGTTCGGCGTCTTTCGTATGGACGGTTTGCTGCAAGCGGCTGCGGCCGTCGAGGGTAGATTCGCGGATGATCGGATGGAGGCAGTGTCGCAGCTGGAGCCGGCGCCTGCTGTACATTCCGCATTTGCGGAGCGGGTAAAAGAAGCGCTTAATTGGCGCAATCCGCATGCGGAGCTGTCCAAGCTGTTCTCGAAGACGTCGGTGACGGAATTAAAGCGGCTTACGGACAACCGTAAGCAACTGGAGGAAGAAGAGCAGGTACTGTGGCTGCAAGCAGCGGATCCGATGAAGAGTGAAGGCGAGGAAAGGCGGGTAGTACCGTCTGCTCCGCCGATCCCGTACAGACGTCCCAAATTTGTCGAGCAGCGGCGGATGAATGCGGCCGAACGCGGAACGGTTTATCACGCGGTCATGCAGCATGTCGAGCTTGACGCGGGGGTGTCTTTACAGAGGGTTGAAGCTACGATGGATCAAATGGTCGCAAAGCAGCTTCTTACCGCGGAGCAAAGGGCGGAAGCGGACGCGAACGTGATTCATTCGTTCTACGAATCTCCGTTAGGGAGAAGAATGCTGGCATCCGCCCGGGTCGTCCGTGAGGTGCCGTTCAGCTACGGGTTGAAAGCCGGCGATGTGTATCCGAATGCTGAACCGTCGGCGAGGGAGGAGACGATCCTTATTCAAGGGGTCATCGACTGCTTGTTCGAGGAAAACGGCGAGCTCGTGCTTGTGGACTACAAAACGGATCAGACAAACGACGGACGGCTGAACGGACTGGTAGAGCGGTATCGGTTCCAATTGAATCTATATGCAAGAGCGATCGAGCAAATATGGAAGCGTCCCGTGAAGGAGCAGCTGCTTTACTTTTTCGACGGGGCGCATACGATCAGGCTATGAGGGGAGGAGCGCCGCATGCGTGTGCTGCACACGGCGGATTGGCATCTGGGCAAGCTGCTGGAAGGCCGCAGCCGGCTGGAGGAGCAAGCGCGGTTACTGGATGAGCTGGCGCAGCTCGTCAAGGACGAGCGAATCGATCTGGTGCTGCTGGCGGGGGATGTGTACGACTCGGTGAACCCGCCTTCCGCGGCGGAGCTGCTGTTCTACGACGGTATCGCGCGGATTGCGGACGGTGGACGGCTTCCTATCGTGACGATTGCCGGCAACCATGACAATCCCGAGCGGTTGGCCGCGTCGGGGCCGCTGGCGGAGCGGCAGGGCATTACTTTGATCGGGCTGCCTTCCTCGGATCCTGTGACGGTCGATGTGGCTCGTACGGGGGAGCGAGCCGTTATCGCGGCGCTTCCGTACCCGTCCGAGTCGAGGCTGCGCGAGCTGTTGACGGAGGCTTTCGACGAAGAGACGCTGCGCGGCGCTTATTCAGAGCGGGTGGCGGGACTTATGAAGCATTTAAGCCGCGGGTTCCGCGCCGATACAATCAATTTAGCGATGAGCCATCTGTATGTGCTCGGCGGCTACGAGTCGGATTCCGAACGGCCGATCCAAGTCGGCGGCGCTTATACGGTAGACCCGAGCGTTTTTGCTTGCGGGGCGCAGTATACGGCGCTTGGCCATCTGCATCGGCCGCAGGAAGTGAAAGGACCGGGTCGGATTCGCTATTGCGGCTCGCCGCTCGCCTACAGTTTTTCTGAGGCCGGCCAAGCCAAATCGGTCACTGTGCTTGAGCTTGCCCCGGGAGCGGAAGCGCCTGTAGGTCAGCAGGAGCTGTTTCTTTCTGCCGGACGACCGCTTGTCCGTTGGCAGGCTAAGGCGGGGCTCGAGGAAGTTCATCGCTGGATCGACGAAGGGCGGGATGCGAACGCCTGGATCGAGCTGGACATCCATCTGACGGAATCGATGGGGATGGAACAGATCGGCCAATTGCGGAAGCGGCATGCCGGCATCGTGACGATTCGTCCCGTGTATCGGGTTTCGGCAGGGGAGGATGAACCGACCGGAGCGGCTGCCGAGAGGGAAGGGCTGCCTGTGGACGAGCTGTTTCGCCGTTTCTACACCCGCCAGACCGGGGGGGCCCAAGCCGAGCCGGAGCTTGTGCAGCTGTTCATGGAGCTGCTGCTTGAGGGCGGGGAACCGGCGGACGAGGAGAGGGGGAAGGCGGGATGAGGCCGATCCGATTGACGATTGCCGGCTTGCAGAGCTACCGGGATAAGCAGGATATCGATTTCACCCGCCTGTGCGACGCCGGCGTGTTCGGCATTTTCGGGCCGACCGGCAGCGGCAAATCGACGATTCTGGACGCGATGACGCTGGCACTGTACGGCGTGGTCGAGAGGGCGAGCAACGGCACGCAAGGGATACTGAATCATGCGGAGATGACGTTATCCGTCTCCTTCACATTCGAGCTCGCGAGTTCCAAGGGACGAGAGAGATACCGAGTGGACCGGCAATACAAACGCAGCGGCGAGAACTCGCTGTTGCAGACGCTTAGCCGGTTTGTTCAGCTAGGGGCTGGCGACGAGGCGGCGGTGGCAGGTTTGACGGCGGTGGAATCCGTCGTGCTCGCCGATAAGAGCAAGGATGTGACGCGTGCCGTACAGGAGACGCTGGGGCTGTCGATGCATGACTTCACGCGTGCGGTCGTGCTGCCGCAGGGCAAGTTCGCGGAGTTCCTGTCGCTGGGGGACAGCGACCGCCGCCAAATGCTGCAGCGGCTGTTCTCTCTGGAGGCGTACGGCAGCCAGCTGAACGCCAAGCTGTCGACGCGTTACAAGGAAGCCGACGTGGCGCTCAAGCAGGTGACGGCGGAGCAAACCGGCCTAGGCGACGCGTCGGCGGAGGCGCTGCAGGCGGCGACGGCCCGGCAGCACGCGGCGCAGCTGACGGCGCGGGCGCAGCGCGAGCAGCTGCAGGCGCACGAGGCGCGCGCGACGGAGCTGAAGCGTCGCCGCGACGTGCAGCGCGAGCGCGACCGCGTCGCCGCCGAGCAGGCGCAGTTGGCCGCGCGCGA
>NZ_BIMA01000008.1 GCF_004000845.1 Paenibacillus koleovorans NBRC 103111
CCGCCCGCCGCGCCGTCGGAGCCGCCAGCACGGCCCGAGCCGCCGCCGACTGCATCGCTGCTGACGCCGCGCGAGCGCGGCTCGCTGGGCCGCTCGAGTCGCGCCGCGGCCTCGTGCAGCAGCTCCGCGTGCGCCGGCCGCAGCCGGTCGGCGAACACCCACAGCGTGCCGATGTGGGTGAACTCGCCCCACACGGCCGGCGACGCGAGCCGCTGCCGTGCCGGCTCCCAGCGCTGCCGCCCGCGGTACAGCACTTCGCCGCCGGCGGCGCGGGAGACCGTGAACCGGCTATCGTACAGGCCGTACTGGAACGACTCCCCGCGCAGCGAACGGCCCGGGCAGACGATCTCCGTCAGCGCCGCGACCGCGCCGTCGCCGAGCTCCAGCATGCACTCGCTGTGCAGCCTCGCGTCCGCGTACAGCATGAGAGGCTGAGGCAGCCACTCCAGGCAGCCGTCCCGCTCGACGCGGAAGCGCAGCCGCTGTCGGCTAGCCCTGCCGTCGGACGGATGCACCTTCGTGAACGACTGGCTGCCAATCTTCACCGAAGCGCCCGGCTCCAGCCACCAGGCCTGCTCATACACGTCGCCCGCCATGAGGCCAGGCGAGCAATCCATGACGATGACGCCGGCTTGGCCGTCGCCGCCCGGCTGCTCGAACGTCTTGGCCAGCTTAAGCGGCGCACGCGCGAAGCTCTCCGCGAGCTGAGTCTTGCCGTTCGGCGCTACGATGAACTTGGCTTGCAGGGCGGCCGGTTTACCCAGCATGGGCAGCCGGCTCCGCATGCCGCATCTCATGCTCGATCCAGCGGGTAAGCTGGTCCAGCCCTTCGCCGCTGAACAGGTTGGTGAAGACGAACGGCTTCTCGCCTCGCATGCGGATCGTATCCTCCTCCATGACCCGGAGGCTGGCGCCGACATGGGGAGCCAGATCGATTTTGTTGATGACCAGATAATCCGAGCGGATGATGCCGGGGCCGCCTTTGCGCGGAATTTTTTCCCCTTGGGCGACATCGATGATGTAGATGAAACGGTCGACCAGCTCGGGACTGAACGCCGCCGCCAAGTTATCGCCGCCGCTCTCGATGAAGATCAGATCCAGATGCTCGAATCGGTGCTGGAGCTCCTCCACGGCTTCGAAATTCATCGAAGCGTCTTCCCGGATCGCCGTATGCGGGCAGCCGCCCGTCTCCACTCCGATGATCCGCTCCTCCGGCAGCACGCCGGTGCTCATCAAGATGCGTGCATCTTCCTTGGTGAAAATGTCGTTCGTGATGACGGCCAAGCTGAATTGGTCCTTGAGCGCGCGGGACAACCGTTCCACTAGCGCGGTTTTGCCGGAGCCGACCGGGCCGCCGATGCCGATTCGGACCGCGCGGTCGCGCTTCATCGGCGGGGTTTCCCAAACATGGTGGTGATGGTGATGATGCTGGCCTTCCTTGCACATGGACAAAACCTCCTGATTTGGATTCGAACGATTCGAACCTATGACATAAACAGCCTGGAGTACAGTTTCTCATGCTTCATCATCGCGGTTTCGGCCAGCGGGGTGCTGCTGTACCAGTCGAACGGATCGAGCGACTCGGCCAGCGCCCAAGCTTCCTGAACCGCCGGCAGCAGCCTGGCGATCAAACGCTGGCCTTCCGTCTGGCCGATCGCCATCAATCGCAATGCGCAATTGACGGCATTGACCGTGCAGGCGTACAAGTACCCTTCGCCTGCCGTGCGCAGCTCGACACCAAGCCGAAGCGCCGCCAGCCCGAATACGGTCGGGAAGGCGCCTGGGCATTTCCGGGCGGACACGCCTTCGACCAGCGGCGACCAATCCTCGTCCGGATACAGCTCCCGGACGAGCTGGAGCAGCCGGCGACCGATCTTCGCCATGCCGGTCCGCGTCTCCGCCGCCGCTCGGGCCAGGTGCAGCTCGCGGTCCAAGGCGTACACGCTGGACCAATCGCCAGCCTGGCCGCCGAACACATAAACCCCTTTGACCGCGAGCGCATCGGTCGTCGCCCAATTTCCTTCGAGCATGGCGCGGATATAGCTCTCCAGCTCGGCTCCGGTGCGGAGAACGCCGTCCTGCACGAGCGTCTCCAAGCCGAACGAGTGCGAGAACGCCCCGATCGGCAGCGCGGAGTCGAGCAGCTGGGCGAAGCGGAGCCAGCTCCCGTCGGCGAGTCCCCCTTGTGCACTCCCCATCAGAACAGGAAGAACAGCTGCGCCATAGGTAGCACGGAGGCGGGCTCGCAGGTAACCGGCTGTCCGTCGACCTTCACTTCGTACGTCTCAGGGTTCACTTCGATCGAAGGAGTCGCGTCGTTGTGCACCATATCTTTTTTCGTCACACTGCGGCAGCCCTTCACAGGTTCGATCCGCTTCGTCAGCCCCAGCCGCGTATGCACGCCTTGTTCGAAAGCGGCCTGCGATACGAAGGTGAAGCTGCCTGTCGCGACGGCTTTGCCGAAGGAGCCGAACATCGGTCTTCCGTACACGGGCTGAGGGGTAGGAATCGAGGCGTTCGGATCGCCCATCTGGGCATAGGCGATCATGCCGCCCTTCAGGATCATCTCCGGCTTGACGCCGAAGAAGGCGGGGCTCCAGAGCACGAGGTCGGCCCATTTGCCGGCTTCCACCGATCCGACCAGGTGACCGATGCCATGTGTCAGCGCCGGGTTGATCGTATATTTCGCGATATAGCGCTTGATGCGGAAGTTGTCGTTGTCTTGCTCAGGGTTTTGCTTGCCGCCGCCAACGCCACCACCGCCGCCGCCGCTGCCATCCTCGGCTAGGACGCCAAATTGTTTCTTCATCTTATCGGCCGTCTGCCAAGTGCGGATGATCACTTCGCCGACGCGGCCCATCGCTTGCGAATCGGAGCTGATCATGCTGAACACGCCTTGATCGTGCAGCACGTCCTCGGCGGCGATCGTCTCCGGTCGGATGCGGGAATCGGCGAACGCTACGTCCTCCGGGATGCGGCTGTCGAGATGGTGGCACACCATCAGCATGTCGAGATGCTCTTCAATCGTGTTAACGGTAAAAGGACGCGTAGGGTTCGTGGAAGAAGGCAGCACATTCAGAAAGGAAGCGGCTTTGATGATATCGGGTGCATGCCCGCCGCCTGCGCCTTCCGTATGGTAAGTGTGGATTGTTCGTCCGCCGATTGCCCTCAGCGTGTCTTCCACGAAACCGGCCTCGTTCAATGTGTCCGTGTGGATCGCCACTTGAACGTCATAGAGATCGGCCGCCTGCAAGCAGGTATCGATTGCCGCCGGCGTAGTGCCCCAGTCCTCGTGCAGCTTGAGGCCGATTGCGCCGGCTTCGATCTGTTCGGTTAGCGGCTCGAGCGAGGCAGCGTTGCCTTTGCCCAGAAACCCGAGATTCATCGGAAACGCCTCCGCCGATTCGAGCATGCGCTCCATATGCCAAGCGCCGGGCGTGCAGGTGGTAGCATTCGTGCCGGTGGCCGGCCCGGTGCCGCCCCCGATCATTGTCGTGATGCCGGATGCCAGCGCCGTCTCGATCTGCTGGGGGCAGATGAAGTGAATGTGGGTATCAACGCCGCCGGCCGTAACGAGTTTACCTTCAGCTGCAATAACCTCCGTACTCGCGCCGATAATCAACTCGGGATGGACTCCGTCCATCAGATCGGGATTGCCGGCTTTGCCGATCGCTACGATCCGTCCGTCGCGCAAGCCGATATCCCCCTTGACGATCCCCCAATGATCGATGACGACGGCGTTCGTAATGACGGTGTCGAGCACCCCGTCGCGGCGGGTAAGGCGTGCATTTTGCCCCATGCCGTCGCGTATTACTTTGCCCCCGCCGAATTTGCATTCATCTCCGTAAACCGTGTAATCATGCTCGATCTCGGCCCATAGCTCCGTGTCCGCAAGTCTTACGGCATCGCCCTTGGTCGGCCCGAACATCGCCGCGTAGGAGGAACGAGTGATGATGCTCATGGCTGTCGCCCTCCCTCCGGTAAGGAAGTCCATGCTTGGAGCCGCAGACGCACATCCTCCGGCAACGCGCCTGTGTTCGCCTCGCCTGCGCTTTCATTGCCCACGCGCTCCGTCGGTCCTTGCGTCAATCCGTTCATACCGTATACCGCCTTCGCCCCGCCGATCTCCACCAAATCGACAGGCTTCGACTCGCCGGGCTCGAATCGTACGGCAGAGCCGGCCGGGATATCGAGCCGCATGCCGAACGCAGCTTCTCTCCGAAAGTGCAGCTCTCGATTCACCTCGAAGAAATGAAAATGAGAGCCTACTTGTACAGGGCGATCTCCCCAATTGGCCACCTCGATCCGCGATGTTCTTCTGCCTGCGTTAAGCTCCACTAAACCGTCGCGGAGCCGGTATTCCCCCGGGATCATGAAGCTTCACCTCCCGAACGCGTACGTATCGGCTGATGCACCGTCACCAGCTTCGTTCCATCAGGGAACGTGGCTTCCACCTGCACCTCATGGATCATTTCGGCTACTCCCTCCATCACTTGACCGCGGTGGAGCACAGTCGCTCCATAAGCCATCAGGTCGGCGACGCTCATCCCGTCCCTGGCCGCTTCCAGCAGCTCGGAAGTGATAAGCGCCAAGCTTTCCGGATAATTCAGCTTCAGTCCGCGGCCCATCCGGCGTCTCGCCAAATCGGCGGCAAGCGTAATAAGCAATCGGTCCTTCTCTCTTTCCGTAAGATGCAAGCCGCTCCCCCCTCTAAACCGCCTTCTTTGTCCAAAACTTAACAATGGTTTGAAGATCATTATAGGGGAAATCCTGACTTTGTGTAAATAAAATTTTCTTAACATGTAATATAAAATAACATACATATTACGTACGTGTTCCTGTGATTCGGGGGTTTTTTGTTATTTTTTTGCAATGTTCGTGTTTTGTCCTAATAATATTCCGATTTTGACTGTGAATACAGTGTATTTAGTCCGAAAAACGAACATTCCAAGAAAATTTGAATTAATTTTACGTTAGATATATTGACATGTGATGGTGTGTGGCTTTAACATAAAACTTGCAATACCAAATCTTGGATTGGGGGTCAATCTAACAGATGAGAAAAACTACCAAGCAAAAAATCGTATCCGCCTTGGCGGTTACGGTGATGGCGGCAGCGGTCATGACGGGCTGCGCCGAGAGCAAGTCGACTGGCGGGAGCGGCGGGGACATCCCGGTCGGGGTGCTGCACTCCTTGACCGGTACGATGTCGATCAGCGAAGTGTCCGTGAAAGACTCGACGATGATGGCGATCGAGGAGATCAACGCCGCCGGCGGGGTGCTCGGCAAGAAGCTGAAGCCGATCGTCGAGGACGGAGCGTCCGATCCGCAAATTTTCGCCGAGAAGATCAAGAAGCTTATTCAGAAAGATGAGACGGCCGTCGTATTCGGCGGATGGACATCGTCGAGCCGCAAAGCCATGCTTCCCGTAGTCGAGCAGAACAAAGGCCTTCTTTTCTACCCCGTGCAATATGAAGGACTTGAAACATCCCCTAACATCGTTTACACCGGCGCCACGACCAACCAGCAAATCATCCCTGCGGTGACTTGGCTGCTGCAGAACAAAGGCAAAAAGTTTTTCCTGCTCGGCTCCGACTACGTCTTCCCTAGAACGGCCAACAAGATCATCAAGGCGCAGCTCGTTGCCGAAGGCGGAGAGACAGTAGCCGAGGAATACACGCCGCTTGGCCACACGGACTATAGTACGGTGATCAGCAAAATCAAGTCCGCCAAACCTACCGTCATCTTCAACACGCTGAACGGCGACAGCAACGTAGCCTTCTTCAAGCAGCTGAAGGACGCCGGCATTACGGCCAAAGACATTCCGGTCTTGTCCGTGAGCGTCGCGGAGGAAGAAATTCGCGGCATCGGAGTTACCCAACTGGCTGGTCATTACACGTCCTGGAACTACTACCAGACGACCGATACGCCGGAGAATAAGAAGTTCGTCGAAGCTTACAAAGCCAAGTTCGGCAAAGACCGCGTGACGGCCGATCCGATCGAGGCAGGCTATCTGGGCGTATATCTGTGGGCGGAAGCGGTGAAGAAGGCGGGCTCGTTCGAGCTCGACAAAGTGAAGGCCGCACTGAAGGACGTAACGATCAAGGCGCCTGAAGGCGACATCAAGTTCGATGCCGAAACCCAGCACATCTATAAAAAGGTTAGAATCGGGGAAGTGGGGTCGGACGGCTTGATTAAGGAAGTATTCAGCACGAAGGATGCCGTAAAGCCGGATCCATGGTTGACTACATTCCCTTGGGGCGCTGAAGTGTCGGGTAAAAAGTAAGCGGAACGATTCCTTTCCATCGGGAGGGCTAGCCTTAACCGGCGGCTCTCCTTCCAATATCCAGAGAGTGGGGATGCTATGAGCTTACTGCTCTTGCAGCTGTTCAACGGAATTAGCGTCAGCTCGATTCTGCTGCTGGTAGCGCTCGGGCTAGCCATCACATTCGGCCTGATGAATGTCATCAATATGGCGCACGGCGAGTTCATTATGATCGGGGCGTACACGGCTTACATGATTCAGCAATGGTTCAAGAGCCGGATGCCGGAGTCGATGTTCGATTTGTATTTCGTCGTTTCCTTGCCAGCAGCCTTCGCCCTGGCTTATGCGATAGGGTGGTTGCTGGAAACGCTGCTCGTGCGCCACCTTTACAAAAGGCCGCTCGACAGCCTGCTCGCGACATGGGGCGTTAGCCTCATCCTGCAGCAGCTGGCGCGTACGCTGTTCGGCGCGCCGAACAAGGCGGTTCAAGCTCCCGGCTGGCTGGAAGGCGGCTGGACGATTACGGAGCAATTGATTTTGCCTTATAGTCGGTTGTTCGTTATCGGTCTCGTCGCGTTGATCTTGATCGGCATTTATTGGTACTTGTACCGCAGTCGCGGAGGCCGGAACATGCGGGCGACGATGCAGAACCGTCAGATGGCGGCTTGCCTCGGCATTTCGACACGCCGGCTGGATGCGCAGGCGTTCGCTTTCGGCTCCGGCATCGCCGGCATTGCCGGCTGTGCCGTTGCGCTGCTCGGGCCAATCGGCCCTTCGCTCGGCACCTACTATATCGTAGATGCGTTTATGGTGGTCGTCCTTGGCGGCATCGGCCAATTGGTCGGCTCGCTGTTCGGCGCGCTCAGCATCGGCGTGCTGAACACAACGCTGGAATACGCCACATCGGCTACGATCTGCAAGGTCATCGTGTTCACGCTGATCATTGCGTTCCTGCAGTGGAGACCGTCCGGGTTCTCCTCGATGCGGTCGCGGTCGCTCGATTGATCTTGCGGAAGGATGTGATTCGATGGGAAACTCAACCTCAGCTTCAGGAGGACGCTATAAAAAGACGAGGCCGATCCCGGCGCCGGAGCGAGCGGAGGGAGCGCTGCGGCGAGCGAAGATCGCGATCACGATGCTGCTCGTCACGCTACTGGTCATAGCGCCGAATTTCATGACCGAATTCCGCCTTTCGCTTTTGGCCAAATATTTGACCTTCGCCATCCTCGCGCTCGGCATCGATCTCATTTGGGGGTATGCCGGCATTTTGAGCTTGGGCCATGGCGTGTTCTTCGGCCTGGGGGCTTACAGTATGGCGATGCACTTGAAGCTGGTTGCGTCGGACGGAGCGCTTCCGGATTTCATGTCCTGGAGCGGCGTCGAGTCGCTGCCCTGGTTCTGGATGCCGTTCGAGTCGGCCGTGTTCGCGCTGGCGGCGGCGGTTGTGCTCCCGATGCTATTAGCAGGGGCGCTTGGTTATTTGACGTTTCGGAATCGGATCCGGGGCGCTTTTTTCTCGATTTTATCGCAAGCGCTCGTGTTGATTATCGTGACGTTGTTCATCGGCAGGCAGGGCTTCACCGGAGGGACGAACGGGTTAACGAATTTTCATTCGTTCTTGGGCTTCAATCTGAACGATACGTCTACGAAAATCGCGCTTTATTATGTGGTGCTGCTGCTGCTGGGCCTTGTGTACCTGCTGGGAAGGCTGGCGGTTCGGGGGCGATTCGGGCGCATTCTGACGGCGATTCGAGACGGTGAGAACCGGGTGCGGTTCCTCGGGTACGATCCGGTGGCGTACAAGGTGTTCGTGTTCAGCCTATCGGGAGGCCTTGCGGGGCTGGCGGGCATCCTGTTCGTGCTGCTGGAAGGAATTATTTCTCCGGCTCAAATGGGCATCGTTCCTTCTATCGAGATGGTGCTGTGGGTTGCGATCGGGGGGCGGGGCACCCTGGCCGGGGCCGTATTCGGAGCGCTGCTCACGAATTGGGCGAAGACATCCTTCAGCGAATCGTTCCCGGAGGGCTGGCTGTTTTTCCTCGGTGGGCTGTTCGTGATCGTCGTCTTGTTCCTGCCGCGGGGCATTGTCGGCGTATGGACGGACGTGATTCGTTGGACTAGCGAAAGGAGGGGCTCGCGTGGGAAAACGGCTGCCGGTTCAGGCGGAAGTGGAGTTGGAGGAGACGGTACAGGAGCCGGGAGCAGCGTCGGTCATGCCGGGTGATTCGAATGACGTAGCCGATGCATTAGGTGCCATTAGTGCCGTTGGTGCTGTTGGTGCCGTTGTGCTGCAGACGGAAGGTTTGGAAGTCAGCTTCGACGGCTTCCGTGCGATACGCGGCGTCGACTTCGCCTTGCAGCGAGGGGAGCTTCGTTTCCTGATCGGGCCGAACGGCGCGGGGAAGACGACGCTGCTCGATGCGATCTGCGGCAAGGTCAAGCCGTCTCGCGGCACGGTGCGGTTCGACGGCGGCACGGACCTGGCGAAGCTGCAGGAGCATCGCATCGCGCAACTGGGTATCGGGCGCAAGTTCCAGGCGCCTTCGATCTTCGCGGAGCTGACGGTGTGGGATAATCTCGAGCTCTCGATGAAGCAGCCGCGCGGCATTTGGGCTGCGCTTACCGCAAGGCTAAGCGGCGAGCAGCGCAGCGAGATCGAGCGGATGCTCGAGCTGATCGGGCTGAAGGAGAAGCCGCGGCTGCAAGGCGGCTCGCTGTCGCACGGCGAGAAGCAATGGCTCGAGATCGGCATGCTGCTCATCCAAGAGCCGAAGCTGCTGCTGCTCGACGAGCCCGCCGCCGGGATGACCGACAAGGAAACGATGCAGACCGGGGAGCTTCTGCATACGATTGCCGCCGATCGGTCCATCATCGTCGTCGAGCATGATATGGAATTCGTACGCGAATACGCACGTCTGGTCACGGTCATGCATGAGGGTCAGATCCTGTGCGAGGGAACGATGGAGCATATTCAGCAGGATGAGCGCGTCGCGGAAGTATACTTGGGCAGACGGGGGGAGCGGCATGCTTGAGATCCAAGGTTTGGCCTCCGGATACGGAGAAAGTATGGTGCTTCGCGACGTCAGCCTGAAGGTATACCCCGGGCAAGTCGTCTGCCTGATGGGGCGCAACGGCGTAGGGAAGACGACGCTCCTGAAGAGCATTATGGGGGTGTTGCCGGCTAAGAGCGGTACGGTGCGGTACGCGGGGAAGGAGCTGACGAAGCTGCCCCCGGATCGGCGTGCGCGAGCCGGCATCGGCTATGTGCCGCAAGGACGCGACGTGTTCGCGCAGCTGACCGTGGAGGAGAACTTGCTGCTCGGGCTGGAGGCGCTGGCGTCGGGGGCGGCATCGGCGCCGGGCAGGGGCTGGTTAGGCGCCGGGAGGCGGCGTTCGGTGCCCGAGGAGGTGCTGGACACGTTCCCCGTGCTCCGGGAATTTCTGCGACGCCGCGGCGGCGACTTGAGCGGCGGCCAGCAGCAGCAGCTCGCGATCGCGCGTGCGCTGGCGGCGAAGCCGTCGCTGCTGCTGCTCGACGAGCCGATGGAGGGGATCCAGCCGTCCGTCGTACAGCTGATCGAGGACGTCATAGCCTCGATCAAGGCGTCGCGGACGACTTCCGTGCTGCTCGTCGAGCAGAGCCTCGAGTTCGCCACGAACATCGCCGACTACTACTACGTGCTGGACAAAGGCACTATCGTCGCGCAAGGCAGCTCCGCCGAGCTGTCGGCGGAGGATGTCCGCCAACATTTGACGGTGTAAGCAGCAAGGCAGCTCTCCCTGAGGTTCAGGGGGAGTGGCTTTTTTTTTGTATAAAGTGAGGCATATCGCTATTTGCTTCATTATTTGTTTGCAGTAGATTGGAGGGTGCTTCCATTTACATGAATTACTGATACAATGAGTAGTATTACTTTGGAGCTATCGCGAAGAGACGTGTGTTTGCTGGCAGGGAGTAAGTTTGATCTACCCTACGAAAGGAGGAACTCCACCGTGACGCAGGAACCCCGCAAAATCACAAAGCACCAGCTCGAATCTTACATCGATTCTCCGGCTAAGCAGCAACAACTATATAAACGGACTTTGTTCATTGTGGTGCTCTCGCAAATTTTTGGAGGTGCCGGGCTTGCAGCAGGTGTGACGGTCGGCGCTCTTCTGGCGCAGGACATCTTGGGGAAAGAAAGCTTTACCGGCATCCCCTCGGCGTTGATCACGCTTGGATCGGCAGCGGCTGCTTTGTTGGTGGGACGTCTTTCGCAGCGCTTCGGGCGCCGACTGGGACTAGTTGCAGGGTTTTGGGCAGGAGGTATTGGGGCTGTCGGTGTTATAGTTGCTGCCGTGCATGAGCATATTCTTCTGTTGTTCGTATCGCTTCTACTATACGGGGCGGGAACGGCATCGAATTTGCAGGCGCGGTATGCGGGTACTGACTTGGCCAAACCGACGCAGCGTGCAAAAGCAATTAGCGTGGCGATGGTTTCAACAACTTTTGGGGCGGTGGCGGGTCCTAACTTGGTGGATGTAACCGGCGAGTTCGCAGTTTCCATTGGAATTCCGGCTTTGGCAGGTCCCTTTATTTTAGCGGCAGCAGCTTTCATTTTTGCTGGATTTGTCCTTTTCTTTTTTCTCAGACCGGACCCGCTCGTTATTGCCAAAGCCATCTTTAATTCGCAAAAGGAGCAACCCTCAACCCATTCCGCAGCAACCCAACCGATAGCATCTCCCAAGTACAATAGAGGGTTGATCGTCGGGGCGACTGTCATGATTCTCACACAGATCGTGATGGTCGCTATTATGACGATGACTCCGATCCACATGAAGCACCATGGCCATAGTTTAAGCGCTGTAGGGTTAGTAATCAGTCTTCATGTTTGTGCGATGTTTTTGCCTTCGCTTTTTACGGGTTATTTGGTTGATAAAATCGGTCGTACAGCGATGTCCCTAGCATCTGGCGGCGTTCTCTTGGCGGCGGGCCTTGTTGCGGCTTTTGCGCCGGCGGATTCGATGCCAATACTAATACTAGCACTTGTTTTGTTAGGGCTCGGGTGGAACTTTGGTTTGATTAGCGGAACCGCCATTATTGTAGATTCGACCACCGCCGCAACTCGCGCCAAAACACAGGGAACAATCGATGTGCTGATTGCATTGGCCGGAGCATCGGGGGGAGCCGCTTCAGGATTGGTTGTAGCCAGCTCCAGCTACTCCATGCTTTCTTGGGCTGGTGCAGGGCTGGCGTTGTTGCTAGTTCCGGTTGTGTTGTGGTCTCGTGGGAAGAGCTAGTGTAAAGTCCAATAGATTCAAGGTGATGCGATGAGCCATTTTGCCAAAGGTGCTTCACCTGAATGGAATTCGCCACGCTATTCAAGTAGGGGAATAGTTAAGGCTGCCGAATCTTCGGCAGCCTTTTACACACTTCCTAGCCCCGCACCTCAAACGAAACCTCCGCAACCTCCGCGCCGTTCACAAGAATCGCCAAACGGTGCTTGCCCGGATAATGCTTGCGGGTCGTGAGGTCCCTGAAGCTTAGCTTGCGCGAGATCGTTTCGTTCCCGCTGAACTGCTTCTTCTCGGACAAGTGGAACAGCTTCTGAGAGGTTTTGCCGTTCGCTTTTACGTAGTCGATGCCGAATTGCAGCCGGAAGGTACACGGATCGCTGCTTGACAAGACGAACGAGAAAACAACTTCTTCCCCTATCCGAATGTCCTGAGGCTGGACCGTCATATTACGGACCTTCACCGACTCCGACAAGCCGGCTCCTCCGAAACCGAACAACTGAAGGGCTTCCGGATCGCCTTTTTTGAGCAAGGTGCGGCAGCCGTGCTTGAGAATCCAATCCGTTCGGGGATCGTGTCCCATCCACTCCTGAGCTATTTTCAGCACAAGCTCCGGATGATCCTTGGAAATATCATTCAGATTGTTGGCGACGCTCCGCCTGACATAATCGGAGGGATCCGCTTTCAGCGCCTCCAGGATCGGAAGAAGCGGATCGGGCTGCGCCTTCAATCGGCGAAGCGGTGCCGCCCAAGGCAGCCGGGGCCGGCAACCTTCGCTTGCCAGCCGGCGCACATGCTCGTCCGGATCGCTTGTCCACTCGAGCATCGTCTTCAGCATGCGATCCTGATCGCGCTCGATAAAAGGACGAATCGCAAATTCAGAGCTGCTTGACGGGGTGAACTTTTTAAGCGCATGAACCGAAGTGTTCCAATGGTCAAGTCCGAAAACCTCCACGAAATCGGGAAAGAACAAATAAGGAAATCCTTTGCATTCCCCCGCAAGCCGCTCTAGAATCTCCACGGCCTTCTCATAGTCTCCCGGCAGAAACTTCCCCAGCGCCGCCGAAATATGCCGCATCCGCTCCTTCAGTTCCCGACTTTCCCAGGCATCATCGAACACGGTTTCAAGAAATTGCCTTTCATCAAAAGAAGCATATTCCCGCCTAACCTTGACCGCAAAACTATCCAGCAGCTCGCGTGTATATATGTTTTTCAACGCATCCATTTCCGTACCTACCCTCTTGTGAAGTCCGTGTCCATCAATCAGTTTATCATATTTCCCCATCTGTTGATGTAAGAACGGATCGATTGCGTTATACTTTGGATATGTAAGTTTGCAGCAAAGGGGAATCGGAGATGGAACACCATTTACATGGCGAGTACAACGGGTTGCTGGCGGTACTGGCTTATTTGATTGCGGTTATTGCATCCTATACGGCATTCGAATTCGCAGGCCGTATGAGTGCGGCGGTGGGCCGGACACGCAGAGGGTGGCTAATTGGCGGCGCCTTCTCCATGGGGATCGGGATTTGGTCCATGCATTTTGTGGCCATGCTCGCTTTTTCCATGCCGATTTCCGTCTCGTATGAGATTTGGATTGTAGCAGTCTCGATGATCGCGGCCATGTTCACATCCTATTTGGCGTTGGTGATCATCAGTCAGAAATCATTTTTGCTGCGAAATTTGTTCCTGGGCGCTGGCTTAATGGGTGTAGGCATTACTGTGATGCACTACACGGGGATGGCGGCCATGAATATGAATGCTTCCATCCATTATGATCCGTTTTTGTTCGGGCTGTCCATCCTCATTGCGGTTGGGGCTTCTTTGGCGGCTTTGGTCATCGTTCGCCTGCTGCGGGAGAAGACGGGGTTGGTTGGCAACTTACTGAAAGCAGGTGCCGGTCTAGTGATGGGAGCAGCCATCTCAGGCATGCACTACACGGGTATGGCCGCCGCATCGTTTATCGAGAAAGCCGGAGCAGGTCCGGACGGGATGTCGCTCAATCAGGATATGCTTGCTTATGCGGTGATTGGCGCTACTTTTGTGATTTTGCAATCCGCTCTGTTCATGACCTATCTGGATCGCCGGACCAACGATTTCAGTGTACAGAATGCCGAGGTTTCCAAAGCCAGAGACGAAGCGCTTGAAGCGAGTTTGTTCAAAAGCCAGTTTCTAGCCAATATGAGTCACGAGCTGCGCACTCCGCTGAATGCGATTATTGGGTATAGCGATATGTTGAAAGAAGAAGCGGAGGAAATGGGAGAACAAACCTTCGCCAATGACTTGGAAAAGATCAATACCGCCGGCAAACATCTATTGTCGCTGATCAATGATATTCTGGACCTCTCCAAGATTGAAGCGGGGAAAATGGATCTGTTCCTGGAGCCTTATGAGATTCCGGGACTTGTGCAGGAAGTGCAAAGAACCGTTTATCCGCTGATGGAGAAAAATCAGAACCAGCTGCTTGTCGAATATCCGGAGGGCTTTATGCTTACGGACGTTACGAAGCTGCGCCAGCTTCTTCTGAACTTGCTGAGCAACGCGAGTAAGTTTACGAAGGAAGGCCAGGTGAGACTAAAGGTTACATATGCGAAGGAGCAGGGGATAGCGGGAGTCGCTTTTCGCGTGGAAGATTCGGGCATCGGGATGACGCCGGAGCAGATGGAGCATCTGTTCGAGGCTTTCCGACAAGGAGATTCCTCCACTACGAAGAAGTTCGGAGGAACGGGACTCGGGCTCGCCATAACCAAGAAAATTACCGAAATGATGGGCGGAACGATCCATGTAGAGAGCGAATATGGCAAAGGCTCGACATTCACGATCTGGCTCCCGTTGCTGCAGGCTCAAGCCGGTGAGGAAGCGATTCCTATAGCGGACCATTTGGATGAAGAGCAGGAAGGGCTGCAGCAGGAGTCGGCAGGCGGCACTACGGTACTGATCATAGACGATTACCTGGCTGCGCATCAACTGATGCGGCATTACTTGGAGCAAGAGGAATGGAGGCTAGTGTTCGCCAGCAATGGTCAACAAGGGTTGAACCTAGCTAAACAGCTGCGGCCCGCGGTTATTTGTCTGGATGTGCTGATGCCGGGAATGGACGGTTGGTCCGTTTTGTCCCAGTTGAAAAATGACCCCGAGCTAGCTGGTATCCCTGTAGTGATTATTTCCATGACGGATGATAAGAGTCTAGGTTATGCGCTGGGCGCGGCGGAATTTATGACGAAGCCGATTGATCGGGAAAAGCTGCTGCCTGTCCTGAACAAGCTGCTGCTTGAACGCGTGTCTCCTTCCATTCTTGTGATTGAAGATGATATTCCTACCAGTCAGATGATGTACAAGATGCTTGAGAAAGAAGGATACCGGGTCGCGAGAGCTGCCAATGGTCATGTAGCCTTGCAAAGCATGGCCCAGACGATTCCACAACTCATCTTGCTTGATCTAATGATGCCGAAGATGGATGGCTTCGAATTCGTGGCAGAGCTGCGGAAGCGCGAGGAGTGGAGTTCGATTCCCATCGTTGTCATCACCGCGAAGACCATTACAGCCGAAGATCAATTGCGCTTGAACGGCTATGTGAAAAATATTATCCAAAAAGGCACGCTCGACCGTAAAGCTTTGGTCCAAGAGATAAGAAAGCTTCTCGCAGATTCCACTCAGGAAACTGAGAACGAGAATAGAGTCAGTTAGTCGATTCTTTCTTTCCCAATTAAATTGAATTCTACTTCCACTTTGCTGCCGAACAAACAAAAAGTCGGTGGCTTTTTTGTGCGCAGACATTCGAACTAAGAAGGAAATAGATTACTAATTATAGAAAACATTAACTGGGGAAATTCAGACGATTTTTTAAAGGAGAAACGCATGAAACAATTCCTTCTGACCCGACTGCCATTCTTGTATCCCATGAGGATCACTCAGCTTCGACTCCAAAGGGTGGTCCGGGATGCCTTGTCCTTGAAGAGGTTTGCCACAACAAAAACGGAGAGTGTGCTGCCGGTTATTTGCAAAAAGCATCAGTCGCTGCTCAGAAGAAAGCTGGGATCCTCGGACCCGAAGCTCCAGGAGAACAAAATCACCAACTTAAGTATTAGCATCCGAGCGATGAACGGCATACTGATCCGCCCGGGGGAGACATTTTCTTTCTGGAAGCTGGTGGGGAAAACGACGACGAAAAAAGGCTATATCGAAGGACTGTTGTTGTCCCAAGGCGAAGTTAGGAAAGGAGTTGGCGGGGGCCTCTGCCAAATGGCGAATCTGTTGTTCTGGCTGGCGTTGCATACACCCCTTCAGATCGAAGAGCGGCATCATCACAGCTTCGACCCGTTCCCGGACGACCATCGCGTCTTGCCCTTCGGCAGCGGCGCCAGCGTGTTCTATAACTACATCGATCTAAGGCTCAGCAATCCGACCGATCAAAGCTTCCAATTCAAGCTGTGGCTAACCGACGAGCATCTCAAAGGGACCGTGCTGACGGAGCGGGAGTGGCCGTTTTCTTATCATGTGTTTGAGAAAAATCATGCTTTCCTGCAAGAGAACGGTAAAAACTACAGAAGAAACGAAATCTGGCGTTCGGTCATCGATAAGAAAACCGGGAATGAAGTTCGCCAGGAGCTGCTAATCCGAAATTTCTCCGAAGTCAAGTATGAACTCCCTGCCACGGAGCTAGCAGCAGTCACACAACACTCATAGTATGGGTTCCGCATCTAATCAAATGAACAAATAAGGCCGACCAGAGCTGCTCTGGTTGGCCTTTTCAAACCAAACTAAATCTCAATATCGACACCGATGCTGTCCAGTCTGCCGGCCTCCCGGATAAACGTCACCACAGCTTGATGATCTTCATTCACCGCGTAGGCGTCCAGCGCTTGCTGGTTCTCGAAGCGGATCATCAGGATGACTTGGTACTCCTTGCTTTTCTCCGCCATGTTCAAGCCTGCCTGGATTTCGACGATGCCGTTCAGCTTGCTCTTCAGCGCCTTGAAACGACTGGCCACTTCCAGCAGCTGCTCCTGGGTCGTCGTTGGGGCAAATTTCAATAGTACGGTACGTTGAATCATAGTAAGAGTAACCTCCTTTTTGGTCAAATATCTACCATTTTACAAGGGATCGGACCAGAGATCAATCTACTCCATCGCAGCGAGCTCATGATCGAACCATGTGTGGGACTCGCCGGTGTTCCAATTCTCGATCGTATTGTTCGGATATTGGATATAGATCGTTCGGGATGTGTCCAGATAGTGCAAGCCGGAGGCATAACTGGAAAGGCGCTCGGCTTCAAGCTTGGTGTTCAAGCGGTAGAGGCCGGTCGTATCCGGAGTAGAATGTTCCGGACGTATCGCCTTGATTACGACGTAAAGGCTGCCGTCAACTGCCGCCGGATTCGATAAGACAGGGTTCGTAAGACCAAGGGCGACTACATCCATTCCGTTGTACCGCTCATTTACGATGTGGAGCTGGCCGTCACGGTCAATGAGTCCGAGTCCGGCGGTTCCTGGTATTGGTCCGGACCCGAAGCGCCAGGGCAAACTCGCGGACGTGATCCATACGGTTCCGTCGGGATTCGGCATGACCCGGTCCAGAATGCGATTGAATTCCTTCAACTCGGTCGACGTGCCATTCCGAACGAGAAAGTTGTAAGTCGTTCCATAGTTCGGACCGACCGTAGCAATTCTCCATTTCAGATTAATCGAGAGGATATCGCCTTGATCTCCTGCCGGATACTCCTTAGCTGTTAGGACGGGCGACCCCCATACGGCGGATTCCCACACATCGGAGTCCGTTAGCGTGTACACTTTCGTGTCCCCGTAAAACAAATCGCGGTCTTGGCGCTCCGGCGTTACGGGTTGCCCGGCAAGGGGATGCTCTGAGGCAGACCGGCTGCCGCGCAGCTCCTCCAGCTCTTCCCGGCTTTTCCACTCGAGCCGATAGGTGCTTTTATCCATCTTGATCATGGCTTTGTTCGGGTCCCCCGTGAGCATGGACTGGAAGTACAACGCATGGTCGTCGTCACCAGGCAAAGGACCGATGACGTTCTGACCGCCGATCAGCTCTAGCCCGCCCGTCTCGATCAAACGGATATCAATTTGCAGAATGTCGTGCACGAAATTCCAAGTCAGGGGCATGTAAATAATATTTTGGAAGGTCAAGAACGGATAAGGCTCCGATCCATTGTCAACGGCAATTTCGTTCAGAGCGATATTGCCTTCCGCCAACCGGGCGGTAAACGGTCCGCGCCTGGGGACGTCGCTGAGATCCTGCACAAGCGGAGTTATTCGAGCCGGTCTGGGGAAATTGCGATTGGTCCAAATCCGCAGGCCCTCGGCTTCCCCCCAAGCCGACTCGATGCCAAGCGCTTGAAGATGGTTCCAAGTTAGAGGCAAGTAAGTGATGTCTTGATAAAACAAAAAGGGGTACTGGCTATGGGTCATATCCAAGGGCTGTCCATTGATCGAAATGGGGAAGGAAGGTAGAGTCGCTCGAACGGATGGACTAGCCGCATGTAGGGGAGTAAAAGTCGCCAGTGTGCTAACTAGTATGACAATCGCAATCAGCCCTAGTTTGAATCGTGAAAACATGTTTGTTCACCTAACTTCGCAAATGATTTACTAGGTTAGACGCAGTTCATCAGGAAAATGTTTTGCGTAATAGAAAATTTTGGTGAAAATGTGAAGGGTTATACCTCTCCATTTTCCCGAACCAACGGCAACTTGAACGTGCTATTATGAATAGGAAACGTCTATCAACCAAGGAGGACTTTATGAAAATTCATAGCTATGAACTGTTCCAAGTGCCGCCGCGCTGGCTCTTTCTGAAGATTCAGACCGACAACGGGCTTGTAGGCTGGGGAGAGCCGATTGTGGAAGGTCGGGCCGAGACGGTGAAAGCATGTGTGCACGAGTTGATGGAATATTTGATCGGCAAGGACCCGATGCGCATTGAGGATCACTGGATGTTGCTGTATCGGTCGGGGTTTTATCGGGGAGGGCCGATCTTGATGAGCGCCATTGCGGGGATCGATCAAGCGCTTTGGGATATTAAGGGCAAATTTTACAACGCCCCGATCTATCAGCTGCTAGGCGGCGCTTGTCGGGATTCGATCCGCGTCTATTCCTGGGTTGGAGGCGATCGGCCGGCTGAGGTGGCGGAAGCGGCGCAGAAGGCGGCGGCAGCCGGATTCACTGCGGTCAAGATGAACGGTACGGAGGAGCTGCAATACGTCGATTCCTATGCCAAAATCGACGAAGCGGTAGCCCGGATCGCCGCCGTGCGGGATGCCTGCGGTCCTGCCATGGGGATCGGCATCGACTTCCACGGCCGCGTCCATAAGCCGATGGCGAAAATTCTCGCCAAGGAGCTGGAGCCGTTCCGCCCGATGTTCATCGAGGAGCCGGTGCTGTCCGAGAACAACGAGGCGCTGAAGGAGCTGTCCAAACACACCTCTATTCCGATCGCGACGGGGGAGCGGATGTACTCGCGTTGGGACTTCAAGACACTCCTCGCCGATGGCGTCGTCGATATTATTCAGCCGGATCTGTCGCATGCGGGCGGCATCACCGAGTGCAAGAAAATCGCCTCGATGGCGGAAGCCTACGACGTGGCGCTGGCGCCGCACTGTCCGCTCGGCCCGATCGCGCTAGCGGCATGCCTGCAGGTGGATGCGACGGCGCACAATGCGTTTATCCAGGAGCAGAGCCTCGGCATCCACTACAACAAGGGCAGCGACCTGCTCGATTATTTGACGGATGCGGATGTGTTCGACTACAAGGACGGCTTCGTGAAAATCCCGCAGGGGCCGGGTTTGGGACTCGAGATCAATGAGGAAGTTGTAAGAAAAATGGCCGAAGTCGGGCACAACTGGAGAAATCCCGTGTGGCGCCATCAAGACGGCAGTATTGCCGAATGGTAGGGCTCATGCTCGCGAGCGCTGAGCGCGGTATTCGCTTGGCGCCATTCCCTCGCGCCGCTTGAACGAGCTGGACAAGTGGTGCAAGTCAGTGAACCCGCACTGCTCGGCGATTTCCGCGAGAGTCAAACTCGTTTCCGCCAGCAGCTCCTTCACATGCTGCAGCCGAAGCTGGATCAAATATTGATGCGGCGAGACGCCGAAGCGTTGCCGGAACAGTAGATGGAAGCGGGATTCTGACAAATGCGCGGCCGCCGCCAGCTCTTGCACGGGAAGCGGTTCGCTGAGATGCAAGGCTAGATAGGCGGGAATCCGGTCCAACGCTTGGTCGATCGTCGAATGCCGGGCGTTCCAGCCGGAATACTGCTTGAAGAGGGCGATGGTCAGCTCCGAGATCAGGTGGTTCGCCTCGACTCGCTGAAGCGCGTCTTCACTCATCCACAGCTCGACGGCATGGAGGAAGGTCGCTCTGAACTTGGCAGGCTGCGCCACATGAACGAGCAGGGGCACATCTAAGCCGAACTCGCTTAGCGACGGTTGCATCAAATGAGGATACGCCTCCAGATCCACCGTGCCTTCGTGAACGGCAAAGCTCATCTCGCGCAATGGATTGTAGAACAGGTCGAAATGCGCGAAGGCGCATACGAGAGGCTGGGTGCTAATCAAGCTTTTCAGCTGATTCGGCTGGAACAACAGGATGTCGCCTTCTCGGACGGCATAAGTCTTGCCGTTCAGCACGGCTTCCGCGATGCCTTCCTGCATAACGAGCATGTAATAGTCGAGGATGCGGCGGTCTTGCGGTCTTGTCGGAGCTTTGCGTACGGCATACCCCGCGCTTCGGATATAAGGGGCTAAGGGCATATTTGAGTACGGCGCTTTGTTGGTATGAATCGTTTCCATCCTACTCCAACCTCCGGTACATGACAGTACTTTTTTACAACCAACTCAACTCCATTATACATCCTCAGAGCTTCTGCCGTACGGTAAGATTCTGATCAGGGAGTTCAATATGGAGTTGGGGAGGATGAAATGAGATGGCGCTGCTGTCACAGGATCAAGTGGATTTTTACAAGAGGGAAGGGTATTTGATCGGGCTGCCGAAGGTGTTCGATGAGGAGCAAATGAAGTCGCTTAACGAGGGGCTTCAATCGTTAGTCGGGCAGTTGGACGCCGATGAGAAGCTGCTGGACATCCGAGAATGGCATCTGTCGAGCCGGTGGCTGTACGATCTCTGCACGACGCCGCTTATCCTGGATTACGTGGAAAGCTTGCTCGGACCGAATTTTTATTTGTGGGGCTCTCAATTTTTCGCCAAAGAACCACGGTCCAAATCGAGAGTAGGCTGGCATCAGGATTCGTATTATTGGCCGCTTTCGCCGCATCATTCCGTGACTGTATGGCTCGCTTTCACCGATGTCGACGTCGCGAACGGCGCCATGTATGTCATTCCGGGCTCCCACAGAGCCGGATTGATCAAGCATATTACGACGGAAGAGGAATTCCTGAACCTGGAGCTCGAGCTCGGCTCGTTCCGGGAGCAGGACAAGGTGGCGTTGGAGATGAAAGCAGGTCAATTGTCGCTTCACGACGATGCGATGGTACACGGCTCGCCGGCGAACAACTCCGATCGCTGGAGAATCGGACTGACGATTCGCTATTCGGCAACGGATGTGAAATGCGACTTGTCCAAAGCTCCGCTGTTCAAAACGATGCTGGTGCGGGGGGAGGACACTTTTAACCACAATCCGGTCGCCCCGATCCCGGCAGAGCCTTACGCGCGCTTGCCGAAGGACCAGTACCTTCACATGGAGCGCGTCATCAAATAAACAAGCGGGAGGCGCATCCTTCCATGCGAGTGGACGCCCATCAACATTATTGGAAGCCCGAACGGGCCGATTATGGCTGGTTGACGCCGGCAACCGGATTGCTGTATGCCGATTATTTGCCGGCGCACTTGAAGCCTTACTTAAGACGATTCGGAATTGACAAAACGATTGTAGTTCAAGCCGCTCCTACGGTGGCGGAGACGGAATTTATGCTGAGGCTGGCGGATGAGGACGAGACGATCGCCGGGGTCGTGGGGTGGTTGGACTTGGAGTCGGAGCCGGACGCGTTCCTGGCGGAGTTTCTGCGACTCAAGCAGCATCCTCGATTCGTGGGCATCCGGCCGATGATCCAGAACTTGCCAACGGAGTGGATCTTGCAGGAGCAAGTGCTTCAGAATCTTAGAACGCTGGTGAAGTACGACTTTCCGATCGATCTGCAAGCTCGACCGAGACATCTCGGCGTGTTGATCGAATTGTTCGAGCGAGTGCCCGGATTGCGTGCCGTTATCGATCATCTGGCGAAGCCGGAAGTCACGCTGCAGAAGCTGGAGTCCTGGAGAACGGAAATCACTTCCCTGGCGCGCTGTGAGACGGTTCTGTGCAAGCTGTCGGGGATGGTGCCGGAGGTGCTCGATGGCGTCTGGGGAGTCGACGATTACTTGCCGTATGTGGAGACGATCTTCGAGGTTTTCGGTACGGAGCGCGTCATGTTCGGCAGCGACTGGCCGGTCTGCTTGCTGTCCGCGACATACGAGGACGTCTGGAAGCTGTTGGAGCTGAACTTGCCTCCCGGTCTGACGGCTCGTGATCGACGATTGTTGTATGGGGAAAATGCAGCCCGGTTCTATGGCATTCTCTTCTCGTAAAAAATCCCCCTTAGCTGATCGCAGCTAAGGGGGACATATTTTTATTGCGCCGTAAATTCGGTAATTCGGCCTTCCACTTTCGGGTTCACGGAATTGTGCTTGATCAAATATTGCTCCATCAACTCGTACATGGTTATGCCTGTGTTGAACGGCTTGCCGCCCGCGAACATCGAGTAGCCGTCTCCGCCAACCGCGATGAAATCATTGGTCGCCACTTTGTACGTCTTGTTCGGATCGATCGGCGCGCCTCCGACCTTCACTTCGGTTACGCGTTGTCCGGCCGGTTTGGCGGGATCATAGGAAAACGACATGCCGCTGATTTGCGGGAAGCGACCTGCGCCGGACTCCACTTGGCTGACGCCGTTTTCCAGGGCTTCGCGAATTTGTTGCCCCGTAGCATTCAGAACGACCAAGGTGTTAGGGAACGGCAGCAAGCTGTACAAGTCTTTCTTCGTGATATCGCCTGCAGCCAGCTGCACGCGAATGCCTCCGCCGTTCACAAGCGCGACATCGGACTCATAGCCTTTGATCGACTTGGACTTCTCGAGCATCGAATCGGCGATCAGGTTGCCGACATTGCTTTCCATCTTGCGTACAATCGTGCGGTCTCCATCAAGAGCGACATCCGTTTTCGCGATGACCACGTTCATGACGGAGTCGATTTCCGTTGTGATCTGTTTGACCATCTCGGCGATTGCCGGATCCTCAGCCACCGTCTCGTCATACTCGGTCAAACCGCCGGAGAAAGCTACGAGCTCCTTGTTCAGGTAAACCAGCTCGGCCTTGCCAAGCGACTTGCCGTACTCCCAGTCTTGCACGATGTAGGTTCCGTTCACGAGCTCCGGGGTGCGGATCGGCGTGTGGGTGTGACCGCCGACGATCAGGTCGATGCCCGGCACTTGTATGGCGATTTCGCGGTCGGTTTCGATGCCGATATGGGAGACGACGATGACGTGATCGACGCTTTTCTTGAGCTCCGGCACCATTTGTTTGGCGACCTCGACCGGATTGCGGAATGTCAGTCCTTTTACATTGTCGGGATGGGTCAGAATCGGCGTCTCTTCGGTCACGAATCCGAGGAAGGCGAACTTCTCTCCACCGATCGTCGCGTAGGTAACCGGCTCGAGCAGTTGACTGCCGTCGGCCTTGAACACATTGGCGTTGATCACCGGGTAGTCCAGCATGCCCTTCAGCTTCAGCAGCTGCTCGTAGCCAAAGTCGAATTCGTGGTTGCCGGCCGCCATCGCTTCATAATCAAGCGAGTTCAGAATCGGAATGATGGATTCGCCCTTGAATTGGTTGACGAAAACGGTCCCTTGGAACGTGTCTCCGGCGTCGAGCAGCAGGAAGTTCGGGTTTTCCGCTCTCCATTGTTTGATGAGCGTAGCCATCTTGGCATAGCCGTATTCCTTATTCGTTTTGTCTTCTTGAATATGACCGTGAACGTCGTTCGTATGGCCGATCGTGATGCGAGTCGTGATGGCTTCGCCGACGGCGTTGAAGAAGGCGTCCCGGCTCACTTGATCCGCTGCGGTCAACTTCACGTTGTAGCCGGCGCTGCCCGCCATTGCGCTGATGCGGCTCGCGGTCGGCTTTTGATCCGGATTGGCGGCTTCTTGCGGCGTTACGATGCCTTTGCCTACTGCCCAAGCGAGGATGCCGGACGCCCAATGGTTGTATGCTGCATTCGGAGACAGGTTGGATTGCCCTTGCAGACGGGAGAGCACTGTAGCGACTTCGGCGATGGTTACGTTCCGAGCAAGCTCCAATTGGCCGTTGTCGGAGCCTTGCAGAATGCCTTTCTTCTGCATCCAGGGTGCGTGTGCGATAGGTTCGGCCGGGGCGGCGCTTGCGATCCCGGCTGTCCAGACCGCGGCTGCGACGGTTAGTGCTCCTAGTGTGATGACTTTCAGGCTAGCTTTCAAACGAAACCCTCCTAGCAAATCATAATAGAGTGCTAGGTTTAGCATAGGGCCGAATTGTTAGGAGAGCTTGGTTTATATGTAAAAAAGAAGTTAAGTTTGTAGGCGGCGTTCGGTCTGAGCCTCAGGATTCGTTCTGAGAACCTATGTATCCAGTCTGAGTACCATATTTCCTTAAGTGGGCAGTAAAGTAGCGATCTGAGTACCCAAGTAAACAAAATCGGAAGCTGGATTCGCGATCTGTTTACTTGGGTACTCAGAATGAGGTGCGAGCGAGGCGCCAATTTGCGAAATTAGGTACTCCAGATGCGATATTTGGTACTCAAACCTAGAGCAGCTACCCTTCCGTCGCCTGTACACGCTCCTGCTGCTCGCTGCCCGCCAGCTTCGGGTACACGCGCCCGTGGGTCAGCAGCTCCTCGTGCGTGCCTAATTCGGCCACTCGTCCGTGCTCGAGCACGACGATCAGATCGGCGTTCTGGACCGTGGACAGCCGGTGGGCGATGATCAAGGTTGTTCGGCCCGCCCGCAGCACATCCAGCTGCTCCTGCAGCCTGCGCTCGGTCTCCAGGTCCAGCGATGAGGTCGCTTCGTCCAGGATGAGCACCTCGGGGTCTTCGAGAATGGCTCGCGCCAACGCCAGCCGCTGCTTCTGACCGCCGGACAGCTGTACGCCACGCTCTCCGACCTCTTCTTCGTATTGCTTGGGAAGCAATGCAATATCCTCATGCAGTTGGGCAACCCGACATGCCCCTTCGAGCTGGTCCGGCAAGAGGGTTTCCCGCCCGAAGAGCAAATTCATGCGAACCGTATCCGCCATCAAATACGGGTCCTGAAACACAATCCGCACCCGCTTCGACCAATCGGCCCTCTCAATCCGATCCAGCGGTTCCCCATTGATCCGAATGCTGACCGAGTCAGGATCATAGAACCGCATCAGCAGCTGGGCAAGCGTAGACTTGCCGCCGCCGCTCGCGCCGACGAAGGCTACCTTCCGACCAGTCGGGATGGCAAGTGAGAAATCGCGAAGCACCTCACGGCCACCATCCTCATAGGCGAAGCTGACCCGATCGAACTCCAACGTTCGAATCTCGCCTTGGATTTTTGAGGAGCCGTCGCGAATTTGCTCATCCTCCATAAGCAACCGCATCCGATCGACATTGGCGAATTTGGCGCTTAATTCAAGCGCGTAATTGAAGACCCGATGAAACGATTCCATCAGCTGCAAAGTAAACTGAAAGACGATAACGAAAGAGCCAAGCGTCATCTGGTCCATAAATAGCTGGTAGCCTCCAAAGCCGAGCACGGAAAGGGTAACTGCCCACTGCAACGGTTCTCCGATGAGCTTCAGCCGGTTTTCGGTTTTGGTTTCCTGCACGACAGCCCGAAAGTAGTCCCCGAACAGCCGGTCGTACAGCTTCATTTCCCAATCTGCGCGGTGGAAAGCGATAATTTCCCGCGTCGCGGAGATGCTCTCTTCGATATGGACGGCTAACGCGGCTTGCTTGTCCTGGACTTGACGGTGAACGGCCTTGATCCGTTTGGCGAACAGGTGTCCGGCCAGGATGTACAGCAAGCTGATGACGGTAACGGATAAAAGAACAAGAGGGCTGTGCCAACCCACGATGCCCATCAGCAGGAACATATGGAGCAGCCGCGACGCGCCTAGCGGCGTACGAAAGCCGATCAAGCTTCCGCCTACGTGCAAGTCGTTCGTCATGTACTGCGCATATTGGGCCGTGCGTTCATTTTGGATGCGGGCCATAGGGATTCGGAAAAACCTCGCCAGCATTCGCTTGAGAAAAATATCGTCCATCAAATATTCATTGGTCACGTACCGGTACGGCGTCGCGGTGATGAAGACGGAATTCAGCAGGAACGCGCCGACAAAGATGGCCAGCAGCCAAGGCAACAGTTCAAATTGCCGCTGGAGGAAAACGTCGTCGATAATATGCTTTTGTACGAAGGTTGCGGCGATGCCGGACCCGTTTTCGATTAGCATGAACAGCAGGGCAATCCAAATGCCGGATTTGATGTCTTTGAGATGCGTCCAAGTCCATTTAACGTAAAACAACGGCGTCGCCCCCGATCCGCTGCATGGCATCCTTATTGTCGCTCTCTGTCGCGCTTTCCCGTTCCCGTTCGTTCTCGCCTAGCACCAAGGTGTGGAAAAGTCCTTGTTGCGCCATCAATTCCTCGTACGTCCCCATCTCGGCGATCCGTCCTTGATCGAGCACTGCGATTTTATCGTAGTCCTTGACCGTTGAGAGGCGATGAGCTACCGTTACCGTCGTACGGCCGTGCAACAGTCGGGCCAGAGCTTCCCGTACCGAATTTTCACTGATCGGATCGAGAGCTGAGGTCGCCTCGTCCAGGAGCACGATCTGCGGATCGCGAATTAGCATACGTGCCAAGGCAAGGCGCTGTTTTTGCCCGCCGGACAGCTTGATCCCGCGTTCGCCGACAATCGTGTCATAGCCATCCGCCAGCTCGCTGATAAACCCGTGCGCATCGGCAGCTTTAGCCGCTTCCACTATGGCTTCCTCCGAGGCATCGGGATTGCCGAACCGGATGTTGTCCCGAATGCTTTTGCCGAACAAGTATGTATCCTGAAACACAAACCCGACAGCCCCGCGCAGCTCATCGAATGAAAGGCGGTTCAGCGGGATGCCGTCCAGACGAATCAGACCATCTGTCGGATCGTAAAAACGGTTCAGCAGCTTGAGCAAGGTGGACTTGCCGTTGCCGCTTTTGCCGACCAGAGCCACTCTCTCGCCCGCGCGTATAGACAACGAGATCCCCTCCAGCAGCGGAGGCCGTCCTGGATAGGCGAACCTCACATTATGCAGCGTCAGTTCTCCGCGTATGGTGCCAAGCTGAATCGGCTGGGGCGATTCTTCTACTTCCGGGGTTAGCAGCAAGAGCTGGCGAAGGGGCTCCGACTGATGCAAGGACGTATTTTGCTCGATCAGCATCGTCACCAGCGATGTCAGCCGACCCATGAATACGGAATAGAGCAGCAGGAAAGTGATGAAGTCCCCGACCGTAATGCCTCCGGAGCGCACCATCAAGTAGCCGGCAACGAACATGGCAACCGAGCCCAGTTGGAATAGGACCGACCGGATACTCCAGCGAAGGTGAATCAAGAACACCCAGCGCAGCACGGTGGTCGTTACTCGTCTGAAAATAGAGCGTACCCGCTCAATATCCCATTCCTCGGCGCCTATCGCACGAAACTCTCTGGCACCGGCTACCGATTCGTATATTTTCTTGTTGTACACTGTCCGCGCATCCACAGCTATCTTGGTGGCTTTCGCGACATTGCGGTCGATTCGCGGGCCGAAGGTGTAGTAGAAAAGCGCGAACGGAACAATGAGCAAGGTGAGCGTGATGGAGCGGGAGAGCAGCACGGCGCCGGCAGCGACGAGGAACAAGGAGGTTTGGACAATGCTGGGGAAAAATCGGCGAACGACTTGCTCAGCGGCTTGAACCTGCTGGTTCATGAGCGACAGCGTTTCACCGACAGGTGACCGCTCGTAATGCGCGAATCCTAGCTTGCGCAGATGCTTGATCGCTTTGGCCTGGATGTCGCGCGAGGCGCTGACGCCAACGATCGTTTGCAGCCAGCTGTGAACGATCCCGAGGGCCAGCACGACGCTGTAGACGCCGGCCATGAGCAGCAGCAGCCGGATGAAGGCGGCGCGGTCCCGATCCGGGATGATGTCGTCGATGAGCTGGCCGATCAGCTGCGGGACAACGAGCTCCCCGGCGGCAATGGCAAGGCCGCATGCGATAATGACGGCCATTTTGTACTTGTACGGCCGCAGATGGCTCACGATCCAACGATACGTGCTCCAAGCTTTGGTTGGTTTCTGACTGCTGCTGTCCCTCTCCATGAGCTGCGCCTCCCTTTGAAAAAAGTGGAAAATATTAGATGTATTATACCTGTATAGCCACTCGGTTGGGAAGCGGAATTTTTAAGTATAAAGAAACTTTTTCGTTGGGCGTTCAGCTTCTTGTTGGATATTTATGGTATTGTTGATGGGAAAGCTTAGTGGGGAGCGGTAAGGGGGAAGCTGGATGAGCGATTTGGTGATCCAAAGCGTGGATGCAACCAACCAGTCGGAAGCGAAAGAGATGATTTTGCAGGGGCTGAAGAAGCATTTCGGTTTTCTGGATCGAACGTTGAATCCGGATCTTGACGATATCGTGCACGCGTACTTGGAGAAAGGGCAGACCTTCCTGGTCGGGCTGTTGGCAGGCGAAGTCGTTTGCAGCGGGGCTTTGATTCAGGTGGATGCGCAGCTCGGCAGAATCGTGCGTATGTCCGTGAAGCAAGAGCATCGTCGGAAAGGGTACGCGAGTCGGATGATAGAGGCGCTCGAGGCGGTCGCCAGAGATCGAGGATTTGGAACGATCACGCTTAAAACGTTGCATCATTGGGAGGATGCTGTTGGGTTTTATACGGCTCGGGGGTATCGGAGCAGCGGCTTGGCAGGCGAAAGTGTGACGATGGTGAAGGTGTTTGGGGAGAATCCATATGCACGAGACTAAACTAATCATGATCGAAGGAATTCCGGGATCAGGGAAGTCCACAACCGCGCAGATGATCTCCCGAATGCTGAAGCGAAAAGGGATCAGCCACAAATGGTGGTACGAAGAGGAACGCGGGCATCCCATCTATGTTTATGAGGATAAGGAATCGATGCTGCGGATCGTCGATGATTTGGCTGGCGGCCGATATCGGCAAGTAGTGGAATTGGCGCTTCTGAGATGGAAGCAGTTTGTGGCGTCTGTTGAACGGTCTTCGGATGTGGTGATCGTGGATAGCTGTCTGTTCGGGTACTTGACTTGGAGTCTATTTCCTCTAGATGTTGTATGGCCTGAGATTACCGAGTATGTCAGGGAGGTAGAAAGAATTCTCAAGCCCCTGAACCCCTGCGTCATATACTTTTACCAAACCGAGCTCGAGGCTACACTTCGGAACATTTGTGAACGTAGAGGCGGCGGGACCGAGTCGAGTTTTATTCGAGCGGCTACGCAATGTGCATATGGTCTATCTCGCGGGTTGTACGGGTTCGACGGAATGGTGACGTATTGGCAGGACTATCGCAAGTTGACGGATGAGCTATTCGGGAGTTTAGCATGCCAAAAGATTGCAATCGATAACTCCGATGGAAATTGGGATCAGTACGCTGCAACGATCGCGGAGTTCTTAGATATCGAGCAGGTTGCAGAGGTACCATGGAGGGAGGAGCATCCGTTGGAGCATCTAGTTGGATCGTATTTGGCCGAAGGCGAGGGGTGTCCCGATTGTCAAATATGCATCGAGGAGGGTTTTCTGATCGCGGATGGACTGCCTTATGTGTGGAGGAAAACCGTGTTACTCCCCGTGAGCCAGCATGTGTTCGATGTGCAGTCGTTGCCGTTCCAAGTTACGTTTGGGGACGAGGGGGATGGTCGGCTTCGGTTACATTTAGACGGGCCAGCATTGCTGGATGGGATGGTTGACTATCGGTTCACTAGACTTGACTGACGTAGGGGGTCCGTGTACAAGATTTATACATCTGAGGCTGTTTTGAGCGGAAATTGGCGGGCAGATGTATATGGATTGTACAACTGAGTCCGATTCGGGGGCTAATGGTAGGCCAGAAGTATAAGATCTATACACAAATGACGTCAAAGTTGGGGTCACATGTCGAATTCGAGTACATCTGGACGCGAAAAAGGCTGTTTTTGCCACTCAGTTGTACAAAGCATATACATCTGAAATCAGAGTAACAACAAATGGAGGCACAGAACAAATGACCATCGAGGTAATCCCTCTGGAGGAATCGCATATTCCGGACGTTCGCTGCTTACTCGCTGGATACCTGAGTACCGCACCCGATGGAGTGGAGGAGCTGGAGCCACCGTCGACCGAACAACTGGAGCAGTGCGAATACAACATTAGGAAGCTGCTTCAGGATCGTTCGGCTTTTTGTTATGTTGCCTGGAAAGGTGAACTTGCGTTAGGCTTTATCGTACATTCCTGGAGTTTCTCGATCAGCAAAGGCGGTTCTGTCCTGCGAGTTGATGCGCTCTACTGCTCGCCTAAGCATAGAAGGCAAGGGGTGGGGAGAACATTGATGCAGCATGCTCTCCAAGTAGCGAAATCGAACGACGCGGTGCGGATGCAGCTTGAAACGGACGATGACAACACACAAGCTCGCGCTTTGTACCAGCAGTTCGGGTTTGAACCAATCACCGGCAAAGGTGTGTATATGGCGTTTCTGTAGCAGGCAATGGGAGGAGAGTCAAATGGCGTTTAATGATATGTTTCGATTCGGAGCCCATGCGATTGTATTTAACGCGGACGGCGATGTCCTGATGCTGAAGAAGACGTATGGAGACAAGGGGTGGAGCTTCCCTGGCGGCAGCGTGAACCCCGGCGAGACGATCCATCAGGCCTTGTACAGGGAATGTCGGGAAGAGATTGGCGTAGATATTCAGAATGTGGTGCTGACCGGGTTCTACTATCACAGCAAAATCAATGCGCAGGTTGGGATATTTCGCAGCTCCATCCCGGCAGATGCGCCGATCACGCTAAGCTCGGAGCACTCCGAATACAAATGGATACCGCTGTCCGAGATGGCTGAATCGCATCGTATCCGAGCTATGGATGCATCAGCATTCCAGGGCGAAGTAGCGAGTCGCGTGTTTTAGAAGGAAGCACCGGAGCCATTCCGTTTGATTAATTAACGACGACAAAAATAAGGTGACCCATAACGCTATCATTCGCGAAACACGGGGATAGGGGGAAATAAGGTGATCCCGTAAGATCCCGAAACGTGATTCTCGCAGGCTCCCCAGCGACCGGTGTCAACAACTCTTCTCGACGGCTCAAAGCACTCCGTTATGTCGATGTTTGGCTTGCTTTAGACGTTAGCCGGTAGGCGGCGGGGGTCATCTGCATGGACTTGCGGAACACGCGCGAAAAAGTCTGGAACGAGCCGAACCCGGCCTCCAGCGAGACGGCGGTAACAGGCAAGTCTGTAGCCAGCAATAAACTGCAAGCATGACGCAAGCGCAGATCGTGGATGAAATCGAGGAAAGTAATACCCAACTGCTTCTTGATCCGTTCGCTCAAATAGGTGGAGTGGAAATGGAAACGTTCGGCCAGGTCGGTAAGGGCGATCGGTTCTCGGTAATGCTGCTGGATGTAGGCGATAACGGGCCAGACACTGCGTTCTTTTGTGGACGGGTTAAGGCTCGGGCGGAGCTCTGGCGTTACTTCGGCGAGGCTGCGGTCCAGCAGCACAAGCACCTCCAGCATCTGTGTCTTGAGCAGCAGGTGACGCCAGACGTTGGAGTCGTTGTACTCAGCCCACATGGAGTCGAATAATTGCTTGACCCGGTCGAAGGAATCGCCGGTCAGCAACGTGTACGGAACCGGCCGGGACGCGAGCCGATCGAGCAGCGCCTGGGACCCCCAATCCGCTTCGTACGGGTGGAAGAGCAGCTTCATGTCAAAGTTGCAGATGTAAACCAGCATGCCCTCAGGTCCCACATAGTCAAGCTCATGCACCTGACTCGGGAGCAGGAACGTAATCGAGCCAGCGATACGTATGAAAGCGATGCAGGCAGCATTCGAGCAACTTGATTTTCACCGGTCAGGAGACAATGGGTATCATGTATTTCGGATTCCGGGTTTGATCACAACCCGACAAGGCACGGTCATGGCCTGGTACGATGCGCGCAAGGGCAGAGGCGGCGATTGGGATCCGATCGACATTCTCATGCGGAGAAGCTTGGACAATGGGGCGACCTGGGAGGAGGCGCGACTGCTCGTCGGGCATAATCAGTTCGGTGTTATGCAGCCGATCAACAACTTGATCCTGATCAGCGATGCGCATACGGGGGAAATCCACGTGTTATTTTGCGTGAATTACGAGACGCTTTACTACATGAAATCCGCCGATGAAGGGCTGACCTTCACCGAGGCGGTGAACATCACCACCGTGATGGAAGGCTTCCGGTCCGAGTACGATTGGCGCGTTATTGCGACGGGACCGGGGCACGGGCTCCAGCATTCGAACGGCCGGCTGATCGTCCCGGTCTGGATGTCGACGGGGGAAGGACAGGAGTTCCAGGATCCTACTAAGAAAGGACATCGGCCTTCCGACTTGTCGGTCATTTACAGCGACGATCACGGACAGACTTGGGAGAGAGGAGATTTCGTCGCCCGAACCAGGGACGGATACCTCCATCCGAACGAGACCGTGGCGGTCGAGCTGTCGGACGGGCGGGTGCTGTTCAATATCCGCACGGAGCAGGATACATACCGGCGGTTGATCTCAATCAGCCCGGATGGAGCGCGCGATTGGGGCACGCCTTATTATGACGAAGCGCTCGAGGAGCCGATCTGCTTCGGCTCGATACTTCGGCTGCCGCCGGGTGAAACGGGAGGGACGCAGCCGATCTTGTTCGTCAATCCTTCGGATCTCTCCAGGCCGGCGAGCGTCTGGAAAATCAGCGACCGGCTGTCCGTACAAACGTACCAACGGCGCGGATTGACGCTGAAGGTCAGCTTCGATGATTGCCGCACTTGGACGGTCCGTAAAACGATCTGGCTCGAAGGCGCGCAATATTCGGACTTGACGCTAGCGTCGGATGGATCGATACTTTGCCTGTACGAGCGCGGCGACGCGACCGGCTGGTACTTGACGTTGGCTCGTTTCAACCGGGAGTGGATGTTGGAATAAGTTTATAAATAAATGTAACCTTTTCGCCGGAGGAACGTCTTCTTCCATGAAGGATGTGAGCGTGTGGATTTTTCCTACCTAGGCACGTTGTCCGAGGGTCATGACAAAAACCGGATTCTGCAGGACTTGATGGAGGCGCACGGCAGCGATGTGTGGAATTTCGCCTTCTCGCTCACGAGACAAACCGTCATGGCGGACGACATTCGGCAGGATGTGTTCCTTAAAGCGTTTCGGAAGCTGGAGACGTTTCGCGGCGAGAGCTCGGTGAAAAACTGGCTGCTATCGATTACTCGTCACACGGCTGCTGACTATCAACGCAAAGCATTTCTGCGGAGAGTGACGCTAGTCGGCTTCGTCCGATCGCAGGAGCAGGCTCCTTCGGCGGAAGCTTCCTTTTGGCAAGAGGAGAGCATGAGTGAGGTATGGAAGGCCGTGCTGAAGCTGCCGGTAAAACTGCGGGAGGTGCTGGTGCTCTACGCGCATCATCAGTTGGCGATTGCAGAGATTGCCGGGCTGCTGCAGCTCTCCGAATCGGCGGTCAAAGTCAGGCTTCACCGGGCGAGGAAGAAGGTTAATGCCGTGTTTCACGAAGAGGAGGGCGATCGAGATGGCAAAGCGTGGGTTTAAATGGGAGGAAAAGTTGGTCGGATCGCCTTTTCCCCTGGATGTGAGCCGATCGGATTGGATGGGGCAGGTGAGAGCGAGGGTAGCTGGGAAGCATGAAGTCGGTGCCTGGCGTCGTTTGGTTCCTTGGGCGGGAAGTGTTGCGCTTGTAGTCGGGTTGGTTATGGTTGGATGGCTGGCATGGAGCGGAGGCCCGCAATCAAAAGTTTCCGATAATTCGAAGGCGCAGCAATCTCAACCTTTGTTGACGACGGAGGAGCAGGAGATTTATAGCGTGTTTAAGCGAGATTTGAATGAAGAGCACCTGAGGGGATTGGATCCGATTAGTATCGCCAAGCTATATGTTCAGGCGAGGATCTATGGCGATGATGATGTGGTGTACGGGCTTTACACGGATCGCGAAGGGCATGTTCAGTGGTCGAAAGAGGAGCAAGCCCAGGTTCCGAAGACGGAGACGCTGGGCCAAATTCGGGCCATCTATCGCAACATAGAGAATGGAACGTTTGTTCAGATGAGCGATTATGAAGGTTATATTGAGTATAAGCGCCCTGGGGAGGCACATAGTTCTGGCTTCCAGATGATCAAAGACGAGGACGGCATCTGGAACGTTGCCTTCATGCCGATTCAATAAAGTAAGCGGAGCTGCGCGGGTGAATGGCGGCTCCGTTTGCTTTATTAGGAGACGATTGTATATTTAGGCTTTACTTTATCGAAGTATGGATTTTCTCCGCATACCATGAGGCCCATGCCCCAATCGAAATGCACGTTCTCCGTCGGGAAGTCGTCCGCGCTGCGATACTGGAACAGCACATTACGGCGGGTCCGTTCGCTGCGGTTCGGCGGGGAGCCGTGAACGGTCAAGTAGTTGAAGAACAGCACGTCGCCGGCGGACGCAGGACAAGCGAGGCCTGCAGAGATCGGATACTGTTTGGCGTCCAAGTAATGTTTACCGACATGCGGCAGTGAGCTTTTGTGCGAGCCGGGGATGACGTGGAGACAGCCGTTATCAAAGTCGGCATCGTCCAGGTGGACGCTTGCCGCCAGCATCGTATGCTTCTCGTGCGGGAAGTAGGGATGATCTTGATGCATCGGGAAAGCGGCCCCGTTCTCTGGTGGCTTGACGAGCATTTTGGAATGGTGCAACTGCACGTTAGGACCGATCAGCTGGGATAGCACGGCGGTCATGTTGAGATGGGACAGTGCTTGAAGGAAGACGGCGTCGTGATAGTGTACGTCGTGGAAGCCTTTCAGAACGAGCTTCTTCAGCTCCTCCGGCGGCAGGTAGTCGCCTTGCCAAGCGTGATTGGCATCTTGTTTCGCCGCTGCGGCGCGTTGAATGATGCGATCGACCGACGTCCGCATAGCCGCCACTTCGTCTTCGTTGAAAACCCCCCGTACGAGCAAGTACCCATTTTCCTTGTAAAATTTGACGTCTTGTGGTTTGATCATGGTAACAGCCTCCTGTGGGTGTGAGCTTATATGCCTTTCATTATGCGCTCTTTCACCATTTCTGTATTTGGAGGCAGATGCCAAGTTTTTGTCGTTTGACGCCATAATGGTATTGGTGGAGGGGATTAAGACGTACAACTGGAAAGAGAGCCAGCATCGACTGAACCAGTATGCCGCTCGGCCGAGGACGGGGTTAGGCGCGTTATATGAAGTGATGTATTGGGGAGCCACTCCTATTCATCGAACGAATATGCCGCATAAGCATTCGTTTTGCGAGATCTGTTATGTGCTGGGAGGCGAGGGCGAGTATTGGGATGGCGGAGTTCTGTTTCCGTTGCGACCGGGCGTGTTGTTCTGCTCCCGTCCGGGGCAGCAGCACCAGATCGTCAACGATCCCGGCATGCAGCTGCTATACGTGGCATTCGAGCTGGATGAGGAGCGCAGCTCCGAGAGCGCCAAGGAATCGTACAAGCAGTTGGCGGAGACGGAGTCGATCTGGGTCGAGGACGGCGACGAGCTGCCGACGGCGCTGCTGTGGCGGGCGCTGCTAGTGCCGGACCTTCAACAACAGCAGCAGCCGTTGAAGCCGGCTGGTGGCGGTGGCGCCATGTCGCTGCCTGAGGCGATGCTGCCGGATGCTGCGGGGCTGCTGCTGCAGTCGTTCGAGAGGCTGTTCTTGTCCCGCGAGGCGGGGGCGGAGCGCGAGTCGGCTGTTGACGGCAAGCGGCGTGGAGGGAGGCAGGGGGCGACCGCCGCTTCCGCGCTGCTGCTTAAGCAGGCGAAGCGGTTCATCGCGGACAACATGGCCGACGACGACTTGTCGCTTCGCCAAGTGGCCGCGCACCTGAACATCTCGCAGCGCCACCTGTCCCGGCTGTTCTCAGCCGGCGGCGTGCGCGAGTCGTTCACGGACTACGTGCGGCTGCAGCGGGTGCGCCGTGCGGCCGAGCTGCTGCGGCAGTCCGACCTCTCGATCAAGGCGATCGCGGATGCGACCGGCTTCGGCTCCGTGCATTATTTCACGCGCACCTTCGGGGAGCTGATGCACGAGTCGCCGGCCCGGTTTCGGGAGAGCGGGAGGTGATGGGGCGGGCGTCGGTTTATGGTTTGATTTGGTCGATATATACCGAAGAATTGCTGCTGTCCCAGGCTACCTGTTTGCCTGCCAATAGCGTTATGCCATCAATTTATTTTCGGCGAAACGAGGGGAAACGGGAAACAAGGTGATGCCGTAGCGTTATTTTTTTGCAGCGGCTGACTGGGACCTGGGCGAGACCCGATTCAATACGTCCACCAACACTCCTCCGGCTTTTTGTCCGGTAAAAATTTCACGAATGTGGTCAATCGCAGCTGGTGCATGTCCGTCCGGTCGCGATACTGGATGCGGCAGCAGAGAACGGACTCGATGTACTGAGTCCGAGTCGACTCGTCGACCTGGGTATGCAGCGGCCGGACAAGCCGAAGAAACGCGGCCCGCTCTTCCTCGGAGATGCCGTCCTCCACGACCGCCACAGGTTTATTGCGCATGGATCGGAAATGAAGCCCGACAACAAGGCCGAACCGAGGCTCGGTCCTATACCCGAGAATGACGGCATCGATCGTCTTCGTGTTCTTGATCTTGATCCAGTCTTCGGATCGGCGATCAAGCCGATACACGGAGTCGAGCCGTTTGGCGACGATGCCCTCCATCTCTTGGGCAACCGAGAGCGTATGGAGCGCAAGCCCTTGTCCGCGTGCGAACATCGTCGGCATCAGGAACCGGGAAGGCTCGATGAGTTGGGCGAGCCGCTCTTTCCGACTATGCAGAGGCTCGTTCAAACGCTCGTCCCCCGAGTACAACACATCCAACACCACGAACGTAGCGTGATGCCGGCCGGCAGCCGCATCAATCTTCCATTGCTTCTGCAGCCGCAGCCGCTGGGCGAAATCGTCAAAGACGGCGCGACCGTCACGCAGGCAAATGCCCTCGCAGTCCAATACCGCTTGGCGCTCATGAATCGAAACGCCAACCTCCCGAAGCTCCGGGAACTGCCAGGTAACCGATTGTCCGAAGCGAGTATAGGCTTCCAATCTCGCCCCATCCTTATGAAGCAAGATACGTCCTCCATCCCATTTCGGCTCGAATAAAAACCGGTCATCGTCGAACGCCTGCCTCCCCATCACGGGCAGCATCGGTTTCAATGGCGTGAATAGCAACTTTGGATACCTCCTCCATCTAAGCGAATAAGCTACTACCAGTCTCGGCACAGCCAACATCGTCCAAACGTATACAGGTGGAATCTTCCATTGAATAAGAACGTATGTTTCTATATAATTCTAGGTGGAATTCCATCTAGAATGAAGGGGAGGTTTCACTGTCATGGCTCAACCCAATTACGAGATGCTTCAGCAGCAGGCAAGCGAGGAGCGGGAAGTGCAATGTTATTCGTGTTTGACCGTATTTGTCGTTTCGTCCGACTGCGGTTGTACGATTTGTCCGACTTGCGGGCAGAAATCATGCTCGGAATAATTGGGTACCATCGTTGTCTCGTCTGATCCTGATCTGCTAGTCTTCATCATAGAAAGCAGGAACCGCTATGCCTTTGCCAATTCCGCCTTACACGTTGATCGAACGGCTTCTTTTCCCTCCGACAACGATAAACGAGAACAAGCTGCTCCGCTGTCTCGAAGGAAAAACGGTGCTCATCACCGGCGCCAGCTCCGGGATTGGCGAACAGCTTGCTTATACGCTGGCCGACGCGAAGGCGCATCTGATTCTGACAGCTCGTCGGGAGGACAAGCTGCTCGCCGTCAAACGCGAGATCGAGAAGCGGCAAGCCGCTCAGGTCAGCGTCTACCGAGCCGATCTTCGCGAGGAGGCGGAGCGGGAAGGGCTGCTCGAGTTTATCCGTCGGCAGCCGCACGCAATCGACATCGTAGTGAGCAATGCCGGCCATTCCATCCAGCGATCGATCTACGACTCGCTGGATCGTTTCCATGATTTCACCCGCACGATGGCGATCAATTACTTCGCTCCGGTTCACTTGCTCTTGTCTCTTATTCCGCTGCTCGAGCGCAACCAAGGTCACATCGTGAACGTCTCCACGATCAATGCTCTAATGCCGCCGTTCCCGAGCTGGGCGGCTTATCAGGCTTCCAAGGCGGCGTTCGACGTGTGGTTCCGGTCCGTTAGTCCCGAGCTCAACCGCCGAGGGATATTGACTACCACGTTCTACTTACCTTTAGTTCGTACGCCTATGATTGTGCCGACGGCTGAATATCGACGAATGCCCGCGATGTCCCCGCAGCATGTCGCGCGCCTCATCGGTCGTTCCTTCTATACCCGCCGGAAAGCGTTTAAGCCGTGGTGGCGGTTTGGGTTCAAGCTTGCTTCGAGGTTTGTCGCTGGTGCTTGGAAACATGCGGCGTCGCAGAAAAATTCGGGGAAAAGGGAGGAGCTATGAGTATCGTAAAGCTGCTTCAAGTGCTGCGTCAGCTTGGGCTGCTTACTCCCTCAGCGCTTCTCAAGCTGCTAGGCTCGATATACCGGCATGGTATCAATTTGATGGCGCTTCTTCGATTTTCGGCCCATGCCTATGGGGAAAAGATCGCGATTGCGGATGACCGAGAGTCGCTCACTTACCTGCAGCTGTACAACATGTCCACTGAGCTGGCCGATACCTTGCAACAGTCCTACAGGATCGGGAGCGGTCGGAAAGTGGCTCTTGTGAGCCGAAATCAGGCATCGATGGTCACAGCGATTTATGCCGTTTCCGCCACGGGGGCGGACTTGCTTCTATTGAACGCAGAAATGAGCGAAGATCAGTTGAACGCCATCCTGGAGCGGCACAACCCCCATTTGTTGCTGAACGATGAGGGGGGCGGCGAGCTTTCCATCCAAGTGCGGATCGACCATACCACCGAACGGACACCCTTTCAACCGAAATTGCGCCGCGTGTCCTCCGGAAAACTCGTGCTCCTGACCGCCGGGACGACCGGACAAGCCAAGGAGGCGCCGCATCGGCCGTCGCTCTTCCGGTACTTGAAGCCATTCTCGGACTTCCTGTCTCGGCTGCGCATCCTTGACTACAGCACGGCTTACATCGCGACCCCCTTGTACCATGGCTACGGACTTGCCGTCCTGCTGCTCTTCGGTGCTGCCGGGAAAAAAGCGGTGCTTCACCCGGGCTTCTCGGCGGAGCGGGCATGCCGCTTGGTTCGAGAGCATCAAGTGGAGGTGGCGACGGTCGTCCCGTTGATGCTGCACAAAATGCTGCGGACGAATGCGGACGACTTGCGATCGCTGCGCTGTATCGCTTCGGGCGGTGCGGAGCTGAGTCCGAAGCTGGCGCAAGAGACGCGAGAGCGACTGGGAGAAGTACTGTACAATTTGTACGGCACCTCCGAGGCGGGGTTGCTTCTGATCGCCACACCAGAAGATTTGAGCTCAACGCCGAATACGATCGGTCGACCGGTCGATGGTGTTCAGGTCCGGGTGCTGGGGGAGCAGAACGAAAGCAAGAATGTCGGCGACGTCGGACGTTTGTGTGTTCGAAGTGAAGGATCGATGCGAGCGGAAATGTCGGAATGGATCGAAACCGGAGATTTGGGCTATATGGACAAGTCGGGACGTTATTTCTTGCGCGGGCGAGTGGACAGCATGATCGTCTCGGGCGGGGAGAATGTTTACCCGTACGAGGTGGAGCAGGTGCTGCTCTTGCACCCGCAAGTCGAGGACGCAGCCGTTATCGGCGTTCCCGATGAGCGGTTCGGCCAGCGGCTGCAAGCGTTCGTGCAGCGTACCCCTCAAACCAAGCCAACCGAGCAGGAGCTGCTCGACTGGCTGAGGCCACAGCTGGCGCGCTATCAGCTGCCGCGTTCGATTGTTTTCGTCGAGCGGCTGCCTTACACGGCTGTGGGGAAGCGGGATAAAAGGAAGCTGAGCACCACTTAACGCAACTAGCCGCTATTCGAAACCCGATCGGTACGATTGGCTATCGCAAGCAGCCGACCTGCTAAGCGTCAGACTAGCCGGGAGTCAGTGCTCGAAACGACTCCTCATTCGGTCCCATAGCGACTGAATGGTAACGGGCTGCACATCGTGCTCGAACGGTTCATCGCCGTCGCCGAGCAGGCTGCAGATCGCCAGCTTATACTCCGGATGGAGCGAAATTCGATGGAATCGGCAAACCTGCCGAACGCTACTCACTTCTACCGAGATCGGGGGTCCCATGGAAAAAGCGATCGAGATCAGCTCCATCGACAGCCCGGTACCTACGGCTTAGATGTAGCTTTCCTTCAGCGTCCACAGCTCGTAGAATTGCTCCAGCCACAGCCGCCCGTCAAGCTTCGACAGCTCTCGGAGCTCCGACACCGTAAACGCATGCTTCGCTACACTGGCATCGATCGGGCGAATCTGCTCCACATCGAACCGACCGGACAATCGGCAGCAACACAAACGACCCATTCGCCCGAATGCGCTACGTTAAAATGATACTCCGGCCAGTCCGGGAAGAAAGGTTTCCCATAAGCCGTTCGCTCCATCCTCATATGCGCCAATGCGGCACCATTTGCCTCGGCCGCCATCGCTCTGGCCAGCAGCGCACTAACCAAAGCCCGATCCCGATCGGGCTTTTGCCTGTAGCGGGACACCTTTTCCCGCTCCTGATCTGGCAAAACAACCAAACCTTTCTGAAAAGCCGAATCCTCGATTGGACCAGTCAGCCGTACAGCTTCCACTCGCATATAAGTTCACCCATCTCCATCTTAGCCAGGGCTGCAAATACAGTCAATTTCTCGCGCTTGTCCGTAGAAACTTCGCGTCGGTGCGCGTCTTCTGTCATATTTGACCATTCGTTTGTCTATTTTGCTTATTCTTTTTGTCCGTTCAATAGATATATGCTTGGTTTAGACACGGAATCAGGGTCAAGCAAGGAGGTGAGAGGGAGCGGGTAAGTCTGATATCGGATATCGGATGTCTCTGGCATTTCAACTAACTTGAAACGGAGGGATTCCTGATGGATCGGAACAAACTGAGGATGGGATGGATGCTGGTCATAGTACTTTCCTTGCTCGGAGGAGGCTGGATGCTGCCCGGGAAAGCCGAAGCGTTCACCGATGTGAGCAGCATGAGCGATCAGACGTTCTTCGGGGTGTGGAACGGATCGGCGTGGACGACGGTCGGCAAGCTCAACTATGCCTATAGCGCCGGGTTGGCGCCGGTGGAGACGGCGGTGAAGGCAGGCAACTACGCGACGGCCAAGTCGGCTTTGCTGACGTATTACCGCAATCGAACGAACCGGACCACTCCGCCACTGGCCGATTCGCTGCGCAACACGAATGTGGCCAATTTGCTCAAGGACGATATTTTCATGGCCAACCTGGAGCAGTATATCGGCAGCGTTACGGTGGGCAACACTTACCAGACCGTGACGCTGAACGTCCAGTCGGCGGTCGAGCAGTCGTTCGCTCAGGATAAGAATATTACGTTCTTGCTGATGGCGCGGACAAAGGATGAGGGGAACAAGGCATTCTACAGCCGCGAGAAGTCGACGAACAAGCCGGTGCTCGAGGTTGTCGTGAACGGTGTGACGCAGACGCTGGCGGCCATGAAGGATACTTACATACAAGCCGGCGCGAACGGAGCGGTCAACTATGGGACGAGCGATCTGCTCTATGTGAAATCATGGGGATTGCCGATCAGCGATTTTGAACGGAGGGCTTATATCCAGTTCGATATGTCCTCGCTTGCTGCGGCTCCTACATCCGCCACGCTCAAGCTGTATGGCGCGAATGCGTCGGGGACGGGCAATTCGGAGATCATGGTGTTGCGAGCGAACGACAACTCATGGGGCGAGACATCGCTGACGTGGAACACCACGAGCGGCGGCACGTTCTCCTGGCAAGGCTCCGCCGCCAGCCTGGACTGGAACAATCCGGCTACCGGCGCTTACGCTCAGTGGATCAACATCACCGCGATCAACGGCTTCATGTACACCCTGGCCAAAGAGTATGAGGAGACAGGGAATGAGAGCTACGCAAGCAAAATTATTTCGCTTATGCTGGACTTCATTTCCGACAAGGGCAACGCCAATGCCGCGTACGACAACAGCATCGACTCGGCGCGTCGCGCGACCGTTTGGGTGAACGTGTACAATTTGATCGTGGACAGCACGTCCATGGATGCGAACGCCAATACGGCCATTCTGAAGTATATATGGAAAATGGCGGAGTGGCTTGGGGATACGACCAACGAGTATTATGGTCCGGCCGGACAAGGAAGCTGGTACACGGTGCATTTTCACGGAGGCAACAACTGGGGTGTGCTCGAGACGCAGGGCTTTTACCGGATGGCCGTGTTTTATCCGGAATTTACGATCTCCTCGACATGGCGGAATACGGCCAATACACGGCTTACTTATTTGATCCGCCACTTGAATTTCCCGGACAGCGCCTACTCGGAATCGACATCCTCTTACGGATTCGGCGTGCTGCAGGAGTTTTTCAATGTGAAGCAATTCGGCGCGATGAACGGGCAGTCTTTCTCGGCGGAGTACGATGATCGGCTGCTGGCGATGATGAAGTACCAGATGAACCATCTCGATCCGAACGGGTTCGACATCAACTACGGAGATAGCGCAGTGACGGATCGGAAGCCTTCGATTCTCGCGATGGGCGAGGAGATGGACGACGACGAGCTGCGGTACGTGGGCAGCGGGGGAACGAGCGGCACGGTGCCGGCAGGCACGTCCGTGATGTACCCTTACGATATGACGGCGGTTATGCGGTCGGGCTGGGACAATGACGATTTGCAGCTTCGGGTGGCAGGGAAAATATTTGAGCCCAGCGGGACGGCACGCTCCCATGCTCACAAGGATATGCTCGGCGTCATCGTGAATGCGTACGGAGAGACGCTGCTGCCGGACAACGGGAATAAAGGCTATGACAGCAGTCCGCTGAATTTGTGGCTGCGCAAGACGGAGGCGCACAATGCGATCGAGATCAACAATACGGATCAGAGTTGGACCGGTGTATCGGCCATCACGTATTGGCAGACGAACGGCGCGGCCGATTTCTATGAAGGGTATACGACGGCGGCGAGCACAACGGCCGGGTTCAAGAGTACACGTAGCATTCTGTTCGTGAAGCCGAACTATTGGATCGTCTCCGACTATATTACGCCGCCTAGCGGTACACATCGTTACGAGCAGAACTGGCATCTGATGCCGGGGGCGTCGGCTGTGTTGGACGGGACATCCAAAAGGACGAAGTCCAGCTTCTCCGGGGCGCCGAACATCCAGATCGTGCCGGCGGATCCTAGCAGCTTGACCGCGACGCTGGAAAGCTCGAATTACGCCACGGCGATCAACTCCGTGCAAAATTCGCAGCGCGCCTCGTTCGTGAAGAACGTGTCCGGCGCGGTCACGTTCGACACGGTGCTGTTCCCGACACAGGCGTCGGATACGAGCCGCAACGTAACGGTGTCGCGGCTGACGACGGCGCCGAGCGTCGGGACGACGACCGCGACGGCGCTCAAGATCGACCAGAACACGGGGGGAGGCGGCGACGTCGGGTACTATTACTTGTCGCATGAGGCGACGCCTGCAACGGCGCGTAGCTTCGACAAGTACAACTTCAACGGCAAAACCGCTTACGCCGAGACGAACTCGGCGGGTACGACGAAGCGCGCCTCGCTTGTGGCCGGAACTACGCTGAAGGAGAGCGGGGCGAACCTGATCTCGAACGTTACGCGAATCAAGGATGTGAGCGTCGAATGGAGCGGGACGGCACTGCATATCTCGGGCTCCGACTTGATCGCGAATTCGAGCTCGTCGACCGCGATCGCCATCTATGCGCCGTCGGCAACCAGCATCACCTTGAACGGTGGGTCCGTCGCCTACACGCGCGTCGGCGACTATGTCTATGCGGCTGGCGTCCGCACCGCGGTCTCGACGCTGAACCCGGCGGCCGACACGTACGTGATGGACGGCGCGAACGCCGGCACGAACTTCGGCAGCAATACTACGATTGCTTTGAAGAAATTTACGTCGCTGAACCGGACGCCTTTCCTGCGCTTCGACTTCGGCAGCGTTGCAGGCAGCTCGGTATCGCAGGCGAAGCTGCGGCTGTACTTGTACGATGCCTCCTCCAGCAGCGCCAAGACGGTTCGCGCATTCGGCACGTACAACGAGGACTGGAACGAAGCGACGCTGACGTGGAACGGCGAGGTGCCGGAGCGAGATGAAGGTCTGAGCACGACGACGCTGACGACGACCGGCTCGTATTACGAGTGGGACGTGACCGACTACGTCAACAAACATTGGGATGACAAGAAGATTTCCTTCACATTGGACTTTGTGACGGGGCCAAGCGGCGAGAACTTGATCTTCTACAGCAAGGAAAGCTCGACGAACAAGCCGCAGCTGGTGTTGACGCCGTAGGGCCTGGCGGGGAGCAAGCTGTCCTCGAGGCGGTGCCTAATAAGGCATCGCCTTTTTGTGGTGTGACCAGGTGTATAACAATTCTACATCTGAAGCCGGAAATGCCCTAAGCTTCAGATGTATACGATTTGTACAACTGCTCGTAAAAACTGGCTATTTTCGCAGTCAAAGTATACAAAATAGACATCTGAACGGCAAAACACAGTTACAGAAGTACAAATCTTGTACATCAAATTCAAAATCAGGCCGGTTTTTGTTCTTAGTTGTACAAATCGTCTACATCTGTAGGAAAACAGATCCCAAAAGCGGATGCCGTTTGAGACTTCGGTTTTCTCTCTATCGGAGAAAGCTTTAGCCGACGGCTACATCCTCAAGCTCAACGATCTAATCGACAAGTTCGCCCCGAATCTGAAAAAATATTTGAAGTAGCATCCGGAAGTAGACAAACAAGTGAAAACCGACAGCGGCGCCTGGGCGGGTTATTTGCCATTTTACTATGCGGCGATCCATTTTGTTGCGATGTAAAGAGGGATTTCCTGCACTTCCGTTGAAAAAATATTAGGAGAACTAACAAAACTTGGTTAAGGAGAAACATCCATGTCGAGAAAAATCGTTATTGCCTTTCTGTTATTTTGTTTATGTCTATCAGGCATCCCCCAATCTTTATTTGCGGAGGAGCAACCGGTTTATTTTGAAGATGCCAATCTCGAATCACAAGTCAAAAAACAATTGAAGATTGCCATTGACCAACCGGTCACTAAACAGGCTATGGCAAAGCTTGTGTCGTTTGGCAATGTGAGTTGGAACGGAATCACTAGTTTGGCAGGTCTGGAGTATGCCGTAAATCTCAAATCCTTAAACATTTCTCACAACAAATTAAAGGATCTCCGTCCCCTACAGCATCTCCGTTCCCTTACCAGTTTGGATTTGAACAATAATGAAATTGTGGACATCAGTCCCATTCGGGAACTGACTAATCTGCAATCACTTACGCTGTATCATAATGAGATTGAAGAGATAAGTGCTGTTTCAAATCTAAAGAACCTAAAGACCATAGATATTGTTTGGAATAAAGTGAAGGATATAGGCTCGATATCTGGATTATCCAATCTAGAAAGGTTTCATGCATCGATAAACCAAGTTGATCGTATTCCTGCATTATCGAATATGAACCGATTGATTAGTCTTAGTTTGGGATCCAATATAATCACGGATATTCAGGGGCTTGCCACCTTGCAGCAACTCAAATACTTAAATTTAGACTCGAATCAAATTACTGATGTTCAAGTACTTAAGAAGTTGACGGAGTTAACTCAGTTGGACTTAAGCGAGAATCCGATTAAGGATATAAGCGGTATTTATGATCTGAACAAACTGAATTCCCTTGGCCTTAATAGCTTGGGTATTCAGGACCTCTCCTTTATATCGAAATTCGACTCTTTGTCGAGATTAAGCGCAGCTGGAAATCAGATTCATGATATTACAGCAGTAAAACTTCACCCTGAATTGGTTGAGCTGGACTTAGGCAATAACAATATTGAAGGGATTGAAGCCATTTCCGGATTGTCCAAGCTACAAACGATTGATTTTACCGATAATCAGATCTCCCGACTTCCTCAAATGAAGCAACTAAAGTATTTACGAAGTATTCGTGTAGAAAATAATCGGATTACTGACTTAACTCCTATCACTGATGCAACTAATGCCAGTTGGGTTAGTATCGGAAACAATCCTATAAAAAATTATGAGCTCCTTGCTCAGTTACCTAATTTAACAACATTGTCCATTAGCAGTTCCGGACTAAGTGATATAAGCTTTGTTTCCAAGCTAACCCAACTGGACTCCTTGTGGGCTTATAACAATAAGATCGAGGATTTGTCTCCCATCTCAGGGTTAAAACGATTGATGATCCTGTACTTAGTTGATAATCAAATTCAGGATATATCGCCTATTGCGCAGCTCCCTAATCTGCAGAAGGTGTGGGTCGATCTGAACAAGATTACTGATATCGCTCCAATAGAGCACTTGAACAAGCTAGTTGTCTTCTCCGCAAACAATAATCAAATTGAGGACGTTTCTGTACCGGCCTCCAAGCCGACCCTCTGGGAAATCTATTTGGAAAATAACCCACTTACATCTGAATCGGTGGAGCTCCTCGTTTATAAAGCAACAAATGGGTCAACGGTGTCCTATGGGGAGCGGGTTCAACTTTCAATTAATGGGAATCTGCAGCAATATAACTGGGATGAAGCCCCGAAAATAATCAATAACAATACTTTCGTGCCGCTAAGGAGAATATTTGCCGCACTTGGGATGAGGGTAGAGTGGGTGGATTCTACGAAATCTATTATTGCCACGAACCATAAGGTCAAAATAGAACTTACTATAGATTCTAACCGTGCTCTTGTCAACGGAGATGAGATTGCTTTAGAGGAAGCGCCTAAAATTGTGAATGGTTTGACATTTGTCCCTTTAAGATTCGTCAGCGAATCGGCTGGTGCAACAGTGAAATGGGTGGAATCCAAGAGGTTAGTGGAGATTACCTACTAGGGCTTGGGACCACCGGTCGAAAACGAATACCCCGCTTCAGGCTGAGTGGCCTGGGCGGGTTATTGGCATTAGAAGAGGGAGTTACCGGTTCGCAGGCTGTTGCGGATAATAGGGCTGAGTCCAAGTTTGTTGTCCGATCCGACTGTTGTATACGCCGGGGGTGACGCCTGGTGCCGGCGCTTGCTGCCAGTTTGGCTGTTGCTGCTGGGAAGGCGATGCGGCCGGCATCGATTTGTTGCAATTTGCCGGCGGGCCGATGATAACGGTCTGCGTCAGCGGAGCGAGCGCTTGCTTGAGCAGAGCCTCGTTCAGGCAGTACGAATGGGCCAGCATGCTCGTTGGCGTGAGCCGCAGGATGTCGGAGCCGAGAATGACTTGCGGTTCCGGCGCGTTGAAGATGGCGAGCAGATGCGTGTTGTCGACTGTTGCGATTTCATAGTGCCACCAGCCTTGCGGCACATTCGCGACTTGGCCGGGAGTGATCGGGTAGTTCATCAGCTGGTTCGTGAACGGATTAATAATGCTGACGATCGCCGCGCCGGATATGCAGTACACAAGCTCGGAGGCATTTTCGTGGTAATGGGGCTCCACGGTATTGCCGGTGCTCAAGAAGATGTCGAGCAGGGACGTATTGTCGAGCGTGTTAAGCTGCTTTACCGAGAGGACGTTGATGTAGTTGCGGGCGTCCTTGCGGAAAAAGAGGCTGTTGCTCAGGTCGTATGTGAACTGGGCGTTCGGGGAGGCGTAGTCCATGTATTTGGTCATGGCGTATTTCCTTTCTGTGCAGAGAAATCATTCTGCCTATACCATATGCATCCGCCCAGTGGGAAGTGAAAGAAAAGGACGGCCCCTCACCCTGAAGGGAAGGACCGTCCGTGTATGGTCAGTTCATGAAAGGAAGCTGAGTAAGCATCCGATAGAGGATCACCGTGCTCTGCGCACGGGTTGCGGTGTCATTCGGGGCAAACCGTTCCTCGCCAACCCCATTCACGATCTGCAATGCTGTCAAATTGGCGACCGCATCCTGTGCCCAGCTCTGGATGGTGTCGGCGTCCGAAAATGCGATCCCATTGCCGGTTGCCGGAACGTTTAATGTGCCTGCGTATTGCATCGCTCGGTAAATCATAACTGCCATTTCCTGGCGTGTAATCGTCCGATTCGGCTGGAATGTGCCGTCTTCATAGCCGGATACGATTCCCGTCTCGGCTGCGGCGGATACAGCTCCGAAGTACCAGTCCGATTCGCGGACATCGCTGAACGAACTGTCTCCAACTGAGCCGGTGGGGGATACGCCCAGTGTACGGGTCACGAGAGAGGCAAACTCGGCTCGAGTAACGGCCAGCTCCGGACGGAATTCGCTGTCCGTAACGCCTTGCACGATTTTTCGCTCCGCCATCCGCTCCATTTGTTCTTTGGCCCAGTGGGTGGAGATGTCCTGTAAGTCCGAGCGGGTTTTCAAGATCATATACGTGCTGTTCGTTCGGCTGTACATAGTTACTGCATCGCCTGCTGCTCGGAAAGGAACCGGCGTGTAGCGGATCGCACCCGTCGCATCCTTCTCGACACGGACGACCGCAATCGCGAGGCTGCTCGTGTCCCGGTCCAGCTGAATTATGCGGGACACATATTGTTTGAAGGATGCGATTGCTTCGGTGGTCCCGTCATCTTTTACGATTTGCACGGAAAAATCGATTGCGGCTGCAACTTCCATGCCTTCCGCTTGTGCCCGAGCGGCCGCCTCGTTATTGACGGAAATGGTTACTACTATTTCGTCTTGATCGCCGAGCTTCACTTGCGAGAATGAATCGATCGGCAGGCGATAGCTGCCGAGCTCGGTTACAATGGCGACCGTATCGGCTTTGCCGTCCTTCTGCGCATGCTGCAGCGCGTTGCCGTTCACATACACTCGGATTTCCTCTGCGCCTTTTACCGATTCCGCTGTGATGGAGACGGTTTTGTCTTTTGCCCGGTCAACAGCAGCCTTGACGGCCTGCTCGCCAGCCCGCGCTTCTGCAATGTCCCGGTTCGTTTCTTTCACAGTTTGGGTTGGTAAAATAATTCCGGCTTCCCCAAGGACATGAGTCGGGTCCGGAGGGAGGACGGGGTTAGTTGGACCTGCACCCGGATTGTTAGGTTCGCCTGGATTGCCGGGATCGCCGGGTTCTCCGGGTTCGCTTGGGTTACCGGGATCGACAGGATTGCCCGGATCCGTCGTCGCCGGAGCGGCCGTTTTCAGCAAAGGCCGTACCGTTACAGCCCTGTGATCCGACGAATAAAGCTCAATCGGAACACCCTGACCGGCTGCATCGACGACCAGAATAACCGCCTGATCGCCAGACTTGGAGTTCAAATACTGCGTCAGCGCGGATGTAGCCACATTGTACGAATTCACGTTGTAAGGAAGATTGTACGTGTTCGCCTTAAAGCCCGCCATCGTAAACTCGCCCAAATAGATCCCGTTTGCAGCGTCGGCGGCTGTTGGAGTACCCGAGCCCGCTGTCGGCATGCCGAACACCTTCAGCGTAATCGTTTCCCCGCCTGGATTGACGTCCGTCAGTCGTCCGCTCAGCTGGAGGGAGGCGCTGCCGATAGCCGATGCGTCTTCCAGATCGAATTGGAACGCGGCGGCGAATGGCTGACCGTCAACCCCGCGGGTATCCGAGCCTGCATACGTAGTCGCTTCGTAAACGGGGTTGCCGGAAGTGTTGGATACCGGCACCGCTTGGCTAGCAGCGTCTTGCATCACAACATGACCCGAGCCTTTGCGGATCTCGATGCCCTTGACGCTCCCATTCACGATATTGCCGATCAATTGCACGTCGCGCGGATCGCCGCTGCCGATCTGATTGGCATTGCTGTCGCCGTTGTCGTAATCGAGGGCAATCGGCGTATCTGTTGCGGCGAAGTTCGAAATCGTATTGTTGCGGACGATCGTCCGAGGCCCGTTTAGCACTTTGATGCCCGTAACCTGCTGTTGGTAAGGGCCGCGCACAAAGCCGCTCGGATCGATCTCAATCGTGTTGTGCTCGACGATCGTATCCGGCGAACCGAGTACAACCGCGATGCCTTCCATGTTGTTCCGCAGTGTATTGTAGTGGATCAAGTTATACGGGCCGGATTCGCTATGATTGCTCGGGAAGCCGCCGCCGGTATTGCCCAGGGCGATGCCCGCTCCGCGGCGAGTGCCCATAATAACGTTGTTGTACACCTCGTTCAAGTATTCGTCTTCCCCGTGCAGGTCGATCGCGTCGTACGTTGTGTTCATCAACAGGTTGTCGCGGATCAAATTGTTGTGGGAGTACGCCTGCACGATAATGCCGTGGCGCATGGCGTCGGTTCCGTCGAACACATTGTTCTCGATCAGATTGTATTGCGAATCTTCCGGGAAGCCGAAGCGGTCATTCTTGAAATCTCCCTGCAGGGCAATGCCATAACCCGAACCGCCGCCGCCGATATCGGTCGCTTTGCGGAAGGTGGAGTTGCGCACCACGAGGTGCTGGCCTTTGGCCATGCGGATACCGGTTTTCACGAATTTCTCTAACGTAACGCCATCGACGACAATGTTGTATGGCGCGGCGCCGGTGCTTGACTTATCGATGTAAATGCCGTTCTGCACGCCGCCGCTGAGCGGATGCGCCACTTCGGGATTCGTCGGATACACATTGTCCCATGTGGAGGTCAAAGTAAGATTCGAAATCGTAATCGAGTTGACACTGAGCGCACCGAGTGTCCGGCTGCTCGGATTGGATAAGCCGGTGTTCGAGTTGTCCGGGCCTAGACGGTTGTCGAAGTCGGACAGTAGCACGGTGCCCTCCTGCGATTCGCCGCGGAAATTAACGCCGCTCTTCAGCTTGAGATGTGTATCCGAGCTGCCCGGTGCCGTAGACATCAGCTTGTAAATGCCGTTAGGCAAATAAACTTCATCGCCGGGCTGAGCGGCATCGATCGCTCGCTGGATAGCTGCCGTATCGTCCGCAATGCCATTGCCCACAGCGCCATAGGCAACATCCTTGACATTGATGCTGCTCCCCGTCGTCGGATTTGGAGTCGGCATGTTGTGCGGCTGGCCGTCCGGATCGTACAAGCCCGCAATGTAAGGGCGAGGCGATGGATTCGGCGTAGGTCCAGGTGTGGCTGGCGGGATCGGGTCCAGCGTGAGGCTGCCGGAAGCGGCGGAATAAATGTGCACCTCCATATAGCCGTTATAGTTGGTGGCGCTGTTCCCTTGGGCGACGATGCGAACGTAACGCGCGTCCGTATCGGGCAGATCGAAAGCTTCCATCTCATTCGATGACCCTCTGCTCTGGCCGCTAAAAATCGGCGTCCAATCGCTGCCGTTCGCAGAGGCCAGCACGCTGAAGGAGTAGGAGCGCTCGCTCCCTTTATAGAACGCGATGCCCAGCGTGTCGACCGTGGACACAGCCCCTAAGTCATATTGGATCCACTCCGAAACTCCATTTGCACCCCAACGTGTGCCTGGATTGTTGTCGACCGTCAGGCTCGGTTTATTGCCCCAGCTCGTGTCGCCGTTGTACACCCGGTCATAATCGCTTGCCGTCACTTGTGTTTCCGTGAATGTGTAGCGTTTTTGCGGCATCGCGGAGGCTTCATTGGAATCTAAGCTGCTTCCGCCCACCGCATTCATCGCTTGAACGACATAATAATACATTTGACCGTTTTGCAGTCCGCTGTCGATGAAGCTGGGTCGCGTCAGGTTGGAGCCGACTACCGTATAGGATCCGCCGGAGGAGCCGGAACGTTGGACGGTATAGTACACGGCATCCGTAACGGATTCCCACTGGAGCTTGATCGACGAATGGTTGGGAATGGCAGTCAAATTCGCCGGTGCAACCGGAGGATAAGCGGTTCTTCCATAGAAGCTGTCGGAAGGTACGCTCTCCCCGGTTTGATTATAGGCGGAGACCGTGTAGTAATAATCTTGATTGACCGTCAGTCCCTGATCCAGAAAGCTTGTTTCCGTGCTGTAGACGGACCCGACGACGGTTAAGGGTCCCGTGCTTGAAGAAACTCTTTTAACTATATAACCGATCGTGTCGGGTGTTTCGTTCCAAGTGAGACCGATTTCCGTATCTCGGATGGAAGCCTGAGCCCAGCCCGGCGCGGGAGGCACCGCTGCAGAAGCTTGAGGGCTCGCTATCGCGGAGGTCGACAGGCTGCCGTCCAAATATTGGCCGTTTTTCGTTTTGGCCGCCGAAGCGATAGCGTAGTAGTATGTACTGCCGTTGCTCGCGCTTACGTCACGGAATGTACCCGATGTCACCGTTCCAAGCGTTGTGAATGGGCCGCTCGGCGAATTGGCTCGTTTGACATAATAGAGGTCCGAGTCTGCGGCGCCAGAAAATCTTAACGCCACTTGGCTATCGATAGCGGAAATAACGGTAACCCCTGTCGGCGCGGACGGGAACATCTTTTTCACCACGATATCGTCCACGTACATCCGCATGTTGGAGTCTTTGGAGAGACCGAATAACCCGACGCTAGAACCGGCGGACGGCAATTGATTATCGGTCACGGTCGCCGTAACCGTCGGCCCACCCTCGATGGAGCCGTTAAGCACAATATTTCCCGGGTTGCCGGAAATTTGGAACGTCATCCGATAGCTCTGCCCGGCTATGAAGTTGTCGATCGGAGCCGAGACGGACAACTCGGTATTCGTCCCTGACACGCGTTTGAGCAACACCAAATTGTACTGCGTGGCCGACAGCTTCCGGATCGCCAGGGCGAACAGATTGTTGTTGTCCAGCACGCGGGCGGCGAGCCCGAAATAAGTGGTCGAGAGAGGGCTGGTCGTCGGTGTATGGGGCCTCAGCTTCACGGAGGCGGACATCAGCACGTCATTGGCGGAATACCCGACGATCCATGAGGTGGACGTATTCGTCCCGTTGAAATACATGCCGACGTTGCCGTTATCCGAACCGATGCTCCACACCCCGGCGCTGGCATTCGATCGCCAATTGTTAAGCGTGGCTGCCGTATTATTGCTTGAATTCACGGCCTGCCCCAGTACCGGGGGTTCTGCGGCATGATCGCCCACCGAGATGCTGGCATCCAAATTTTCGAAGTCATTGAACCGTTCGTTCTCGTCATAGTAAGCCGCCGCATCCGTTCGGCTCCCTGACAGCCCTAGCGACAATGGAAGCAAAGCAAATACCATAGTGAAGCACAGCAACACACTGACCAACCGTTTCCTCTGGCGATGTCCCACGAAATGCCCTCCTTTTATTAAGCCTACGTTAGCGCTTACATTTGCGACAAGATCATCATATCGGAGAGGGTAGGGCGCCGACTTGCACTTATTCCAGTTGGGGTTGTGGTTTTTTTGGGTGTTTTTGTCCCGGTTTTTCTCATTTTCGAGTATACTTTAGCTAGATTTGGAAAGGAGCAGCGGAGAGCATGATCCTCTTTTTTCTCACATTTGCAGCATTTAGCGGGCTTTACTTCGGGTTCGCGTGGCTCACTTTACATTTGCCAGGGCATAAAATCGACCATCGTCCACTGCGAAAAAATCAAATCCGAAATGAAATTGGTCTCTCGATGATTTCCATTGCTTGCTTCAGCGGCATTGCGGTCGTCACGAAGTGGCTAGTTGAGCTAGGAATATTAGAGGTGACGTGGGAGATCGTCTGGTGGAAGCTGCCTCTGGAGATCGCAGTGCTTTTTTTCTGGAACGAGATCCATTTTTATTTGTGTCATAGATTGCTTCACACCTCGTGGTTGTATCGGCATGTACATGTTCGACATCATCGCTCGGTGGTGCCGACGCCTTATTCCACGTACAGCTTTCATTTTGTGGAAGCCTTGCTGTTGGGCAGCGTAATGACGACGGCGTTGCTATTTTACCCGTTCAGCCTCGTTTCGCTGATGACGTTGCCCCTCATGAGCATCATTCTGAATGCGTTAGGTCACTTAAATGCAGATTTGTTCCCCAGCCGTCCGCTTAGCCATCCGTTGGCCTTCGCGCGCAGACATAGTATGCATCATAGTCAGAATTCAGGCAATTACGGATTTTTCTTGCCTTGGTTCGATATGTGGTTTCGTTCGGCGATTAAACAGAAGGGGCGTTAACCGTGGTCGGTTTGCTCCTTCTCCAAAAAAGAAATAGAAAAAACCGTTCGTGGCCCTATGGGACTGCGGACGGTTTTTGAATCGTTTCAATCCGACAAGATTTGTACGATACAGAGGTGAACGGGCCGCTCCTAGTAGGCTATCCAACAGGATTTGTATGCTGCAGCTTTTCTTTCAATTCCACAAGAAGCGCATGCATCTGTTCCGTGGCCAGGCCGTGAAGGACTAGGCGGAAACCGGCACCGTATGTCGGGAGCGGGACCATCGGATGTTTGTTGACGATCAGCGCCAGCCGTTCGTTGTTGCCGATAATTTTGGATGCGTACATCCCGATCGTCTCGTCCAGCTGGAGGGAATTGCTCGCCCGCCAAAAGTCGTTGTCCGTCAAGAACAGCTGATAAATCGGTGTAAACAGTTCAATTGCGGTCGTCAAATCGAGCTTATTGGTCCATCGGCGAGGCAAGGGCTCTATCGGGATCGGTGTTGTGGTGATCGCATCGAAGTTCAGCAGCAGCTGTTTCTCGAGCTGAAGGCCTTTCGTCTCCAACTCTTTGTTCAAGTTAATAATGAAATTGTACAAATTCAAATCGTGAATCAGGAACAGGTCGTCCTTGACCGGCTCCAGGTTGGTGGGCTTCAGCGGATTCATTTCAATTTCGATGCCGGGGACGTTGTCCTTTATAAACCGCAATATTTCCGACCCCAAGTAAAAATGCCGCAAAATCAAATAGTTGGCTTCCGGACTTACAAAGGTTTTCATGCCGTGATACAGCACCTTGTGAAGCATACGGGATGAGGTCAGCTTCTTGGGTACCAAAATTTTGAACAATTGGATCAGTAAAATGGTCAGTCTGGCAAGCGGCCGCAGCACCGGAAGCACGAATTGCCTGGACCATGTCGAAGCGTCCTTCAAGAACGCAGCCTTGGCCGCTCGATTGAAAGGAATGCTCTGATCGAGATAAACGGCTAAAAAGGGATTCGGGTCTCTTTTGTCATGCGGCATCGATTCAAAAAACTCTTTTTGATTCATAGGGACGCCTCCGTAATCCAAACTTGAAACCAAAGGAGCTAAGTGTTGCCGACTTCCTCCAATTGCAGCAAATATAGCCGGGCCGTCGTTTTGGCTGTCTTCACAATTCGGCGCGCCATTTCCAGATTAAGCATCGGATGCTGGATACCGGCTTCAAGACGTTCAAAATGCTTCTCGTCGGAGTCGCTGTGATAGAGCAAGAAGGTGACTTGCCGATCCTCCAGCTGAAGCGTATCCCGGATCATCTCGCCCCAATATCGTGCCATTCGGCATCCGAGACCTTCAATAATCCACATGGCGCCCATCAGATCGAAAGGGTTGTCCCGGCTCGCACGCTGGAACAAATAAGCGGAGAGCGCTTCGCTTCCGATATTTTTCTCGCCGGACTGAATGTCCTCAAGCGCTCCTCCGACTGCTACATAATCACGCTCAAGAATTTGGAAGTCGCGATGCTCGTCTCGGGCATGTGCGATAAACAGCGAGCGCAGATCGATATGTTCGATGGCTATATATGAAGCCGCTCGGGCTATCCATTGAGAGCCGTCGATGACCTGCTGCCGAATGTTGACCATCAGCATCCTATAATCCTGGATTGTAAACTTGCCGGCGTACAGCTTCTGAATGATCGGAACTTGAGCCAGCCTTTGTTCGAAATCAATCCAAACGTTAACCAGCTGTCTCACCAGAAACTGTTGGACTTCGCTGTTGCCGTCAAATTCCAGATGAGGAGCCTCCGCTTCACGCTGCTGTATTTCTACAACGGAGCTGGAATGCCCGCATACCACCGTCAAATACATATAAGAAGTCTGAAAACGACCGCTTTCCGGCACCATGCACAGTACCTTCTGTCCTTCTTGTAGATGGCCCTCGTTCAGCAACTCTTCCAACATGATATAGATGGATGCTGCACCCGTATTTCCCTTCGAATACAGATTGGTAAACCAACGCTCCTCCGGAATGGTCAGCCCTCCGGCTTTCAACAGACGGAAGATTTCATCTCTGAAGAAATGAGAGGAGTAGTGGCAGACCATCCAATCGATCTCGTCAGGTCGCACAAGGCCTTCATCGACGAGCTCGAAGAACCGCTTGACGCCGACTTTGGGCATTTCATTCACGAGGCGGATATCTTGCTTTAAATTGATCGCTCCCTGATCCGCTGCATCGTGGATCGAAGCATAGTCCAGCCAAGAGGGACGCGGCTCCGGGTCTTCTTTATTGGTGCCTGCATACATGCAGATGTCGTATAGGTTGGCGTAAGACCGATTGTCGATCCACTCGATTTTGAGCGATAGGCCGGACTCGCTTTGTTTATTTTGCAGGACGGCAGCTCCGGCTCCGTCGGACAACATGAACCGCAGGAAATCGGTGTCAAACGGGATCGATTGACCCATGAAGCGCTGCTGCGATTCGAATCTGGTGCTTTTGAACACTCGACTTGGAAACTCGCTGGCACAGGCGACGGCGGAGTTCTTCTCGCCCGATTGAATTTGTAGAAACGCGCTCTTCATCGCCTGCATCCCGCTGCCGCATACACCGTGATGGTTGGCGATTTCCAGAACCGGCAGATCGGCCTCGGCGTGAACCATGCTTGCAAAGCCGGGAACGAGCAGATCCCCCTGTGTCGTACCTGTGGCGAGGAAGTCAATGTCCGATCTGGAAAGAGCGGAACGAGATAATGCATCCTGGATGGCGAGAGAAGCCATTTGCGCATTGCTGTACAAGCTTCGCTGTTGTTTATCGATCGCATAATGCCGTTGTTTGATCTGGTTTTGCTCCAGGATTCGCCGCATAGATTTGGAAGACTTTCCGCCGATTTTACCGAGATACTCTTCGATTTCATGGTTTTCAATCGGGGGGCCAGGTAAAAACTTGCCTACACTAGTAATATAAACGTCTCTCATGGAGGCTCCTTCGGATTAAGTAAATGTTCGTCCTGTATATTCTAGCATATTTTGCTAGACATTAAGGGGGAAATGTTATCGGATGATCAGCACGGTATGTCGTTCTTGTAAATCATTCCCTGCTGCCGCAGCGAATCGCGGAGAAACTCGAAGAAGCTGTTGAACAGGGCGGAGCGTACCCGATCTTCGTTGTAGGCGAAGTAAATGTAACGCTTGAACGGGTTTTGAGGGATTTCACGGCACACCAATTCCCCCCGTTCCAGCTCGGCGGCAATCGCGGAGCGCGAGATGAACGACACGCAATTGCCCGCCATGACCGCTTGTTTGATTGCTTCCAAGGAATCCATCTCCATAACGGGCGTGAGCGTGAGGCCAAGGCTCTTGGCCCACTTGAGCGTCATGCTGCGCGTGCTGGACTCTTGGCCGTGGAGAATAAACGGTACCTCGCCAATATGGTCGGGATACACCGTTTCCTTGCGAGAAAGCCCATGGTGCGGTGAGAAAAAGAGCACGAGCTCGTCCTCGCACAGCGTCTCGCCGATCAGCGACGTCCACTGGAACGGCTCGGCGGAGACGAGGCCGATGTCCAGCTCATGACCGAGCAGCATGCTCTGAATGACAGGGGACGGACGAATTGTCAGCGACAAGGAGATGTTCGGGTGCTGCTTGGAGAACGCGCTGAGAATGGAGGGCAGCAAATAAGTGCCGGGCACGAAGCTGGCGCCAATCTTGAGCTTGCCGCTTCCCCAAGCGTTGAATTCTTTGACGATCCGCTCCGCCTCGAGCGCAAGCGAATTGATTTTCGACGCATAGTGGCGCAACGCCTGCCCGGCCTCGGTCAAATGCACTTTCCCCGAGCTGGAGTAGAATAGCTGCACCCCGAGCTCCTTCTCCAGGCTTTTCATATGAAACGTAACGGTCGGTTGCTTCAGCTCCAGCTGTTCGGCTACCGATGTAATCCGCTTATGCTGGTCCAGCAGCTCGACAATTTGAAGCTTCACCGAAGTCCAATTCATCCTGAATGCACTCCTTCAACAATCTTTATGACCTCATTATAGATAAAATCTATGCACTTGAATAGTTTCATAAAAAAACTTAACAAATGATTTACACCGCGTTGACACTCTACTGATTTTCGAGGACTAGACTGAACTAGAATTCCTCCCATGGAAGGTTGCTAGACTAAGATGACATTACAACTACGCGGTATTCACAAATCGTTCGGCGAGGCGAAGGCGCTAGAATCGATCGACCTGACGGTGGCGTCCGGCAAGTTCACGACGCTGCTCGGCCCATCGGGCTGCGGGAAGACGACGCTGCTGCGCATTATCGCCGGCCTGGAAACGCCGGATCAGGGAGAGCTCCGAATCGGAGACATCGTGCTGTTCGATCGAGCTCGCCGAGTCAATCGACCGGTGCATCAACGCGGCTTCGGCATGGTGTTCCAGGATTTCGCTCTTTGGCCGCATATGACCGTACTGGAGAATGTGGCGTTCGGCTTGAAGGCGAAAGGGGACAAGGCCGGCTGGCGTAGACGGTCGCTGGAGGCGATCGAGCTTGTCCGGCTGGGCGGCATGGAGAAGCGTTACCCCCATCAGCTGTCCGGCGGGCAGCAGCAACGGGTGGCGCTCGCCAGAGCGATCGCGATTCGGCCGCAGCTCGTGCTGTTCGACGAGCCGATGAGCGCGTTGGACGCCATGCTGCGGGAGGAGATGCGTCTGGAGCTGCTGAGCCTCGTGCGGCAAATCGGCTTCACCGCCATCTATGTGACGCATGACCAGACCGAAGCGATGTCGATGTCCGACGAGATCGTCGTCATGCAAGGCGGTCGCATCCTTCAGCAGGATTCGCCGGAAGCGATCTACCGGTCGCCCAAACATGCTTTTACAGCGCGGTTTATTGGCAAGACGAACTGGCTGGAAGCGGACAAGAGGCTCGTCCGACCCGAGCATGTGAGCTGGTCCAGGAAAAGCGAGTCCGATCTGACATGGAACGGGACGGTGCAAGCCGTCAGCTACATGGGAGAGCGTTATGAGATGGCCGTCGATTTAGGGGAGAAGGGCATGTGGCTGGCTTATCATCCAGCCCGCATGTCCATTGGGGAGCCGGTTCAATTGTTTGTGGCTCCAGAGTTTGTTCGCGTGCTGCAATCTGAATAAATCCATTTAGAAGAGAGGAAGTAAGAAACATGAAAAAGCAAGGATCGTGGAAATCCGGTTCCGTCGCAATGTTGTCCGTCTTGATCGGGGTCAGCTTGAGCGCCTGCGCCGGCGGTACGGAGTCGAATAACCAAGGAGCGAGCACAAGCTCTACACCGACGCCGACATCGACTGCGACGGCAACTCCTTCCGCATCGCCTACCCCTACGCCGGTCAAACTTAGCGGCAAGCTGGTCGTTTATAGCGCAGGCCCTGCCGGTCTCGCAGAAGGCATTCAGAAAGGTTTTACCGCCAAAACCGGCGTACAGATCGAAATGTTCCAAGGCACTACCGGTAAAATTTTGGCCCGGATGGAAGCGGAAAAAGCGAATCCGGTCGTTGACGTAGTCGTGTTGGCGTCTTTGCCTTCGGCAATCGGGATGACCAAAAGCGGCTTGACTATGCCTTATAAAGAAGCGAAAAATGCGGACAAGCTGTTCCCGGGCTACTCGGATAAAGACGGCAATTACTTCAGCTACAGCTTGTCGGCGCTCGGCATCGCCTACAACACGAAGCTAGTCACGAATCCTCCGAAAGAGTGGGCCGATTTGACCAAACCGGAATGGAAAGGCAAGATCAATATCCCGGATCCCGCTTTGTCCGGCTCTGCGCTTGATTTCTTAACCGGCTATGTAAACAAAAACGGCGAAGCCGCTTGGGACCTGTTCAGCAAAATTCAAGCCAACGGCGCGATCATCGCAGGCGCGAACCAAGAAGCGCTCGATCCGGTCATCTCCGGGGCGAAAAGCATCGTGATGGCGAACGTGGACTATATGACCTATGCTTCAAAGGCGAAAGGCGAGCCAATCGATCTTATTTACCCGGCCGGCGGCACTGTCATTTCCCCTCGCCCTGCCATGATCATGAAAACAACTAAAAATCCGGATGCGGCTAAAGCGTTCATCGACTACCTGCTCTCCGACGAAGCTCAAAAATTGGTAACCGACAGCTTCATCCTGTCCGGCCGCAACGACATTACGGTGGCAGGACGTCCTAGCGCGAAGGATATTCCGGCGATTCAAGTGGACTGGGCCTGGATGAACGACAATCAGAACGCGGTAACCGAGAAATTTACTCAGCTGTTCAAAAAGTAACACCGGATGGGGATGACCGCCCGATGAGGCTCAAACAACCGGGGACGCTGCTGGCCTTGCTGCTTCTGGCTACGCTGGTCGTCCTCCCTCTTTTATATGTGTGCATGACGAGCATACTTCCGCAGGGCAAGCTGGATTTGTTCGCTCCGATTCGAACGGTGACGGCGAAAAACTTGACCGGCGTATTCACGAACTCGCTTATGCTCGGCGTCTATGTAGTCGCCTTGTGTACCGCGTTCGCCCTGCCGCTTGCGTGGATCATGGCGAAATCGCCGCTCGGCAAACATCGCTGGCTCGATGTCGTGCTGCTCATTCCGTTTATGACGCCGCCTTACATCGGCTCGATGGGCTGGATCTTATTCATGCAGCCTCGCGGATATTTGGAGCAGCTGTGGCCGGGCGGAGTTTGGCTGAGCACCAGGTTTTTCAGCCTGACGGGAATGGTCGCCATTATGGCGCTGCATTTGTTCCCGTTCCTGTATTTGATTCTACGAGGCGCGATTGAACAAGTCGGGGGCAATAAGGAAGAGGCGGCAGCCGTGCATGGCGCCGGGTTTTTCCATGCGGCCCGACGCGTGCTGCTGCCGCTTATTTTCGCCAGCTATGCGATGGGGGCGCTGCTCATCTTCGTGAAGACGCTCGCCGAGTTCGGGACGCCCGCTACGTTCGGCAGGAGGATCGGATATTTCGTCTTGACGACGGAGATCCAGAAGTCGATCTCGAGCTGGCCGATCGATTTCGGCAAGGCGACCTCGCTCGCTTCTTTGCTTCTGCTAGCTTGTCTTGTTCTCTGGTACATCCAGTCCGTAATTGTGAGACGCCATTCCTACAATTTAGTAGGGGGCAAGGGCTCGCGGGGGAAGCTATATTTGTTGCATGGCTGGCAGCAGGCGGTTGCTTGGCTTTATGTAGGCGTGCTTCTGTTGGTGGCGATCGGCGTACCTTATTTCTCCATCGTCTCGGCATCGCTCATGAAGCTGCGCGGCAACGGACTAGCTTGGAGCAACATGACTTTGCAGCATTACGGCAAGCTGCTTGCGTGGGGATCGCCCAGTATGGAGGCGCTGCTGAACAGCTTCGGTCTCGCTTTGTTCGCCGCCAGCATCGCCGCAGCCGTCGGGACGTGGCTCGCTCTCGTAATCGGACGCTCCAAGCGGATTCCGCAGAGGATAACCGACATGCTTAGCATCTTGCCGAACAACGTGCCGGACATTATCATGGTAGTTGGTTTGATCATGGTTTGGAACTCGACCTGGATGCCGATCAAGCTGTACAACACGTACGGGATGGTCGTGCTGACCTATGTCATCTTCTTCTTGCCGTATACGGTGCAGTATGTTAAAGCCCGCAACGGGCAGCTGGACGATTCGCTGCGGCATGCGGGGCAAGTGTTCGGCGGTCGACCGGTCTATATTTTCCGGCGCGTGGTGCTGCCTTTGCTGGTCCCGGGCGTGCTGGCCGGTTGGATGATGACGTTCACGATCTCGTTCCGCGAGCTCGTCGCCTCGATGCTCGTCCTGCCGCCTTCCATGCGGACATCGGCTACTTACATTTTCGCCCAATTCGAGCAGGGACAAATTTCGCTGGGGATGGCCATGGCGGTCGTTTCCGTCGGCCTGACCACTTTGATGCTGCTGCTCCTGACCCTTACAACTACGAATAGAAAGTGGAATCGATCATGATGCAGCTGCATGTGTGGGGCGGTGCGGGCGAGCACGGCCGCTCCTGTTACCTGGTGTGCGCGGGAGGGAAGCGGCTTTTGCTCGATTGCGGCGTGAAACGGACCGGACTTGGCGAGTATCCGCTTGTGGATGCTTCCGTCATTCCGCAGCTGGATGCTGTTTTCCTGTCGCATGCGCATGAGGATCACTCGATGGCCATCCCTTGGCTGTATCGGCTTGGCTATCGAGGTGTAGTATGGACAACCCGCCTGACGGCGGAAAAGATAGAGGCTTATTTGGCCTCTTGGGGCAGCTATGTGTCGAAGCAGGGCGGAGCGCTGCCTTATGACGAGCGGGATATTTCACGTGTGGACTATGCTTATTTGGACGAGCTGACTCCCGCCTTGGAATGGAAGGAGATTGGGGACGGCCTGTCGGTCTGCTGGGGACGCAGCGGCCATATGCTGGGCTCGGTGTGGCTGCTGCTCGAAGTGGAGGGCCGGCGGCTGTTTTTCTCCGGGGACTATACGGAGGAGTCGACGCTGCTGCGGACCGACCGGCCTGCGGATGCCCCGGGCGGATTGGACGGCTTGAGCCTGGCGCTCGTGGACGCGGCCTACGGGCCCGACCCGGAGCGGCAGGCGGACAAGCTCGAGCGGCTGTACGCCGCGGCGGAGCGCGTCTGGGCCGGCGGCGGCCAGCTGCTGCTGCCGGTGCCGCCGAGCGGCCGCGGCCAAGAGCTGCTGCTGCTGCTGCGGCAGCGCTTCCCTCGCGTGCCGCTGCGGGTGGAAGCGGAGCTGCTCCGGGGACTGGAGCAGCTCCGCCTGTCGCCGGGCTGGCTGCAGCCCGGCGCCCTGGGGCAGCTCGCCGACGCGATGGGCGAGCTGGAGATCGTTCGCGGCGAGGCGCAGCGAACGGCGATTTGTGCGCCCGGCGCGGAGCCGGGCGTCATCTTGACCGGCGACGGCATGATGCAGTCGCCGGTGGCGCAGCGCTACTATGCGCGGCTGCGGGGGGAGGCGGCGAACAGCATCCTGATTACCGGGCATGTCGCCCGGGGGACGTTCGCCGAACGGCTGCTCGCGCTGCCCGAATCGGAGCGGGGCTGCGTGGTGGAGCGCTGCGGCTTCAAGATTCACCAGGGGCTGCACGACGTGCGCCGCATGATCGCTTCGATGGCTTCCTGCCACGCGACCGTGCTCGTGCATGCGCCTCACGCGGACACGCTCGCTTTGCGCGACGCGCTAGAGGCGGAAGGCTATAGCGGTCTATTGGCCTTACAGCCGGGGGATCGAATAGAGTTGTAGCAAACTTAGTGCAATGCTATAATGGGAAAAAGCGGAAGCACCGCCAACACGCAAGCCGAACCGGAAACGGATCGGCAGCGTGCTGGCCGGTGCTTTTTTGCATTTTGCTGTTTGAGGAGGCTGGGGTTTTGCCCGTAGACCATGATCGTTTATTCAAGGAATTGATTCAAACGTATTTCCGCGAGTTTCTGCAGCTGTTTTTTCCATCGGCATTTGAGGCGATCGCCTTTGAGCCGCTTACCTTTTTGTCGGAGGAGCTGTTTACCGATTTGGTCGCCGGGGAACGACGCCGCGTGGACCTCCTCGCCGAGACGAAGCTATTGGGAGATGAGGTGCTGATCATTGTGCATGTGGAGCCCCAAGCCTACTACCAGAAAAACTTCGCGGAGCGCATGTTCCTTTATTCGAGCCGCTTGTACGAAAAGTACCGACGGCGCATTTTGCCGATCGCCGTTTTCAGCTACGATCAACTCAAAGAGGAGCCCGATACGTTCGGGTGGGCTTTCCCGTTTCTGGAAGTGCACCAGTTTCGGTTTTTCAAGCTGGAATTGAGGAAGTGCAACTGGCGGGACTATATCCGGCAAAATAATCCGGTCGCCGCTGCGCTGTTGAGCAAGATGGGCTATAATGAAGAAGAGCGCGTGCAAGTGAAAAAAGAGTTTTTGCGTATGCTTGTACGCATGGAGCTCGACCCCGCCAGGATGCATCTGATCGCCGGATTGTTTCATTCCTATTTGGTGCTGAACGAGGCGGAAGAGAAGACGCTGAAGGAGGAGATTCGTTTGCTGGATAAGAAGGAAGAAGAGCAAATATACGAGATTCACAATTATTGGGACAAAAATGCGGTGCAGCGAGGCGTGGAGATTGGAAAGATCGAGGGAAAGATCGAAGGAAAGATCGAAGGAAAGATCGAAGGTAAAATTGAATTTATCGAGCAATACGTTAGGTCTCGCTTTGGCCAGGCAGGTGAGCCAATACTAGTGAAACTTCACAAAGTAAATGAACTCGATCGACTCGAACGTCTGGCGAACGCACTATTCCAGGCAACAGACATCGCAGAAGCTAGAGCATTGGTGGACAAAGCGTAGCCCTGCTGCGTCCCCCAACAAATAGTGCTGCACCCATAACGCTATTTTGCGTCGTCGCCTGCAACAGATTCACATGCAGCTGCGACTTATGAAAAAAACAAGTCCGTAATCGCCAAAATTATTTATACTGAGAGAGGAGATCAAATCTAGCAAACGGAGTGTGCAGCATGCGAAAGTTGAGAACTGGCGTTGTGGGACTAGGGAGAATCGGGTGGAGGTTCCACCTGCCGGAAATAGCGAAAGAGGAAGGGTTTGAGCTGGCCGCGGTCGCGGATCCTTCCAATGAGAGGTTGGCAGAGGCCAAGGCGGAGTATGGCGTCCAAGCGTATGCCGATTATGAAGCGATGCTGAAGAAGGAGCGCCTTGACCTGGTGGTCATCGCTTCGCCGACGATGTTCCATACGGAGCAGACGATTATGGCTTTCCAATACGGAGCGGATGTGCTCTTGGAAAAGCCGATGGCGGCGACGCTTCCGGAAGCGGACCGGATGATCGAAGCGATGCATAATCACGGCCGCAAGCTGATGGTGTATCAGCCGCATCGCACAACCGCCGCCTACCAAGCCGCCAAAAGCATTATCGACGGCGGTCTGCTCGGCCCGATTTACATGCTTAAGAAATCGATTTCTAGATATACGCGCCGAAATGACTGGCAGGCCTTCACCAAATTCGGCGGCGGGATGCTGAACAATTACGGCGCACACGCGATCGACGAGCTGATCAGCCTTGCTGGCCCGAATGTCAAGCGCATAGACGCTCATTTACGAAAAATTGCGAGCCTCGGAGATGCCGACGATGTGGTCAAGGCGGTGTTGGAAACGGAAAGCGGGGTTGTGCTCGACATCGACATCAACATGGCGATCGCCGCGCATTTGCCGGAATGGGTCATATTGGGAGAGCGGGGAACGGCGATCATAGAGGGGGTGGACGACCAGCAGGTGTTCAAGCTCAAGTATTATTTGCCGGAGGAGCTGAAGGAGCTGGCGGTTCATGACGGGCTGGCGGCGCCGGGACGAGAATATAGGAATTTCGATGAGATCCCGTGGCGGCAAGAGGTTGTACGTCTAGCGGACTTCAAACCGATTCCTTTTTATGAGAAATGTTACGAGCACTATGCTTTGAACGAGCCGCCGTTCATTCCGATCGAACAAACGCGGGAAGTAATGCGGGTTACCGCTGAGTGCAGAAAAGAGCAATAAGAGGAGGACAACGGTGGAAATGAAGGAAGCGTTTCTGTCCATGCAAGTATCCAAGCTGCTCGACGGTGTTGCATCAATAGCGGACTGGGAAACGAAACGATCGGAGATTCGTCGCAAGTGGCTTGATACAATCGGGGGCATTCCGGAGAAGGTCCCATCGCTAGTGAAGATCCTGGACGAAACGGTAGAATTGAACCATACCCGCGTACATCTGACGTATGACACCGTGTTCGGCGATGTCGTGACCGCCTATCTCCTGGTGCCGAACAATAGAGCCCAAAACCAAATCTTGCCGGCCATCGTCGCCGCCCATCCGACCTCTTCGATTGGCAAAGCGGAAGTTGCCACCGTTCAAGGGAAGTTCGACCATCAATATGGGCTGGAGCTTGTGTCGAGAGGGTATGTCGTGCTGGCGCCGGATACGATTACGGCGGGGGAGCGCCTGAAGGACGGCCAAACTCCATACCGGACGGAGCCTTTCTATCAAGAAAATCCCGAGTGGAGCGCCGTAGCCAAAATGATCGTCGATCACAGCCAAGGCATCGATGTTCTATGCTCGTTCCCCTTCGTAGATCCCAGCCGGATCGGGGCGATCGGCCATTCCTTGGGCGGATACAACGCCTACTTCCTCGCTGCGATGGATGATCGCATCCGAGCCGTCGTGTGCAGCGGCGGCTTCGGCATGTTCGCCGGCGATCCGGAGCCGCATCATTGGGGACTGCGGGATTGGTTCAGCCACATTCCGGAAATTAGCCGTATGGTAGACCGCGGACAGCTGCCGCCGTTCGAATTTCACGAGATCGCGGCGCTGCTCGCCCCGGTTCCGTTTCTTAACTGGAGCGCGCAGGAGGATCGTTTCTTTCCGAACTGGCAACAAATCGGAATGGCGATGATCGAGCTGAGCGGGCTGTACCGTTTTCTCGGCGCAGAGGAGCGATTCGTCTCCATTCTAGGCGATGGCGGGCATCGCTTCCCGGGGTGGGTGCGCTCGGTGGCTTATGATTTCTTGGATCGCTGGCTGAAAAAGGAGACGATCTAAGGATTGGGGAATGCATCATGATTCAGTACACACGACGTCTGTTTGGAAATTTGTCGCCGGCGGTGCAGCGGTTTATCGGCACGGAAGCCGTATTCGGCACCGGCACCGGCATTTTCAGCTTGATTCTTAATTTGCATATGCTGGACCTGGGCTATTCCCAAGAAGTGGTCGGACGCATCGCTTCGCTCGGAGCGCTGACCGTCGGTATCTTGAGCTTGCCGGCGGGATGGGTCGTGCAGCGGATCGGCCGTAAAAACACGCTTGTGTTCGGCATGGGACTGTCTTTTGCATCCATGATAGTATTTGCATTCGGTACTTCGATCACTGCTCTGACGGTGGCGCAATTGATTTGGTCGCTTGGGATTACCGCCATAGTCAATTCGGAAATCCAGCTGCTGTTCGAGTACTGCCGTTCGAGGGAAGAGGAGCCGGTCGCGTATTCGCTGCTGTTCGCCGTTTTCACCTTGTTCGTAGGTGTCGGTACTTTGCTTGGAGGCTATTTGCCGATCTGGCTGCCGGGAAATACGACGGTGTATCAGTATGCTTTCATTGCGGCTGCGATATGTTTTGCTGCAGGGACCGCACTTCGCGGTTGGTTGCTGCCTGCGTCGGGCGAGGCGTCCATAGCGGAAGCGAGGATAAAGAATACCGCTACGGAAAAATCAATCCCAGGTGAGCCCCTCAGCAAGAAACGAGGCAGGATGACCTCCTTGTTGCTGTTGTCGGTGTTCATCTTTATCGCGGGCTTCGCGACCGGCATGCTTAATCCGTTTTTGAACGTAATCTTGAAGTTCCGCTTCTTATGGGACGACGGGAGCATTTCTTTGCTGCTGACGCTGGCAGGCGTGTTTCTGTTCGTAGGCTCCATGTTGACCCCTTATTGTCTGGACAAATGGGGAAGCCGCCGGACGATTGTAGCTCTGTTCCTCAGCAATCTCGTATTCGTCGCGGTGCTTGCGCTCGCCATGCCGGCGTTGCTGTTCTCTGCGCTGCTGCTGCTTCGCGGCGGACTCTTCAACATGCTGGCCAATTTGCTGGACAGCGAGGCGATGTCCGCCGTCGAAGAAGAGGACCGCAACCTGTATGCAGGGATGCGGACCGTTTCACGCAGCTTAGGCAACGCACTGGCTTCGTACTTGGCCGGTTACATTATGGCGGGCAACGACTATACGCTGCCGTTCCTGATCACCGCTGCATCCTTGTTTGTCGGGTTCCTGCTTTATAAGGCCGTCGTCCAACCACTGCTGAGGGCGGAAGGCGCGTAACGAGCAAAAAAGACTCTGAGGGCTTCCGAATAGGACCCCCAGAGTCTTTCTTCGTTTTCAAGCGTACGCCCGGATCTCAATGATCTCGGCATATTCGCTGCCGTTCGTGGAATCGATGGCTATTCGCAACTGATCGGTCATGACCGACGAAGAGAGCGTATGCACTTGCTTCCGCTTGCGGTTGTCGCCCAGCTCCGCAACGGTCTTCCAATTGCCGCCTTCGAACGCTTCGATGCGGTAATCCTTAGCCAGCTCCGGTCGAATATCGTTCGGTGTCCGATGGTGGTGCAGATTGATCAAGTCCAGCTGGACGTCGTCGTTGAATACGAGTTGAATCGTACGGATCTCAACCGGCTGCGCCCAGGAGAGCTGCAGCCATTCGGGACGGCCCGGAGCCATCGCGGCGGACGACCACAGATGAGGTCCGGCGTAGGGCCGCAAATAGCCGTCCACCGCTTTGCTCGGCGAGAGCGCCGCAGTAGGCGACTGCAAACGGAAACAAGGCGTTTGTCGGATGAAACGGCGCGTGCTCCATTGCACGACAGGCTGGTCCGGCTGTTTCTCCTCGAGCTGCGACGAGACGATCGGCTTCTCGCCCTTCAAGAAAGCGAGTACGCCGGTACGAGCGATCTCTTGGACGTGCAGGGATACCGACTCATTCGCTTTCACGATGACGAATGCATTGCAGGCGGTTTCCGGCTTCCAGCTCAGGTCGAAAGCGACCCATTGCCGTTCGCCTGCAGCAAGCGTAACGGTAGAGGAGGCGATCAATTTGTGCGGGACATAGTTTTCGGCCAAACCGGTATCCCATAGCTCAACGGTCAGTTCCGCAGCGGAACCGCCGTCAAGCAGAAGCTCCAGGCCATTAAGCTCCGGCTCGACCGGCAAGAGCAAGCCGATATCGCTTTCCAGCGCAACGGCTGTAGAGTCGCCTGTCGGCGAGGAAGGCTCCACGGCGAGCTGTTCCAGTACGCTGGAGGCGGTCACCGTCGCCCGGCGCGCCAGATCGGCCGGGTCCTCGTTGCGCAGCCCGATAATGGAAGCGTCCTGCCGCAGCATCGTCTGCTGCAACTCGCTCAGATGCTGCGCGTACAGCTCGCGCGGCGTAACGCCTTTGGCCGCGCAGAGCGCCGCCGCCGACCCGGCCGCCTCGCCGATGACGGCGCATGTGGCCATGACGCGGGTCGTGCCGAACGCCACATGGGTGGCGCTGATGTCCCGACCGGCCATGAGCATGTTCCTCACGTTGACCGAGTATAACGAGCGGTACGGGATATGATAGTTGCCGTCGGGATGCAGGTGTTTGGACCCGGCTTCCGTCGAGTAGACGCCTTGCGGCGGATGCAGGTCGATCGACCATCCGCCGAAGGCTACGCGGTCCTCGAACGGCGCTTGCTGCAAGATGTCGTTCTGGTTCAGCACATAATCGCCGACGAAACGCCGATACTCCCGTTTGCCGGGAATCGAGCCGACCCACTCTAACGTCATGTTGTCTGCGTCGAACTGACCGGAATTTTTGATATAGTCCCAGATGCCGTAAATAACCGACCATAGCTCGTCTCGAATACGTTCGTTGTCGTGGACGGTGTCAAGCTCGCCGCCCCATTCGATCCACCAATAGGCGCAGCCGTTGTCCCCGCTGCGGATGACACGCCGCTGTGGAATGGTCGTCTTCGTAATATCCTTCGCGAAGCTGGGAGGAATGTACTTGACCGGCCGGCCGGCATCCTTCGTGTAGAACAGCAAGGTGCTGCCTAGCGTAATGTCGTCGGAGACGAGCGGCGCCCAATCCTCGTTGTACTCCTCGCGAGCTTCGCGTCCGATTTTGTATTTCGCCCCTGCTAGAAAGCCGACCAGCCCATCTCCCGTACAATCCAAGAAAATCTGGCTTTCGAACCGGATGCGCCGCTCCGACGCCATCATCCATCCAGTGACGGAACGAATCGTCCGATCGTGCTCGTCCCCGTCAGCCTCAACCTCGTGTACGTCGGTGTTCAGGAATACCCGAATGTTCGGCTCCGCACGCACCGCCTCGAGAACGACCAAATCCCAAATGTACGGATTGCCGTCGATGTTGCGGTATTGATTTTCCACAAACAGCTCTCCCATGATGCCGGTTTCACGCGCATATCGATGCGTGCCGTGGCCAGTCGCCCCGCATACCCAGACGCGAACCTCGCTGCTGGAGTTGCCGCCGAGTACAGGGCGGTTGTTGATCAACGCTACCGTTTGGCCGAGACGGGCAGCGGCAATCGCCGCGCATACGCCTGCCAGCCCGCCGCCTACGACGGTAATATCCGATTGAACGACTTCTTGTCTCATCTGAATCCCACACTCCTCGACACGCTATGTGTGAATGATATTGCTTATCCTTGATTTCATCTTAAATCGAACGGTTGCCAAGAAACATACACCGAGTTACGATAGAGCATATCTTTTATTTCACGACAAATGAGAGAGTGGGACAAGTCGATGAGCCGGAACTGGTTGGTGTATCCGATGGGATACATGTACTGGGTGGAAAAGGAGCAGTTTTTGCTGGAGCAGGATACAAGCCGATTTTGGACGATGTGCGCGGTCGAAAGCGGCTCGTTCCGGTATCGCATCGGCGAGCAGGAAGGCGAAGCCGGGTTCGGCGACGTGGTCGTCTGTCCACCGGAAACGCCGTTCAACCGCTGGACCATTTCTCCATTAACGTTTCACTACATGATTTTCATGTGGGAGGAGGAGCCAGGGAGAGAGGAGGTGGCCGGCCGGGTCGGCAAACTGTCGATCCAGGATCTGGAGCGGCTTGCCTCTACGTACCGCTATTTGCGCGGGTTGATGGGAGAAGGGCTAGTGCTGGAGGAGCCGCTGTTCGGCCGTTTCCGCCATTGGCTGGGCGACATTTGGCGGCAGCTCGAATATGAGCGCGGCTTAATCGGCCATCATGCGAACGATCCCGAGCCCAACCGGGAAGACGAACCGGAAGCGGCGATGCAGGCGGCGCGTTCGTGGCTGCTGGAGCATGCTTACGAGCCGTTCCTCATGCGCGAGCTGTCGGACAAGCTCGGGCTGACCGCCGTGCAGCTCACTCGTCGATTCCGAGCTGCTTACCGGGTCACGCCGTCGGAGTTCGTGACGGGCTTGCGCATCGTCCGCACCAGCCGGCTGCTCGAAGAGACGGCACTGCCGCTGGAGGCGATCGCCGAGCGGATCGGCTATGAGAGCGGCTTCTATTTGAGCCGTATTTTCAGCCGCTATAAGGGGATGCCGCCTTCAGCTTATCGTAAGATGTTCCAGGTCTAGCGGACCAGAACCACGGCCAGCACCAAGACCCGAACCAGAACCAAAATCTGAGCCCGAACTCAAACCCGAACGTGAACGCACGGAAGCCGGGAAACGAATGTTTCCCGGCTTCTTCTACGACATCAGCAATCATACGAGGTGCTCGTCTTACAAGTCGGAGAGCTCCTTAAGAGACTTGATCTTCCCATGAGGATGCTGCGTTTGCTTGCGCATCTTGAACGCGTTCTCTCTACGGCGTTTGGACGTGGACACAGGCATGGCCCCTCTCGTTATGAAGTTGACGCACGAGTTAGGATGGCTTGCGCCGCCGCTTCGTATGCGCGTCAGCCGACAATTTCCTTGATCCGGACGGCGCCGGTTTTGCTCAAATCGATAAACTCGTTCCCGACCTTTATGAAAGGACGATTCGGATAGTTCGTATTATTCAGTACGATGCGGCCCCGGCGCCCGTCCGACAAAATGATATCGCTTCCAATTTGAGCGGACATCAAGCGGCTCAAAAATGTCAGGCCGAGGTTCGACTCCAGACGTCCCAGCGTAATTTCGTCGAACAGCTGCGTAACCACTTGGTAGAAAGGCATCGCCGCTCGATGCGGACGTTCGGTTGTCATCGCCATATACATATCGGCCAGGCCTACGATCCTGCTGAGCGGGTCGAGCTGGCTGCCGGTCAGCCGGTTCGGGTACCCGCTGCCGTCCTCGCGCTCGTGATGCTGCAGAGCAATGAGCGCTACACGGGAATCGACGCCGGAGTCCAGCAGCAACTGATGGCCCATGACGGTATGCTGCTTCATTATTTCATACTCATGGGGCATCAGGCCGGTCGTTTTTTGCAGGAGGCCGCTGGGCAGCTTGATCATCCCGATGTCGCACAGGCTGGCGGCGGTCGTGAGCAGATGCAGCTCCGGCTCGTCCAGCTTCATCCACCGGCCGATTGTTGTCGCCATAATAGCTACCCCGATGCTGTGGTTGTACCGGTAATCGGCTCCGGCTTTCAATTGCGTGAACAGCTTGTAAATATTGCTCTGCCCGCTGACATTCAAAATCACAGGCAAAATCGTGCGCTCGATTTCCTCGGTAGGCACCTTGCCGTTCTTTTCAATAAAAGTCTCGATTTCCTTCAACTTCGACTCCGTATGATGCACCCATTTGCGTTCCTCGGATTCCCTCGACGGGGCTTGATCCGCCGGCCAGTCCAGCTCCTCGACATGAATATCCATCACGTCGATGCGGAACTGCTGCAGCTTCTCGATATGAGCATCCGTCAAAATCGTCTCGATCGGAATCAGCAAAACACCTCGGGTGTCGAGGATGTCGTGAAGCAGCTGCTTGCCCACCAACTCGTCGTATTGAGCGCAAATCATTCCAGTTCCTCCTAGAAGCATCGTCCAACGCCACGAATGCGCTTTCATTTCCAATATACGACAAATTATAATGGATTTCGATGAAGTCAGCTACCTGTTGCAGCTAAAATAGTTCTAAAGCATCAGGAAAACAGCTGATCGGAGATCAAAGAGACGACCAGGAAATAAATCATATTGCCGAGCAGCGTTGCGTAAAGAAAATTTTTGAACTTGACGGAGCTCATACCTGCCGTAATATTGACGATACTCGAAGGGATCACGGGGATCAGGCGACCGATAAAAACAACCCAAAACCCCCGTGCGTCGATCCGCGCCAGCAACCGTGGGGACACATACCGGTGAAGCAACGTCTGAAACCAGTACCGCGAGATGAAAAAGGTGATAGTCGCGCCGATGACGCTTGTCGCACAGCTCCAAAAATAACCTTGCACAAAGCCGAAAATCGAAACATTGACCGAGATCAGAAGCACGACCGGAATGAGCGTAATTAAATTTTGTACCGCCATCAGCAGTAAGGTGATCGACAATATGAGCCAAAAATTGCCTTTGGACAAATCTTGAATCGCGGCCGGGTCGCCGGATATAAGGTTAGAGAACGTATCGCTTTTGAGTAGCAGCAGCAGCAAGATAAGGATGCTTGCGAAAGATAGCACTTTCTTCGTATTCAAAGACTGGTCATCCTTCCTGTCCGATCGCCGTGGTCTTTACAACTAGTACATATCATACCTTATAAATCTTAAAAGAGTATAAAGTATTGCTTATTATTTTCGTGTAGTTGGACTTGAATTAAATAGACATTATATTATCAATTTATAATTATATTTGCATTGACCATGCTAAAATGAGAAGAGTATAATAATAATGTGGATTAGATAAACATTAGAAAGTGGGCAGCGCTTTCATATGCTTATCCGTGGATCAATCCAATTGAACGATAGGGGATGGTTGAAAAAAGGGCAATTTAACAATGCATTTAAGGTTGGGCGTGATGAGAGACAGTTCTCGCATGCGCTCCTCGCGGTCTTTCGCGGGGGGCTTTTTCATCATCTCGATGACCGCTTGTTGGGATGCGGCAACTTGTGTATGATGAGGAGAACAAGCGTATATTTTGGGAATAGAAAGGGTTTGGGCATGGAGGATAAATTCAGCCGCAAGACGTTTCGGCTCCGATTGGAGGAGATGACGCGAACGCTGCGGGAAGACATCTTGTCCGGGAAACGTCCTCCCGGCGAGTTTTTGCCATCCGAGCAAGACTTGGCCCGCCAGTTCCACATCAGCAACAAGACCGTGCGCAAAGGGCTGGAGGTGTTGCAGCAGGAAGGTTTGATCGAGAAAATGCCGAAGATCGGCAGCCGTGTAGCGAATCCGTCCACCGACGGCCGTGTTGTCATTCGGTTCGGGTATCACGGAACGCTGATCCGCGAGCTGGGGATGGCTCAACTGCTTGCCGATTTTCACCGCCGTTATCCGCATATTCGGGTCCAGCCGCTCGAAATTCCCCGCGACCGTTATTTCCGCTTCGTGAACGACTGCATGGAGTCCGGCATGCTCGATCTCGTGACGATCAATCAGCATAATTTCCAGGAGTTCTCGGAGAAGGGGAAAAGCGTCCTGTTCGAACCGCAGCAGGAGCAGCCGGGCATGCAGCCTTTCCTGGCAAGCACTTTTCGATCGGGATCTCGGACATTCGCTCCTTCAGCAACCGGGGAGCTGCTGGCGCAGCCGCTCGTTTTTTCGCCGATAATACTATGCTACAACAAAGACCATTTCGCCGATGCAGGCTTGCTGGAGCCAGACAGCAGCTGGACTTGGAACACACTTCTGGATGCGGCGGAGCGACTGGCTGTCGAGAATGAACGTTTCGGCTTTTATTTCCATCTATTCTCGACCAATCGCTGGCCGATCTTCCTGCTGCAGTGCGGAGACCGGTTCCAGCGGGATGCGAGCGGGAATTATTCCATAGCAGGAACGCGGCTGCTGGACGGGCTGGAGCTGTGCCGTAAAATCGTCTCGATGCCGCATGTGTTCCCGGCGTTGCTGTCGGGGAGCGACGCCGATGCGGAGGAGCTGTTCCTTCAGGGCAAAGTGTCGATGATTCTAACCACTTATTTTGGCTTGAACGATTTGAAGCATGCTTCTATTACTTATGATGTCGCGCCGGTGCCGCATTTGAACGAGTTCAAGACGCTGCTCGCCGTCATCGGCTTGGCCATGAACCGCAAGACCGATAATCGGGAAGCGGTCAAGACGTTCGCCGAGTATTTGCTGTCGTACGAGTCGCAGCTCAGCATCCGGCGGAACACCTACAGTTTGCCCGCGCTGAAGGCGGCTGCGGATTGGGAGGGGCAAGAAAGCTTGACCCGTCCGTCTCGTTTCCATATGTATCGGGAAATTATCCCGACCTTCAAGCCGTTCACGGATCTCGGCCTGACGACGGAGCAGCTGGAGGACGTCTTCCGTGAGGCGAAGTGGTACTGGTCGAAGCTGCAGGACAAGTCGACCGCTTGCAAACGAATCGAAGCCGGTTTGAATGGGCAGGGGTAGTGCATAGCTGTGTACGGCAGTGCATGGGCGTACGAACCCAGCCTTCCTATTATGATGGAATTGGAGGCGCTTACAAATGAATGTGATCCGTTATCGGGACCATACGGGAGAGGTTAGGTTGGCGGTCAAGACAGATGAGGGGGGCGTTTACTGCTTGCCGCAGCGGGATTTATTTGCATTGCTTCACGAGGCAAGGAGCTGCGGGCAATCTCCGGGTGAATGGATTCGCAATTATTTGGTTGGCGGCGATCCGGCCCTGCTGGTTGAGGAAGGGCTGGCGTTTCTCGTGCCTGTGGAGGCGCCCGAGGTTTGGGCGGCTGGCGTGACGTACCAGCGCAGCCGGGAAGCTCGCAATTATGAAGCGACCGGCGGTAAGCTCGATGCGTCTACGTTCTATGACAAGGTGTACGATGCCGTGCGTCCCGAGCTTTTCCTGAAGTCGACGGCGGCGCGGACGGTCGGCACCGGCACGGAGGTGCGATTGCGGAGCGATTCCGACTGGCAGGTGCCGGAGCCGGAGCTTGGGCTCGTACTGGATAGCGAAGGGACGATTGTCGGGTACACGATCGGAAATGACATGAGCTGTCGCGATATTGAAGGCGAGAATCCGCTGTATTTGCCGCAGGCCAAAATGTGGAGCCGTTCCTGCTCCATCGGCCCATACGTTCGGCTGGCAGAATTTGTGCCTGATCCTTATGCGCTTGATATTGGCTGCCGCATTTTTCGGGACGGGCAGCTTTGTTTTGACGGCTCCGCCAGCACCGGGCAGCTCAAACGCAAGCTGGAGGAGCTGGTCGAGTTTCTGAAGCGGGACAACGACTTGTTCGAGGGGACGGTCTTGTTGACCGGCACCTGTGTCGTACCGCCGAATGAATTTACGCTGGCGGCGGGTGACCGGATCGAGATCTCGATCACTGGATTGGGGACTTTGGTGAATGTGGCGGCTGCAGGAGCTGGTGCCGATGCTGCGGTGAAGTTGTAGAAGATAGACAGGGAGTCGGGAGCAGGTAGGAGTAGACAGGCGTAAAAGGGGAGATCGGATTGAATGTCGATGACGATTGGGATGCGATAATGGGTCCGCAGGACGATGAAGAAGGGGACTCCGAGGCGCTTTTCTCGATTCGCACGCATGCGCCGGGACCAGAGGGGCGTCTGCCGCTCACGTCCGAGCTGCTGGCGAACAGCCCCAGCGGCGACTTGTTCGGCATGTCGCAGAATGCAGGGATGGGCTGGCAGCCTTCGAAGCTGATGGGCAAGCAAGTTCTCATCCTCAGCACGCAAGGCGGCATCCGCGATGAGAACGGAGCGCCCGTCGCTCTGGGCTACCATACCGGCCACTGGGAGATCGGTCTGCTCACTCGTGCGGCGGCGGAAGAGATCGCCAGGTTTGGCGGCGTGCCGTTCGCCGGAGCCGTCAGCGATCCGTGCGACGGCCGCACGCAGGGCACGACCGGCATGTTCGATTCGTTGCCGTATCGCAACGATGCGGCGATCGTGCTGCGCCGGCTCATCCGTTCGCTGCCGACCCGTCGCGCCGTCATCGGGGTCGCCACCTGCGACAAAGGACTGCCCGCCATGCTGCTCGCGCTCGCCTCGATGCGGGACTTGCCGGTGGTGCTCGTCCCGGGCGGCGTGACGCTGCCGCCGACTTCCAGCGAAGACGCCGGCAAGGTCCAGACGATCGGCGCGCGGTATGCGGCGGGCGAGCTGAGCCTCGAGGACGCAGCGGATCTCGGCTGCCGCGCCTGCGCGAGCCCGGGCGGCGGCTGTCAGTTCCTCGGCACGGCCGCGACGTCGCAGGTCGTCGCCGAGGCGCTCGGGCTCACCGTGCCGCATGCGGCGCTGGCGCCGTCCGGGCAGCCGGTGTGGCTCGAGCTGGCGCGTCAGTCGGCGCGGGCTGCCATGGTGTTGGAGCGCCGAGGCATCCGCGCGAGCGACATCGTCACGGAAGCGGCGATCGCCAATGCGATGGCGGTGCATGCGGCGTTCGGCGGCTCGACGAACCTGTTGCTGCACATCCCGGCGATCGCACATGCAGCTGGGGTGAGGGTACCGACGGTAGAGGATTGGAGCTCGGTCAACCGCCGGGTGCCGCGGCTCGTCAGCGTGCTGCCGAACGGCCCGGTGCATCACCCGACGGTTCGGGTGTTTCTGGCTGGAGGCGTGCCGGAAGTGATGCTTCATTTGCGCCGGTTAGGCGGCATTCTGGACGAATCCGCGATTACCGCAACCGGGCGAACGTGGAAGGAGACGCTCGATTGGTGGGAGCGCTCGACGCGTCGGCAGCGAATGCGGGAGCAGTTGCTTGCGCTGGACGGCATTGACCCGGATACGGTCATCTTGAGTCCGGAGCATGCGGCTAAGCGGGGACTCACGTCGACCGTGACGTTCCCGACCGGCAATTTGGCGCCGGAAGGCGCTGTCGTCAAGTCGACCGCGATCGATCCGTCGGTCGTTGATCCGGACGGCGTGTACCGTCACACCGGGCCGGTTAAGGTGTTCACGACCGAGCGGGCGGCGATCGCGGCGATTAAGACCGGCACTGTTCAGCCGGGCGACATCATGGCGCTAATCGGCCGAGGACCAGCCGGCACGGGCATGGAGGAGACGTACCAACTGACATCGGCGCTCAAGCATGTGTCGTACGGCAAACATGTCGCGCTGCTTACCGATGCGCGGTTTTCCGGCGTCTCGACCGGCGCCTGCATCGGCCATATCGGCCCGGAGGCGCTCGCCGGCGGGCCGGTGGGCAAGCTGCGGGACGGCGATCTCGTCCGCATCGAGATCGATTGCCGGCGGCTGACCGGCACGCTCGACTTCATCGGCGAAGCCGGGCGCGAGGGCGCCCTTGCGCCGGAGGAGGGCGCCGCCGTGCTCGCCGGGCGCACGCCGCACCCGGGGCTCGCGCCGGATCCGGCGCTGCCGGACGACACGCGCCTCTGGGCGGCGCTGCAAGCCGTCAGCGGCGGCACGTGGCGCGGCAGCGTGTACGACGTCGAGCGCATCCTGCAGGTGCTCGACGCCGGCAGACGCGCGCTCGGCCTCTGACCGAGCGCGCGCTCAAGCAAGTCCCTGGGACACAGTTCTCAGGGACTTTCTGTTCACCTGCCCACGTGTGCTTACTTCCAAATATATCCAATCTTAATTACAAGCTTTTGATTGTTCGTGGCGAACGAATTGGAGGAGCCGAAGGGCATGACGTTCTGATCTGAGAGGAGGAGAAGGAAAGCGATGAGCGATATCGTAGTGGTCGGCAGCATCAATGTCGATATGGTCAGCTGCGTCGAGCGGTTTCCCGTGCCGGGTGAGACGTTGAAGTGTCGGTCGACCGAGTATTATCATGGCGGCAAAGGCGCGAATCAAGCGGTGGCCGCTGCACGGGCCGGAGGCAAGGTGGCTATGGTCGGTGCTGTGGGGACCGATGCATTCGGCGAAGGTGAAATTCGGTCTTTGCAGGAGCAGGGCGTGGAGACGGGATTAGTTGCCTTCAAGTCCGGTCCGACGGGGATGGCTTATATTATGGTGAGCGACGACGGGGAAAATGTGATCGTGCTGACCGAAGGCGCGAACGGAATGCTGGCGCCTACAGATGTGGTTGCGGGAGCCTTCGACAAGGCCAGGATCATTCTGCTGCAAAATGAGATTCGCTGGGAAACAAACGTTCATGTGATGGAGCTTGCGCGTGAGAAGGGTATTGATGTGATTTTCAACCCGGCTCCCGCTCTGACGATTCCGGCTGAGGTACTGCCTCTGATCAATACGCTCGTTCTGAACGAGACGGAGGCTGAAACTATAGTCGGCCGTCCGGTGCGGAGTCACGAAGAAGCGAGGGCAGCCTCGTTAGAGCTGATTGAGAAAGGCGTGCGTGAGGTCATCGTCACCTTGGGCGAGCGTGGCTGTTTATATTGCAACCATGCAGGCGTATCGATTGAGCAGCCCGCCTTTCAGGTGCAAGCGGTCGATACGACTTCGGCCGGGGATACGATGATCGGTTACTATGCGGCTTGTATCGGCGAAGGGATGCCGGTCCGAGACGCGCTCAAGTGGGCGTCGGCTGCAGCGGCAATTGCCGTCACGCGAAGTGGAGCACAGTCCTCGATCCCGGAGCGGGCGGAAGTGGACCGGTTGGTGAACAACTTTAGAACACGATAAAGATGGAACGACAGATGGCAAACGGGCAAGCGTACGTGGAGAAAGTGTGTGCCGGCTGGCTGGCGAAAGTGATCGGGGTTCGGCACGGAGATTGATCGAGAACTGGACGAAGCCCTAATATGCAAGTTAGCTTCCTTTGCGGGCAGCCGATTACTCGGCTGCTTTCGCGAAGGAGGCTTTTTTTCTTTGGCTGATGGGCGGGCGGCAAATTGGTGGATGTTGTGAACTTAAGATCACAACCAATGAACCAATTTTTCGTACGTAGGCGCTGACCTATCTGCGGTCAGCGGCAACTGGAGTAGGGTGCAGCAGGTGGGTACCGGATAGGAGGTCAATTCAATCAAGGGCCACGATTACAGCAGCCGCTCGCAACCCCTTTTCCTGCCCTGCACAACCTGAACGCCACACACCAACAAACTTACATCATGCAGGCGCCTGGTGCTGCCGGCGGAACTCGCCCGGCGTGACCCCCGTGTGCCGCTTGAATGCCCGGTTGAAGGGAGCGACCGTGAAATAACCCACCAGCGAGGCGATATCCTGGATTTTCAAGTCGGTGTTCTGCAGCATCTCGCTCGCCTTGTTCATGCGCAGCGTATGCGTGTACTCGCTCAGGTTGGTGCCGGTCTTCTCCTTAAAGTACGTAGACAAGTAAGAACTCGTAATATTCAGCTTCTGCGACAACAAATCGAGCGAAATATCGCTGCCATAGTTGGACTCGACGTAATCCTTGACGAACGTGATCATGTAGTCGGTTTCCGCCGCCGCCTTCTTATCCCTGACTGCCAGAGCGAATGCAGACAAAAAGGTCTGGAAAAATGCCTCATACTGCTCAAGCGTATAACACTTCTTCAATTCCTCATACAGCTGCCGGCTATTCTCATAACCAGGAACGACCAAACTTTGCGCGTAAATCACCTTAATCGCCTTCTCCACGATTTGCCGGCTAAGCGCCTGGATCGCATGAGCTGGCGCACCGGCTTCGCCAAGCTGCTGGATCAGCCGATGCACGAGCGGGATGACGATGACGTCGTTGCCGACATGAAGATTCGTCGCCAGCTTCTGCTCCTGCGCAAGCGTCGGGACTAATGGCAGCTGCAGCGAGACACGCTCCGTGAACAGCTGGATCTGCTCGCCCAATGTGCGCTGCCGGACCAGCTCCTGTACCTCCTCGTATGCCTCGGCGAACTGCTCGGAATGCCGAAGCGTCGGACTGGTACCGATCGTAAAGTTGAAATACGGCGTCTCCGGACGCAGCAACTCCACAAGCGGCTCCAGCTCCTCGTTTAGCTCGGACCATGTGGACTCACTTCGTTCGTTCAGAGATGCTTCACTTCGCTCCCGCTCGAACAAAATCGTCAAGATATGATCCTGCTCGGTCTGGAATGTCAGAGAATCCGGGCATCGATTCGAGAAATGATGCTGCACCATTTCCTTGATCAGCGCATAGGCGCGATGAGGCTCAATCGCCATCTCCGCCTGCGATTGCTCTTTTAGCACCAAGTGCAGCAAAATGAGCCTATAGGGCTTATCGGCGTCGATCGCCGTTTTGATGTCCGCGATGTTCGTGGAGATCATCTTCAATCTACTAATATATGCGTAATGCTGCAGCAAGGAATTTTTGGCGTCCAGGTCGCGGTGAATATCGTGCTGAGTCCGGAACAAGTCATTCAGCTTGTCGGAGAGCAGGTTGAACTCCTTGATGCGACTCGGCCGCAGTGACGGCGTCTGACCGAGCTGGCCGATCGCCTGAACGAGGCCCGACAACGGATTGTGGAACCTTCTCGCGAGCAGCAGCGCCAGCAGCAAGCTCAGTACTAGCGACATCAGCACGATGACGACGAAGATGACGTTCAGCCTACGGATTTGCTGCGAGATGTTGCGAAGCGGAATTTTATCGACATAGAGGAAGCCGGATTCGCCCTGCTGGTACAAATACAACACATCGCCTCGTTCGAGATGCCCGTGCCCCGTCACTCCTTCGAACATTGGCTCACCGGCAGTAGAGGCATTTAATGAAGCGAACACCGTCCGTCCGTCCCGATCGAACATATAGAAGGAGCCGTCCTCAATCGGCTGATGGAGAAAAGCATACATCGACGTCCCGCTCAACATGGCGATCAAGCCGAATTGGTCGTCGTTTTCTTTCTTAACCAGCACGGGGATCATAACGCCAAGCTTGTTTTGACCGAAAGCGGTAATCTCCTTAAATGTCACGGCAGGATACAGATGAAAGCTCTGCAGCTTGGTAATCTCCCGGTCCCAAAAATCGGCGGAATAGCCGTCCCCTACATACAGCTTGGAAAACATCGTATCCGGGTCGCGAGAGCCGTCTTTGTCCAGCAGCAGCTGCGATCCCCGGAGATAGTAGATCAAATTGTCGATGAACAATAGCGAGCTGCTGATCGTGCTTTGAAGCTCCACCTGCACTTTGCGGACCCTTTCATAATCGATCCGACGATTGCGATTGTCGGCTATCGCCTGAGTGTCCGGACGGAACAAGTAGCTCATCAGATAGCTTTTCAACTGCACGATATGATTCTCATAGTTCGTTACGGTTTTGCTCAAATTCAAGCTGTTGCTCTTGATAATCTCTTCTCGAATGTTCTGGCGAAAAAAGGTGTAAGTCAAATAATTGAATGTCATGAGCAGCACGATGATACCCGCGAAGCTAAGGCACAAGGCTAAAAAGAGCGACGTATTGCCGGTCCTGGCCGTCTTCCGCTTCAGCGTTCCTACCCATTTCCTGACCAAATGCATCCGGACCCCGCTTTCTTGGAAGCGTTTTAATTCTGTCAGTATACCATCTGCCATCCGCAGCAACAAACGATTGTTTTTTGCGATTCTTGACTTTCATTTGACTCTGGACCTTTTTTTCGCCGCATTCCATCTCAAGTCAAGGTTCTCAAAATCGCATTATATCGACCCGACCGCCTCTTCTGCTACGATGGCCTCAGTCCCGGGATGCAGCCACACCAACCAGTCCATTTCAGCACCGGAGTTATCCATCCGATAGCGAATAGGAGGAGATCGAACAAGAGGGCAGGTCTATCCAAAGCGAACAGCAAGCGATCGGGGAGTGGTCCGTCCCGGTCAGTGACAATCAGGATTCGGAGGAGCTCGACTCATGGAAAGTAGCGGTCGACTGCAAGCAGGGGCGGATAAAATGACATTCGGCCGCCGCTTGCACAAAAGCAAATATTTACTTCTTCTGTTTTTACCTACGCTCGTGTATTACGTGATGTTTAGGTACGTGCCCATGTTCGGGGTCGTCGTCTCGTTCAAGGATTACAATTTGTTCCGAGGTGTATGGGAAAGCGATTGGGTCGGGCTCAAATATTACAAGATGTTTTTTGACAGCCCCGATTTTTTCAAGCTGCTCCGCAATACGTTTCTGCTTGGGTTTTATCGGCTCGTGTTTGGGTTTCCGGCACCGATCATCCTCGCCCTGCTGCTGAATGAAGTGAGGCGGATGGCGTTCAAGCGGTTCGTTCAGACCGTCAGCTACTTGCCTCATTTTATATCCAACGTCGTCGTCGTCAGCATGCTGGTGCTGTTCCTCTCGCCTTCGAGCGGCATCGTCAACCGGGTGCTGGAGTGGCTCGGGATGGAAACCGTCAACTTCATGGCCCAGGAAGAAATGTTCCGGAGCATCTATGTCCTCTCGGAAATTTGGCAGCATGTCGGATGGGAGACGATCATTTATCTTGCCGCGCTCACGGCGATCGATCCCCAGTTGTATGAGGCGGCCACAATCGATGGAGCGAACCGCTGGAAGCAGATGCTTCATGTAACGTTGCCGGGCATTCGCGCGGCGATCATCATCGTGTTCATCCTGAATGTAGGCAGCGTGCTGGAGATCGGGTTCGAGAAAGTGTTCCTCATGCTGAATCCGGCGATTTATGGAACCGCAGACATTCTGAGCACCTACGTGTACCGGACGGGGATCAGCAAAGGCAACTATAGCTACGCGACCGCTATCGATCTGTTCACGAGCGTCATCAATTTGATCTTCATCGTCGGAGCGAACTGGATCAGCCGCCGTACGAGCGAGACGAGCTTGTGGTAGAAGGGAGGGATCTACTCGATGAAAATGAAGCTGACCGGATTTGACATTCTCCTCTTCATCATGCTGTCCGGAGTCGTCTTCGTGACGCTGTATCCGTTCGTCTACATGCTGGCCGTGTCGCTCAGCAGCAATGTGCATGTGCTGAAGGGAGACGTCTTCCTGTGGCCCAAAGGGCTAAATTTCGATGTGTATCGCGTCGTGCTGCAGGATCCGCTGATCCTGAGAGCGTATGTGAATACGATCCTTTATGTGGTGCTGGGGACAGCCATCTCATTGTTCGTCACCGCTGCCGGCGCGTTTGCCATCTCGAAGAAAGACATGCTGTTTCACCGTGGCTTCATGACTATGATCGTCATCACGATGTTTTTCGGCGGGGGGATGATTCCGACCTTCCTCGTTGTCAAAAGCTATGGACTAGTCGACACGATCTGGGGTATGGTATTACCTACAGCCGTGAGCACGTGGAATTTGATCTTAATGCGTACGTTTTTTGCCGGCCTGCCGAAAGAGATTGAAGAGTCGGGCAAAATCGACGGGCTGAACGAGATCGGCGTCTTTTTCCGGCTCGCTCTGCCGCTGTCCAAAGCGATTCTGGCGACGATCGGCCTGTTCTACGCAGTCGGCATCTGGAACAACTTTTTCTCCGCCATGCTGTATTTGCGAAGCACCAGCTTGTTCCCGCTGCAGGTCGTCCTGCGGAACATCGTGCTCCAGGGCAGCAGCAATTCCAGCGAAGCGACCAGCATCAGCGGAGATACGCTGTTGGTCGACGAATCGCTCAAGTTCGCCACGATTATTGTTTCTACTTTACCTATTCTGATGGTCTATCCGTTCCTGCAGAAATATTTTGCCAAGGGTGCGATGATCGGTTCGATAAAAGGTTGATTTCGTTGGTCAGTTGAAAATAGGAGAGGGGCTCATTCGATGAAAAAATGGGTTATGCCGCTATTGGCGATCGTATTAGGAGCTTCAACACTTGCGGGCTGTTCCGGCTCGGGCTCGGGGAGCACCAAGGATTCCGGCTCGGCTTCGACCAGTCCGTCGGCAGCAGCAACGTCGCAGGCGCCGACGAAGCAGACGTTTACTTTCTTGAACTATAGCAATGCCAGCTGGCCGTATTCGAAGGATTGGCCGGTGTGGAAAATGATCGAAAAGGAAACCGGCGTCACGCTCGATGTTCAGCTTCCTTCCGGCGGCAAACTGGAGGATGCCATCAGCCTGATGGTTGCGGGCGGCACGTTGCCGGATCTGCTCTGGACGCAGAACAAGTCTTTGGCGGATAAGTACGGGCAGCAGGGCGCTCTGGCAAACCTGTTGGACTATACGAAGGATATGCCGAATTTCAAGAAATGGATGGAGCAAAACCCGACGGTTGCGCAAAGCGCCTTGTCCGCTGACGGTAAAATGTATGCGCTTCCGAACCAAGGGATCGGCGATACGAACCGGATGATCTGGATGTACCGAGACGATGTATTCAAGAAACACGGGCTGAAGCAGCCGACCACTTGGGATGAGCTCTACACCGTGCTGAAAGCGCTCAAAGAGCAATACCCGAACAGCTATCCTCTCACATTCCGCAGCGGGCTCGCTTATTTGCGCAACTTCGGCGCTTCGTTCAACTCGTTCGCCCAATACGGCTCCGACCCGAGCGTCTACTTTGATGAGAAGTCGAGCGAGTGGAAATACGCCCCGATCGAAGAAAACTTCAAGACGATGATCGGGTACTTCAACAAATTTTATAAGGAGAAGCTGATCCCGCCTGATTTCCTCACGGTCGACACGAAGCTGTGGCAAGACATCATGTCCACGAATCGCGCGTTTATCACACTGGATTACATTGGCCGGATCGACTTCTATAACTCGGCGCTGCGCAAGGACAATCCGGATTTCAACCTGGCGTTCATGGCACCGCCGGCCGGCTTGAGCGGCGGCCCGCAGAAAAACGCGCACACGCAAATTTCCGACGAAGCGTTCATGGTGTCGTCCAAGTCGAAGAACATTAAGGAAGTCGTGAAGTTCCTCGATTTCTTCTACTCCGAGAAGGGCAAGAACTTGGCCAGCTGGGGCGTGGAAGGCGAGACGTATAAGCTGGAGAACGGCAAGAAAAGGTTCCTCGTCGATGTGAAGGATGTCTCCGATCTACGCAAAAAAACGGGCTTGTCGACGGACGGCACCTTCATCCTGTTCGACTACGACGCGCATATCTCGCTGGCATCACCGGAGCTGAGAGCGGCTTACGAGCAAGCGCCGAAGTACGATTCGCCTCGCCAGCCGAAGCCGGCTGTGTCGGCAGCGGAGCAAGAGATCCTGAGCACGACGGGCGACGCGCTGAACAAGAGCCGCGACGAGAACTTGTCCAAGTTCATCATCGGCGACCGGAGCTTGACCGAATGGGACAAATACGTGGAGGAGCAGAAAAAGCTCGGCATCGACAAAATCCTGGGCATCTACAAAACCGCCTACGAACGGGCTCAGAAGGCAGCGAAGTAAGCAAGTAAGCAGGAAACCCGTCAGTCCCTGGGAGGGTCTGATGGGTTTTTGTGCTGAATGGTGTGAGGACGGCCTAGCTCCAGCTCAATCCCCATGTGAAATGCACGACACACTCGTTCCACTCCAGTAACTTATCTCTCTTCCCCTCCCCCCCACCACGGAGAAGCTGTAATTAACTAACGCCAAGAACCAAAGCAGCGCGAGGGAGGGCGGGTAGAGGGAGTGGAGAAGCGAAGCGTCCGCCTTTGTTATCGTGGCCCAACCTCAACCCCAATTCAATCAAGGGCCACGATAACAACAGCCGGTCGGAACCCCTCAGCCCGTTCTCCCCATGCACTAACTGAACTCCCGCACCAAGTAACCTTCGTACTCCTTACAGCTTCTCAAAATTCAAATTTTTGAACTCGATTTTCCCGCAAAAAGCAAAGTGAGTAATGCTCTTGCGCTCCCCGCTCGTCAGCTTCGCCAGCTCCGGATTGCCCTGATGTTTGCCAAGCCCGGTGTCGTCCAGGTTCATCCAGCGATCCATCACGCTGCGAACGATCTCGTCGAGTGTGCGGGAGTCGTTGAACTTCGTCTTGTAGATGACCGGAATCCACTTTTTGCCGAACCGCACATGCATTCGCTCGTCGACGATGTCGATCTCGGCCGTCATACCGGAGAGGATGTCGCCTTTGGCGTAGTACGCTTCGAGCGACTTCTTCTTGCGCGTGAAGGAGCACGTTTCCCCGATCATGGTCAACTCCGTGTAGTAATTCTCGAGCTCTTGGGTCGCATCCTCGCCGTACGGAATCGGGAAGTCATGGATATTGTAGCCCATCTGCCTCAGACGACGGACACCCATCAAGTGATGGCGCACTTCGTCCCATATATGCCGGCTGAAATCGACGTAAAACTCGAACGGCATATCGTCCATCCCGTAGAAAATGTAGCACATCGGGTCGCACACCTGGATCTCGGTCATGTAGTGCCACATGAAAATTTTCAAGTTGTCCACGACTTCCTCCGGAGGTTCAAAACCTTCCTGCACCTTCAACCATGCCGGGCGGGAACGCTTCTTCGGCGCGGGACCATAAGCTTCCTGCACGGGGCAAACCGGCTGCGGCTTTCCATCCGCTTCCAGCCGTACGTCAACACCGCCGATGTGGCGGGTATACGCCCGCACATAATGGCGCCACCTCTCCACACTAGCGAGCACTTCGCGATCTTTCACCATGTCGTGCACCAATCCGTTGGCCCAGGCAACTTGCGCACGTTTTTTCGGGATCACTTCGTTCAGAATCTCCAACGTCGGCGCATCGAAAATCGGATCCAGCGCTTCGGCATACCGCTCGTACGCTTCAACCGCCCCTTTCGTCAGCTCCAGGAACCAGCCGCCGAGAAAAGCCGGGAACCCGTCCGCCCTCGCGGCATTTTGAACGAGTTGCTCGAACCCGGCGGAAGGGATTAATATTTTCGAATTGCCGGACAGCTCTTCCTTGCGGGTTTTCAGCTTGTCCGCGATCGTCATATTTTGCCACATATAATACGTCATCTGCTGCTTCCATTCGAACTCCGAGGCGGCCGGCACCCAGCCTGCGATAACCCGCGCCGAAGCCCATTCCAGAAATACCATTCGATTGACGAGGGTAATTTGATCGGACACCCGCATCCAGTAAGTCCCCAATTGATTTTCGATACTCTCCGACTCGAACTGCTCGATATCAAACCGCAGCGCCATCCCGAATCCCTCTCTTTTTTCCCAGAATTGTGTGGTATAACTGAAGTGTAAAGCGTTTACGCGCAAACAGACTTGGGTGGAATTCCAAACGAATAAGGCGATTTCACAACACTAGCGGCGAGCAGAGGTGGAGGACGACGCATGACGTTATTGACCGATCGCGAGTACTTGGAGAGCAAACAGTTCCCGTTTTCCATCCGGCTATATCCTTTCACAGCGGACGAGGCGTTCGAGCTGCATTCCCATGAATTCATCGAGTTTGTCTACGTATTGGGGGGGCGAGGGGTACATACGTATCAAGGGAGCGTGCACCCGCTCTCAGCCGGAGACGTCTTCATCATAGAGCCTCACGCGGAGCACGGGTATGAATCGGAAAGAGATAATCCTCTGTTGGTGTATAATGTGCTGTTTCAGCCCTCCGTGCTGGCGGCGGAGCTGGAGCTGCTTTCGAAGGTCAATGCGTTCGTCGATTTCTTCTACCTGGAGCCGTTTAATCGGAAATATGCGAATTTCAGCTCGCAGTTGAATCTGAAATACGAGGAGCAGGCGGAGATGAGCTTGCGGCTGGAGCGGATGCTGAAGGAATTTTCGGCGAAACGGTCCGGCTACCAGCTGGTGATCAAAACGATTCTGCTCGACATGCTGATCATGCTGAGCCGGACCTGGGACGAACGGGATCGGCGGGCGAACCTGACACTGGAAGACGCGGACGAAACGATGGTGCAAGTGTGCCGTTATATTGAGCAGCATCACGCTAGGGCGATTCCTTTGAAGGAAGTGAGCCAGCTGTGCGGGATGAGCCAGTCGTCGTTCTCCACGAAGTTCAAGCAGAAAACGGGGAAGACTTTCATCGAATACCGGAATTCGGCGCGGCTGCGAATGGCGGCCAGGCTCATGCTGGACTCGAAGGAGAAAGTGTTCCTGATCGCGCAGCAGGTCGGCTTTGATGATTTGAGCTTTTTCAACAAGCTGTTCAAGCAGGAGTTCGGGATGTCGCCCAAGCAGTATCGGAATCGGTAACGATGTTGTAGGTGTTATAGCAAGATGTGTAGATTATTCGTTAAATGAGCAATCAATGTGCTGAAAATAAACGGAATTTGCGGTACATTCATGGTAGAGCAACACTCTATAACAAGCTGGGTAGAGGAGCTTCGCCATGATCAGAACATTAATGGAATCGGACTTGGAAGATTGTCTGGCGCTGACCGAATTTTCGTTCCGGCTGAAGCTAAGCGAGAAGGAGCGGGCGCTGCGGCTGGAGCAAATGAAGGGCGATTTTACTCTAGGCTACTATTCGGGAAGCACACTGGCGGCGAAATTGACGATTTTGCCCTTGCAGCTATACTTGGGTGGTCGGCGTCTCGCGATGGGCGGGGTGGCAAGCGTGGCGACATGGCCGGAATTCCGACGAAAAGGAATGGTCGGGGAGCTGTTGTCCCGGTCGCTCGGGGAAATGAGGGAGCAGGGGCAAACCGTGTCGGTGCTCAATCCGTTTTCGTTTTTTTTCTATCGCAAATTCGGTTGGGGGTATATGAGCCGGATCAAAAGGTACTGGATTCCGATCGGCTTGCTGAAAAGGGATTCCGGTACGAGCGGGCATGTCGCCGTTGCACCGATGCAACTAGACGAGGATACGCTGCAGATAGTCGCGCAAGCTTATGAAGCGTACGCCGCTCGTTACAACGGAATGCTGAGCCGGGACGCCGATTGGTGGCAGCAAAACGTGACCCGCAAGAAGCTTGGGCGGCTTGCGATCGATTACGATGCGAATGGACAAATTGCCGGCTACGTGATGTATGCGGTGAAGGACGGCTTGCTTGACGTGAGGGAGCTCGTGTACGTCGACGAGCCTAGCCGTCGCCGGCTGCTAGGGTTTCTGGCGCAGCACGATTCGATGGCGGAGAACGTGACCTTCGAGGCTCCGGCCGACGATACGCTGCTGGAGCTGCTGGACGAGCCGTCGCTGCGGACGGAGCTGAACGCTTGCTACATGTTCCGGATCGTGGACCTGGAACGGCTGCTGGCGATGTATCCGTTCGTCGGAGACGGAGAGGAGCACCGCTTCCGGTTGGAAGTGACGGATCGGTATGCGCCGTGGAATGCCGGATCGTTCGACTTGACCGTGCATGCCGACGGCAGGGCGGAGGTCGTGCGAGAGGCAACGTCGGAAAGTGGCGATGCTTCGACTGACGCGGGGGGAGAAGCGGGGACGCTCGTTGGAGCGATCGACCGGTTGTCGTCGCTATTCGTCGGTTTCTCGAGCTGCTCGTACTATCGGCAGCTCGGCCTGTTGACGGCGTCGGAGGAGACGGCGGCGACATTGGACCGGCTGCTGCCGAAGAAGACGCCGTATTTGTTGGATATGTTTTGAGAAAAATATAGTTGGTTCAATGCCAGGGGCTGGTGCATGCAAGTGATGCGCCAGCCCCTCTTTATGCTATAACTGCTCCTCCAGCAACGCGAGCACAGACTTCGGAACCTTGCATACGACGCTGTACGCCGGGTTGTACACATTGGCAATCTCGTACTCGACCGTCTGCCCGAGCAGTTGGCTTGCCTCCTCGACAGTCAGCCCGTAGTCCTGCTGCAGCCAGAGAGCCATCTCCGTAGTAGCGTGCTGTAGCGCCTGATCCAGCGGGCGGGCATTGCCCACGCAGAACAGATGGCTGTCGGTTTCGCCGCGCGGCCAGCCGATCTTGCGCCCTTTGTGTACGCGCACAGTGAAGCGCACATCCATCGAGATCTCGATGCCGGTGCCGACGATCTCGCCGTCCCCTTGCAGCGCATGCCCGTCGCCCAGATGGAGCAGCGCGCCTTCGACTTGCACCGGGAACAATACCCGCACCCCGGCTGTGAAGCCGCGATAGTCCATGTTGCCGCCGTACGGCCCGGACGTCGCGGTCGAGATCGCCTGGCCGCGGGCCGGCGCAACGCCGAAGCAGCCGAGGAACGGCCGCAACGGCAGCTTGAGCCGGCTAAGCCCGTATGTCGGCTGCTCCGGGTAAGCTGCTCCGGCGTCTGTGTCGACCGTCCAGCGGACGATCTCCGAGCGGGGCAGCGCCTGCACGGCTTCCGGATCTACGACATTCGGCGCCAGCACGTTGGATGTCCAGCCCCACGGCCGGTTCGGCCGGATCCAGTCGAATACGACTTCCAGCGTATCGCCGGGGGCGGCGCTTTCGACGTAGATCGGGCCGGTCATCGGATTGCCGCGTTCGGCAGCCTGCGCTCCATCCCGGTCCCAGCCGCGGGCGTCGACGGTCGAAGTCTCAATCGTATCGCCGTCCCGAACCTTAAGCTGCGGCTCATGCGACCCTATCGTGTTAAAGTAGACACTCGGATGCAAAACAACTGTCATCTCGTCTTCGCTCCTCTCATCTTTACATGGATCCGGATCGGATGGTGCAAGTGAATCGAATTGTTGCGCCAGCGTCAATCGCGCGTATACCCGTCACCTCTGCGGGATACGGCAGGTTGAAGCCATCCGTCGCCGCCGAATAAGGCTCAAGCGAAATCGCCGCTCCCCACGCCGGCTTGAAGACGACCATCAGCGGGAAGGTCCCATCCGTCTCGTAGACGATCGAGGAACCGGTCCCTGCCGAACGAATTTCACAGCGATTATCGTCGCTCCCGCTCATCCGGAACAGCCGATAAACGGTATCCGGAATCGAAGCAGCCGCCACTCCGCTCCCGGCATACTCCATGCAAAGCGAAGTTTCCTGCGGCGGGCCTGGCAAGAAGTTGTCGTTCCCGACCGGCCACTCCTCCACAGCAGGCACTACGACGACCGCATCTTCCGCACATGGAAAATAAGGATGAAATCCTAATGAGAACGGTGCAGACGTATCACCGCCGTTCTCGATTTCACCCTCCAATATAAGACATCCCTCCAGCAGCCGATAAGTGAAACGGAAAGACAAAGCATGCGGAAAATACGCCATCATATCCGCATGGTCGCTATAGTCGAAACGGCTGATCACATAAGCGCCTTCCGTGTCCGAAGCTCCCGTCTCCTCCACCTTCCAAGGCCGTCTGCACAGCTCACCATGGATGTAATCCACGCCATTGTTCGGCGGAAAGCGGTATGTACGGCCCTGAAACGTAAAGGTGGCATTTCGCGTCCGATTGGGCGGGAACAGGATCGGAACGCCATAGCGGCTAGGAGTTTCTTGAAGCATATCCAGGTTAGGCGGAGCGAACACCAGAGGCGCATGCCCTACCCGGAAATCATACGCATTGTTGCCTAGCGCCGGCACGATCAGGGCTTCGGCATCCGTCTTCCCGTCTTGCAGCACAATAACTTCTCTATCTTCCACAATGATGCGATTTACTTCATAGCGGCTCAATGGGCGCCCTCCCTGTACATGAACTGGTCCTACATGTTCATAGTACAAGGAAAGCGGCCGGTTCATCAAGAAGGCGATGAAAAAGCAGGAGCAGGCAGCGTTCGGCCGATTCGCTCGATGCGATAGCCGAAGCCGTAGCCTTGCAGCGTATCAAGCTTGACCGTGCCATTCTCCCGGCTATACAAGCCCGGATGAACAGCCGCTTCATAAGACGAAGCTTCCGGATAAAACTGCATGCCGTTCGTCTCGACGCCCATGATCGTCCCGGCGTAAGCGGCGAGCAGCACATGCGGAATTTGCGCCAGCATCGGGTTGGTCAAATCCTGCACCATCAGCGTCATGCCATGGGCTTTGGCCCATACTAGGCTGAGTAAGGCGCCGGTCTGCGTCTTGCAGGTCTTGAGGGCTACACCGGTCCAGCCGAGCTCGCGTCCGAGTCGAACGACTTCCCAGTCGTGGGCGCTTTCGTCCATGAACAAGGGCTTCCGGGCGCTAACGCTGCGAACATCGATCGGGTGCGCGTGAAGATCGTAAGGAAATGGCTGCTCGACATATAGAATCGACTGGTACACCTTCGGATGCTCCAGCATGAGGCGGTCCAGAATATCCGTCACATAGCCTGGCGCCGTCACTTGACAATTGAAATCCGCCGTCAGCCATTGCACACCCTGCGCTTGCGCGATGGCTCCGACTTGCACAAGGCGGTCGTAGTCCCAGGCCGGATCGTTGCCGGTCAGCTTGATTTTCAGCGCATACAGTCCGTCTTGCCGGGTCCAATCCTCCAGCGCGTACGGATAGCCGTCCTCCGGCTCGGAGCCGTTTAGCTCATGCCGATATAGCATGTCCTTGCCTCCGACGAGATGCCAAGCTACCAACTCCTGGGGAGGCTGAGCTGCGAGAAAATGATCCGGGTACCGCCCGTCGAAACGAACGTCCGCCTCCGCGGCAGGCTCCAAGTAGGCGGATAAGTCGGCGTTCATATAGGTGGCATTGTAAGTGGAATAAGTTGGTACCCGATTCGTCATCCCATAAGCGTCATGCAGCGCTATATCGAAGAGCGAGAAGCAGACGAGAGCAGCCAAGTAGGGCAACGATTCGGAGTCCGACACACCTGATTCGGCGCCTTGTTCCTTCTGGAATCGTTCCTTAAGCTCAGGCAGCCGCTCATGGATGAACCGATAGCCCAGCTCGAAAGCATGTCCAGGCTCCGTCGCCCACTCCGTTAATTCTCCTGCAATCATCAGGCAGAAAGCTTGAAGCGCTTTTTCTCGCGTCTCATAGCTGAGCGGGCTCGGCCACACCCATTGTACGCTTAGCGGCGTTTCGCCCCAGCCTTCACCGGTTTCGCCATTGCGATTTCGTGTCTGGATGCAGGCTCTGGCACATGTCACCTCCGTCAGCGTCTCTGCGCCGAATTTGAGCGGAACTCTGGTACGCACCGGTATAAAGTACAATTGCACGCCTGTGATTTCAATGTCGTATGGTTTCATCCTCGATTGCCTCCTTTGTATTTGCGCCCGTAGGTCTGTGGGAAAGATTGCATTTTGCGCGGGGGGTGATAGGATTAGGGATAGAAATGACCGATGAATAATGTCCATGGGGCAGGTCAATGCTGAGCCTACTTTATCATTGGGAGCTTGTAGAACGAATGGCATTTTTCTCGATAAATTTAGCTTTTTGTGTGATTGAACATTTAAATGACGACGGTGGTGACCGAGTTGAAGGGGATACTAGAAGAAGTACAGCTGCTCATCTTACAGAAGGTCGAGCATTCCGAGCAAACCCGGGTTCACGTTCATAAGCATACGTTCTGGCAAATAGAAACAAGCTTAAGGCAAGAGGTTGGCTATTCGCTGGAGGAGCGAGAGGGTTATTTGCAGCCTGGCGATTTGCTGTTCATTCCGCCGGGGACGCCGCATTCGTTTCATTATCCGTCCCGCGAATGCGCCTGGATCACATTGAAGTTCGATTGGCCGATGCCGCTTGATGCCGTGCGTCTTCCCGAGGGAGGCGTGCTCCATAAAGGTTTGTTGGGCGATACGTTTATCGCCGCCTTGCAGACGATCGGGACGAGCGGCATCATGCAGCCTTTTGAGAAGCGGTTCGTCGAAGGTCTTGTGCGTTCGCTGTTCGGCCATCTCATGTCGGAAGAGCAGGAATGGGGCGGGGATGATCCGGATCAGACGCTCGTTCGGACGGTCAAGGAGCTGGTTCGGGAGCGGGGCGGCAAACCGATTCGCATTGAAGAGCTGGCCGAGATCACGTCGTACTCGCGCAGCCATTTGTCCAAGCAGTTTACCCGGCTGACCGGCGAGAACTTGAAGGCTTACATCGATCGTGTGCGGCTGGAGAAGGCGAAGGAGCTGCTGCTGTACGGCGAAGGGGCGATGGCGGAAATCGCGGAGGCGTTGCAGTTCAAGGATTTGTTCGCGTTTTCGAGGTTTTTCAAAAGAGGGACCGGCCAAAGCCCGAGGGAGTTTCGCAAGCATGAGAAGCTGGTTAGGGGAAGGAGGCTATAGGTGGCTGGAGTTGTTCCCATTCCAAGTGCCTGTGCCAACGATCGCTCCCCCAAGATGACAGAATTGTAAGCTTGTCCGGCGCAGCCGTAAGCTGAATGGATGGTTGATCTCGGCGAATCCTTGTACAATGTTGCCATAAGCCTCGAATTGGCAAGTCTACAATGGCAAATGACGGGTAAGGGAGGAAGCTCGGATGACTTTGTTCCAGTTGGCGCGCAAAAATATGGTGGGCAATGCCGGCAGCTATTTGATTTATTTCGTCTCGATGCTGGTCAGTGTCGTCATTTACTACACGTTCGTGTCGCTTCGATACAGCGATCAAATGGCGGAAATCGTGCAATTTTCGGATGCCGTCGAGTCGATTTTTATGCAAGCTTCGATTATATTGATTTTGTTCGTCGCGGTCTTCATTTGGTATTCGAACGGTTTTTTCACCCGCAAGCGCAAAAAAGAAATCGGTCTGTACTCGTTGCTCGGCATGCGCAAGAAGACGATCGGCAAGCTGCTGTTTTTCGAAAATTTGCTCATCGGCATCGTCGTGTTGGCGGCGGGCATTGCGGCAGGGACGTTTCTGTCCAAGCTGTTCACGATGATTCTCGTCAAATTGGTAGGCTCCGGGGTTCAGGTCAAAATGACGCTGTCGCTCGGCGCGATCCTGAATACGCTCATCGTGTTTGCGATTTTGCTGCTAGTGACGTCGTTTCAGAGCTACCGGCTCGTATACCGGTTCACATTGCTTGAACTGTTCCAAGCGGAGCGGAAGGGCGACAAGCCGCCTCGAATTTCGCCGACGGCCGCTGCGATCGCGGTGGCTTTGATCGGTGGCAGCTACTGGCTGCTGTTCCAGCCGCTCGATACGATCGGGCAATATTATCGCAATCTGCTGCTCTTCCTGGCGGGAATTGTGTCGGGGACGTATTTATTGTTTCGCTTCGTGATTATCGTGCTGCTGAGGTTCGCCCAGTCTCGCAAAGCCAGCTACTACCGAGGTATGAATCTTGTTTCCGTTTCTCAGCTGATGTATCGGATTCAAGGCAATGCTCGCATTTTCACGATGATCGGGTTGCTCAGCGCCTTTACGATCACCAGCATCAGCACGGTCTATGTGCAGTATTATACAAGCGCGGAACGGGCGGAAGCCGCCTCGCCGTTCAGCTATATGCATTTGTCCAAAGGTGAGGCCTTCGATGCGCAAGTGAAAGGCATTTTGCTGGAGGATAAAAGTCATCCGATCGTGATGGAGCAATCGTTCCAGGTGCTGGAGGCAAAGGCGAAGCTGTCGGACTGGGTGTACATCGGGGAGGATGAGGGCACCGCTCGACTCATGTCGGCCGGCGATTACAATGCGATTTCGGATGCTCTGGGGCGTGAGGCTCATGTTAGCTTGGCCGGGAACGAGGTCGCGCTCGTGCGGCAGATGAACGTCACGTTGTCGGCGGATTCATTTCTCGGTCGGCAGTCATTATTGCAGCTTGGCGAGACCGGCCGAGAGGTGATGTTCAAGGAAACCGCTCCGGAGCGGGTGTTCGAGTGGCGCTATCCCGACCTGACGATTGTCGTCAGCGATTCGTTGTTCGCAGAGCTGAAGGCGTCAGGCTCGGTGCCGATCCAGACGTACAAAGCCTACAAAGTCGATACCCAACGAAGTACGAAGGCTACTTTCAATCGGCTGAATGGGTTAGGCTTCGGGGAAGGGGAGCTCACTTCGTACTATCAAGTGTACAAACGGGGGCTGGAGCAGAACGGGCTGGACATTTTCCTATTCGGCTTTCTGGGCCTTGTGTTTCTGGCGGCTACCGGCAGCATGCTGTACTTCAAGCAGTTGACCGAAGCGCAAGGAGATAAGGAGCGGTACGACATTTTGCGCAAAATCGGGGCCAGCACGCGGGATATTCGCCGTTCGATCGCCCGCCAGACGCGGTTCGTGTTCGGGCTGCCGCTGGCCGTCGGCATCATGCACAGCCTGATGATCCTCAAGGTCATCGGCACCTTGACGGAGCGCAGCTTGCTCGTGCCGGTGCTTGTTGCGTTCGCAGCCTATCTCGTCATCTACGTGCTGTATTATGGGCTCACTGTCCACTCGTACAACGCCATCGCGAATCGTTCGCCGCAGTCGGTTCGGTACTGATCGGTTCTTTGCTCGACTGCCTGACATCCAGGAGTATATTTGGGGTATAATGGAACGGACAGGAAGATGACCCCTGGTGCAAGTGGGAGTAGGAGTGGGAGGCAACGAGATGGGAGAAGACTTGTTGAGCTTGGTGTCGCGCGGATTGGCGGTGGCGGGGGCGAGCGTGCTCGAGCTATGGGCGGCCATCCCGCTGGGGTTCGCGCTGGGCTTTCATCCGGTTTGGACCGGCGTGCTCAGCGCCATCGGCTCGATGGCCAGCGCCTTCATCGTCGTGCTGGTCGGCGGGCCGCTGCGCAACTGGATGGTGAAGCGGTGGGATCGCAAGCGCCAGAGCGGCAAGCCGGGCAAGATGAAGGCGATCTGGGATCGCTACGGCGTAGCCGGCTTGGGGCTGGTGTCGCCCTTGATCACCGGCGCGCCGCTTGGCGCGGTGATCGGCGTGTCGTTCGGAGCCCGAGCCGGGCGGCTGCTGGTGTGGATGTGCGTCGGCATCGTCGTGTGGAGCGTGATCTTGACGGCGCTCGTCCATTACGGCGTGGCCGAGTTTTTGTGAGGTGGTATGCTTTCAAGACGGACTGTTACTGCAAAATCTGCAGCTAATTGTTAGCAAAAGCCAGATTTGAAGGAAATACATGCTAAAGATACAGCTAATTATGGAGATTACCCTGATTTTTGTACTGGTAAACCACAATTAGCTGTATTTTTTGCATCTTTCAAAGTGAAACGGCTGTCTTCAGAAAAATGAACTGCAGTTTTTACATCTACTGAATGGCAACCGGGGCGGTTGTTCGTTGTTAATTATCGTATAAACTCAAACGCCCGGTGAGTCAGCTCAAAGCAAACCATACGCTCTCCCTTACCTCGAACCAAGTGCACGAACCAGCCTTTTTCGCAAAGCTTTCGCAACAGCGCAACGGCTGTACGATGATTGATTTCGAAGTGCAGCTCCACATCCTTCGGACGAATGGGACGGGCAAGCTGGATTGCGAGCCGGATGAGTTCTTTCTCGGCTAGCTTCAGTCTGGTGACGGGTGCCTCGGCGGTTTGGAACCGACTCATGATGGAACGCAGCAAATGCATGCACAGCTCAGGTCTTTGCTCCACATCGTCATAGGCGAACGATACGACCGGATACCCTAAGCCGAGTAAAAAAGCTTCGCGGTTCAGCTCTCTGCAATAGGACTGGCGGTCCATGTCCCGGACGTGCTTGCTGAACCCTTTGATCTCGATCAGCAGCTTCGTATACCCTGGCAGCCAAGCAAAGTCCGCGAAGTAGGAGCGCCCTCGCCAATCAAGCACCTCATATTCCGGATGCAAATGATCGAAGCTTCGCATCAGCTCCCACCACACTTGACGCGCAAATAACTGCTCTCCATGCAGGTGACCTCGCTCCAAACGGCCCTGTCGTTCTCCAGTACGCCGAGTTAGATGATGCTGAATAAAACCCGCATGCACCTCTTCATAATTCACTCCCGCCCCAACCTCCTCACAGAAAATAAAAAACGCCCCGGACTCATTTCAAATGAGCGGGACGTGCTTCGTCGCTAGCTATAACAGCAAGTATAAAGGATTAACCCAACACATGCTAGTATTTTCTACGAAAACCTTCAACCCATCTCCATCTTCCCCATATCGCCGCCCGGCATCGCCACCATCATGGAGCCGCCGTCCTCGTCGTTCTCCACAACCGGCGACAAAATAACCGGCGTGCCGAACTTGGGCGTTGCGAAGGGCAGATGCGTCCGGCCGCGCGCGAGGATGTGCCGCTCGTTCGAGCCAGACCAAGGCACCCAAGACCGCGCATTGCAGTAATGGGTAACGTAGGAGCGGCGGTAGCGGTCCGACGTGCGGTTCACATAGGAGCGATGCAGCAGATGCGAGTGGAAGAACAGCACATCGCCCGGCTCCAGCACCACTGGAACGGAGGATCCGTATTTGGCGGCGACCCCGGACAAGTTATTGACCTCGTCGTCCATGTGGCTCGCGTTCTGAACAGTGAACAGGCCGTCGATGACTGTCTCGGTCGCATGCACGAAATGGCCGCGTGCCTCCGGTGGATAAACCGGCTCGTGATGGGAGCCCGGCGCGACCCAGAGGCAGCCGTTCTCTTCATCGGCGCGGTCGAGCGCGATCCAGGCGCCGATCAGCGAATCCGGCTGCGTCTGGATGTAGAACGAGTCCTGATGCCAGCCTTGGCCGCCTTTGCCCGGCGGGTTGAAGAACATCATCGACTGCAGCGCCAGCACGTCGGGGCCGATCAGCGCCTCCAGCACGTCGAGCACGCGTGGGTGCAGCAGCCCCCACTCCGCAGTCGCATTCTCGTTATGCGGCTGGTGAAGCCGCGCGGAGGAGAGGCGCTCCGGCTTTTTGCCATCCTGCCACGAATGGTCGTGGTGCAGATGATCAAGACTTGTTTCCCGTCCGGAATAAATGTCGTCGGTCCAGGCCTGCAGCCGGCTCGTATCGGCGGGGGAGAGCAGTCCTCTAACGATCAGAAACCCGTCTCTTCGATAAGATACATATTCGTCAATGGTTACGGTATATCGGTCCAATCCGGTAGATGAAGTCACTTCCATCGGGCATTCCAACTCCTTCGTGAAAATCGGATATTCTCCCTCTATTGTGCAGCATCACGCCGATACCCACAATGCACGCAGCCGGAAAAAAGATGGACGAATTTGATCTCTCAATCTGCCGGAAGATCGCGCAGCGCCACGAAATGATTGAGCGGGTAAAACCGCTCCCACTCGCCCGGCGGCGCTAGCTGGCGCATCCGGCTGTCGGCGAATTTGCGCCTGTACTCGACGGCGGTCATACCCATCAGGCGGCGAAACAGGCGGTGAAAATAATACTCGTCGGCAAAACCGAGGCCGCGGGCGATCTGCTTGACGCTGTCCGGGCTTTGCAGCAAATGCTGGGCCGCCAAGTCGATGCGGCGCTGCGAGATCCAAGCTTTCGGCGAATGGCCGACATAACGCTGGAACGTGCGAGTGAAATGCTCGTGCGACCAGCCGGACAACTGAGCGAGCGCCTCCACGTCGATCGGACCGTCCGCGTGACGTTCAATATACTCGAGCGCAGCTGCGATCTGCGCGGGCATCTTCAACGCCGGCTCACCGCCGGGGCCGCCGCCGGTCGAGAGCTGCGCTTCCATCTCCTCGAGCACGGTCAACACCAGCGTCTCCGCGAAGGAATGCCAGCGTACTCCCCGGGTGTGGAACAAATAAAGCATTTGCTTCATCAGCACCGGGACGAGCGACTGCTCCTGGAGCCGAACGACCGGCGTGCCGACTGCAAGAGACGGATAACGCCGCTCGAACAGCCCGCCTGCAAAGTCGAAATGCAGAAACAGATGACGCGTGGGCAACTGCGTATCGAACCGATATGCATGCGGCTCACCCGGACGAGTCAGCAGCACGCAAGGCTGTCCGAGCGCATGTGGAATTTCCCCTAATGTATATACAGTCTCGGAGCTCTTGGGGAAATAGACGAGCTCATAATCCGCCAGCCGCCTAACCTCTAGATGCTGCCCTGGCTTCACCGTTACATCGCCTGCGGAGTGGAAGTTCAATAAGATTTCGCGGTTGCTGCCCACAGCTAACTTTCCCCCTTAATGGACCAAACCTCGAGTCGTTTCTCCTATATAAAAGTCGCCTTGAATGCGAGTATGCTCGAAAGGCAGCGTAGGATTGGCAAGCCGCCAAAGCATACGGTCGGCCGCCCGATAGCCGGTCTCGCGGATCGACAGCAGCGGTCTCGTTAGCAGAGGCAGTCCACCCGGCTGCTCGTTCGGCATGCCGACGAAGGACACGTCCTTCGGGACGCGAAGCCCAAGCGAGCCAAGCAGTCGAAACACCGGCTCCACCTCGTTGCTGATCCCGCATAAAATCGCCGTCGGCCGATTCGCCCGAATAAGCCCGTTCAGCTCATCCAGCCATAAGCCGCCCGTCTCGCGTCGGGAGATCGAATGCCCCTGCGTATCGACTGCGATGCCGAATTCCCGCATCGCTTGCTGGAACGCTTGCCAACGCAAAATAAAGCCGCGTTGCCCGTAAGTGTCGCCTGTATATAAAATTCGCCGATGGCCGATGCCATATAAATAAGCTACAGCTTGATACGTCGCTTCATAGATATCCCAGATCACGCTATCCACCCGGCTGCCAGCCGGCGGAAAGTTAAGCAAGATTTTGGGTGTGTCCAGCTGCAAAATCGGTGCTTCCCAAGCTCGGGGCACGATGCTCGGAGCAAGGAACAACCCGTCGGCGTAAGCCATCCCGCTTGATTCCACCCACCGTGGGATCGCTGGCAAACCGACATCTTTGGGTAACCGGCACAATTCGATCCGGTGGCCGAACGAGGCGAACCGCTCGTGAAGCCCTTCCAGCATGAGCTTGTTATAGCTGACCGACTCCTCGGTCTGCACGAGCAGGAACCGCTTCCGCTCATGCGGATAAGGCGGGATGAGCTCCGCTTTTAGGCTGCGAATTTGCTCCATCGAGAAGTAACCGAGCTTCTCAGCTGTCGCCAGAATCAGCTTGCGGGTCGACTCCGCCATGCCGGGTTTGCCTTTCAACGCCTTGGACACGGTCTGGACGGAGACGCCGAGCTCGCGGGCGATGGTCACTTGCGTCACCGTTTTTTTGATGGGCATTGTCCAGAATCACCTCCCCGTCCATCGTACCACGAATTCGTTTTTAGCTTAAACTAAAATTAAACTAGCTCCCTCAACTACGCGCTCTATAATGAAGAGTAAATTCGCATTAGCTAGCAGGGAGGACTTCTAATGAAAACAATAAGCGTAACAACAGAGCTGCCGGTTCGTTACACCGCCGATGTGGTCGTGCTGGGCGGCGGAGCTTCCGGCATCGCAGCAGCCATCGCAGCAGCACGCAATGGAGCGGATACGCTTCTGATCGAGCAACGAGGTTACATGGGCGGTATGGGTACAGCCGCCCTCGTGCCGGCATTCTGCCCGTACACAGACGGCGAGAAACCGGTTATTCGCGGCATCGGGCTGGAGCTGCTGGAGAAGATGAAGCAAGCAGCGGGAGAAGCTTACATGAGCCAGTACAAAGACTTGCTCGATTGGGTGCCGATCGACGTCGAGACGCTGAAGCTCGTGTATGACCGCGAAGTCGCGTCGAGCGGGGCGCGAATTTTGTTCCATACCGTCGCGGACCACGTGCTGATGGACGGGGACCGCATCGGCGGCCTCGTCGTCACGAACAAATCCGGCCGATCCATCGTGCAGGCGAGGCTCTACATCGATGCCTCCGGCGATGCGGACTTGGCGGCGCTGGCCGGCGTGCCGTTCCTCGTAGGCGGTGAACAAGGCGAGCTGCAGCCGGGGACAATGTGCTATCTCGTCAGCGGCGCAGATCGCGCCAAGTTCAAGCAATTTCTGCAGGAAACCGGCCAGGGAGGCCAGCTCGACAAGTCGGTAATCGAAGCTCAGGAGAACGGCGATTTGCCGGAGGGTCGCAAACGCGTATCGGGCATCTCGTGGGTATCGGATACGGTGGCCGGCTTCAACTTCGGGCATGTGTTCGGCATTGACGGCACGAATGCGGAAGATTTGACCCGCGCGGCGATCGAAGGAAGGCAATTGATTCAGACCCAGCTTCGCTTCCTGCGCAAATACATCGGAGGCTTCGAGAACGCGCATCTCGTCCATACCGGCGACCAGATCGGCATTCGGGAAACGCGCCGGATCGCCGGCGACTACACGCTCGTCGTCGAGGATTTCCTGACTATGCGCTCATTTGAAGACGATATCGCCCGCAATTCGTATTTCATCGATATCCATCTGGCCAATGCGGACAGCAAGATGGTCATCAAACATTTGCCGAAGGGCGAGTCGCACGGCGTGCCTTATCGCTGCATGCTGCCGCAAGGCGTCAGCAATCTGATCGTCGCGGGCCGTTCGGTCTCTTCGGACCGGCCGGTGCAAGGCTCGCTGCGGGTGATGCCGAACTGCTTCGCCATGGGACAGGCGGCAGGTACCGCGGCAGCGATGCTCAGCTCGGCCGACGGCCAGCCTGGATTCCGCGACGTGTCGGTGCCGCTGCTTCAGCGCAAGCTGATCGAACAAGGCGCTTACCTGGGCGTTCGTCCCGGCCAAGCCGAAGCAGCCGTAGCCGTGCTTGCCGGCGGCATTCAATTCGACGACGAGACGCATCCGGACCCGGAAGAGGAAGAAAAGCTGCTGGGCACTTAGCGCGCAAACAAAAAGGGGGCTGTACCTCGTCATGCGAGCATGACAGCGGTACAGCCCTTCTTCATTGGAGCGGGGATGGGTAAGCGTTTACATCTTTTTCTTCATATCCATCAGGTACTTAAGCGCTACCCCGACAATGCCGACATAATATCCCACTTTGATCAGCCAGTCGGTGTGGTCCAGAGACATCATGTTGGAAAGGAGGAACAGCGGCAAGATGTAGAACAGCATGTCTTGCAGGTAGCCCAAGATCAAGGTGTGGGAGAACGTGTTCGTCTTGAAGGACTTGTAGAGACCGAGCAGGAAATCCAGGCCCATCAGTCCAAGAACAAGCCACATTCCGTAGAGCATCCAGTCCGTAAGCTCAAAGGTCATTTTAGTTCACCTCCCGGATGAATACTTCCTTCCGTACTTCATACTATGTAGCGGGGTGCGAACTTGCTCTAGTTGCTTGCTCTATTTTCCGAATTTACTGATAATTTTGGAACGAATCGGGGCAACGCACCAATCTGGCCGTCCGCCCATACTCTGTAGGGGAAAGCGACTAGATGGGATGTGTGCAGCATGTGGGGGAATGGAACGAACGGAATTTGGGTTTCTCCGGGTTATTGGGTCGTACCGGCCGCATCGGAAAGGGAAACCAGCCGGAACGGATGGCGGACGCCGGGTGAAGGAAACGGACATAATTTGCGGGCGGTGAAGCTGTATCCGATGGCGGTCATGACGACGTCCGGGACGAAATGGGGCTACATGAACGATCGCGGAGCGGTGTTCATCCAGCCTCACTTCGACAGTGCCGCCGATTTTCAGAGCAATGGGCTGGCGGTCGTGCAGGTCGGAGACTTGTATGGGCTGCTCAAGCCGAACGGCGAGTTCGCTGTGAAGCCGCAATTCGGATTCATCAACGATTTTCATGAAGGCCGGGCAGTCGCATACGTGGATCAGGGCAGCGTCGTCATCGACGAGCAAGGCCATATTCTGACGTCGCAAACGTATACGTACATCGGCACTTACAGCGACGGATTGGCGCTCTTCTCCAAAACGGACAATCAAAGCAACTATTTGTACGGCTACTTGGATTTGAAGGGGCAGGAGGCGATCCCGGCTCAATATAAGAGCGGGACCGACTTCAAGAAAGGGAAAGCCGTCGTCCAGGTGAACGATCGCGAGCATGCCTTGATCGGGCATGACGGCAAGCGGCTCGCCACATACCCTTATCCGCGTGTCGGGGAGCTCAGCGAAGGGCTGCTCGCCTATCAGGCGGAGCCGAACGGCAAGATGGGGTACATCGACGAGCAGGGACGCCAGGTCATTGCTCCCCAATTTACGTACGCCGAAGCGTTTAAGGATGGCCGTGCCGTTGTGAACATGGCGCCGGACTATAACAACGAATATGGGCTGATCGATCGGACCGGCAAATGGATCATGAAGCCGCTCTACAACAGCATCGAGCTGCTGGGTGAACAACGCGCTTCGATCGGCGAGGCGATCGATCCCGAGCAGCCTTACATTGGCTCCAAGTACGCGCTAGCCGATGCGAAAAACGGGCCGCTGCTCACGGGGTTCCAGTATGCCAGTATCGGTCCGTTCGAGAAAGGACTGGCGTCGGCGAGCGACGGCAAACTCACCTTTTTCCTGACACGGGACGGCCATCTGGCTCCTCATTCGCCCAAGGTAAGCGGTAACGGGACGCTGAACTGGGTCGGGTCGCTGATCAAAGCGAATGTCGACCAACGCCTGTCCTACTACGACCGCTGGGGCAAGCTCATTTGGAGGCAAACGGCGAATGTGGCTTTGACGCCGCCGCTTAAAGTAAAGGAAGGGAAGTATCGGCCGAACAAGGACTATTTCGTCTACTATCCGCAATTCGCGGGCATGAGAAACATTCGGGCGCAGCAAGCGGTGAATCGGAAGCTCAAGATGATGTCCCAAGTGAAGCCGGTGCCGGCAAACACGCAGCTGGATTATAGCTATTCCGGAGATTATTCCGTGGCATTCTACAAGGATTTGCTGCTCGTCCTGGAGTTGACCGGCTATAATTATCCGTTCGGGGCGGCCCATGGCTCGCCTAGCAAGGTGTATGCGCATGTCAACACGAAGACCGGCCAGTTTTATCAATTGAAGGATCTTTTCAAGCCGGATAGCAACTATGCAGAAGTGCTTGGTCGAATCGTCGGCGAGCAGATCAAGAACGATCCCCAGTACGATTATGTGTTTCCGGACAGCTACAAGGGCATTAGTCCCGACCAGCCGTTTTATGTGACGGAGCATGCGCTTCACCTGTATTTCAATCCTTACGATATCGGTCCGTATGCGGTCGGCTTCCCGACTTTCCGGATTCCATATACAGAGATTGAGACCATTTTGAATAAGCAAGGATCGTTCTGGAAGTCGTTTCATCAAAGTTGATTGGCGAGCATGGACCTCTGGAGCCCTATCCTCCAGAGGTTTTTCATTAAGAAATATTTAAGAATCGTGCTAGCCCAATCTTAAGATTTGCCCCGTACAATCTTAGGTAGTTGAGAGCAACAAGCTAATTATGAAGGATTGAGGAGAGATTCGATGGCGACAGTGCTAGCGGTCAGAGGCGTCACGAAACGAATCGGCGGTCGGACGATCGTCGACAACATTTCGTTCGACGTGCAGGAAGGAGAAATATTCGGGCTGCTCGGGCCGAACGGCGCCGGCAAGACGACGACGATCCGCATGATTGTCGGCCTCGCCAAGCCGTCCGAAGGGTCGATCGCCGTCTGCGGGCACGATGTGCATACCGATCACCGTAACGCGATGCGTCAGATCGGCACGATTGTAGAAAACCCGGAGCTGTACCCTTACTTGAGCGGGCTTGAAAATTTGCGCCAATTCGCCCGGCTGTCCGGTCCGGTCGATGCGGCGAAGATCGACAGCATCGTCAAGCTCGTCGGCCTCGAGGAGCGGATTCGCGACAAGGTGCGCCGCTATTCGCTCGGGATGCGGCAGCGGCTCGGCGTAGCGCAGGCGCTGCTGAGCGATCCGAAGCTGCTCATTCTGGACGAGCCTACGAACGGGCTGGATCCGGCGGGCATCCGCGAATTCCGCGAGCTGCTCCAGTCGCTGGCGAGACAAGGCATCAGCATCCTGATCTCCAGCCATCTGCTGAGCGAGATTGAGCTGGTGTGTACGCGCGTCGGCGTCATTCACCGAGGCAAATGGATCACAACGGCTTCGGTCTCCGCCATGAAGGAAGAGGCGGCCGGCACGGACTCCGTGCTGATCCACGTCTCGAGCGCGGAAGCTGCCATTGCCGCACTCATCGCCGCCGGCGCCAAGGGATTGAAGTTTCACGAGGTGTCGGCGACGACAATCGCCGTGGACGGGATCGGCCATTCTCTCAATCCGGTTCTGCGGCCGCTGCTCGACGAGGGGATCGCCATCATGCGGATCGAAGAGCGCCGCTCGAATTTGGAAGACATTTTCTTAGAGATTACAGGAGGAGCGCTCCATGGCTGAGTTTTTCCGTATCGTGCAGAATGAATGGATCAAGCTGTTTCGGCGCCGCCGATTTCTCGTCGTCTTGGCGCTGGGGCTGGCGCTGGTCGCCTTTTACGCTTATTCGATGTATAGCGATAAGAAGAACAGCAACGAGTATAATGATCCGGCCTTCCAGCAAATGAGGATGCAGCAGCGCATCGACCGACTGGAAACGATGAAAACGACCGACACCGGCTTGACGGAGGAACGGAAGAAATCGATCGATCTGGAAATCGCCAATACCCGCGAGCAGATGAAGCTGGTCGAGCAGGAAGCGGCCAACTCGTCACAGACGCCGGTTTTCGACGAAGCAAAGCAGAAGCAGCAGTTGGAGAACATCAAGAAGCAGCTCGAGAACGTCCCCCCAGGCGACTACAATATGAAAGCACGGCAGGAAATGACGATCAAGATGATGGAGTACCGGCTCGAGCATCAGCTCCCTACGGGGACTAACGATCGGTTCAGCATGTGGAAGCTCGTGGTACAATTTTTGGATGTCGGTACGCAAGTGTTCATCCCGTTGCTCTGCGTTCTGTTGGTGGCGGACATGGTATCCGGCGAGCAAACGGGGGGAACGATCAAGCTGCTCCTCACGCGGCCGCCGACCCGCGGGAAAATTTTGTTCGCCAAATACGTCACATCGGTTCTGGCCAGCGTGTTCGTCGTTGCGATCCTGCTCGGAGCGCTCGTGCTTAGCTTGCTCGGACTCGGCACGGAAGGCGCTCAGAATCCGGTCCCTATCGGGGTAGAGTACAACACGGTCGAACAGATGATTAACGGGAAAATGGGAACGGTAGCTGTGCCGGATTCGAGCCACATGAGTTTTATTTCGATGGAACGTTTCACCTGGATTTCCTTGTTGCTTACTCTGCTTGCTACGGTAGCCATGAGCACATTCGGCTTCTTCTGCTCGATGCTCGTTCGTTCGGCGGCAGTCAGCACGGGAATAGCCTTGGCGGTCGTCATCATCGGCACGATTCTCGGGCATTCGCTTACCGGCATACCGGCAATGAAGTTCTTATTCACAATGCATTACAATTTGCCGTTCGCCTGGACGGGCGAGCTGTCGGAGCAGTTCGAGACGCCGATGTCACTGATGCAAAGTCTGAGTATTCTAGGCGCCTGGACGGTGGGCATGTACTTGGCAGGTCATATTCTTTTCAAAAAGCGAGATGTGCTGGGCTAGTGAATCACAAGCTAGTCGAAGCCTTCGTTTGGCTCCTTGGAGCCGGCGGAGGCTTTTTGCCGCTAAGCAGCCCATCTCTTTTTTCACTGTTTCATTCTTTTTCCAGTCCAGGCAACAAACAATGAAGGATTGATAATAGCGACGATCCACGGCCAAGATGTAATCGCTTACTATTAGAGCTGTAACCGGACGCGCAAGCCCCGGAACCCCGACCAGAGAGAGGAGGCACTTACAACTTAGACGGCACCTGGTGTTTACCCCATGACCCCCTCACTACATTTCGGAAGGAAAGGTGTGGATTTATGCGAGCTTTCACCAAATGGTCCAAAAAAAGTTTCGTCATGCTGTTCGTGGTCGCCCTCTTGGCCACCTTGTTTCCCACGATCACATCGGCCGCCGTTCAATCGTTCTATGCCCCGGCTGAATCATCCGGCAGCGTCAGCGTGAAGCTATACCCGATGGAAAATGTAACGTCCGGCCAAACGAAGCTGGTCACCTTCGGCGTTCCGTTCCCTCGCGGCTCCATCACGCCGGCTAACGTCTCCAAGATCCGCGTCCTGAAAGGCGGCGTGGAAATCCCTGCTTATGTAGAGATGCAGACGCCATGGAGACATATTACCAACAATTCGATCGACGGCGCTTCCGTTCGGGTTGCGCGCATCCAGATCCAGAACACGTTCACTTCCGTTTATCCGAACTTTGAAACGATTACCGTCGAGTGGGGTACCACGACCCGCACGCAAAATATCGCCACCTTGACGAATCCGCGTTCCGCCTGGCATCAGGTGACCTCCGGCACGTTTGTCTCCGCCGATAATGTGTATGAGCCGGATGTGTATGCGGTGCTGCCTAAGGACTTCCTGGCCAAAGGCGTGTTGAAGGCTACTCGGATGACGGCCTTTGACAGCAGCGTACCGGAGACTCTCTCGAATCCTACAACGATGGATGCGACCGAGCACTGGCCGGGCTACACCGAACGCGAGCATGCGATGAAAAACAATTTCTTCAGTCTGATCAACGAGGACGATCCGCTCGTAATTCCGGGCAATTCCGGTTCCGGTTATCAGAGCGACTACAAGACCAACTTTGATCCATGGCTCTACGATCGCGCGGCAACCATGTACACCCTGTACATGCAGAACGGATCGCTGAAGGCACTTCGTGAAGCGACTCGAGCGACCGATTTTTACAAAGGCAAGCTGTATCCTTCGACGCAAACTCCTGCACGCGCCATCGGGCTGTTTACATTGAAAAATCCGAATCCGAACGGCTGGGCGGGCGGCAACGGAGCGATGTACAGCTACAATGAATCACTTGCCTACAACTACTGGCTGACGGGCGACAACGAGATGCTTACTTGGATTCCGCTCATCGTGACGGCGCATGAAACGAACGACGAGCCGACGCGCTGGACTTCGAGCCTGGTCACTTGGACGGAACGCCATACGGCATTCCGCCTGCTCGCGAACCTGATCGCGTACGAGGTGACGGGCAACAGCACATATAAGACGAATGTGCAGACGCAAACCGACGATTTTATCTGGCACCAGAACGGCGCAGGCGGCGTCTTGCCATCGGGCCGGATCGACGGCGGCTTGTACCACTACGGCAGCCAGCACGGCGACGGGGTGTCGGGCGATTTGGTCGCTTCCTCCTGGATGTCGGTGCTGACGCAGGATGCGATGATCCGGGCTTATGCATTCACAGAAGATTCGAACATCGCGAACTTCATCAAGCGGATGGGAACGTTCCTGAATACCGCTTCGAAAGCCGACGCGTACCACATGTACGACACATACACCGGGACGCTTCGTTATCCCGACTATATGATGAAGTATGACGGGACGACAGACGCTTCCAACGGGGAACGCGGCAGCTCTTCCAATCCTTACGGCGGCACGACAATCGAGCATAATCTGGACGTTTCCGGCGCGTTGCTGTGGGCCGATTACTTTAACCAGCTGACCGGCGGATCCCCGAATACAACCTGGAAAAATACGATCAGCGATCTGTACTTTGGGTATGATATCGGCGTCAACTACTGGATTCGTCCTACAGGTCCTTCGGCGGCAGGCAAAACGGCTTACCGTGTCACGCCTAACCGGAAATGGGGCTGGGAGCATCGGACGACCGGTAGCTGGTCCTGGCTCGCTTCACAGATCTTGACTTCATCGCCTTCGGACACTACCCCTCCAACGGTATCGGTCACAGCGCCAACATCCGGAGCGACGGTGAGCGGCTCGATCACGCTGTCCGCGAACGCCTCGGATAATGTCGGCGTGGTAGGCGTTCAGTTCCGTGTGGACGGCTCGAATGTCGGTGCGGAGGATACGGTTTCGCCGTACTCGATCTCATACAGCACGTTAGGGCTCAGCAACGGCTCGCACACGATTACGGCCGTCGCACGGGATGCCGCCGGTAACACGACGACATCGTCCGGTGTTACGGTGACCGTATCGAATTCGGATACGACGCCTCCAACGGTATCGGTCACTGCACCAACATCCGGAGCGACGGTGAGCGGCACGATCACGCTGTCCGCGAACGCTTCGGATAATGTCGGCGTGGTAGGCGTTCAGTTCCGTGTGGACGGCTCGAATGTCGGTGCGGAGGATACGGTTTCGCCGTACTCGATCTCATACAGCACGTTAGGGCTCAGCAACGGCTCGCACACGATTACGGCTGTTGCGAGGGATGCCGCCGGCAACACGACGACATCGTCCGGTGTTACGGTGACGGTATCGAATAGCGCTCCGACCGGGACGGCTACGTTCCAATATGGCGTGAGCGGTTATACGGGCACCAAGGACACCTCGATCAGCTCACAGGGTGGCGGCAACGGCTACAACATCAATAGCGGCACGATGAAGCTGTTCGATCAGACGGGTCAGGCGACACCGTATGAGATCAATTCGTTGATCCGCTTTGACAATCTGTCGCTGCCATCCGGTGCTACCGTGCAGACGGCAAAACTGACGCTGAAGGTCAGCACTTGGTCGTCGGGCTTCACGGCGCAAGGCCGCTACATGCTGGCGGATTACGATCCGACCTCTTCCTCGATCGGCTGGGCGAACCGCAATGCCAGCTCCACCTGGTCGACGCCAGGCGCGAAAGGGAGCGGCACGGACTTCGTCTCGGGCAAATCGTTCTCGATCACCGGCTTCACCGCTACGGGCGTGCAGACGCGCGAAGTGAACCTGGATCCGGCCATCGTGCAAGGCTGGATCACCAATCCTTCAACGAACAAAGGCATTCTGCTGTTCATCGACCATACATCGAACATCGCGATGGACATCTACTCCTCGGAGGATGCGACGGCAAGCAACCGTCCTCTGCTGACGATCACTTACTAGAGTTGGAGAAAGAACCGTTCTGAGAGAGGCTGTGAGCGCTCAGACGGTTCTTTTTTTTCAAGATGTGTTTCAAAAGAAGTCTATTGGGGTAATCAG
>NZ_BIMA01000009.1 GCF_004000845.1 Paenibacillus koleovorans NBRC 103111
TTCGAACCCTTGCGGCTGTTACACCCTAACGCTTTAGCAAAGCGCCCCCTTCGGCCTCTTGGGTACCTCTCCATATGGCTCCCCGAACAGGACTCGAACCTGTGACAACTCGATTAACAGTCGAGTGCTCTACCGACTGAGCTATCAGGGAAAGTACAAGTTCCAATTTATCAGAATTTGTCGCACTAGTCAAGCGCTTCCCACACGCTGAAATCCGCTCCAACCAAGAGGCTCAGCTTGTCCGCCAGCCACTTCACCCCAGCGGCTCAAGCTTGCCCGCCCCCCGCTCCAGCCGGCTCCGGACGCAGCTCCAGCAAGTGCAGCTTCCCCCGGCACCGCCCGCAGGAATACTTGCGCGGATCCATCCGCCGCCGCCGCAAATACTCCATGCCGCAAGCCCGGCAAGCCAGCTTGTACCGAAACGGCGCAGGCGCCTTGCGCGGAGCCGCCGACTTGCAAAACCGCGAGCCCCCGACCGCCTTCAGCAGCTGCTTGAAGTCCTCGTCGGCATGTTTGTACCCTTTACGCTGCAGATGCAGATGGTAGTGGCACAGCTCGTGCTTGATGATTTTCTCCACTTCCTCCGCCCCGAACCGCTCATACTGCTGCGAGCTGATGTCGATGTTGTGGCTCTTCATGAAATACCGCCCGCCGGTCGAACGCAATCGCGCATTCCAGACCGCCTTGTGCCGGAAAGGACGCCCGAACGACTCCAGCGAAATACGCTCCACCCACATCTGCAGCTGCTGATCATCCATCGCGCTTCCCTCACTTTTTCAGGCCGGTTTACTTGAATTTTTACCTTACCTTAGGCTACACTGTCAAGTAGAAGTTCGACGAACGAGAAGCGAGAGGAGCGTCCTGCACCCCGTATGGCCAAAATGAAATACGCCCTGCTGCAACAAAACGATCGCGTGGATTTCGTCGAAATGCCGGCGACCCACGTCTACCAACTGACCGCCCTGAACCGCAGGCTGCACAAGGAGCTCGACAAGCTGACAGCCGGCAACGTCCCCAATCTGGGGCATATTCTCGCGGAATGCGAGCAAGTCGAAGTGGTCGCGGGTCAATGCACGATCCTGCACGGCCTCCATTATTTGAATGAGCTGGAGCATACATTTGCCTCGGTCGAGGAAAAGTCCTACCCGCTCATCTCCCTGCTGACCGAGATCCGTGCCCTTCAGGCGCAACTGGAGCAATGGTACGAAGAGGACGAGGAAGGCCTGCACTAATTTCGACTCCCCCGTTGCGGCCGCCCGCTGGACCTGCACCCAAGCGCCCGTTTGCCCATATGCTAGTAGAAGCTAACTACGAATGCGTATGGGCGACGGCCCCGCAAGGCAGGAAAGGGGATGCGACAATGCCGCAATGGCTTTGCCATCAATTGGAACGTGCGTTTCAGAAGAAGGATCTCCGACAGATTCGGCTGCTCAACGACTGCTGGTATTTCTACCGCACCAGGAACACGATCGACATGAAAGATTCCATTCCCCTCCCCCAAAAATAACGTCCGCAACGCCAAACAGCCCAACCGGTCTGCTCGCCATCCGAGCCAAAAACCGATCAGGCTGTTTTTTCATCCAACCACCAAACCTTTATTGCGCAGACTTCGGAGCCTTCATCGTCAAACTGACGCGCCCCTTCTTCTCATCTACGCCGATGACCCAGACCGTCACCGTATCGCCCACCGACACTACATCCCTCGGATGCTTCACGAACCGGTCCGCCAGCTGCGAAATGTGGACGAGCCCGTCGTTCTTGATCCCGATGTCCACGAAAGCGCCGAAGTCGATCACGTTGCGCACCGTCCCTTGCAGCTGCATGCCGGGCTTGAGATCCTCGAGCTGCAGCACGTCCGTACGGAAAATCGGCGGAGGCAGCTCCTCCCGAGGGTCGCGCCCCGGCCGCTGCAAGCTCTCCCAGATGTCGCGCAGCGTCGGCACCCCAACGCCCAGCCTGTCCGCTACCTGCTCCGGCTGCAAGCCCTGCAGCTTGCCCTTCAGCTGCGCCGTACCGATGCCGCTCTTCGCCAAGCCGACCTCGCGGAACAGCTTGTCCACCACGTCGTACGACTCCGGGTGGATCGGCGTGTTGTCCAGCGGATTGTCTCCGTCGCTGATGCGCATGAACCCGATGCACTGCTCGTATGTCTTGGCGCCAAGCCGCGGCACCTTCTGCAGCTGTTTGCGGCTCGTGAACTTGCCGTTCTCCTCGCGGAACTTCACGATGTTCTTGGCAATCGTGCCGTTGACGCCCGAGACGTACGACAGCAGCGACGGAGACGCCGTATTCAAGTCCACCCCTACGTGGTTCACCGCGGACTCCACGACCACCTTCAAGCTCTCCTCGAGCCGCTTCTGCGCGACGTCGTGCTGATACTGCCCGACGCCGATTGCCTTCGGCTCAATCTTGACGAGCTCGGCGAGCGGGTCCTGCAGCCGCCGCGCGATCGAGATCGCGCTGCGTTCCGCCACGTCCAGCTCGGGAAACTCCTCCTGCGCCAGCTTGGAGGCCGAATACACGCTCGCCCCCGCCTCGCTCACGATCATATACTGCACGCGGCCCGGCGCCACCTTGCGGATCAGGTCCGCGATGAACTGCTCCGTCTCGCGCGAAGCCGTCCCGTTGCCGATGACGACCAGCTCCACGCCGTACTTCTGGATCATGCCGGTAACCCGCTTCTCCGCCTCCGCTATCTTGTTGTTCGGAGCGGTAGGGTAGACGACAGCAATCTCCAGCGTCTTCCCCGTATCATCCACAACCGCGAGCTTACAGCCTGTCCGGAAGGCAGGGTCGACGCCGAGCACGATTTTCCCTTTCACCGGCGGCTGCAGCAGCAAGTTCCTCAAATTTTCCGCGAAAATAGCGATCGCCTGCTCCTCGCCCTTGTCCGTCAGCTCCCCGCGAATCTCACGCTCAATTGAAGGCGCGATCAGCCGCTTGTAGGCATCCTCGATCGTCACCCGAAGCAGCTCCTTCACGACCGACTCGCCGCGAATCGTTTGGCGCCCCATGTAGTCATGGATCTTGTCGGCCGCCACCTCTAGCGACACCTTCAGAATCTCTTCCCGCTCCCCGCGGTTGATCGCCAGCGTCCGGTGAGGCGGCAGCTTCTTCACGGGCTCCCGGTACGCATAGTACATCTCATACACGGACTCCGCCTTCGCATCCTTCGCCTCGGACACGATCAACCCCTGATCCCGCGTATAGCCGCGAATCCACGTCCGGATCTTAGCATCGTCCGCCAGATTCTCCGCAATGATGTCCATGGCCCCCTGAAGGGCTTCCTCCGCGCTCCCCACTTGTTTCTCAGCATCTATGTACTTGGCCGCCTCCTGCTCCGGAGAACCGTGCCTAGGCTGCGTCAGAATCCACATCGCCAACGGCTCCAAGCCACGCTCCTTGGCCACGCTCGCACGCGTCTTGCGCTTTTGCCGGTACGGCCGGTACAGGTCCTCGACCTCCTGCAGCTTGGCCGACTTCTCAATCGCGGTCCGCAGCTCCGGCGTCAGCTTGCCCTGCTCGTCGATCAGACGCTGCACCTCAAGCTTGCGATCCTCCAGGTTGCGGAGATATTGCAGACGCTCCTCAATACTGCGCAGCTGCACCTCATCCAGCTCGCCCGTCATCTCCTTGCGATAGCGCGCGATAAACGGAATCGTATTGCCGTCGTCCAGCAGCTCGATCGTCACCTTTACCTTCGACAAAGGCACCCCAAGCTCCGCCACGATTTGCTTCAGGATGCGCTCCTGGGTCGCCGCCTTGTGCGCCTCCGTCAGCTTGCCCTTCTCCTCTTTCTTTTCCTCCGCCGTCAAAGTCGCTTCGATTTCCTGATTCGCCATCTCTCTCGTTCCCCCTCTATGAAATAACCCGACTTGCCGTTTGTCCATCCCGAAAAAACCAAAAAACGAGGGAGCCCAAACACCCTCGTCTCAAGTCGAATCTTAGAACTCGATCAATCCCACGCTAATTTGCAAAGAATCGTCCACCTTGCGCATCGTTTCGTCGTCCAAATGCGTAATTTTGTCCGTCAGCCGCTGCTTGTCGATCGTCCGAATCTGCTCCATCAGAATGACGGAATCCCGATCAAATCCATGCGTCTCCGCGTCGATCTCGACATGCGTCGGCAGCTTTGCCTTCTGAATCTGAGCTGTAATCGCGGCTACAATGACCGTCGGGCTAAAGCGGTTGCCGATGTCGTTCTGGATCACCAGAACCGGTCTCACCCCGCCTTGCTCCGAACCTACCACCGGAGACAAATCTGCAAAAAACACATCGCCACGTTTTACAATCAAGCTCTACACCCCGCTAACTAAGCGATCGAGGGTACTATCCGCGTCTTCCTCCGCCTGAAATGCCTCCGCTGCCATGTGAAGATTGATTTTTGCCATCTCCATGTACCCGCGTTGCATCATCTCGCGAAGATGCCGCTTCTTGCGTTCCAAGAGGTACAGCTTCATTGCTTGACGGATGAACTCGCTGCGGTTCGAATTTTCCTTCTCCACAATCCCGTCCACCTCTTGCAACAAATGATCCGGCAAACTAATCATAATCCGTTTGGTGTTATGCACATTGGCCACCGATTTCGCACCCCCAAAACATTCGGTCACCCGAGCCAGCCAAAATTGCCAACCGCCCCCAATGACCCCACCCATGTTACCATTATGTCGTTCACGAAACCATTTTATACAAGATAAATATATGCCCTTGATGTAGCAATTATGCTATACCGGTTCTGCATGCACAGATACTCCGGCTCCCACCATAACCAATTCGATACAAACCTGCAAAGTCCTGCTCAATTCGCCATTTTTCACGCTGGAAACTGTTTCCTCCGTGCCCTCGGCCGCTACCGTATCAAGGGATTCAGCACTTTGAAAACTTCGCCATTCTTGGTATACACCCTCGGCACGCGATGCGAGATCATGCAGGTCACTTCATAGTTGATCGTCCCCAAACGGTCCGCGATCTCCTCCACCGGCAACCGTACCGGCCCCTGCGTTCCGAACAGCACAACCTCATCCTCCAGCGTCACTTCCGTCGACACATCCGTCACATTGATCATGCACTGGTCCATGCAAATTCGCCCGACCACCGGCACACGCACCCCTTTCACAAGCACTTCTACGTGCCCGGACAGCATACGGCTGTATCCATCTGCGTATCCTACAGGCAGCGTGGCAATCCTCTCCTCGCCTAACGTGCGGTACGTCGTGCCATAGCTGATCCCCGAATCCGGCGGCAACGTCTTGATCATCACCGGCCGCGTCACCAGGCTCATAGCAGGCTGAAGCTCGATGCGATCCTGCAGCACCTCCTCGGAAGGGTACAAGCCGTACATGCTAAGTCCGATCCTCACCATGTTGTAGGACAGCTCCGGACAATCGATCGCCGCCGCGCTGTTGCCTGTATGGATGTAGGGAAAGCGGATACCTTGCTGCTGAAAATGAGAAATAATGCGATCAAACTTGCGATGCTGCATTCGCGTATACGTCTTGTCGCTGTCATCCGAGCTGGCAAAATGCGTGTAAACGCCTTCCACTTCCACGTGGGGGAGTTGCATGGCTTCTTCAATAAAGGCAGTTGCTTCGTCTTCGTCGTAAAGGCCCAGCCGGCCCATGCCCGTGTCGATCTTGATGTGGATCTTGAGCTTGTTGGGCGCTTGTGGTTGTTGCGGTTGTTGCTGCTGCACTGCGGCTTGCTGCAGGGTTGCATGTTGCTGGGTTGCCCCTAGCCTTCGGTCGTCTTGGCCCGCGTCGGCTTGCTGCGGTAGGCTTGTTGCTGATGGGGATGCTATTGGTACTGTTGTTGCACTTCTGAGTGATGCTGCTTCATTTTCGAATGTTTGCGCGGTTGCTGCGCCTGCCGCAGCTTGCTCGGCGGCCAGCAGCACTTCCCGGCTGAACACCGTCAGCGTGATGTCGTGGGTTAGTGCGGTTGTTACCGCTTCAGGCGGCGTGTAGCCCAGCACCAGGATCGGAACTTGGATACCGGCGTGTCTTAGCTCGATTGCCTCGTCCAGGAACGCTACGCCTGCGTAGGACGCTCCTGCGTCGAAAGCCTCTCGCAGCACTTCAACCGCGCCGTGCCCGTAACCGTCGGCTTTCACCACCGCGAGCATCGCCATCTCGGGCGGCAGCAGGCTGCGAAACGAGCTGACGTTGTGATGCAATGCATCAAGAGACACCTCTACCCAAGTCGGGCGGTAAAACGTGTCCACCAGATTCACCTTCTTCATTTACACACATGTAACCATGTTAAACGCTATCCAATCCGACTGTCAAATGGGAATGGTTCCATCTGATTGCTCGGTGATGCTATTGCAAGGGGCTATAGCTCTTGAGCGTAGAGAGGATCTTGTTTGGGTACATCTTATTGAGAGTGTCCCGTTCAAACGCAAGGAGTTCGATTTGATTGGCGAACATCTGATAGCCTTTGTATGCAAACGAAGTATGGAGCTTGGCTTTGAAGGTGCAGTTGCTTTCCACAAGCTGGTTAGCAATGCTATAGCAAAATTGAAGCAGGCTCGGCCTGCCAAGGCGCGCCAATAAGGCGAGCCTTTTTTATTGGAGGCGCGCCATGGAACGACTTGAAACCTATGGCGGTAGTAAAAAAAGGGAATCCTGGCAGCCAGATTATCGGAGCTGCAGCGATTCCCTTCTTTCATGCTTCAATAAAATTACTTGCCGACTTGCCCTTGCACCGACTGCGCGATTCGGATCATCTCCGTCTGCAGCGGCAGATCGCTAGTGGACAAGCGGTATTCCATGCCGTCATACGTCCATGTCAACGTGCGTAAGCCGTTCTTGTCGCCCGTCACGACGCCAAGCGTATAGCCCAGGTCCACGATGTCGCCCGGCAGCGAAGTTACCGTCTTGGTGCGTGGCTGCGTCTCGATCAGCGTGTAGTTGTACTTGCCGGAATAGCGGAACAGAATGGCTTGCTCCTCGCCGAGCTTGACCTGCTTCACTTCCTGCTTCTTCACGCCCTCAGGCGTGTACTCCGGCTCTACAATGCCCAGCAACTGCTGGAGGGCCTCGTTGTTCGTTGTGCCTGTTGTGCTGCTTGTAGTGGCGCCGTTAGCGGCTGGCGTAGTTGTGCCAGGCTTCGCTCCGGTAGCCGTATTGTTCGTCGTGCCCGTCGCGGAATTGTTCGTGCCGGAGTTCGTCGTGCCCGTCGCGGCATTGTTCGTGCCAGAGGCAGCGTTGTTGGAGCCTGTAACCGCATTGCTTCCAGTGCCAGTTGTTGCTGCTCCGTTAGTACCGTTGGTTGCAGAGGAGCCTGTCGACCCGTTAGTCGCATTGTTGCTGCCACTGGTAGCAGGTGTGTTTGCGCCAGTTTTTGACGCGTCCGTCGTTGTGGAGCCACTCTTCGCCCCTGTAGCAGAGCCAGTTGTGCCGGCTGTTCCTGTCGTGCCAGATGCACCAGTTGTGCCTGTCATGCCTGTTGCACTCGTTGCCGCATTGCCATTAGTGCTGCCAGCTGTGTTGCCCGTGGTACCTGTGCCTGACGAACCGTTCATCGCGCCTGTCGTTGCACCTTTAGCGGCATCCGTGGTCTTCGTAGCTGTGTCAGGCGAGCCCGCCTTCGTATTCGTGCTCATCCCGCCGCTCGCATTCGTCGGCAACGAACTCAGGTCCCAGCTCGTCATATTCCGCTGCATATCAAACGAATCCTTCTCAAACTTCTTGCCAAACTCAAACGCCGTAAAATCCACTTCCACCATAATATTGTTGCGCTCATCGGACACTTGCACCTTTTGCGGCGCGAGCGACTTCTTGTTGAGCCAGATCTTCTGTCGGGCCAGGAGGCCGTTCTGGTAGTTGGCGGCCACGTCGAACACATAGGTATCCTTCTCGGCGTTAAACTGCCGCTCCGTGTCCGTCACGATGCTCTGAACGAGCGATTGGTATAAATACACCTGACCCGAGTTTTCCGGCCAGTCGCTTTGGAAGCGGAACATCTTATTCAGATGAGGCGTCAGCACGAACACCCCTTCGTCATTGCGGAGCACGATTTGCGTCACATCTTTGGACTCATTCGTCAGGGAGATCCGGTAATAATGCGGCTTCTGGTACCACACTTCCACATCATACTTCTGTGGCTGCTGCCCCGTCTGAAGCACCATCTTCCCCGTTCCCTGATAACTGTCCAATTTGCTGACCACATGATCGAGATCATTTACCACTTGCCCTGCGTTCCTTGTCCCACAACCGGTCGCAACCAGTGCTATGCTTATCACGATGGCCAATATCCATGTGATCCGACGCATTGCCTCATCCCCTCTTCACGAGATAGTGAACTACTTGTACCATCTGTATGAGGGAGGTTGTTCGATTATGCAGACAAGAGTGACAAGTTGTTTCTCATATTCCGCACCCCTGACAGTTATAAATCCAATAAAGCTCAATCTTAAAAAAATGAAAAACAAAACAAATCCGCTGACTCTAATTAATTCTTAGAATCAGTCGGACTTTGTAATATGAATTATATTAAAACTACATGATTGTCGGTTGATTTTTTATATTCTCTGTCACAATGAAAACACTTAGCTAAATTCTTTTCGAACTCAAGCTTTTCCCCACATTCACACACCCAACCAATAATACGAGCAGGTACACCTGCGACTAATGCATAATCCGGCACATCTTTAGTTACTACCGCTCCTGCAGCAACTAAAGCAGCTCTTCCTATTGTTCCGCCGCATACAATAGTTGCATTTGCACCAATCGACGCCCCACTCTTGATCACCGTAGGGAGATAGTCACTACTAGTATTTCTTGGGAAAGCCGAGCGCGGGGTTTTAACATTGGTGAAGACCATACTTGGCCCACAAAACACATTATCTTCAAGAATTACTCCATCGTATAACGAGACATTGTTTTGAATTTTACAGTTTGTTCCAACCTTCACTCCGGACGCAACGAATACATTTTGTCCCAAATTACATCGTTCTCCAATTACTGCCCCCCCCATTATATGCGAGAAATGCCAGATCTTTGTGTTATCACCAATGATAGCACCTTCATCAACATATGATGAAGAATGTAAAAAATAATTTCCCATTCAAAGATTCCCCTATCTATTTAGTTATAGTACTCTTTGTACCAACTGACGAATGATTGTAAACCGCTTTCGATAGTTACTTCCGGTTTAAAGCCCGTAACTTGGTAGAGTTCCGATATATCTGCATATGTTTCTTTAACATCCCCAGCTTGCATTGGTAAAAACTCAATTACAGCCTTTTTCCCGATATATTTCTCTAGTAAGTTGACAAATAGCATCAAGTCCACAGGCTGATGATTACCAATATTATACACTTTATATGGCGCACTGCTTGAACTAGGTTCCGGATTTAATGGATCCCAGTCGTAGTTCGGTTTTGGAGATAGATCGATTAATCGGAAGATACTCTCTACAATATCATCGATGTAGGTAAAATCCCTTTTCATATCCCCTTCATTAAAGATTTGAATGGGTGTACCCTCAACAATTCTTTTGGTAAAAGAAAAATATGCCATGTCCGGACGACCCCAAGGACCATAAACCGTAAAAAACCTCAAACCCGTTACTGGCAAACCAAAAAGATGACTGTATGAATGTGCCATGAGTTCATTTGATTTTTTCGTTGCCGCGTACAGGCTAATTGGGTGATCCACATTATCTTGGACGGAAAAGGGCATCTTCTTATTTAATCCGTATACAGAGCTGGAGGATGCAAAAATCAAGTGCTTGATATCGTACTTTCGGCATGATTCTAAGATATTCAAAAAACCGACAACATTAGATTCAATATAAGCATTTGGATTCTGAAGACTATATCTGACTCCTGCTTGAGCTGCCAAATTAATGACGATTTGAGGTCGAAACGCTTCAAAAATCTCATTAACTACATACCTGTCTTCAATGTTTGCCTTGTGAAAGGTAAAGTTTGGATGAACTAACAGGCGAAGTCGAGCCTCTTTCAGACTTATGTCATAATAATCGTTCATACTATCGACTCCGTAAACTTCAATACCGGAATCAAGGAGCCTCCGAACGACATGTGATCCTACAAAGCCGGCGGCCCCAGTAACTAGTACTTTCATGTTACCCCCTATTGATTGACAATACTTTTTGTTTTATTTATATCCAATTGCTCAGATGCCTTTTCCAAAATGCGTATGACATCTAATCCATTACGTCCATCGGAAACCGGTGTAATTCTGTCTCGAATACAGTCCAAAAAATGTTTACACTCCAGCGAGAGAGGCTGGTCATTATTTTGAAGAACAATTGAACTACCGTTATCGATATTCGATAAATCCTCACCGATTTTTTTGTTATGAAGGACTAATGATTGACGCTCCTCTTCGAATACAATCATTCCTTCTGTTCCTATAGCCGTCAAACGTCTTCTTATTTCCGGCCATAACCAAGAATTATGAAGGTGAGCTGTCACACCATGGATAAAGCCAAGATGCAGATATACATCATCTTCAACCTGTTCTTGCAATATGGATTGACCGAAAGTGTCGATCCGATTTGGCTGACTCCCAATTAGAAACAACATCACAGCAATATCATGAACTCCAAAGCTCCACAATACATTTTCGACGGATCTTACACGTCCTAGCTTCATTCTTTCCTGATGAATCGATTTAAGTGTGCCGATTGTTCCCTCTTCAATTAGTTGCTTCATTTTTTGTATAGCCGGCTGATACAAAAGCAGATGTCCTACCATTAGTATTCGATTATGTTTATTGGCGATATCAACTAACTTTTCTGCATCAAGGGATGACAATGTAATTGGTTTTTCTACGAACACATCTTTTTCCAATTGCAATAATTCGCTAGCAATCGAGTAATGAGTATGAGCAGGTGTAGCAATGATGGCCGCCGTCGCGTCCACTGTGTTAAACGCTTCTAAGTACTCTTGGAAAACCGGAATATCAGGGTAGTTCTCCACAATTCGATCCCGCAATGTTTGTTCAGCCTCAACAACTCCCGCTAATGCGCCCAATTGATGAAAAGTTCGAACTAAATTAATACCCCAGTTTCCCGCGCCAATAACAACAACCTTGTTCGACATGATACAACTCCTCAAAAAATTCTAATCACTGTAAATAAAATAATTTGCATATCTTTTTTAAGCGACATTTCACGAATATATTGAAGATTTAAATCCAATTTATCCGGCATAATCTTATGAATATAGAAGTCTTCCGGGTCTTTCACTTCACCCAACAATCGATTTTCATCAAAATACTTAATTGAAGCGTAATCTGTTATTCCAGGTCGTACACGGAATACTTTCTTTTGCTCTTCCTGATAAAATTTCACATAACGAGGTACCTCAGGCCTCGGGCCTACTAAACTCATTTCTCCTCGCAAAACATTAAAAAGCTGAGGAAGCTCGTCAAGCTTATAGGTTCGCAAGTAATGACCTATAGAGGTAATTCTGGGATCCCGACCAATCGTTATTTGAGTGCCCTGTGTCTCTGCATTGATATACATTGTTCGAAATTTGAAGATCTTAAATTCCTTCTGTCCCATTCCAATTCGAATCTGTTTAAAAAAAATTGGCCCTTGTGAAGTAAGTTTTATCAAAATAGCGGCTATCAGCAGCAGAGGACTCACTAAAACAAGACCTACCGCTGCAAAGATAAGATCAAAAAGTCTTTTATACGGAAGATAAGATTTCATGGGAATCGTTACCTTTTCGAATTATTAACTGTCGTCAGAATCATTTCAATAATATAGTTCACTTGCTCTTCTGACAAGCTTGGGTATAACGGAATGGAAACGGCTTCCTCGTAAGCCTTGCTAGCATTTGGATAATCTTCGATACTATACCCGAGTTTCTTATAATACGGGTGTTTTGGAACTGGAATGAAGTGTACGCTTGTCCCAATCCCTTTATCTTTCAATATTTCAATAAACTCGCTTCTTGTAATAAATAGTTTTTCAAAATCAATTCTTAGAACATAAAGATGCCAAGCGTGTGTGTGTTCGCTCGAGTCGAAGGGAGTTGTAATCAACTCTTGGTTGGAAAATGCTTTTTGATACATTTCGGAATATTTATTCCTTAGCGACTGCATCTCTTCCAATTTTGTTAATTGAACAAGTCCAAGAGCAGCTTGAATATCTGTCATGTTATATTTATAGCCAGGGTAAATGACCTCATAGAACCAAGACCCCTTTTCCGTATAACGGTTCCAGGCATTGCGATCCATTCCGTGCAAACTCATCACTCTTAAACGATCGGCCAACTCCTCGTCTTTAGTCGTTACCATCCCGCCTTCGCCTGTTGCTAGATTTTTAGTGGTATAGAAACTGAAGCAAGTCATATCTCCAATACATCCAATCGGCTCTTTCTTATATCGGGTATATACCGCATGAGCTGCGTCTTCGATCACTTTAAAATTATTACTTTTTGCCATATCCATTATAGTATCCATTTCACAAGGCAACCCTGCGAAATGAACAGGAATAATTGCTTTCGTGTTAGCTGTAATATGTTTTTCTAGTTTCGTATGATCAATGTTCATCGTAATCGGGTCAATATCACAGAACACAGGCTTGGCGCCAGTGTGGAGAATGGTATTCGCAGTTGCTACAAAAGTATAAGGTGTAGTAATAACCTCGTCACCTGGACCAATCCCTAGCGCAAGTTGAGCAAGATGTAAGCCAGCTGTACATGAGTTTAACCCAACCGCGTACTCGGAATCGACGTAATCAGCAAACTTGCTCTCAAACTCTGCCGTTTTGGGCCCCCGGCTCAACCAATTTGATTTGAGTGTTGATATCAGTTCTGCGATCTCTTGATCATCGATGTATGGCAATGCATATGGTATCTTCATCAAAGTACTCACTCCAAGGGAAGTTATGTTATTTTTTTTTTTCAATCCAGCATAATTTATGAGTTCTAAGCAAAGAAATGCAGTTGAAAATCGTATACATGGAAGGATGAAATTTTGTAACCCTTCTGCTAATAGGAGGAGCCAGAGTCAAACTCCACTCTCTTATCTCACCTAACGGGAATAACTCTTTGATTCTTCTAACAGGAATCCCCTTAACGTCCCGATTAGATGGATTGTCATATATAAAGTCATACCACAAAACTCCTCCACCTGGCTTTGTTTTTTCCCATATACGGCCTGCCAATTTTTGTTGGAAACTATCATCAAGTATTGAAGAAAATACGGTTGAAACATATACGATGTCGAATAGCTGTCCACCAAAATCATTTTCTGATGCATCCCCAACAATAATAGCAGTGTCTTGAGGAAGTTTTTTCCTTGCTGCTAGAGCTCTGTCCTCTTGTAGTTCATTTCCAGTCAAATTTTCTGGCAAAAATCCGAGCTGAATCAATTGGAGTAAGTTTCCCCCTCCTCCACAACCAACCTCCAAAACGGTTTTGATCTCGATCGGTTCAACCTTGCAATCTTTGATCCATCGAATCAATGCACGTTCCTTTTCCTGAAGAGACATATAAACGGATGGAATCAAGGAATTATACAGATTATTTTTTTTAAGGGAATTCCTCTCACTGTACCGTTGCTTAATTTGATCAATTTCGTTCATACGTACGTGTCCTTCCTGTCAAAATGACTTAATCAGATAGTACAGATATAAATTTTTTCGCCAGAATTTGGTAATCATGATTCAACACCACGTACTCTTTTCCTTTGTTACCCATTTCTAATAATTCACTTCTTGTCAGACGCATTAGCTTCTCAATGGCTTCCTTTACCTGTTCAGGTTTTTCAGCAGGCACAGATATACCGCATCCCGATTCCGCCACAATATCATTTCCCGCATCAATGGAATGGATCACCGGCTTGGCCGCCATCATATAATCCATTAATTTATTTGGGCTCACTCCATATTCATAGATTCTTTTCTTGTTCCATCCAATATACAGCACATCCATTTTACACAGAAAAGTCGGAATTTCATTTTTCGTTATTGAAGGCAAAAAATAGATGTTGGTTAGACCTAGCCGTTTAGCTTTTAACTCCAACTCTTCCTTTAATGGACCATTACCAACTAAAACAAAAGATATAGGACTCTCTTTCATTAATAACGCTGTTTCGAGCATGGGAAACAGAGCATTCGCTAACCCATGGTACCCTGCGTACCCTATGAGGAAGTGCTTTTTTAACGCAAGTTCTTCCAATACCGCTTGGTGGTGCGTTGGCAAGCTTTGAATACTGTTCTGCCAGTCCGAGATATGAACGCCATTAGGAATGCATGTGAATTTATGATCCTTCATCCCTCGAGATAACATGTAAGACCTCGCATACGGCAACATTGAAACAACTCGATCCGCTTTGCGGTACCCGTCGTCCTCTGCTTTCTGCATGAGCATAATTAGCGGGTGGTATGGGGACATCCCTCCTATTTCAACCGGCGTAAGAGGCCACAAATCATGCACTTCATAAATAAATTTAGCTTTTGCTTTTTTTGCAATGGCTTGAGCAGCATAAATATCAAACGGGTATGTGGAGGATGCTATAACGGCATCTGGTTTAACTTGATTTACTATATCCTTGGAATTCCAAATTAGCTTAATAACGAAGTTGAAAATATTGATAACCCTTTTTACTCCATTATCTTTGTAGGGTGTTGTGCGTACCCATAAATATTGAATTCCATCAATCCATTGCTCAGTCAGCAGACCTGTTGTTTCTGGGGCGTTAATACGCAAATGAGACTCCGTTGAAGCTACGATGGTTACCGAATGTCCTAGAGAAACCCATTCCTTCGCAAGGAAGTAAGGCCGGTATTCCATACCATGATAGGGCGAACCTGCATAATGATTAATAACTAATATGTTCATGAATTCACCATTTCTTTCAAATTCACTTGCCCCTCAGGATTCATATGCCCCACCAATTGATCGACAATGATCTGAATGTCAAACTGACTTTTGAGCACAAATCTTGCCTTCACAATCATTTCATTCCTTAGTCCGAAATCCGTAACCAAGGTCTCTATTGCATGAGCCAAAGCTGTCGGATTTTGATGGGGAACTATAATGCCTGCTCCGTTTTGCAACAATTCTGGAATGCCACCAGTGTCTGTGGATATTACGGGAATATCGAATGACATCGCTTCAATCAGAGATACAGGGATTCCTTCATGTTCTCCATTACCAAGGTCCACACTGGGTAATACCACACCAAATACATGACCATTCTTATACAAATTCATCAACTCGTGATGTGGTTTTTGTCCGACAAATCGTATGGATTGCGTTAAGTGGAGTTGGTTACAATAATCCATTAGTTCCTGTTTAAGCGGGCCGTCTCCAATTAGCCATAAATCTATTCTACAATTCTTATCCCGAAGCTGCTTAACAGCTTTAATTAGATATCGATGTCCTTTTACTTCTATTAAATTTGCAGGACATACAATTACTTTAGGATTCTCGTTAACAATGGGTTCCCGACACTCAAATTCCGGAAGTTTCACACCCATATGTAATACAACCATTTTATCCAGTGGCATTTCATGTACTCTCTCGCTCGCCAGCCGTACCCCGCTTGATGAAATGAATCTGCAAAATTTAGCCTTCTTTATTTTCAACTCTAAGAGATTATTATCGACGATATCCCACCTGTGTGCAGTAAAGCTCCATTCGATGCCGGACAATATACTTGCAATAAGGGCAGCCGTTGAACTATACGATACCCAATGGGCATGAATATGTTCAATTTTATGTTTTCGGCAAAACCAACTAAGCCAGGAGGCCTTCAGCAAAACTGAAAAATTTTTGACCAGAATGGATTTGTTACGGCTCTGAAAAAGGATGGAGATGGAACGAATCATTCTATTCGGATGACAAAAGAATTCATAAATAAAGAATACAACATAAATCAAGTGAAGTAATGGTTTTAATAGTAGTGGCAAGTTCAACTCTAATATGCTTTCATGAAAAACTTTTCCCCTTGGATGTATAGGTGCGATGTAAACCTTATGTCCTCGATTGGATAGTTCCGCAAGCTCAGGAATTAGGAATGACTCACCTGGTCCACAAGGAAAGCTGGAAGTAATGTATAAGATTTTCATATCTAAATACCTGTCTTCTCAAAGGATATTAACTCGTTCAACCCATCCAGAATGCTCCATTGGGGTTCAAAACCCAGTTCCTCGCTGATCTTTGAAATATCGGATACAGAGTGCCTTATGTCACCTTGACGATCCTTTTCATAGAGAGGGGGAATATTCTGCTGAAAAATTTCATTTAACAGTTGTATCAACGCCCTAATGCTTAGAGTTTGTCCCGAACCGACGTTATAACACTTGAATCCGGATTGAGTGGAAAGCATCGCGCCGATCATGGCACTTACCACATCCATCACATAAACAAAATCTCTCGTTTGCCCACCATCTCCGTAGATTGTTGGACTTTGCCCATTCTTCATCAAATGAATAAACTTGCTAATCACACCTGAATAAACGGAGCAAGGGTCTTGATTCGGTCCATATACATTAAAAAATCTTAGTGCTACAGAATCAACCATATAGGTTCGGTTGTACATTTGACCTAGCTGTTCCGTAATATACTTGGCGTATCCATACGGATTAATTGGATTCGGCAATAAATCCTCGTGAATAGGCGTTTGCGTGGTATCTCCGTATACCGCAGCACTGCTCGCATAAACTATTTTTTTTATATGATTCAATCTAGCTATTTCAAAAACATTATGGGTTCCCTGAATATTTTGTTCAAAATTGAGTTGCGGTTCTCGTATGGACACAGGTACCGAGACTAATGCAGCTAAATGAAAAACCCCATCCATTCCATACATGCTATTATTTAGTTCATTCCAATTAAGAACATCTCCATTAATAATTTCGAGCCTGCTACAGTTAACAGTCTCCTTTAAGTTTTCCATCTTACCGCTGCTGAAGTTATCTAGTACCTTGACTTGATGCCCTGCTTTCAAGAGCTCTTTGACCAAGTGCGAGCCAATAAATCCACTACCCCCGGTTACCAAAAAGTTCAACGAAATCCCTCCCCTCCATATTAGTATTTCAATACTTTTTCATACTGCTTTATTATCTGGTCCACCATGAAACTACTTGACAACGGCTCTTTACGATAGTCAAAAGTTAATGAATCAGGCAGAACGGAAACGTATTGACCTTGGAGATTATGAATCTGCATTATTTCATGGGTTCCACCTGGGTTTTCGACTGCTAGCACAGGGCACCCGCATGCGATAGCCTCAAGCATTATATTAGGAAGTCCTTCATAGCGGGAGCATAGGATAAATAGATCTGCATGACTTAGCCATTGATACGGATTATCCTGAAACCCGGAGAACTCAATGTGATCCGATACTCCCGCGGCTTTAGCCTGTTCTTGTAATGATGCCTTTAGTTCGCCTTCTCCAAGTATCCACACTTTAAGATCCGGGTTGTCTTTCTTCCATTCTACAAGCTTCACAATTATGCGATCAAAGCCCTTCTGATGAGTCAACCTCCCGGCACACACGATATGTGGACCGCGCATCCCCTCAAATGGGTTTATCACGGATGCTGTTAATTTACTAATTTTCTGTATATCCACAGGGTTATAGATTCTTAACATATTCCCTTTGTCCAACCCAAATGAAGCGGACATATCCTCAATCATATGATCGGATTGGCAAATAATAAGGTCTGCCTGTCTGTAGAACATTCTAAATAAAAATTTCCAAAGCGCCGGCCAACTCATCGTTGGTAAAAAAGCACTTGGTGTATTGGATTCCCTAATAATAAATTTCATTTGTTTTGGAAGCAATGGCTTAATCATTAGAAGAGCCAGATTCAAGTAACTAATTGTCGATAAGACTACATCTGGCTGAATCGCTCTTATAGTTCTTACTAAAGGAATAAAACTGCTTCTAACTCTCGAGCAATGTAAGTGATGAACTATAACGTCGCTAGAAACGTCCTTCTCATACTTTCCCCCATAATTTATTATTACTAGATGAGGATCAAACAAGTCTCTACTTAAGTGATTGAGCAAAGTAACAATCACCCGTTCTGCCCCGCCTCCATCCAGCGTTGGAACGATGAAAGCAACTTTTTTCTTTCTCATTGTAAGTCCTCCGTACTACTTCCACTTGATTTTTGTAACAAACAGAAATCCAATTATCGTTATGGCTAATATTACCAATTGATAGAACAAGATAAATGACTGTGTCGCTGTAATCGTAAAAGTAAAAACGGATAGAATGACCGCGATCACACCGGATGCAATGTTGCCATACTGAACGAACATGTTGTAGAACTTTTGACAATAAGAAGTAATTAGGCCTAGAACAAATCCAATTAACATTACTCCAAACCAAGAAAAATTGATAAATGCTTCGCCAGGCATACCAATGATCGGATGCGATCGATGGCCGTACGGATCAATCTCAGCTTTCCATGCTGCGAATTGTTCGATGTTAAGTGGTCTGCTAAACGGCCATACGTAATTAGGTAATGGATGAAGTAAGGAAGCGATAAATGTGCTGCCCAAGGTAATATCTCCTTGCAAACTATGTTTGAACATAACAACTGTTGGCAATACACGTGATAAGTCTATGCCTGCTACAAATGTCACAGCAGAGGCATTGATTGTGTATGTCAACAAATCAACGATTGACCCTGGTCGTTGTCCGATATTGGCAAAATGGGAAACTGAGTTCATAAATAATGCCAGAAACACAATTACGAATCCTAATAATACGAAATTCTTGAACTTGATTGGTTTTATCAGCATGGAATGAATAATTAACAACCACAAAATAACGATAAGTACCGCGGTCCTTGATCCGATATATCCATAAGCTAGAAAGCTTAACACAAATCCGATTACCCAAATAATAGGACGTGCCAGCTTGTTCCTAAAAATTAAATACAGAATGATGATAAAAATAATGATTCCAACATCTGCAAACTTGTTTATGATCTCGATGTAACCATAACCTGATTGTCCGACAAAGCGCACACCTTGCCCCCGAGCAATAAATGAGCTTATGGTAGCTGATAACCAATTGAAGATTCCGCCTAGCCAAAGCCAAACGACAGCAATACCAAGAAAATAAAATAAGAGCCCAGCAATCATATAGGATCTAAATCCATGTTTCGCCTGTTTCATTTTATCACGATATACATCTAAACTTTGTTGTTCCTCGCGTCCAGTCTTCTTCAATCTGGTCCAAAACAAACCAATCGTGAACGCAACCCAGAACAGGAATAAACCAAGAATACTTAAAGTAAAGGTAGGTCCTAACTGAGTAAAGTCACTCGCAGATACGCCATAAAGCCTTTCAGATACATCTAAGTTATATCGTTCGAACATGACAAAGGGAGCACATAAAAAGTATAAAATAAATCCTAACACTGCCATACCCTCAGGACATAAAAAGTTACCGTGGTTATCTTTAATAACTTTAAATAGGACTTCTAAGCTGACTGACATTAATAGCGATCCTAAAACCACAGATAAAAAAATCCAAATAAAATGGAATGGCGGTGTGTAAACGTAAGCTTGCAGCGAATAATAAATAAGTGCCAGCACAAAATTCCTTACATACCTTATCATCAAATTAACGTTCCTTTACACGTATATTTAGACGGTTCACCCATTTGTGCTTAATAGTTTTTGCTACTGACTGGATATGACTTTTGAAAAAAAATGCAGATAAAATAAGCTGCATCATCAAAAAAGAAATATTGTTCATAAAGGACAATGTACCGACTCCATTAGCTTTAGTCGATAAGATTGCAAGAGTAATGGAGAGGATGCCAAATACGAATAATTTTACATATTGCATCCTAATTGGCAGATACCGATTGGACACATAAGACCCGACCACCAAGTAGATCAATACGCCGAACAACTCTCCTAATACCACTCCTACTATACTTAGTTTAAAGTGAAATACGAGCACATAGGATGATGCTGTTGCTACAAGGATTGCAGTTGCCTGGATCCATAAAGAATGAAACGATTTTCCTTTATAAATATACCCTGACGAAAACACGGAGCCGAGCATTCTCAGCCCTACAGTAAGCGAGAATAATGCGGATACATTTGCTGCAACTTGCAGATCTTCCTTTTCTACAGTATAGGGTAATAATACCTCGATTACTATTTGCATTATTTGTGAACCAACAGTTATGACCAATAACAAAGTTATTGTGATTGCATTTACCTTATTTCTGAAGCTTTCATCTGCATGATGATCGAGCATGTGCGGTCCCCAGGCAGACAAAAATGCGGAAGTTATTAAGGTCATAGGTTGTGCCAAACTCAGTGCCAATGCGTAAACGGCCACGTCTGTTAATCCATTGCCAAAATGAATAAGAATAGTGCGACTTGCAATGGCTGGCACAACTGCAATAAGTGCCGTCAAACCCAAAGGCGCAGAAATTCGATATAATGATTTGAATAAGTCTGACCTCATCCAGTTGAACTTAATAGGTAAACCGTGCTTAAAATAAATATATAAGGCCACCAATAGCAGCGTAATTGACGAAGACCATAACAGCATAGACGAGTGATTGCTTACAGCGAGAAGTAATACAATCGAAAGACTGGAATAGAGCAGTCCGTTAATAATTCCTGTAACCAAAACCAGTTTTTTTTGGTAAGAGTACCTCATTCTCACATTGTTCATTTCAGTAAGGATTGTTGCTAACACAAGGAACAAACATGGAATCAAATAACTGTATGGCATTTCGTGTTCTAAAAAAAACATGCTTGTCTGTTTCCAAAAGAATGCCAATAGGATAGAAACCAGTCCGAATCCAATAATACTTCCAATATGAGCAGACGAAAGTATAGAATCCTTTTCATTAAATTCCTTATTCTTTTGTAGAATAATATATCCTTGATTCAACCCCATCATCGAGAGTAATGAGAACATTCCGCACATAGCCAATGCGCTCGATGCTCTCCCATACTCTTCTGTAGGCATAAAATTAGCTACAAGTATAATGAAAACAAAAGCAATTCCACCATTGGACAAAGCGGAGGCAAAGTATACTCCAAAATCTTTGAACACTCGCTTTTGTGAAAACAAAATTTAACCTCCTGACTTTATTCCCTCTCGATATATTCGTTTAGCCAGGCTTGAAACATTAGGATATTCCAAAGCACATAGCCCCAGTCTTTTTTTCCATCAGCATGCTCAGACCATAATTTTCTAACCAATAGCGGAGACAGATACCCCTGTTTTCGAATTTTGTTATCATCAAGAAGTGCATCCGCCCACCACTTAAGTGGTCCTCTTAGCCATTTACTGATTGGCACGCCAAAACCCATCTTAGGGCGATCAACTAGTTGTTGGGGTAAAGATTTTTTTAGTAATTTTTTTAGAATATACTTGGATTCACCATGATTTATTTTTAGACTTGTTGGTATGGACCAAGCAAACTCAACAATTCGATGATCTAGAAGTGGAATTCTAGATTCCAAACTTGTTGACATAGAAGCACGATCAAGCTTCACCAAAACGTCATCCGGCAAGTAGGAAATAGTATCCATATAAATCATTTTATGGAGGTCATCCAGATAAGAAAGAGGCGAACTTGAAAGTAAGGACTCTATCCCAGCTTGAGACGGCTGCAATACTAATTGCCCCATAGAACTGGTGTGAGATATATACTTCAAATACATATGCTCCATCGATTTGCTTTTCAGTAGCTCTGCCAAAAGCAGAATTTTACTTTTATCCCCCCAAATCATAGGAGAACTACTTTTCAAGAAGCTAGATAGCGGCGTTCGTATAATATTAGGCAGTTTAGACATTTGTCCCCAGATTCTAATTACATTGGTATACCTCGAATATCCACCGAATAACTCATCACCCCCGTCACCAGATAAAGTAACGGTAACATGCTGCTTAGATAGCCGAGAAAGCAATATTGTTGGAATTTGCGATACATCTGCAAAAGGTTCATCATATATAGTTTGAAGTTCAGGAATTACATTCAACGCATCTTTCGCAGTGACATAAAACTCCGTGTGAACCGTGTTCAAATAAGCTGCTACGTTTTTGGCGTGATGAGCTTCATTATAGGCTTCCTCATCGAATCCAATACTGAACGTCTTGATGGAACGTTTGCTCTGTTTTTGCATGGAAGCAACCACAGTCGACGAATCAATTCCACCTGATAAAAAAGCGCCTAATGGAACATCTGCAAGCATTTGTTGCCCTATGGACTTGTCCACCAATTGTTCTAAATGGTTAATTGCTTCTTCTTCACCGATTTCAATGGCTTCCTTGGTAGCAAGATCCGATATGCTCCAATAAGAACGGGTGGCGAACTCCTTAGTCGGAACTATTAATTCCAGCATAGTTCCTGGCATCAGCTTCTGGATCCCCTCCAAAATGGAATGAGGGGAAGGGATATAATTATGTTGAATAAATTGTGCTACGGCATTTCTGTTGACTGTCGGAACAAAGTCAGAATGACCTATCATAGCTTTTAACTCAGAGCTGAAAAAAAAATTGCCTTTATTAAATCCATAATACAAGGGCTTCTCACCCAACCGATCTCGGGTCAGGGTTAGTTTGTGATCCCTGCGGTCCCATACAGCAATAGCAAACATACCTACAGCCTGCTCTAAAGCAGCCTTTATTCCCCACCGTTCTATTGCGGCCAAAAGAATCTCGGTATCGGAATAGCCACGAAAAGTAAGAAACGCTTCTGATAGAAGCTGTTTCTTAATGTCTGTATGATTATAGATTTCGCCATTAAAGCTAATTACATACCGACCAGTCGAAGAAATCATAGGTTGCTCTCCATGTGCGGAAAGATCAACGATTGATAGACGACGATGTCCGAATACTACACCGTTCTCCTCATCGAACCAATAGCCTCCGTGATCAGGACCACGGTGCAAAATACGTTTTGACATACTCTGAATTTCTTTGATCGCTCGTTCACGATCGAAACTGTTATTGTATTGAATAAAACCAACTATCCCACACATCGCATTTCGCTCCTAGAACTTGCTTTGTTTGATTACTGATCGATACAATTTGATATATTCGGGCATTACATTCCGCCAATCATGCTCATCTCTTAGCCATTCTGTTCCTTTTCGCCCAATTTCACACAACTCTGGCCAACTTATTGCCGCAGCTTCTTGTAGTTTTGCCAGAATAGCCTCCACTGTCGGTTCTGTTACGGTGAATGCTGGTGGTGCATTTTTGTGCAATTGTTCAAAGTACGGGGAATCAATTGAAATATGAGTGATTAGTGGAGCTCCGATCATAAGCGCATCCCGGCTCACTCCGCCAAGTGCAGCCGAATCCGAGAACGAACGAATGAACTGATCCACCACAATCGTTCCTGGCTTTGACATTTCGTTGTATAGATCTTTCTTAGTCAACACAGGAAGCCATTTCACGCAGGGGGTAAGACCTAGCTCCTCCACTAACTTTTTTGATCTCTCCAGATCAGGTCCCCACTCGATCAATTCAAGAAGAGGTTCAACAGGAAGTTCAGATCTTAGTTCGCTGAACGCGTTGAGAAGAAGGTCATTCCCCTTGAACCCCCACATTTGTCTCGCCGGTGCAAAAAATCGCAAAGGATGATTCGTTGAATCCTTTTCAAGTTCGCCGGTTTCCGGGACTATATTGTAGGGAACCGGTAAGATTGATAGTCTTCCTGAACAAAATTGTTGTCCATACGGTATTTCGTACAGTTGAGAAAGAATCAATTGATCCACTTCTTTCAAAACTTTTCGAAACCGCCAAACTCGAAATATCTCACGAAGGTCCAATATATTTTTTAATGGTTTTTCCCTAGCGACAATGTAGGGATGTTTATCCAAATCACCGACCGAGTGATAAATCATCGGGATATCAAAATTAGTTAACCCACCTAGGAGGTCAGGACTAAAGCTGTGTATAACATCGCAATCCAATATATCCCTATACAAGAACGCAAGCTTCTTCTTGCTAAGAAACTCTTTACCGAAAGGCATTTCTACATATTTAACAAATTCCGGGATTTCACCTTTTACGAGACTATCATCATCCCACCACGGCATGTCTCTCTCAATAGTATTTGGCGAAATGAAAAGCTTTGCCTCCAAGCCTAGTTCAATACACCATTTTGCCATCCAATATGCATAATTGCATGTATTGCCTAAAAAATGCACTTTCAAATGGTTTCACTCATTTCTTCATTTGCTGAATAAATGCTTCGAGTTCTCTAATCTTACTATGCAGGAAATAAATTTCTTCCTCTACATGCATTCCCAACCGGGTTCTCATCGATTTTATTACAGAAGCTGCCGGTTGCTTTGGGGCCGACTCCAGCTGAACAGTCTTCAGAACTACAACCCCATCTCCTGAGGCAACATCAACTGTTCCATCTTTTTGAATCCGTACTACTTGCCCGGGAACATATAAGCTTGGATATTCAAATTCCGAGAAAGTTGCCTCCCACACAATTAACTTTTGTGAATTCAAATAAGTATAGGCGCCATTGAACGGCTCAGATGAAGCATTTATGATTCTAACCAGTCGCTTCGCATCCGATTGCCAATCTAATAAGCTATCCGATGGAATACGCGGGTAGCATCGCAATGCCAATTGCGGTTCTTTCGGTTGCGGCTTAGGTGCAATTGCCCCATTACTCAATCCATTTATCGATTTCACGAACAGTTCTGGAACAATATTCTCGAAGAAAGTATAGATATTACCTATCGTAGTTTGTTCATTTATTGGCAGATGTTCTTGTGTAACGATCGGTCCAGAATCCAGTTCTCCTGCTTCCATCTGGTGGATGGTCATTGTTACCCGTTTCTCATACTCAATTAATGCCCAATTTGCACACGCATTACCTCGATATCTAGGCAAGTCACCGCCATGGGCATTAAGAATCCCGAATGGAAAAGCACTTATCGCATCCTTACCGATAATGGTTAACCAGTTCACACTAATTGCAATCTCTGCCCGGCTGTTACTCATTAGTTCAACAATGCGGGGACTGTTGATTTGGGTATCATAAAAAAAAACAGCCCCCAGTCGTTCAGCTAATTCTTTAAAGTCCTCTGCAGTTTTGTCGTATTCAGGGGCTTCTTTGCATGTTCCAATTAACACGACTTCATGACCGGCCTCATGTACTTTAAGAATACTTTCGTAAAGCATATTTGTTCGCCCTAAGGCTGCAATTTTCATTTCCCCTCCATGGTACCCATATGAATAGGTTGAGCAAGTTCAGCCCAGATCTTGTCCGTTTCAATTTGGGACACGATTTCGGATATCGTAAGATTTGGTTTTTTCGCCCGCCTCATCAATTCTCCGACTTTAAGTCCAGCTGCTAATAACTCAATGGTCGGCATTGGCCCCACATGTGCCAGTGTCCTACTCATTCTTACAGGTTCCAAATTCATCATTGGATACATCTGAATGCCTAGACTCTTAACATACTCCATCTCACAGTGACCTGCAAATGGCACCAATACTATCCCACTCGATTGTTCCGCAATCTTTTTCAAATCGATTAGCCCTCGTTCACCAACCAGGACATTGCGATTCATATAGTCAGCAATAATCAAAGCATCTAAAGAATCCAAGTTGCTCTCGTTCAAGCTTTTCACACACTCAAAGAGTGTTACGTCTGCCTCCAGTTGTTGCAGTAAGTCATGAATAACATGGCCGAAATGATCAGAACTAAAGATGGCGATTTTATTTTTTCTAATCTCCAATCCAGCCTCAAATAACAGCTTGGCCACTAAATGTCCACAAGTTTTAAAGCAATTTACACCCGGATGAGTTTCATTTGTGCCCATCACAGGGATATTGTTTAATAAACACTCATTAAGATCAACATCACCTGGTCTAACTTCCCACGCCTCGCACATATATGGAATGACGACCTTGTCATTATTTAGTTTGTTGATCATAGTCTTGTCAATAGGCCGTACATGTCCTAGATTGGTAACAATATCGGCTTCAAATAGTTGCTGATCAATCTTGTTGTGGATATGACATATCCGGTCTACTAGGGTATCATGGATAGCAGCGGCGATTTGGTTCACTTCACGGACCGCTTGTTCGGATGTGCCATATCTTGTATCCCGGGAGATAGCATACACCTTCTCTGCACCGGCCAGTGCAGCAATGACAGGCGTGCATGCATACATGCCTGTCCCAGCTTCTGTATAAACGGTGAGACCCTTTAGATCGAGTTGCAAGGTCTCTTTAACCTCTTTAATTATTTTTGCTATTCGAAGGATATTCATCTAGCATCACAACCTATTCTATTGATCGAAGGACCCTTACCAACTGCTCCGATACTTTATTAATCTCACTGGCAGTCAATTTGTCATGAATTGGAATAGCTAAGCCATGCTTAAATAAACGTGCAGCAACACTAAAATCATTTTCATGATACGCGTACTTTTGCTTGAAATAACTCAACATATGAAGAGCCTGAGCCCCTAAATTCGTCTCAATCTCTCTAGACTTCAATTCGTTGATAATGGTCCGTCTGTCATATTCTTCATTCAGAACGATCATGAAGGTCTGCCAGCTGTGACCGTCCAAATTCTCAGGTAATTGAAACATCTCAATATCTTTCAATAATTGCTGATATTGTTGAGCAATTTCAAATCGTATATTTAGCATACGTTTAAAATATTCAACTTGGGTAATGCCTAATGCAGCTTGAAACTCAGTCATTCTATAATTCAAGCCTGGAACAACAAAATCAATAGATTGGTTCGAATATTCAATCCCGTGATTTCTTAGTTTCAACAATTCCAAATATAGTGATTTGTCATTGGTTGTAATCGCGCCGCCTTCACCCGTGGTTAATGATTTCCTGGGGTGAAAGGAGAAGCAGCCCATATGGCCAAAATCACCCGCAAATCGACCATTAATTTGAGTCCCCAGTGCACATGCCGCATCTTCTACAACGAATAATCCGTGCTCTCTAGCAATATCCATTACTTGATCCATTGCAACTCCGGCACCAAACTCATGAACTGGAATAATTGCCTTCGGTTTCTCGGGCCCTTCAAAACCTTTAATAGCAGCTAACAATGTCTCTGGTGTAATACAATATGTGCTCGGATCCACTTCTACCATTATGGACCTGGCTCCTACTAGTTCAACTGCGTTAGCCGTCGCCGGGAAAGTGAAATCAGGCACAAAAACTGCATCACCTTTTGAAATGCCCAAGGCGATCATAGCCAGATGCAGCGCCGCAGTTCCGCTACTAACAGCTACAACATACGGCCCATTCATGTAATCGGATAATAGTTCTTCAAATTGAAGAACTTTTTTCCCTTGTACCAGCATTCCGCTTTTCAATACTTCAACCACACTGGTTATTTGCTCCTCGGTAAAACTAGGCTGAGACAATTTGATCATAACAACGTCCCCTTGAAGTACTCGGCTGTTCTATGGATGCCTTCATCCAAATCCACTTTTGCTTGGAAGCCCAGTAATTCCTTAGCTTTCCCTACGTGCGGGATTCTCAACTCGATATCAGCTGAGTGTTTCTCTACAAACTCAATCGATGATTTGGAGTTCGTGACTCGGATAATTGTATTCGCCAATCCGTAAATTGTGGTGATAGCTCTTTGATTCCCGATATTGAAGGATTCGCCTATGGCTTCCTTTCTAGTCAGACAGCAAAGGATCCCATCAACCATATCGTCGACATAGCACCATGCTCTAATTTGCGTGCCATCACCGTGAATGATTAACTTATCGTTCTTGATGGCATTGAAAATAAAAGCCCGTATTGCACCCTCTCCAACTTGTCCAGGTCCATACACGTTAAATGGACGCACAGTTACACAAGGCAAATTGGTTTCTTTGTAATAGGAGTAAGCCAAATGCTCTTCAGCTAGCTTGCTCACAGCATACGTCCAACGAGCTTCCCCAACCGCACCCATTACAGCAGGACTCGTCTCGTCGGAACGAAATGCCATTTGTCCGAAAACTTCACTAGTACTAAAGCAAACAACTCTTTCACAGTGGTCCAATGATGCGGCAGCCTCTAATACATAAGCGGAACCGATCATATTCACTTTCATTGTCGTAACCGGGCTCTTGATAACTGTATCGATTCCGGCAATTCCAGCACAATGTACTACATAATCCGAGCCTACCATAGACTTTTTCAATAGTTCAAGATTCAGAACATCGCCTTCGATCACGGTCAAGTTCGGGTGACTATAGTAAGATTTGTATTTAAGGGCGTTCCGAGACATATTATCGAATACCGTGACCTGATTGTGTTCAATCAATCTGCCAATTAAGGTAGAACCGATAAATCCTGCTCCCCCGGTAATAAATATTTTCTTCCCTCTAATTTCCACCAATTTAGACACTCCTACTTTTTAGAGTAAGTAATAGCCCTTCGGCTTATTACTGTGTTTCATAGCATTTCGTGTATCAAGTAAGCTATTGGCCCGGTTCCCCAATAGATCGTAATCGAGATTGGTATGATCAGTAGTAATTACTGTAATATCAGCTGCTTGAATCAATTCTCCAGACAATGGAATTGATTCATACTTCTCTCCTTTATATTTGAAGGATGGGATGTATGGATCATGGTAGCTGATATTTGCGCCAAGCTCTTTAAGAATTTCAATGATTTTGAGAACAGGCGACTCCCGATAATCGTCAATATCTTTTTTATATGCAACCCCTACAATCAAAACATTAGATTTTCTTATGGATTTGGCTTCAAAGTTAAGAATATAAGAGATTTTATCGACAACAAACTGAGGCATCGCGTTGTTAATCTCGCCAGCTAACTCGATTAACCTAGTATGGTAGTTGTATTCTCTTGCTTTCCAAGTAAGATAGAATGGATCAATTGGAATACAGTGACCGCCCAAACCAGGACCGGGATAAAAGGCCATAAAACCGTATGGCTTTGTTTTGGCAGCGTCAATCACTTCCCAGACATTGATGCCCATTCTGTTGCAAAGCACCGCCATTTCGTTTGCAAGCGCAATATTGATATGACGGAAAGTGTTCTCATAAATCTTCTCCATCTCTGCAATGGCCGGACTTGACACCTCGTGAATTTCGCCGTCCAAAACATTCCTATACAAAGTAGCAGCTACGGTTAAGCACTGTTCGGTTACTCCGCCTACGACCTTAGGAGTGTTTTTCGTATGAAAATATTTGTTACCTGGATCGACGCGCTCCGGCGAGTAGGCTAAGAAAAATTCTACTCCGCAAACTAATCCCGAGTGCTCCAAGATGGGTTTGACTAGCTCTTCGGTTGTTCCGGGATATGTGGTGCTTTCCAGAACGACTAACATGCCAGGATGAATATGTTTGGCAATTTCTCTTGTTGATGATTCAACATAACTAGTATCAGGTTGTTGGTACACATCCAGAGGAGTAGGTACGCAAATCGCAACAGCGTCGACGTCATTGATAAAAGAATAATCCGTAGTGGCTCGCAATTGTCCGGAATCAACAAGTTGCTTCAAGTCGGAATCGACTACATCGCCGATATAATTTACTCCGCGATTCACCATGTCCACCTTTTCCACTTGTATATCGAAGCCTACAACTCGATACCCAGCCTTTGCCTTCTCAACTGCTAATGGAAGGCCGACATAGCCTAAACCGACTACACCGATTACTGCTGTTTTCTGATTCAGTTTATCTATTAACAGCTGTGCTCTTTCGACTACATTCAGACCCGATTTACCCATAATGCTCATTCCTCACTTCGCACAAAAATTTGCAATCGTATCAATAATATAGTCTTGTTGATCCATTGTCATCTCAGGATAAAGCGGAAGCGCCAACACTCGCTTCGAAACCGCCTCAGAAACTGGGAAATCCCCTGCTTTATACCCTAGGTCATTATAGACATGTTGAAGATGTAAGGGAACGGGATAATAAACTCCGCTAGCAATTCCTTTCTCCGTTAATTCGAGTTGTAAATCATCGCGAGCTTCAGACTCAATTACGTATAGATGGAAAACAGCTTCTCGACCAGATTTTACAGTAGGAGTCTTGATCGGTAGTGAAGAGAAAGATTCGGAATAATATTGCGCCTTTTCCCTGCGAGCTTGATTCCAGTCATCAATCTTTTCGAGTTTAACAAGCAGTAAGGCCGCCTGCAGCGTATCCAATCGACTATTGTACCCTATCATATCGTGATAATATTTCTTCTTACTACCATGAACTCGAAGCGTTCTAATTCGATCGGCGAGAACATCATCATTTGTTACAACAATACCGCCATCTCCGTACCCCCCAAGGTTTTTAGTTGGGAAGAAGGAAAAGCACCCCGCTTTTCCAATGGAACCTACTTTATTTTCATTAAGCGTGGCACCAATCGCTTGACAAGCATCTTCAATAACTGCAATCTCTTGACTTTTTGCTAGTTCCATAATCTTATCCAGATCTGCAGGCTGGCCGAAGATATGAACTGGAATAATGGCTTTGGTACGTGGAGTTATAGCTTTCTTAAGTTGATCAACATCAATGTTGTAAGTGTTCGGATCAATATCCACAAAAACCGGACGCGCTCCCACCTGCGAAATGACTTCCGCGGATGCAAAAAATGTAAATGGCGAGGTAATGACTTCATCGCCTGGGCCAATACCAAGAGCATCCAATACCAGCAATAGGGCATCAGTACCATTCGCAACACCAATCGCATATTTTACACCGCAGTATCGTGCCATTGCCTCTTCGAATTGCTTCACTTCCGGACCCATTATATAGTGCCCGCCATCCAATACCCGAGTAACGGCCTCAAGAATTTCCGGTCTAATCGTAGCATGTTGAGCTTTTAAATCTAGCAATGGAATATTCATATTTTCCCCTCCGAGATTCATCATAATAAAATCATTTTGAACCATTAACCGATTTTACCAGTTGCTCTACTTTTTCTTTTTCGCTTGGATCATGGTAGTACAAGATGTTCTGGATATTCTCATCATTCTTTTTCTGAACCTGAAGCGATGCCAAGTACCATCTTGCATACTCTCTACCTTGCGGAGTTTCAAAATCATTAGTGAAAGACTTGTATAATAATCCTTCAGCCTGCTTATAGTCTCCTCTAATAAACCACATTCTTCCTACGGAAAACGCCATTGGAGGCGTTACTTTGAACTCTCTGTTGGTGACCGGGTTGGATAACACATTTTGGAACTCATCGATCTTAGCAGAGAGCTGTTGATATTTCTCCCATGCTTGATCCCAATGAACAGTCATCTTTACTGTATCTTGCTTTTGCAAAGCATCGATGCCTAACGTGAACTTCAGATTAAAATAATTTTCATACAGCGAAATCTCCCAAGGATTGCTTTTTAGCGCAGTCTCCAGAAATTCACTCGCTTCCTCAGACTCGTTTTTGAACATGTAAATATTATACACTCTGTAGATTGTGCCAATATTATACGGATCAACATCAGACAACTGCTCTGTATAACTTTCGGCTTCCGATAAATATTTGGGATCCTTTTTTTGTTTGTAAATTTCTAGAAGTATATCAATTTTATACATCAGATACGCGGGATTATCTTTATCCAGTTTTAAGATGCTATTCGAGAACTTGTTAAATTTCGCTTCATCTATACTCGATAGACTCACCAAGTACGTGTAATCTCGAACGGCATTAACTTTCTTGGCACTTGTCACCAATAACAAGCACGCAAGAATGACGAGCACAGAAGGATAAACTAATCTAGATTTACCACTTGTTCCACTTACTCTGTTCTGACTATTGCTTGATGAAAGACTGGACAAGCCGCCAAGGCACATAAACAAAATAATGGTTAAATAAACAAAACTAAAATCAAAATCGATCAAACTATGAATGAGGAGGGGCAGTATAAAAAAGAAATAAACTAAATGACTCAATTCTAATCGACCAATACCACTAGTGAAGTAATTCCGGATGAATCTAATAAATATATACATTAAAAGCAGGATGAAGATGGCGAATCCAAGGATACCTACTTCATTGAGATATTGAAGATAGAAACTATGTGCTTGACGACTAATATATGGGGTGGAGGCATAGTTGTTGAACAATGCTGACCACGCACCGCCACCAGCCCCTAACCATGGATAATCTTCTACCAATTTCAATGAATCTTTATAATAATCCAACCGCATAATAGAACTATTGTCACTCAGATTAATTGATTGAATTCTCTCCGATAATCCCTTAGGCAGAATCTCAAGAAGCAGATTCGAAATAATCACAACGGATAGTAAACCTAGTACACAGATTAGTATCGGGATCAAAAAGTTCCGTTTAATACTCCTCAAGCCTAAGTCTACCGTTTTCCATTTTTCAAGTTTGGATTCAAGTAGCACAACGATAGCACCAACAAAGGAAGAAGCAACGATTAACACAAACAACCACAACCACCGGTTGTTTCCATTTGAAGATTGAAGAGCAGCAATTGAATCCAAAAGGAGGACAGAAATCCCTATGCTAATCAAGATATACGTCAAGGAGACAACTTGCTTTTTCCAGTGGATGAACACCAGAAAAAGCAGTATGCACACAGGCAACAGCAAGTAACCGCCCCTGGAGTAAGTCAATAAAAAAGACAACAGGATTGGAACCAGCATACTGCCATTGATGAACTTGGTACTCGTCTTAGACGAGAAAAAGATTAAGATCAGACAACATACGAGCAAACTAACAAGAATGGCAGAATAAGTATTCGGATATTGAAATACACTGGATAGCCGGTTGCTTAATATTGCATCTCTGTAGTGAAAAAAACCAAACCAATTTGCTAGCCCAAATACAACTATCAAATATCCTGAGTATACTAGCAGTTTTTGCAAAACATTTCGTTTATGCGAGTAATATTTACCTACCAGGAAGATAACCGCGCACATGGTACTGATCAGTACCATATTCATAGCCAAATATTTCGAGGCTGCTTGGAGTGATGATAAAAAATAGCTGAAGGGAACCAACCAAATATATACATCCAGAGATGTATCTCGGAGGTTAAATGTCCACCCTTTATATAGTCGAATAGCAACAAAGACAAGAAGAATGGCCCCAATCATATAAGTAATATATTGCGGCTTGAAAAACTCGACCGTGTTGCCGTTAAATAGAGCACGATAAAAAGGGGCTATGAACAGAAGCCCCCCAACAATACACAATACCAATATCGAATTAATATCGCTCACACTTGTTTGTGTTTTTGTCTTCGCACTTCGATAGACAGAGGCCTTTTCCAATTTCATTTTATTCAACCCTTTAATAGTTACTTGGTCTCAATTGATGCGACTAACTCTAGGGATGCACGGAAAGCTTCATTATTAATTTTTTGTTCTTCGTCGTCGGCGATGTATTGGGGGATATTATACTCAGGAACATACATCTTTAGGATTCTTCTGAAATCCTGTGAAGTCAAACTGCTTTCGATTCGTTCGAGACTCTCGGTCATCTGAACAACATGCTCATAATTGACTTCACGAGCTTTACCTATATAGATACGATCGTGTTTGGTGGCTTGTGTTCCTTCCTCTCCGCTCAGAATTTCTTCGAACAACTTCTCGCCTGGCCGGATTCCCGTGTATTCGATTTTGACATCCTTGTTGGGCTCAAGTCCAGACAGCATAATTAGGTCTTTGGCCAAGTCTGAGATCTTGACGGGCTTGCCCATGTCCAACACGAAAATCTCTCCCCCCTCCGTTAAGGCGCAAGATTGAATCACCAGTTGCACGGCTTCAGGAATTGTCATAAAGTAGCGCACCATATCAGGATGAGTAACCGTGACCGGCCCGCCTTCCTCGATCTGCTTTTTAAAAATAGGGACGACACTGCCGCGACTCCCTAGAACATTTCCAAACCTCACAGCTGCGAAGCTTGTATGACTAATTTGGTCGAAGCCTTGAACAATCATTTCAGCAATGCGCTTTGTCGTCCCCATGACACTGGTTGGGTTCACCGCTTTATCGGTGGAAATCATAATAAATTTATTTACGTGATTCAAATGAGCGCATTCGGCAAGATTTCTAGTACCTAATGCATTATTCTTGATTGCCTCATGAGGATGTCTCTCCATCATAGGAACATGTTTATATGCCGCTGCATGAAAAACAACATGCGGCTTATAGGTGCTAAAAATATCCATAATGCGTTGACGATCCTGAATATCAGCAACGATCGGATCAATGGGAACATACGGAAACGTCTTTCTCAGTTCCATTTCGATCTCGAATATACTGTTTTCTCCTTTTCCAAGTAACAGCAGCTGTTTCGGATGGAATGCCGATATCTGCCGACACAATTCAGATCCAATGGATCCGCCTGCACCCGTAACTAAGATTACTTGGTCAGTCAAAAAACCTGCAATTTCATCCAAATCGATTTTAACAGGTTCTCGTCCTAGCAAATCCTCCACGCTAACATCACGTATGGAATTCACAGTAATTTTTCCATTAATCAGGTCGTTCATACGGGGGATAATCTTGATACGACGGTTGGTTTTCTTGCAAATTTCTATAATATTCGATATTTCTAAACGCGTTGCGGAAGGCATAGCAATAATGATTTGGTCAATCTTGTACTGTTCTACCAGGCTTGGAATAGACTGCCGGTCACCCGCCACTTGGATTCCGAGAACCTCAAGATTTCTCTTGTTCTTATCATCATCGACGAAAACAACCGGATAGTATTCCGATTTACTACGTTTCAATTCCTTGGCTACCATGCTGCCAACATTTCCCGCTCCGATAATAAGCGCGCGTTGATGGTGAGGTTGCAGCTTGTTGTAAGTGTCTCCCATTATTCGCCACACAATCCTAGATGTTCCAATAGAAAATAATGTAAGTAGCGCAGTGATGGGATAAATACTGCGAGGCACGTTTACTTCGGGGTACATTGAAAGATGATGGAAGATCATAAAAATACAAGAGGCTAAGCCAGCCCCTTTAGCAATAGATAATAAGTCGTTGACGCTCGCGTAGCGCCAAACTCTTTTGTATATTTTAAAGTAATAAAAGCATACCAGAGTAATAACCAAATAACTTGTTATCACATACGGCAATGTCAGCCTATATTCCGCCAATATATCAAAATCAAATCTGAGCAGATATGATAAATAGACAACGATGGATATAACAAGAGAATCCAATAGGATCAATAGTAACAGCCGTACATTCTTAGTCATTTTTCCGCCCGCCATTATTGTTTTCTACAATTTTCTTCAAAGTGACGGCAATTATCATAAGAATAAGAGAAAGCATAAACACAGAGATGACATTCAAGAGACGATTTGGTCCGATCGCTGTTTCCGGCTCCAATGCGGGGGCGATTGACACAGCGGTAAATTCCGTTACTTGTCTTTGATATCCTTGCTGATCTTCACCCGGATTACTCGGATTTTGCTCTAAAGTCTCAATTCTTTTTTCATTTGTTGAAATTTTATTCTCAAGCATTTTTTTTTCTCGATCAGCTTTTGAAAGCTCAATTTTTTTCTCAGAAATAATCTCCTTGAGTTTGTAGTAATTCTCGTTCTCATGTTCACTAATTAATTGTATTGCTCCAGCTTTACCCTTTTCGACTGCTCCCTGACTGACAACACCATATAAATAGGGGTCATCCGCCAGTGCTTTTTTGGTCACAATTAGTTCTGGTGTCTGCTTGAGTTCTTCCTCAGCTGTTGCAATCTCACTTTGAATAAGCAAGTAAGACTCCGATACCTCGACCAACTGTTTTTTACTTTCTACAATACTCTGTGAGCGTTCTATAATTTCGATCCTCGATGCCAGCGCATTCGAAAATAAATTAACAATATTGGTGATCTTCTCCGGTTCATTCCCACGCAACTTTATTCTAACATACCCTGTACCCTCTAATTGCTCAAATTTCACAGCCCCCTTGAGAGATGCAGTCGTGTATCCGAGACTATCTAGTTTATTACGCTGCACCAGTTTAGAAGTAAAGGTATCGTTATTTATCGATGCTATGTAGGACTTTATAAGTTCCGGTTTTTCTTTTCCAATCCCTACTGTTGCGGAGGCTTCGTACACAGACTTAAGATAAAATAAATTAATGAATAAAGCACAGACGGCAACGGATAATGATACAGCAATTATTAATATCTTCTTCAACCAGAGTCTTTGGACAATGTCTCTAATGCTGAGTTCATCTTGCAATTTTATACCCTCATTTTCTATGTAAATTTGGTAGTAATTCGAAAGGTGAATAGTAGTTTCAACAGTATACTACAAAGTATGACATTATTTTATCAAACCTAGTTTAAGATGTAAACGGTTGGAAATAATTACGTTAGTCCTATACAACCTGACAGGGACACAGATAACCTCCCATGTCCCCCTCTGAAAATAGACGTTCCTATGCTCTAAGCGATGATTGGTTAACAACTCTGCCTATTGAGTAATATTCCAGACCAGCAGCATCTGCTTGCTCAGGAGTAAATAAATTCCGACCATCAATAAGGATTCCACTTTTCATTCGGGCAAACACTGTTGAAAGATCCATTTTTCTGAACTCCTCCCATTCGGTCAGTAGACAAACGGCATCAGCTTGATCTACTGCTTCTAAAGACGATTCACACCAAGTGATACTTGGAGCATCAAGTACTTTTTTGAAATTGCGCATGGCAATAGGATCATATACCTTTATCGTCCCTCCCAATTGGATAAGGGTTCGAACAATGTCGATCGCCGGTGATTCACGGACGTCATCCGTATTAGGCTTAAAGGCGAGTCCCCATATTGCTATACATTTTCCACTTATTTTTCCGATGGCTTGCTCGATCTTCCGAATAATGCCAAATCGTTGATCATTGTTAACTTCCACAACAGCCTTTAATAGTTTAAAGTTGTAGTTTTCGTTGCCTGCTATCTGGATCAACGCTTGCGTGTCCTTAGGGAAACAGGAGCCACCATATCCGATTCCTGCATTCAGAAAGGCTGCTCCAATTCGATTATCGAGTCCCATCCCTTTAGAGACTTGGGTAACGTCAGCCCCAACCTTCTCGCAGATATTGGCTATTTCATTGATAAAAGAAATCTTCGTCGCCAAAAATGCGTTGGAAGCGTATTTGATCATTTCTGCACTTCGAATATCTGTAATCATAATTTGTTCTGAGTAAGGACTGTATAGCTCCTTTAGTGTATATCCCGTATGTTCATCTTCCACACCGATAATGACACGATCCGGCAGTAAGGTATCCTTAACAGCGGAGCCTTCTCGTAAAAACTCAGGTACCGAAGCAATTTGGAATTGAAATGGCGATAGATGTGCAATCAAGCGCTGAATTCTATGATTTGTTCCGACGGGAACCGTACTTTTAATGACAATAATCTTATGTCCGTTCATAGATTTCGCAAGTTCACAAGCAACATTCTCAATAAATGACAAGTCTGCCTCTCCAGATGGTAACGGCGGTGTCCCCACCGCGATCATGATCAAATCAGCAAATTGTACAGCATTCTTCAAGTCAGTCGTAAAATGTATAAGACTTCTTTCCATACATTCTTTCATTAGTTCTTGCAGCCCCGGCTCATGGATTGGTACATGGCCTTCATTCAAAAACGCGATCTTGTTCCTATCTTGGTCTACACACATGACTTGATTCCCTTTATGTGCGAAACAGACTCCAGACACTAGTCCAACATAGCCGGTTCCAATTACTGCAATTTTCACAGAACATCTCTCCACTTTATGACATTTCAATACTAAGTCACAGCCTATTAAAGTCCCAAATTAGGAGACACTGTTCAATTCCTTCCACACTAATGTATTTTCATATATCTGAGGGGTTTCGTCAACTTTCTATATGAGAACTTAAATATCTGTTAAACTTTCCTTTCTAATAAAGACCTAACTCTAGCCACCCAGAGCAGTGTTATATTCAGAAATGCTGAATCCTTTCTTTACGAATCCATATTATGTAGAACTAATGAGGTACATTGAAAAGCCGTTCCAGTTATCTGAAACGACTTAATACTTTATTGCTCCATTAATACCCAATTCGTTTGTATTTGGTTACTGCATGCAAAAGCCTAGAACTCACACCAAATGTTACTAGCAATTCTCCATCCGGCCAATTTCTCTTCTGCCTTAAACATTGCTTTATCATGTTGCAAAGTGACTTTTGATGCAAATCAGAAAGGCCTGTTTGTTTCCATTCAGACTTGGGACGAAGACCGAATGCCAGTACACGTCGATCTAATAGTTGAATGAACAATTCACCAGAGTTCGTTATGGCAAACTCCTCTATTAACTCTTCGAATACAACATCCAACATGGAATCCAATGACGCAGACCCAAGCATTCTACTTCCTCCTCTATCCCAAAATCATGATCAAACCTCATCCCCCAAGCAACTGCGCCTTCCTAGCTTCCTTCTCGGCCTCATACTGGCTTCGATAGATTGCAACAGCGGTGGTCTCGTACTGATTGGCCACAAGTCGACCTTCTAGAGCACTAAGTACCCCATTGAACTCGGCATCGATCTGGAGCAAGGCGGCATATCCTTCAGCCGCAATGGCCAACTTCCGACTAGTATCCGACTCGGCTTTATATTGTGCGTAGAGTGCCGAGAGTCTTGACTCCGCAGAGTTGCGGAGTGCTGCCATTTGTGACTCCGCTTCACTGATTAGGGTTGCATAAGCAACCTTTACTGGTGTCGGCTGAGTCGGGATAATGCCTCCTCCTCCTCCTTGCGGAACCGTGGGCGTTGATGGAGTTGGGATTGGCGATGGAGATGGTGTAGGTGACTTTACAGGCTGAGTTGGCCCCTCCGGTTTTGTACCCGGTTTTGTACCTGGCTCACCTGTTCCAGTTGTCTCCACACTCACCGTGTATGTTTCCGAATCCCATTCGATCACCTTGCCAATTGACTCACTCAGAAATCGCATAGGGACATATAAGGAACCCTCAATGATCATGCCAGGGCTTTCTTCTGGAGGGGCTAGCGATTTCCCATCAAATATGTAATGTACTTGCTCAAAATAGACTTCAATTGGAGTAGAAGCGAGACTCGATGTATCAAATGCACCGATATCCCGGTTGACAGCTCGGTTTAGTTTATATTCGTGGATACTTACTTTTTGCATAGTATTGGGATCACTAATACGTACGGTATACGTTTCCCCATTCCAGTCCACATGTTTATCGAGTGAGTACGAAAGGAATCGGAGCGGTACGTATGTCGTACTGTTAAAAATAAACCCACGTTGTTCTTCCGGAGGGGACAGTTGCTGACCATCAAATACGAAATGCATAGGGACGAAATAAACTTCAATTAGCGCGTTGTTCTGGGCACCGGCACTAGAAGCAACTGAAACCCCTTGTAACATCATTAGCAGAACACAAGCCGCACATAACCTCTTTATCTTACTTACTACTTGATCCATCTTATTTGCTCCCCCTGTTTCTCCACATAACGATAATAGCTCTTATCCAAACGGCAGCAAGTCCCAGCACGCCTCCGCACAGATCAATACCAACATCCACCCATGATTCGTTCCGCCCTATCCGGAATCCTTGGTTCCACTCATCCATTGCCCCAATTATAGCAACAAATAACAATGAAAGAATTACGGACCATTGATTTTTTATTCTCCATCGAGTCAACACAAAGTACAACAACATGGCTAAACCCGCATATAGAAGTAGATGAGCCAGCTTCCTAACAACATACTCGATGAAGAGGAGCGGGGATTGCTTTGCTGAAATGTTCGTGTTAGAATAATGGATTTCTATAGCTGGAATGAACCGGCTAACTTGATCTTCATCTATGTAATGACTCAAAAAGGGTTTAAAGTTTTGCTGCTTGTATGGTTGTGAAGAAAATGCAAAGATCCCGCATATCCAGATCAACAACATAACTATCAGCAACCCACGTTTGGCTACGATTGGTTTCATCCTTTCTTGAGAGCGGAAATCAGATTACCTAGCGCTTCTTGTCTCACTTGGTTCTTAGCAGTTGTATACTGAGTGCGCCATCCTGCCACATCCTCAAGTCCCAATCCGGCCTTAGAATAGGCATGTTCAGCTTCTGTCATCAGTTGATTGAAAGACTGGTCGCATTGCTGTTCAGCTTCTATGACCTGCGGAAGAAAGGTATTCTGCAGTTCTTGCAGGGAGTACGTTTGTCCGCTTGCTGCTGGTTGCGAAAGTTTATTAATGATTTCTTGAGTAAGTCGATTGACTTGAGAAGTACAGGTTGTCTGTATGTTCGTCAGCTTCATCGCATATGTGCTTTTCAACTCAGCCCCGGTTGTTCCTGGTGGTGTTTCGGAAGGAGTCGAAGTAGGCTTGGCAGTTGAACTGGGACTTGGAGTGGGAGACGGAGTAGCCACTGGAATAGAAGAGGTTGGTGTTTGATAAGCTTCATTTGCAGCGACTTTTCTTTGCTCCAGCTCCTTCATGACCTTGGCTCGCTCAACCTCATCGTATACCCCTACCAGCTCGATCGGGTAATTGCGGTCTAAGATGATTAAACCTTTGCCATACTCGGTGGTGATGGATCTCAGGGCCTGGATTTCTTCTACAGTCAGCTTGGCCAATAAGAGATCACGAATTTTTTGTTTTTCCGCAGTTGACAGCTTCTCTGTAGATTGACCAATTAGATAATACACTTCTTTCAAGCTCAATCCGGAATTCAATAGGATCGCGGCTACATCTAAAGCATCTTGAGTGTTCACGGACTTGGAAGCAAATTGATTAGCCTTATCAATGGTGTTGTCCATGATCGATGGAAGCTGTTTGTCCGTTGACGGAGCAGTCCCTCCGTTATGCCTGGCTTCAATTCTCGCTTGAATATCGGCCAACTCGATGGACTTGATTTGATAATAAAAATAACCAACCACTGCTCCTATAGTAACCAAAATCGCGAATACTGCACTAAGGGTCCACCGTACCCAGCGCTTCGACCTTCTCCAAAATCTAAACACGGTGCACCTCCTTAGTCACTATTTGTTGCAAGTGATCTATAACGGTCATCAAGCTATTCCCCGCTTCAGAGTTTGACGATTGTTGAATCTGCTCTTGAGTTAGCCGATCCACGAAATCGAAGTTCAACCGCAGGTCTGATAACTGAGAGAGAGCCAATCCTTTACATCTTCCCTCTCGCTCCAGGACATCCAATGTACTACGATCCTCTCGAAATCCCTTCCTACGCAATAAAATCATCGGCTTGGAATTACAATAAGCTTCACTGACAGTGGACCAACCCGGCTTCGTAATGACCACATCCGCTGCTGCTACATAGTTTTGAGATTCGGGATAGCTTGCAGGAATCCGCATTACATTCGAACGAGAATTACTCATATGGCTAGGTACTAGGAAAATACACTCTTCATTTGACCAGAACGGATGAGCAGAAACAGCTTCATGATCGATGGACATCCCCATGCCGTAAAAAACGATGGTCTTCTTCCTATGCGGATCCACCATTTGACGAATTCGATGTACTTCTTCGGGATGAACCTCTCTCGAAAAAAAACCAGAGTTGGCATGCCCCATTCTCCCCCATCTCGGTTCCTGCTCGGCCCCAATTAAAGCGATAAAGTAGTCCATACAAGAGTAAGCCGTCCGCAAAGTATCCAACTGATGGGCAGGGAGTATGTCCTCATAAGCTGTAAACCAGGTGAAATTAGAGATTCCTACGGAGGGAATGCCGAGTTCATCAGCGGCCAAAAAGGGAATAGGACTAATATCAGATACAACACAAAGCGGTCTTTGTTGTCTAAGGAATTGCTTCTCCATTTGAACGCGCTTACGCCAAGAGTGGAGATACTGACGATAACGCTCACGCATTTGTATAAGATTCGGCTCAAGTGAAACAGGATCAAGGATATATCCCATCTCCGTTGAGATTTCAAGAAATTGGACACAACTCGACGAGAAGCTAGCTAGTGATTGCTGTAAAAAGGTCAAGGGATTACGAGATGCACATACAATGATTTGAATCGTTGGATGACTCTGTAGCCATTTTCGAATGATAGCGATACTTCGAGCTGCATGACCATAGCCATAATCCGAGACATACCAACAAACTTTCGTATTAATCATCTCGCAACCACATTCGTCCATGGAGACTGATAGCTCACGTTGTCCTCCTGGACAATCTGGCCGATCTGAACTTCGATTAGAACTATCGGTTCTTCAGCTCGGATGCCGTGTTTCATCCCATTGGGGATCTGAACTACATCATTTGCTTTAACAGGGATCGCTTCCCCCTCAAGTATAACTTCCCCTCGCCCACTTAGAATCGTCCAAGTTTCCACTCGGTAGAAATGAGCTTGATAGCCGAAGTTCTCTCCTGCATGCAGACTGATCCGCCTGGTTAATGCTTCCTCACCGTTTTCCAACTTAGAGAAATCTAACACCCTGTATGATCCCCATAGACTCTCTTCATACATTGGACGATGATCGAATCGTATCAGATCTTTAAGCTTGGGACTAGAGGCTTTATCGGAAACTAAAACACCATCGGGGCTCACAGCAACAACGGCATTCGATACCCCCATCACTACGACAGGAATGTCTAACTCGTTAATCAGATGCGTGTTCAAGCTGTCCTCACTGACGATCCCATTGCCTATCAGTTGGGTATCCATCTCTTCCGTGAGCGTGTTCCAGGTTCCAAGATCCTTCCACTCTCCCGCGTAGGGTAACACTACAATAGCCGATTCTCTTTCAACCACTTCGTAGTCGAAGCTGATCTTCGGCAGTCTGTGATACTGTTTCACCAGTTGCTCGTATTGAACCGGAAGCCCCTTCTCCAACAACTTCTCAATCATATATTCCAATCGGAATGCAAAGACCCCACAGTTCCATAGTGCCTTATAATCCTCGATAAGGGTCTTCGCATAATCCTCGGAAGGTTTCTCTTTAAACTGTTGAACCGGATAGTAGGGAGAGGCTCCACCCTTTAACTCAGGCAAGATATAACCGTATTTAGTGGAAGGATAAGTCGGCCTTACACCCATTAACGCCAAGTGCGCAGCCGATGGTTTTAGTACGGTCTCCAATTCCTTAAGCTTATTGAAGAAGTGGTCTTCGACATATGGATCAACTGGCAAAATAACCACGACCTCATCCAATTCTACTCCCTGAACGGAATACAAATAAGTGGCAGCCAATGCAATCGCCGGAAAGGTATCCCTACGCTCCGGTTCTATAAGGATGGGAACATCCCAACCTAATTGTTGACGGATCATATCAACTTGCGTATGGTTCGTCGCGATAATAGAAGATTCAGCGAGGCCACACAGAAGCAATTGACGCCAGACACGCTGGACCATGGATTCCATATGGCCGGGCTGGTGCTCGAGAATCTTTAAAAACTGCTTGGATCGGGCATCGTTTGACAAAGGCCATAAGCGTTTACCGGAACCGCCGGAGAGGAGGATTAAGTTCATAAGTTCACCGCTCTAATATGTTGTTTTATAAAGGAACATAACTGCAGATGCAAAAAATTCGAACTTTTATTTGATTTCGCTATACAAACCCGGAGTTCCCACACACCTCATAGGTCCTCTCTCGAGTACTCCAGATGCAGCGCAAGGGAGTGCCTCTTATTCATTTCAACCCTTGTAAAATATCAACAGAAAATAGTTCTAAATTCTTAAGCTATTTTCTTTCACCTATTTTTCTAAAAGGCACACCTACATTAATTGAGTATGGTTCTGTAGCACCATTTACAATACAACCTGCCCCCACTACAGATCCTTCTTTTATAGTAGATCCTTTCAAAACCTTCACCCCTGCGCCTAACCAACAATCTTCTTCAATTACAATAGGCTTATTAATCATTTTCTGTTCTTGAATTCTCCTATCTCTTGATATGCCATGATCCGAATCAATAATGTAACATTGTGCAGCAATAAGAGTATTAGCCTCGATTGTAACTGACTCACCCGAGAAAATTATTGTATCTTTCCCAATTGCAACATTGTCACCTAATATAATTTTACCATTTCCAGATATTTGTACTCCTGAATAAAGTTTTACGTTCCTTCCCCAGATAATGTGAGTTGCTTGAATATCTACCATCCCTAGCACTTTAACTTTGGCACCATACTTTAAATAAATTTTTAACTCTTGAAATTTACTAGCTAATTTATTTATCATCTTCCCCCACCTTTACGAATATACCTTTCTAGCCATACAGTTTGTCCAATACAATAAGGAAGCAATGAAACAGAATGTGCTAATATAACTCCATAGTAGGTTGGAAACAAACTTGTAAATATTATAGTTAACGGAAATATCAAACAAGCCCCTACTGTCATCAACACAAACTGCCATTTCATTTCGTTTAGTCCACTACAAATTGAAGCATATATACCCGACCATATCATTATTCCTTGTTCAATCGCAAATAATATCATTATATTTTTGTTTACATTAATAGAATTCTCTTTCAACCAGACATCAAACAAATCCTGCATGATTGGAAAAAAAGCAAATTGCGCAACAATAAAAATTACTGCAATTAATTGCAACACTCTTGTTGTTTTTTTAATCCATCGATAGTCATTTTCGGATTTTGCTTTTGTGATAGCAGACCATATTGGGAGAGTGATCAAAGAATAGACCGCAGTACTCAACGAAAAAATTTTAAAATATACGTTATACTCAACCACATATATACTTCCTATTAACCATGTAATCAAAAAAATACTAGTATTGTTTATTATCATTGCTTCCAATTGTAGACCCAAAAAGACGCCGCCTACTTTCAATGTATCTATTGCATACACCATATCAAAATAACGTATACTTGGTAACACGGCTTTTAGACGAGTTAAAAAAACAATTATAGTTGCAGTAAGTAATGGTAAATTTACAGAAAATAAATACACTAGTGCCAGAAGAATTATATTATAACTATCCCCATTGATATTACATATAGAAACAAATATTAAGATAAAAATGTTAGTTATAAGAGTTAACAAATTAGGTATTGATGATTCTTGTAAAGCATATAAAATTGATGAAACTAATCGTAGTATAAATTGCAACATGATACCCACTATTACAATAATAATTGCTATTCTTAGTTCATCTGCATTGATTATTTGATCAGAAATATCAAAAACTTTATTCCAAGGAATCGTTAGAGAAATCAAAAAAATGATACTAAAAACACCTAAAGCAACTACAGTCAAAAAAATGTAGGCAGATGAAATATATTTTCTGGTCCCCATTTCATCATTTTTAGCAATCGTAACTACTATGCGATTTCTTAGCCCATTACCGATTCCTAAATCAAAATTTAAAATCCAGCTCAACACAGAAAGTATTGTAAACCAAACACCTAGCAATTTATTATCTTCAAAGTATCTCATGTACGCAGGTATTGTAAGAAAACCAATTAATATAGCAAATCCTTTAACTAATACGCTATTGATGACATTAGATATAACCCTTCTTGTATTGCCACTAAATTGTCTAAGTTTTCTCATTACTATTTAGGACCTCTATTAATTTCGTTATGTCTTCGAAATAATCCGCATGTTTATTTATCCATGCCTTATCTTTATTCCACCACTTTAATTCCATTAAGAATGAAATTATATTATCTTCAAATCGGTTTCGAATAACTTCTGCAGGCACTCCTCCAACAATTGCATATGCTGGGACATCCTTTGTTACAACTGCACCAGCTGCAACAATTGCACCATCTCCAATGTTTACTCCTTCAATCAATGTTACATGGGAAGCAATCCATACATCATTCCCTATAATAACGGAATAATTTTTATTCTCATCTGCATAACGGAACTCTTCAAACTTTTGCTTGTTTACATACGTAAATCCATATTGTTGTTTCAAAGAATAAAATGACGGGTGGATTGATACAATAGTTGAAGTTGGATGTTGTCCACTAATAATCTTTACTCCCGGTGCTAATGCAGTATATTTTCCAATTTTAGCATTAATTATCTCTGAATCTCTACTAATTCCAGATCCATATCCTAATTCCACATTATTCACCCAAGCATGCTTGGCAATTGTATTATATCCTTCACATTTAATATTAGAAACAATTCTTGATGGCCAAACTTTACAAGTTTTATCTATTTTATATTTCTTTGTTGAGTACCAGTAAAATATTTTGTTTATAATTTTCTTTGCAATGTACATATAAATTTCTGCCCTCTTCCATTTCATGTCTAGCATGCTTTGTGAGGTGACAATTTCTAAAAGAAAAACTTAGTATCTCATTTTTTAAATATATTTTTCGTATTAGGTGCACGATTAGTGTAATGATATGAGTGTATTTAATAACTAAGTAAATCCCCTTTAACTACCACCTATCCATTTCATGTAAAGAGCAATATGCCCTTCATCCTATTGTGATTTATCGAAAAATGCTTTCAATCTGAACGAATTAAGGAGGAGATTGTTATTCCCAAATCAATTAAGGTATTACAATTGAGAAATGGATCTTATAGCGGATCCAAATTATTGCTTTACATAGGGTATGAGGTACGGATTGGAATGGAGGTTGGAAACGTTCCCGGCGCAACCTAATTTCATAGATTAGAATAATCCACATGAGTAGAAATAATGTGAACTGCTGCATCCATGCTAAATAAATGAGGTAACTGATATGCATTAGAAGTAGAAGGCTGTACTTGAAGCCCTGCTGCAGATTCAAAATATTTTATATTTCAAGTTTAGACATATTAAATATTGCTTAATACATGAAATGATATTAACATCTGGTGTTTTATGCAAAAACAATATAGGAGAATATTTTTCCGTATGATATGGTACTAAAAATTCATTCCCATATCTTTTATACCATTCTGGATATTTTCCTCTCTGAGTAGGATCCAGATGAGCAAATATCATTTCTTTTTTGCATAACAAGCTTAATATTGATTGATCCTCTCTATGCGACACAAATTTTCTTCCAGTTCCCTCTATATTATGCTGCCCTTCTTCTGGTGAAATCAAATTATAATCACAACAAAGAGTTAACCATCTCTTTACAAACGCTCGAGTTTCTTTACAATTAATAGTCAAAAAGAAGGTGGCTTGTATTTGGTTAGAATATTTATAACTATCTGTATCACAATTCATATTTCTAAAACAGGACGGCTTAGTGAAACACACTTCCAATAATGGAATGTCAGATACCCATATTTTTTTTTCAGAATCAATCGTTTCTATTAAAGTGTTAATATTTCTTAAAAAAAAAGCTCCTGAATCACTGTAAAAAATAATATCTCCTTCATCGCACTCTTCCATAACCTTCAATATAAAGTATGGTTTCCATAGCCATAGGCCATTACCACGTTTGACATCCAATATATATTTGTTCCTTTTTTTAAAATCCTTGTCGATATCTTCAGGACCAAAAGAATAAACTTTATCTAGTTTACCAATGTATTTCCCCGTCCAACTATTGAACTTCTGTGTGCGTTTATATTTTTCATCAGCATAATTAATAAGTATTTTCATAATGTCCCCATTATATAAAATTCAATTATTAATTAAATAGAATTCATATACACAGTAAAATAATTTGAATTCTATTACTTTAACTTTTTGACTACTCTTCCTGGATTTCCAACAATAACACTATTATCCTCAAATGTTCCACTCACAACCGCCCCAGCACCTACTACGGAACCATCTCCAATTATTGTACCTTTCAAAATAATTGTATTACAGCCAATAAAACAATTTTTCCCAATCCTAATCTCTTTTGTCGGGATAATGTCATTATCTACTGGCCCGACAGAATCGAACATTAGTCTATTTCGCTCTTCCCACTCTATAGGGTGGAAATCGTTATCTAGTATTTTGCAATTCCCCCCAATTGCAGTGTTTTCTCCTATATACACGCCCTTCCTCGCATAAATTGTCGCTCCAGAAATACCGACATTATCACCAATTAATATTTTAGCCTCAGCAGTGCGGGTAACAATAATAGTACGACTGTAGAGTCCAACTAAATTTGAAATAAATGATGATTTAATTGTAACATTATTACCAATTTGTATAGAGGCCCCCTTCTTGTTGAATATAAGAGGACAACCTTTCAGATTGAGTTTCTTGCCATACTTTATGTTAAGCAGTTTAAGAATGATCTTATAATAGTTGCAATTCATAGCATTTGTTCTCTCTTTCAATTAATCTCATTTAACACATTATAACTTCATTAAGAATAATAATCAGATAAAAACAATCATATTTCATACTAAGAAGTTCTTCTCATCTTTGCAAAAATGTTTTCCGAGACAAAATCAGTATTCGATCATTTTTTGAAGTTTAATGACCATTTATAGTTTGCTATTCCCGGAATTGAATAAATCACAACTGCAAACAAGAATAACAAAGTAATACATATAAGTACAGTTAGTATTAACTTACTTTGTTTATTGAATCGATTTACCACATCAATTATAATGAAAGGTTGAAACATTTTATAATAAAGTTCTATTCTACTTCCCCAATTTAGATGCAAAGCCAAGAAAGCCAAAGAAAAGTATATCATCTGAAGAGTTTCAAGTAATTCAGTTCTTTCTTTATTTTCAGAATTGGATTTGCTTATAACTAAAAAGCAATATACAATAAATAACACAGTAATAACTCTAGAATGTTTAGCCGAACTTAAGAAATTATTTGTCGAGTCCATATATGAATAAAGTCCATTAGATAAAGTACCCAATAAAGAAAAAATAGCCTGAAAATCAATGAAATTCCCTAAAATAAGGCACATTATCGGCACTAAGATTTTCGTAATTTTAGAAATATACCTTTTTCTTATTATTAATTTCCTCAATAATTCAATAACAATCACCAAAATCGAGGCATAATGATTAAAAAATGCAAGAATCGCCAGAAGCAACCACCATCTATCCCTTTCCTTTTCTGAAAGAGAATAATAGTAAAAAATAATTGCCATTGCAGAAGCTTGTCTCATTACAGTAAATACGCTGCTGTATGTCAAGAAAAAGTATCCAGCAATATATAAAACTGTGCTATTAACATCATTAAAATAATTTCGCAGGGCTTTTACAATAACTATACCTTGAAACATAGCATAGAGTAAAAATAGAAACTTATAATTTAACTCAAAAGTTAATCCGATGGTCCTGAACAAAATGAAAAAAGGTTCTTTTTCAGACAAGAATCCATACCAAGCACCTGCCCCATACCCCAGATCATAAAACGCCCTGTATGATTCATCGTCTGCTCCACCAAAGTCACGCAATCCTAACAATAACACCTGCGCAACTGCAAAAGACACTATTAATAGAAAATTATTCGATATTTTTTCGTTTTTTGGAATCAATTCATTTCTGCTTATATCTCTATATCCCTTATATTCTGGCCTTATCTTAATAATACAAAATAGAGGAACAACTAATATGATAAACGCAGTTACAAATATATGAATTGCCACGTTATTGACTCCTCAGTTGTAATAAATCAAGCTTCAAGCGCTAGTTTTAATGACCTTTTACACGGCTACCATAGCCCCTAAAAATTTGTGATTTTGGTGGAGATATTAATGTATCAGCAATTCTTACCTGCAATGATACACCCAATATTCTTTATATACGGTACCAAGAAGTTCCTAAGCCAAGTATGTCCATAATAGGATTTTGTAAAGTAGAACCATGACTTTACAGGTAAACCTTTCGGTCCGAAGAGTTTTCTTACTCTAGTCTTTCTTGGTAATGTCGAATCTTTATATGAATTCTCTATTCCATTGCTTTCGCAGAATCCTATAAACTGTTTGGCAAGTAAAATATTTATTTTCTTTATTCGCATTCTAAAGGAATAATCGTAATCCCCCATTGCATGCTCATACAATGGATCAATTATCCCGACTTGCTTAATGACTTCATGATTTATTAGAAAACAATTCCAATTCGCTAAATCGCATTTTACAAAACAACTATTAGACGGCGATAACATGGAACCAATATAGTAGTTCCACTTACCTTTAATAAATGTAGAACCTCCATATGTCTGCTTTAATGTTGACTGCGAGAGTGTACATCCAACAACACCGAGGGGTCCAGAACGTGAAAATGGCTCATGCATCAGAATCCACATATTTTCAAAAAAATCAACATCATCATTAACCATTAGGTAATAATCGTATCCTATTTCAATTGCTGCGTTCATGACTTTGTACATACCACGACTCCAGAACAGACTTCCTGAACCTTCTAATAAAATAGTGTTTGGATATTTTTCGCCGATTGCTTTTACCGTTCCATCAGAAGAGTTATCATCACAAACAAACAAATCAAACTGTGGTATGTTCTTCTGTTTGTGAAGACGCTCGATGCATCGCAAAGTTTTTTCTTTACGATTAAAACATGTTAACATTATTGCCAGCCTCATGATTATGTCTCCCATTAAGACCTAACTCTTTATTTTACTCTGATCTTATTAAAAATTTCGTGTGCTATAATATCCATAAAATTCCTTTTTAATAACACTATTCCACGAGTATCATATGCCCATTGAGTCAATGAACGATGTTTATTCCTTACAATTGTTGCTGCTTCAAAAGTATCATAGAGATAAATGTCATTTCCAGGAACTCCGTAAACCACATTCATGTCCCAAGGTCTCATTTGTAGCCCAAAACTCTTTACAACTTTATATGGCATAGAGATCGTATTAAGAATATACCTCGACTCTAAATTTCTTTTTTTTCCATATAAATCTACGCATAGCTCTTCTTCAGGCACGTTCAGTAAGTAACTCATCTTTGAATTTTCAAAATATGCATCGTACACACTAGCATCCGACATACTGTTAGGGAATTTATAGTCATAAGTATCTCCCATTAAAAGAGAAACCTGCATTTTATTCGTGCTATATTTATAATGTGTCCCTTGATCTGCAAAATTAGTACTTAAAGACGTATATGGATACACAAAGTATTTGTTTTGATCGATACAATATTGAATATGATACTTCAACCATGAGGTTTCCGGCCACGCTAAAACATCGCTTGGTACTTTTGCTGAATTTAAATTTTTATAGTCTCCATTTCTATACCAGGAATAAAAGTCATTCCACTGCTTTTTCAGCCAGACCTGCCCCCAAGATTGAGGATATTGCATAAAAAACGCATCATAATTGGTCTGAATTGGATAAAATGGCCTATCTGCATTTGCATTCCAATGGTGTGTATATAAGGATATACCAGCAACAAAATCTGATTCAGCATAAAATTCTGCTGCTTTTTTTGAATAACTGAAAAAAGCTGGGGAAACGCAAATATCATCTTCTAGAACAATTACTGCTTCAAATCCATATTCATTTAGATAATTTCCACAGGTTAAGACATGCTTACGTAATCCCAGCCTAGATTCAAACGTACGAACAATTTTTTTCCCGAACTTCCAGCTAAACTGGTTAGCATAATTTTCAACACAATCAGTCCCACTATTATCAATACTAATAATCAAATCTACATCTTCGTCATAATAGGCACTATTTAGTGAGGATAAAAGCCGATCTATACTGTTTACCCGATTATAACCAATTACTACAATTCCAAATCTACTCATTGGCTACATTCTCTCACTCTCTAAGATTTGTTTCAATTTTTCAATATCGGTAAAATATTTTGCATGTTCCGAAATCCAATCCATATCTTTTTCCCACCACTTCAATTTAAGTAGCCAATCTATTTCGTCAGTCTCAAATCTATATTTTATAACCCTTGCCGGTATACCACCTACAACAGCGTATGCAGGCACATTCTTAGTTACAACTGCCCCAGCCGCTATAATTGCCCCATCTCCGATTCTAATGCCAGCTATCAAAAGAGTATTATATCCAACCCAAACATCATTACCGATTTCTACATAATATTTTTTCTCTTTATCCGCATATTCAAACTCACTAAATAGCATATGACTCACATATGAAAACCCAGTTGGCGTTCTTATAGAATAGAATGCAGGATGGGTTGAAATAAATTTGTTAGTTGGATGATTTCCAAATACCACTTGAACCTTTGGAGCAATAGAACTATATCTACCTATTTTACAATTATTGAGTTTACTAAATGAAGAAACATAGCTTCCAAATCCTAATGAAGAATTAACAATAGTAGCAAATTTAGAAACTGAATTGGCTCCTTCAAAATTAGAGTTTCTAACTCTGCTTAAGATACTTATATGATTTTTTTTATTTATGTTCATGCTTAAATCCCTCTATCTTCAATCCAACTTTTTATTCGTTGTGCCTGTAATAAGTAATTTTTTTGGCCAATAACAAACTCTTTTGCGCGCTCACCCAGAGTTTTTCTGTCAATATCATCTAATTCCAAACCATACTTAATAGTCTTTACAATTCCACAAATACTTTCCTCTTCAAATACAAGCAAATGTTCAAAATATTCTTCCGGTATCCCTTCTAACCGAAAAGTCAGTACTGGAACACCAGAAGCCATGTATTCTAAGAGCTTGGATGGAAAACAATATGCCGAAGCTATTTCAGAAGGGAGTCTCATATTAATTAGCATCGTTGCCTGACTCTGCTTAATAAGAACGTCCTTTCTTGAGGGTAAAAAACCATAAAAGATTATTCTTGGGTCTTTAGTTGCTGCTTCTATTAAGTATTCCACATCATTTCCACCACCAGTAATCCACAATTCCAGATTTGGATCATCAATTTCTTTAAATGCTTTAATCAGTAAATCAAGACCATATTTTCTTTCAATCATTCCAGAGTACATAAGTACCCTTTTTCTCGTCTTCTTTATCTCTGGAACTGGTAAATCATCAGCATTCCATACCCCTTCCATCAACATCCATTTTCCATCCGGAATCCTTAAAAATTCTGCCATTTTAGCAGAATATAGAATATACCCATCGAATCTTTTCTGAAGTAGTTTAATTTGAAACCAATCTATTTTTTTTAGAATCGCTTTTACTTTATCTTGTCCTAAGTCCATGAATTGTGGTAGATCAGTAATAAATAAATATAGTTTTGCTGAAGGAATTATTTTTTTTATCACACAGGCAGTTGCCATAACTGATGAACGCATTGAATACACAAAAACAGTTACTTCCCCCCTACGATATCTTTCTGCAACCCACTTTCTGGCTTCTTTGATCATGGACCTTTTACATAAAAGCCTATTAATATATTTTATGTTTTTATAGCCAACACTTATATTATAAGCACCTGCTTTATGAGACCATTGAAAAGGCAAAACTATTTTATCTGTGTACGTGGGATATGGAGGAAGGACACTTCCATTAATAGAATCAAAAACATCACTATAAATATCTTCAATTCCTCGAATTAAATTCACCTGTGATACTTGGGCTGAAGCTAAACTATAACCCTTTTTGGACTTATTTATGAACTCCTCATTGCTCTCTAAACAACCAATCCATAATAAATCCTTCATAGCTTAATAATCCCTTCCAAAGCAACATTGGCTTTGATTTTGAATAGTAATTCAACAAACGACAGCGTCAGAGTTCACTGATTGTTACACCAGAAAATTGTTTCATTCGTCCTTTGGCTAACATATTGAAAGTTTTAGCACATGGTTCTCGCTTTCCTCTTCTTACTATGTAGATCTTAATTTGTCCCCAGTTTGTACTGCTTCTAATGGCTACACCATTGCTGTGGTCAACTGTATTTATTGACTTTTTATTTCCTTTACATATTTGATTATAGAAACTTCCTTTGCTAGCTTCTCAATAAGGTACTCACGACCACGAATACCCATTTCTTTTTGAACTGTGCTTCCCGAATTGTCAATAAACCAACGAATATGCTTCTTAACTGCACTATAATCTCCCGGTTCGCAAACTAAACCGATGTTTGCTTCCTCAATGATCAGTCTTGCTTCAGAACCCACCTCTAGAACACCTAGTATCGGTTTACCTGCAGCCATGATTCCATAGAGTTTACTAGGCACTGATACACCACTAATGCCCTTCGCATTTACGCACCAATGGACATCTCCTGCATTAAGACTATATACTAATTCTGATTTCTTTTGATAAGGAATAAAAGTTACGTTTTTAAGATTATTATCGTCTCTGAATTGCACCAATTTATTTTGAATTGAACCCTCACCAACAAATACGAAGATAACATCTTCTCTCTCTTGAAATTTCTTGACGACATGCATCAAGTTCTCAAGATCATAATAAAGTCCAAGGTTGCCGGAATACATTATGATGAACTTATTTTCTAATCCGTATTTCGTTTTGAATGCCTGTACTTTTTCATTATCGGATGGTAGAGGATAAATCTCCTTTTCATCAATCCAGTTATTGATGAACACATGATTCGGTACTTTCTCCCCACTGAATCGGCTTATAAGAGTTTCAGCCATGTCACGACCAACAACAATTACCTTGTCAGAATGTTTGCAACTAAATTTATCGAACCACATCATTAATTTAAGAACAAATTTATTTTTACTGTAACCAACTGCCATTGTTTGTTCGGGATTGAAGTCCTGAATGTTGTATATGTACTTGGCCTGCTTCATCCATTTCCCCCATACGCCTAACAGTCCTCCGAGTATCGGCGGTTGAGATATGGAGTATACATAATCCATCTTTCCGACCATAAATGTAGCAATCATAGCCCCGAAGAAGTAGGCCAGGATATTCTTAATCCTACTAGTTTTATTCCCCTTAGAGAATTCCGGAACACGAATACGTACAATCTTCACACCATTGATTTCTTCCCTAAAATAAGCTTTTGACTTATACTCGGATGAAACCTTCCCAGTATAAGAGGGAACAACACAAACAATTGTTATATCAAACACATGAAGCATTCCCTCTGCCAGTTCTTGTAGAATTTGACCTGTGGAAGCGACATCCGGAAAATAATAATGCGCATATATTAATAGTTTTTTTCTTTCAGTGTTCATCTTTCCACCTGAAAATCATTTTTTTCTGAACAGTTGCTCAAGCTTCCGACTGAAAAGCTTTATTTTTCTTGGATTACGCTTCGCAAGATGCAAAATGTCGATACGTACTTACCAGACCATCTTTTAGAGGGATACGCGCCTTCCATCCTAAGTTTAATAGCTTACTTGTATCTACTAGCTTCCTAGGTGTTCCATCAGGTTTAGATGAGTTGAAGTGAATATTTCCCTCATACCCTACAATGCTAATTATTAATTCAGTTAATTCTCTTATTGTTATATCTTGCCCAGTACCTATATTCACGATCTCACTGCTATCGTAATTAAGCATCAGAAACTCACAAGCATCCGCCAAATCATCTGCATGCAGAAATTCTCGCCTTGGCGTCCCCGTTCCCCAGACTTCAACGCTAGGCTCGTCATTAACCTTAGCTTCATGGAATTTACGAATCAGTGCTGGAAGGACATGTGATGTCTCTAAATCAAAATTATCATTAGGCCCATACAAATTAGTCGGCATAACAGAAATAAATCGCGTCCCGTATTGCCTATTGTACGACTGGCACATCTTGATTCCAGCGATCTTGGCGATGGCGTAGGGTTCATTAGTAGGCTCTAGCTCCCCGGTTAAGAGATACTCTTCCTTCATAGGCTGAGGCGCGAATTTGGGATAGATACAAGTGCTGCCCAAGAAAAGCAGCTTCTTAACTCCGGCTTGGTAAGCGCAATCGATCACATTGGTCTGAATCATCAAGTTATCACGGATAAAATCCGCAGGGTACTCGTTATTCGCTACAATCCCTCCCACCTTGGCAGCGGCAAGGAATACGTAGTCTGGCTTCTCCTCGATGAAGAAATTACGAACACTGTGGTAGTCCCTGAGATCCAACTCTTGGCTAGTCCGATAGACAAAGTTGTTATAACCCTTTGCCTCCAAATGTCTAACGATTGCCGATCCTACAAGTCCCCGGTGACCCGCTACATAGATCTTGTCTGTCTTCTCCATCTGCTTACACCTCGCAGCGAACTTTTGTTTTCGCGGATTGCAGATCTTCTTTCGCTTCGATTAGATCCGCGTCCACCATCTGGTTTACCAGTTCATGGAACTTGATCTTCGGTTCCCAACCAAGTAACTGCTTAGCCTTAGATGCATCACCTAGAAGAAGATCCACTTCTGTAGGTCTAAAATATTCAGGATCTACCGATACCAAGACTTGTCCTGTACGCTCATCTATACCTACTTCATGAACCCCAGTTCCCTTCCACATCACCTTGATGCCAACCCTATCAAACGCCAATTCTACAAATTCACGGACTGTATGGGTTTCCCCTGTAGCAACCACGAAGTCTTCGGGTTTCTCCTGCTGTAGCATGAGCCACATCGCTTCCACATAGTCTTGTGCGAAACCCCAGTCTCTCTTGGCATCCAAGTTACCTAGATATAATCGCTCCTGAACCCCCAAGAATATTCGTGTCACGGCTCTAGTGATTTTCCGAGTAACAAATGTCTCGCCCCTCAACGGAGATTCATGATTAAACAAGATTCCGTTACACGCGAACATCCCGTAAGCTTCTCTATAGTTTACTGTTATCCAATAGGCGTATAGCTTGGCTGCCGCATATGGACTTCTAGGATAAAAAGGAGTTGTTTCCCGTTGAGGTGTCTCTTGTACAAGTCCATATAATTCACTGGTAGAAGCCTGATAAAATTTTGTCTTTTTCTCCAACCCCAAAATTCGAATCGCTTCAAGTATTCGGAGCGCTCCAATCCCATCCGCATTGGCTGTGTACTCGGGGGTCTCAAAAGATACTGCTACATGGCTCTGTGCTGCTAAGTTATATATTTCATCAGGCTGAACTTCTTGAATTATGCGAATCAGATTGGTAGAATCCGTTAAATCCCCATAATGAAGAACGAATCGAACGTCCCTCTCATGCAAGTCCTGATAGAGATGATCAATTCGTCCTGTATTGAAGGAAGAGGAACGTCGTTTAATTCCATGTACAACATACCCTTTATTTAAAAGAAACTCTGCCAAATAAGCGCCGTCTTGACCTGTTATCCCAGTTATCAATGCCTTCTTCATGAAGTGTACTATCTCCTTAGAATGTATTGAACCTAATGACCGTTCCGAGACCAAACCATCACACCAACAGTCTTGAGAATTAGCTTAATGTCCAACATCAAGCTCCGTTCTGATATGTATTTCAGATCAAGTGACACCATTTCCTTAAAGCTCATATGGTTCCGACCACTGACTTGCCAAGGTCCTGTACATCCAGGCGTAACAATTAGACGCTGTTTATCATAAGCAGTATACATCTCAACCTCCTGGGGGAGTGGCGGTCTGGGGCCCACCATGCTCATATCGCCTTTTAATACATTCAGAAATTGAGGAAGCTCATCAATACTTGTCCTACGAATGAAGCTTCCTACCCTCGTAACTCTAGGATCAGCCTTCATCTTAAAGACTGCTCCGGAACGTTCATTTAGGTGCTGCAGAGTAGGCAGTAACTCCTCTGCATTGGTTATCATGGAACGGAATTTATACATCTCGAATACCTTCCCGTTCTTCCCGACTCTAGTTTGTTTGTAAAATACTCTCCCCTTGGGATCTTCCAACTTAATGAATAAAGCGATTAAAACGAAAATCGGAAACAAAAACACGATCCCCATAACGGCACCAACAATATCCATGAATCGCTTCATTATCTCGTATCGAGTTCGGCGGACTTGACTGTTTTTCCGGCTGTGTAATGGTTTGTTATAGTCACCGGCCTCGAGCTTGATGTCTAGCTCTGGCAAACTCACGGTCGAATTAGCCCCCTCTTGAAATCTAATAAGCATTTTTTACTATGACTTTTGTAGTTATTTATCCACATTGTATCATTAATTTGCATCATTTTGGCGAAGAATAGTGAGAAGACTACTCTCCTTTGGCTCCATAGTAATAATAGTAGTACGACTCTCCTTGCTTGCGGTCCAAGTTGTTGAGCACCACCCCTAGTATTCTAGCATTCACACGCTCTAGATTGGCCTTCACTTTGATAGCCATTTCCCGTTTGACTTCACCTGAATTGATTACCAGAATAACGCCGTCGCATCGGGATGCAATGACTTGGGCATCTGTCACTACTAGTGCTGGCGGAGTATCTATAATAATCATATCGTATTCGTTCTTGAGCTCATCCAGCAACCTCGACATTCTGGTTGAAGCCAGCATTTCCGATGGATTCGGAGGGATCGGGCCTGATGGAAGCAAATATAGATTCTCTATGTCCGTGTCTACAACCACTTCTCTACCAGTTCCGTGACTGGCTAAGATGTTCGTCAATCCCCAACGATTGGAACGCAGAAATGTATGATGCATGGTCGGTTTTCTCAAATCTGCGTCAATGATTAAAACTTTCTTATCTGCCTGTGCATAGGTAACCGCCAGATTGGTTGCTGTGGTCGATTTGCCTTCACCTGGGCCTGCCGATGTAAGCATGACAACCTGAATGTCACTATCAATCGAGGAAAAGTCGACATTGGTCCGTAGAGTACGATACGCCTCCGAGATGGGAGACTTCGGATTAATCTCGGTGATGATCGGTCTTTTATTGGTTGAGCGTTGCATTGACATGCTTGGCCTCCCCTGCCTTCCTACCTCGAGTTAGCTTGGAATCTTGCGAGGAGTGGATGTCTTCCGGTTTCATTTTCACTACCATGGTCAGAACCGGCAACTCCAAGTACTTCAACACATCTGCTTCGGTCTTGATAGTATCATCCAAATACTCCAGCAAGAAAATAACACCTATGCCCGCCATTAAGGCTACAACTAAACTGATTGCCAGATTCATAAATGGGTCAGGTTTTACTGGTGCAGGCTCATTAAGGATTTTAGCTTCACTCAAGAGAGATACATTATCGACGTTCATCACGTTCGGAATCTCTCTCTGAAATACTTTAGAGACAGCATTAACGATTTCTACTGCCTTTGAATGGCTAGGGTCTTGAACGATTAGTGTCATTACTTGCGTGTTGTTGACGGAATTCACCCTGACTTTACCGATGAGTTGTTCCGCCGTTAGGGAGAACTGCGGGTACTCTTTGGCAACGATCTCCATGATATAGGGAGACTTAATCACTTCTTTATATGTATCAATGATTCGAATATTCAAATTGACATCGTTCAGAGTTAGTTGCTCAATGCCTACACGCTCGGACGATTTGTTGACGATCAGCTTGGTTGACGCCTCATAGATTGGAGTCATGAAGAAAAAGCTAACCACTCCTGTAGTCGTACAGGCTACTACCACTATGGCAATAAGCAACCAAAGCCTTTTCATAATTATCTTGAAGTAATCTTTCAGGTCGAGTTCCATTCCAAACCTCCGCTAACCTCTAGTAAAAAACGAATCCTCCTCCCATCAACTGAGAGGAGGATTCCCTACGATCTTACTTATTGATCAACCGATATAACACCACTGCCGCTTGGGCTCTTGTTGAAATTCCATTCGGATTGAAGACGCCGTCGTCTTCTCCGATAATAATACCTTTGCTTGCCGCGAGGGCCACTCCTGATTTCAAAGTCGCATGAATGTCGCCAGCATCTTGGAAACCCTTAAGCGCTGCTGCTGAATCAGCATCCTTATACTGTTTGGCATACTGAAGCGCACGTGCTGCCATCGTAGCCATCTCAGCACGAGTTACAGGCTCATTCGGCGCAAACTCCTTGTCTGTACGTCCATTAACAAGTCCGATCTTAACTGCTGATGCAACGTATAGACTAAACCAATCGCTACCGTTCACATCATCGAAGCTTTCCTTGGCCGATGCGTCTTCCACACCGAGTGCCTTCACGAGCATTTTCGCGAACTCGGCGCGTGTTACTTGGGCGCCCGGCACAAACTGACCATTCTCCCGACCTTCTATAATTCCCTTCGCCGCGACAACCTCCACTTGACGTCCCGCCCAGTCTTTGACGGAGGCCATGTCGCTAAATGCGACGTTGTTCTGAACGACAATATACTTGCCCAAAGTGTTCGTAAATCCGCTGACTACACCAGCTTTCGCATCATACTTACCAACATAGTAGACTAGCTTGCCATCGGCAATCTTGGCCAATGTCAGCAACTCGGTGTCAAACTGTTTTGGATTTGTAACCGGAATTTTCAATTCAAACGGTTTGGCTACCGAGGTCGTAGCGGCTGTAGTTACAGCCGGAGCCTTAGTTCCCGCTGCTAATGACGCTCCCGCGCCATTTTCTCCCGTTAAAGTAAACTGGACCGTATCGGAAGCAAAAGTCGGTACTGTAAGCAGCGTGGTTCCTCCTGGTCCTCCGACTGCGAAATCCGAAAGCGAGGGAGGTGGAGAGAGCGAAATCGTAACATTGCCGCCCGCTTCGACCTCATCCAAATCCACTACAAAGGTAACTCCATTCACTTCAATAGCTATCTTGTCAACTCCGGCCGCCTTAGCCTTCTCAACAGTCGCTTGAGAGAGAGCAAGCTCAGTCGTACCAGCAGGTACATTCCCCAGGCTGAGCGTCGCTGTCACTGCAGCTTGACGCCTGCTTCCCTCTAGAGCACCTCCGGCCTTCTCATTAATCTTCTTGATGTTGTTCGCAATGTTATCAAACTGCTTGCTTAACGTAGCCTCGTCCAGATTCAATTTAGCCTTGCCGTCCTTGACTTCTACAGAGTCGGATACATTAAGCGTTGCCGCCTTCCCGTAAGCCTCTTCAAGTGCAGTTACTATGTTATCCGCGCTATCATCATCAAGATCTCCACCGACAGGAAGACCACTTAGAATCTTATTCAATTGCCCCTCTACTTCACCCAACAGATCATTGAAATCCCCTTCACTAATTGCCCCTGGTGCCGGTCCTGGGTCAGCAGGCGGATTCGTATTCGGATTCGTCGGTGGATTCTCAATTCCATTACCTGGCTCCTCCCCACCAGTCGAGCTAGGAGCAGTTAGTGTAATTTGCCCGGTAAACAAAAGCTTCCCGAAAAATACCTCACTTGCTGTTACCGTCGTAGTCACTGAAGTGCCGGCAGAGACAGCGGACGATAAGATAAACTTTCCACTCGTGCTATTGTATGTAATCTGGCCGTTGCTGCTGGTCCAAGTCAATAGCGAATTAGGCACAGCAATATCGAGAACAGTCAACCTTGGAGCCAACTCCGAAGTCGCACTAGTAGTAGTGATCTCAGCCTGGGAACGGATATAGCCGATCGCTAATACTTTGCGCACCTCGCCACCAAGATCGAATCTAGTTTGGAAGCGGTTCTTGACCGCAATCAGGTTCGCAGGGGTTATCCCGATGTTACTTAACACAGAACTAAATTTATATCCGGCAGTATCATTCAATACCGCTGTAATGGCTTGATTAATCTTGTCCTCCAACGCCTGAACATTCAGACCGCCTTGATTGTCCGCAAGTGCAATCAGCTCGGTTGGGGACATCGCCGAGAGGCCTTGTTTAAGCCCTTCAATAATAGCATTGATGAAAGAAGAAACATCCGTGAAGCCCAGCCCATTAGCTCCATCTAAACCGGAAAGTCCGCCAAGCTTAGCCAGATCTCCTGCAATTCCGCGCAAGGTTGGATTCTGGGTAATGTCTAGTAGATATTGGCCATCTACGTCATAAGGGAAGGCAAAATGCATGGCCAAAAGCAATAGATTTTGAGCGTTCAAATTTGGATACGAAGACGGACTCGCTTGATAGGTTGTATTATTCTGAACAGCACTCCAAATCTCTGTTACAAGAGCTTGTTCCGTCGATTGGGTATAGTCGATAGCCATTACTGAATCTCTTACCGCACGCAGGATGGATAGCTCATCCGATGTCAATTGACCATGAATGTCATTCAGTGGATTTAGAAGATCAGAGGGCAAACTCGCCGCATAGGAAGTTGCTGATTTGCCCCAATCACTCGGAATACCAGCGACACCACCGAAGGCTACTGCGGTCGCTATTGAAATTGTACTGATAGACCTCAACATTTTCTTCATCTCAAGCACCTCTTTATACAGTTTTCTATACATTTAATTAAAACAAATTTCCCATTTTTTCGCAGATGACTCCAATCGATTCTAGCATCATTCTACCACTATTTCAATCTGTAAATCGAACTTTCACCCTATTTTCTATCTAAATTTTGTAAAAAAACCTGATAGGAACCATTTTTTCGCTTCTTTTTGAGGTTCCAATAAGTCTATCGACTCGCTTGCCAAAACTTTTGTCGAATTTTCTTTGTAATACAATACTCTCTCTTGACCTACATGCTGCTCCACTATTCTATATGCCTTACTTAATTCAATCCCCCTCGTTTCCAAATGATGCACATCAGAGGAGAGGAATTGAACCAAATTCCTCTTGCACAGTTGGATGGAAAGCTGTTGGATCTTGGGGCCAAACAATCCATTCAGAGAATGGCTGGTCAATTGTGCTAGCACTCCCTTCGAAACCAAACTGTGTAACAAATCCGGGTCTGAAGCCAGCTCTGCATTTCGTTCTGGGTGGGCAATAATTGGCTGGACTCCGGAAAGCATGAGCTCAAAAAGGTAATCTTCCGTATATTCCGGAACATGGCCGGAGGGCAATTCAATCAGCAAATACTTCGAATTGCTAAGGGAAAGCAGTTGCCCTTGATCCCAGTCTTCCAGAAGTTGACGAGTAAGCCGGATCTCTTGACCGGTCAGAACCTGCAAAGGTATCTGAGCTCGGACCAATTCCTCATTAAGTCGATCAACGCTGGACCTTATCTTGTCGGCGGGGTTCATATATTTGCCGTTGGCATGATGGGGTGTTGCGATGACCGTATGAATCCCTTCATCGACAGCTGCTCGCGCAATCCTCAGCGATTCGTCAATATCAGTAGCTCCATCGTCCATTCCGGGGAGAATATGGGTATGTATGTCGATCATATGCTGTATGTACCTCATTCTTCATTATATAGGACTTGCGCAATTATTTCTGTGCCATAATTCACAAAGCATTGTAAATTTGTGACTCAAGCCGTTAGTCCATAATCACTCTTACACAAATATATCGGTATTTGATTGCAATAGTATGACAGAAAAACACAAAAAAAGCCCCCGTAACTACGAGGAGCCAGTCATTTCAAATTATTTCATGTTGATCACAATTGGCCGAGACCAACTTTGATTTTCCGATGCACTCATTAGTAGGTTTGTATGCTCATCCGAAGGGGAATCCTCGAGTTCGATGTCGCGACCCCGTTCGAAGATCTCCTTTGCTCGCTGATCCGAGCGTTTGGATGCAGCAATTATGCAGTAAAAGAAAAGTCCGCCCAGTACCCAACAAAACAATGCAACCCCTATCCCAACCATAAGTCCCCTCCATTTTCTAGTGTGCAGTTGATGTCTCGGGTCGGAGGCCCGTATTCGGCAGCTGGCTGACATACTGGAATTCCTCCAGCACAGTCCCTGTAGCTTTGCGTCACTGATTTTCACCAGCTTTGCCTATTCGTACGATAGTACTGATAGTAATCATATCAAATTGTTAAAGATAATCATCAGACTTCAGTAATGACATCCGTCACATCCCAATAGGAGGTTCGACCTAGATCAGGGGCTAGAAATTCCCTTCAGCTTCTCCAGCTTCGCCTTCACCTGCTTCAAATGCGGATACTTCTGCAAAAGCGTCTCATACCGGCGAATCGCCTCCTGCGGATTGCCTGACATTCGCGCCAGGTCGGCCAGGGCCAGATCCGCCCGCCAATGCAGGATGTCCCGATCGGCGGACACCATCCCGCGATACGAGTGGAACGATGTCTTGGATGCATTCAGCTGTTCCTCTGCGCTCTTCAACAACTGTACGGCTCGCCTCATCTGGGCTTGGGCCAGCTGGAACTTGGCGTCCGGGAAGCTCGGATCGGCCTCGATCGCGCGCAGACATACCCGCTCCGCCTGCTCATACTCTTGTCGGCTCATGTAAATTTTGTGCTGCAGCATCAGAATGTCCGACATCCGTGCAAAACGCGGTGTTCGTCGCGCTATCTCCTCGGCTTGCTGCAGGATGGACAACGCCTTGTCGACATCGCCTGCTCCCAAGGTCTCGCGCCCATAGAACAGCATCCAGCCAGGGTTATCCGGCTCTTCCTCCACCATAAGCTCCAGCAGGGCTATATTTCGGTTCAGCTTCCCCTTGGCTTGCAGGATATGCGGTTCATACCCGTCATGCCCCAGTCTGATCCGTACGGATTGACGATGGGCCACGGTATCGTACATGGTGCTCCCTTGCACCAAGATTTGTTCATGAACCCTTCCATGATAGCGAAGCCCCCGGCTCATAGGAATCATCCGAGGGATGGAGTAGTCGCTCGACACTTTGCCTTGGATGTAGTTGACTTGGCAAATATTAAGAATCGCCGGCAGCCGGGAGTGCTGGAACAGCGACGCCGCTTCACGAACCGCCCCGAGATCCTCGGGCAGCAGCCATTCGTCCGCATCCACCCAGAGCACCCAGTCTGTTCGCACGTATTCCAGCCCTTTGTTGCGCTTGCCGGCGAAATTATGGTCGAGATTCACATCGCGGATCACTCGGACCTTGGGCAGGCGCTCCGCCAGCTCGATCGTGCGATCCGTAGTGTCAGACTCCGCCAGCAGCAATATTTCATCGACCGCGTCGACCAGGCTGTTGATGCAGCGCTCAATACATCGCTCGTCGTTGTGCGTCATGATGGCGGCTGTCACGGTTACGGGCGGCAAGTCCAAGATACGTTCCACTTCTGCATTCGTCGGTCCTTCGTCCCGGTTGCGCAAAGCCCGCTCCACTCTTCCCGTCCAAGTGGCTTGCGGGTCCAGCAGCCATCCCCGGTCCAGCGCCCGACGCGCCTGCCCTACGTACCCTTGATGCAGCAGCGCTTCGCCTAAGTAAACCCAAGCCTGGGCATGCAAGGGGTTTGCAGTCAACAGTTCGATGGCCGCTTGTTCAGCGTCTTTGTAGCGTTTGGCCAGGAGATGCTGGCGCGCTATATCTGGCATGGGTCACCTGCTTTACAAAAGATAGAGAGAAGGCCAACCATGTTGTTGGCCTTCTCTGGGAAAACTAACCGGGAAACCATGTTCTGGGGATGGAAACGAAGAGCACCAATCTGCGTCGGATTGTCCCGTCGTCCAGGACGACAGAAATTCGAACCGCTCCGCCCTCCATCCTAGGAGGTTCTCCCTCTTCCCCGTAAGACACCGCTTCCAGCGTCAAGATGCCGTTCTCGGTTAAATCAACGTCTCGGATCAAATAGTTCTCGACTACGGTAGCGGAAGGATGGTTCATTCCCGCCGTGTAGGCCGAAATATCAATACTTCCAGCGGTCTGGAACAGCGGGAAAATAATCGTCTCGTCAACCGGGATCTGGAGCTGTACCCTGACTAATCGCGGCGGCAAAATGCCATCCGACAGCTCTACCAAATAATTGCCGGTACGTTGATTATGATCCGTATTTTTATGGAACGTCAGCACCGGATAAGAGAACGATACGTCGTGTACCATCTCATATTCACCGATCTCTCCATACACGGTCGCCGTAACCGTGCTCTCCGACAGGCCACTCATATAAGGGGACAAATTGATGGTCGCCTCGGTCAGGACAGCCGGGAAGGCAAGCTCCACCTGATTCTCCACTTCCAAATATAAGAAAAGCACTCTTATTTGCCCTGCTGAGTCCTCCAGATAGATGTACTGTTTTTCCACCCCTCCAGGAGCGCTCTCTTTTAACGTAAGGATCAAACTATTGCCGACGACCTGCGCTTCGCCAATCCGCTCCGATCCGCTGAAATCCACAGTAACCGGTCCCATCATGCCGCTCAGATAGCCGGCGATGTTGGCTGAAGCGGTTTGGTGACCTGTTGCAAACGCGAATCGCTTATCCACTACGCTTATTCCGAGCCATCCTTCTCCAGCACTATATTCGAACCCATCTTCAACCTTTAATTGCAAGGAATAGTTGCCTATGTCGGCAGCCAGGCCGCTAAGAACGGAGGGCGAAACTTCTATGAATGACAATCCCATAGAGCCGCTTACCATCACGTTCAAGCTTTCCAGGGCATCTCCATCAAGATCGGTGAAATACTGGGAAGCATCGAGAATAAACGGTACTCCTACGTCAACAACAAGTCCATCACCAGAATACGTGTAGATTGGCGGTTGATTCGTTCGAAGCGGGATGTCGAGCCGGCGGATTTGACCGATACTGTTCTTGCCCTCCACTTTGATCACCGTGTTCAGTGACGTATTCGCCTGCAATCTTAAGCTGAATGCGCTGGAAGAGTAGTTGTCGAACCAATCATTCAACTCCTCCTCTTCTCCGAAGCCAACCTCTACCCGCCCGTCAACGGAAACAATGCGGAACTCCTTCACTTGATTCGGGCCTGAACCCGGATTGAACATATTGGAGAGATGAACATATCCGCCGTAGACACCGTTCCAGGTGTCTGCCTCCAAGTAGATCGCCTCCGGCGCCTGCACCGGAATACCCGAGGTAATGGTCATGGAATCCGAGATTACAGCCCCATGCCCGTCGTTGAAGCGGATCTCAACCGTGGAGACCCCATGGGACATGCCTTTGAGCGTGAGCATCGAACCGGCAATAGTTGCCTGAACATGAGCATTGCTCGTATTCGCCGTGAAGGACCAAGCTCCGTCTCCGCCGATGTCGAAATAATTGCTCAAGTCTATGGTAGTCCCTGCACCTGGGTCCATCAGGATTGTCTGATCCTTAAGATCTCCGTAAACGGTGGACACCACTGTAGCTTTGATGGAGTGCGTGGCGGATGCACCGCTAGAATCGTAGGCCATCAAATTGTAATTGTTCTGATAGTTCCCGGATGAGAAGAGGCCGTTCATGTGTAGAATTCCACTGATTAAATTAACCGTTCCAAACCCGATCACAGAACCTGTAGCATTGTAGGTCAGAATATCCCCGTCCGGATCGGTAAACAAATCGTGCAAATCGATGATAGCCGTCTGGTTAGGCCGCACATTCAATACTTTATTGTTGTCGACTCCGATCTGGTTCGCAGGGTTGATTACCGGCGCATCATTGATGTTGTTGACGGTAATCACAAAATCATCCGAGCCGTAAGCCCCCTGGTCATCGGTAGCTGTTACTCGTATGGAATGGGTCCCTACGCTGTCGTTATTCGGCCGGCCGGTAAATGTGCGCGTCAGAGGATTAAAGCTGATCCACGGAAGGGTAGACAATAATTGACCGTTCGTCAGAGCAGCCGAGTACGTCAATGTAGAGGAATCGGGATCCAGGAAAGCATTGGCCGGGATGGTGAATTCGAATTCAGACTCTTGCGTCAGCGTCTGGTCCAGGATCGGCACCGATTCATTCACATAAGGCGCATCATTAACGGCCAGAACGGTCAGTGTAAAATCGGACACCACACTAGCGGAAGAATGGTCCGTCGCCGTCACGCGGATGTCGAACGTCTCGTCGTCGCCTTCTCTTGGCGTACCGGAGAACGTCAAGCTCGAAGTGTTGAAGCTGAGCCAAGACGGCAACGGCGACTCTACTCCTTCGTGCACACGGCTTGCTGAATAGGAAAGCGTGTCGTCAGGATCAATGTCAAAAAACGAGCCGCTCGGAAGCACAAATTGGAACGCTACATCCTCAGTGGCCGTCTGGTCGGGAATATCAGGCCCTTTCCTTGGCGCATCATTAACCGGTTGAATCACTATGGTAAAATCCGTCGAAGCCGTCGCATTGTATGGGTCGGTCGCCGTTACTCTTATCGCAAACGTACCATAATCATAGTCCCCTGGCGTACCGGACAAGCGGAGATCCTCATCCAGCTCGAGCCAGCTCGGAAGCGGATCGCCGTTCTGCAGGGAAACGGTGTACGTCAGCAGATTTGGCGTATCATCGGTAAACATGGTCGAAGCTGGAAGGGCGAACGTGAAAGGTTCATTTTCTTCCCCGTATTGGGTTGGAATGGGATCCCTGACTCGCGGTATGGCGTTGACGTGAAGGTTGAACTCCGCATGGGCCGTTAATCCTCCGGTATCGGTAGCCACAATCTTTATCTGATAGTTGCCTGCATCTCCGTAGCTTGGCGTTCCTTCCAGCTTCTTCGCCACTGGATTGAAGGCAAGCCACGCAGGCAGCGAATCTCCATTCGCCAGTTTCGCCGAGTAGGTCAGGCTGTCGCCAGGGTCGATGTCGGTGAATGTATTCGAAGGAACGACAAAGCTAAACAACGAGCCTTCCGTCACAGCCTTGTCGGCGATTGAATGAACCAAGGTGGGAGCGTCATTCACGGGTTGGACGGTCAATTGGAAGTCCGCAAATGCGCTTAGCCCTTCGCCGTCGGTTGCCGTTACCCGAATCGAATACGTTCCATCCTGGCCATTGGTTGGCGTGCCGCTGAACAAACGATCCTCCGGCGTAAACACGAGCCAGCTCGGCAAGGCGCTTCCGCTCGATAATGTTGCCGAGTAAGAGAGCTCATCCTCCGCATCTACATCGGTGAAAATGCCTTCCGGCACTTGATAGCTGAATGCAACGCCCTCGATAGCTTCCTGATTCGTCAACTCACCGTTCAGAACAGGAGCATCGTTCGTGCCTGCAACATACAGCATAATCGTTGCGGATACCGCGGCACCGTGAATGTCTTGCGCCTTAATAACGAAGGAGTCGGCACCGTTGTAGTTCGCATCCGGCATATACGTGTATTCGCCCTTAGATGCATTGGTAATGGTGACCGTTCCATGCGAAGCTTGCTCTTCCAGGCTATACGTCAACGCATCCCCATCCACATCCGTAATCGTCGTAATTTGACCGATGTACAAGACATCCTCGGTTGCGCTCACAACTCCGCTGCTGCCAGCCGTAGGAGCGTCGTTGACCGCAGCTATCGAAACCAGGATCGTGGTCACTGCGGATTCCTCATGAGGATCCGTCGCACGAATCACAAACGAATCGCTGCCGTTGTAGTTCAAGTAAGGCGTATAAGTGTAGGCGCCGGTGAAGGGATCTGTGATCTCCAAATAACCGTGCATCGGTTCCTGATCGATCGTATACAGCAACGTATCCCCGTCAATGTCCGATATCGTGTCCACTTGGCCGGCATAAACGGTATCTTCAGTCGCATAAATCATACTGCCGCTGCTCGCCGTTGGGGCGTCGTTGACCGGCGTTACCGTCACATGGAAGGTTACGGTAACCGATCCGCCGTGACCATCCTCCGCCCTGATGACGAACGAATCGCTGCCATTGTAATCGGCATGAGGCGTGTATGTGAAGGTACCGGTCGAATCATTGGTGACCATCACAGTACCATGCGAAGCATCTTGATCCACACTATAGGTCAGCGAATCCCCGTCGATATCTGTAACCGTCGTTACCTGCCCGAGGTATGCGGTGTCTTCCGTCGCACTAAAGGAAAGTAAGCTTGGCGAAGCAAAAGGGGGATCGTTCACCGGCTGGACATCCAGCACGAAAACCAAAGATTCGCTTGCCTCGTGATTGTCGGTCGCCGTCAATTGAATGAACAACGTCCCTACATCCCAATTCGTCGGCGTGCCGCTGAAAGTGAGCGTATACGGATCGAAAGTGAGCCATTCGGGAAGTGCTTCCTCGCCGACCAGCGTCGCGGAATAGGTCAGTTGATCGCCCGCATCCGGGTCGACAAATAGATTAGCCGGGACCGTAAAGGTGAAGGGGACGTCCTCGACCGCGATCTGTGCCGGGATCTCTGGCGCCACAGTATTCAAGACGTTAACTTGAAACTGGTGAGTAGCCGTACCGGGCAGATCAGGATGATCATCCGACCCCCGAACCGAAAAAGCAACAGGCGACCCATAGGACAACCCTGTAATGCGTAAATAGCCGTCACCCTCAAGCCAGACACTCGCGTTTACTCCGTGGGACGGCAGCCCGCGCACGGAATAGCTGAGCCAATCGCCGTCTTCATCGCTGAAATATTCGTTCATATCCAGCAAAATCGAGCCATTCTTGGCAACGGAAACGGTAGTGGTAGAATCGGAAGTAACAGGACTGTGATTTAGCGGAGGGATATACGGAGCAACGGTACTGAGCAGGTGCAAATAGTCTTCTTTCTCCTTGCCGGGGTGCTCGTTCATGTACTTGACCAACTCATCGACTCGGATCATGCCGTCACTATTGGAATCCAACGTGTCGGGGACCGCCGCAGTCAAACGAAATCGTTCATGCAGCACGGAGGTTTCATTCGGCTTGGATGCTGTTAAATTTACGATGGTCGTTCCTGGTTTCTTCATTCGGATGACCAGCGCGTGCTCGACAATCTTCACATCCGCCACACTGCCGTTCTGAATGTGAAGCGAGTAAGTCAACGTATCGGCCTCTTCAAAAATAGCGCCAAGGTCAATGGTCAAGGAATCGCCGACATGCAAGCTCTCTCCCGGTACTTGACTGGCGATTTCCTCCTCAATAGACCGCAGCAGGACCGGCGTTTGAGTGGATTCATAAACAACCGCTCCGACGGCAGCCGGAACAGCAACGACCAGAGGACTCAGTGCAGCGAGGGCGCCAATCATCTTGGCGGAACGGCCCAAAGCTGCCTTCTTCTTTTTATTTCGCTTTGGCATAAAGCTTCTTCTCTCCCTAATCCGATTATCCTTTCATTGTACTAAATAACAGCAGTATTAGTTGTCGAAATATGTCGAATTATTATGTGAATAATAACACACTTTTGTTTGAAAACAGAACAAATGTTCGGTATAATGGAGTTATACCCGATGTTGCTTTTCCCCATCTATTGTCGTATTGTAGGTGTACCAGAATGAACACTCTAAATTGGAAGGATGTCGAAGGAACATGAGTGAGCAGATTTTGCAACAAATTCTGGAGGAACTCAAGGACATCAAGAGAGAACAGCAAGAGATGAAGAAGCATGTAGCAGAGATCCCTTTCATCAAGCAAGCCTTAATTGAAACGCTGGAGATCACGCGAAACCTGGAGTCCTCCCAACGAGCCTTCGAGTCCAAAGTAGCCGCCGACTACAGAAGCCACGACATCAGCATCAAAATGCTGGCCGAACGCCAGTTCAAGCTTGAGGTCGAGTTCGAAGCAATCAAAAACCGCTAATTATACGCACGCCGACATAAAACAAGCCTCTCGCAAGCTCGACCGAGCTCGCGAGAGGCTTCTTTTGTTGCCCGTCACAACGAAAACAGCTCCAGCTGCTTCACGTCGCCTAGCCGTTCCAACGAAACCGGCGCGTGATCGCGGAAGTAGGCATGGTCGATTTTCTTCTCCTTGGTCATCACCTGCTTGCTGCTCGAAGCCGCTTGGCGCAGCCTGCAGCTGAACACGACAGGGAAGTAGTCCTGGAGGAACTTTCCTTCCGCGTGGGCCGTGAGCGCTATGATCTGGAACCCCAGCTGCTCGGCGATGAAGAAGACCGGACTCAATACGTGATCGCTGGAGGCTTTGCCGAACGGATTATCCAGGATGACGGTGCGGTGCCGCTTCATCCCGGCCTGAATATGCTGCCTCTTCTCGGCCACGTAGTTGAGCAAGCCCAGGAACAAGGTCATGTTCTTGCTCCACTTCTCCCCGCCGGACCAATTATTCGACTGCTCCCAGGAATAGGCGGCTTTCGTTACCGTATTCTCATTCGTGACTTTGCGGCATGTCACCTTCATCGACTTGTCCTGCAGCACGACCTGCAGCAGTTGCTTCGTCTCGAGCCACCTCTCGAGGTCCTTCCTCACCGTCGATTCCAGCTCCTGCCCCTGATCGTCCTTATACTTCTCTTTCTCCAGCTGCTCCAGAATCCAGTCCAGGTGGCCTCGGATGGCTCCCTTACCGTCCTGCTCATCCCACTCCGGCACATGGAAGCTGTAGATCGCCTTCCACTCGCTCTCCGTCTTCACCCTCGTCTTGTTCGGAATCTCTCTCAGCTCCGAAGCGATCTGCTTCAGATGCGAGTGGACGTGAACGATATATTGCTCGAGCTGCTGGTTATGGGTTCGCATCGTTTCTTCGGCAATGTGATTGACTCGTTGAATGCGATTTTGCATCGTTTGGTGAAAGGCCGCTACATCCTCGTATTCGGTTTTCTGCTCGACGCCTTGCTCGGCCATTTCCCTCAGCTTGACATCCTTGATCTGTCTCCGGCAAAAGGCTTTGAACAGCTCCCGGGCTTTCCTCAGCTGCAGAGCCTCGGACTCAACGGCTTCATACAACGCGGTCAGCCTGGCAATCACTTGCCGGATGACGGACATGCGGTTGTACTCGAAGTGGGTCAGGGCTTCATGCGTCAGCTCCGCCGCACGCACGACCGGATTCTCGAATCCATGCTGCAGCTTGTAGGGGAGCAGCTCTTGCGTAACCGCGCGCAATTCTTCGAGCTGAAGTTGGACCGAGCCCTCCAGCCGCTCGAGCTCTCGCTTCTCGGCATACAACTGCTTCTCCTCGATCAGGATTTGATCCGCCACGGCGGTTAGAGCTTCATGGAACACGATAGGTTGCCTGTCGGCATGATCCTTCCGGTATCGGTCCGACAGCTGCTTGACCTTCTCCTTCCAGGCCACGTAATCGTTGTATTCCAGCGAATACGCCTCTGTTAAGGCGACCCATGACGCTTTGCGCTGTTGCACCTGCCCCAGGAGCAGCGACATCCGATCTTTCCCGTCGAAAGGAAACTCCAGCTGCTCCAGAGGACCAAGCGCAGCATGCTCCGAGCAAAGTCGCGACATCTCGTTGTCCATGGACTCGCGCTTCTCTACAGCGTTCGCATACTGCAGCTCCAGCTCTTGCCGCCCGCGAGAAATGTGCTGCCGTCGGAGGTAGAGCGTGCCTCGTTCCAGCTTCAATCGCTCCAGGCTATGTTCGGTCGGGATGGCCATCGCGTCGCGAACCTCTGCGTACAACTCTTGTCTTTGCAAGTTTCGAAGCTCATCGTCCAGCCGTTGGGCTGCAGTCCGATGCTCCGCGTTGATATGCTCCAAGCGGGTGTACTCGCGTTGATGGCTGTTCCACTTGCTTTGCAGCGTTCGAGCTTGCTCCTGCAGCTCTTCGATTTCCTTCTTCAGTCCGTCGATCTCCACGCCCAGAGCGATATACTTGCGCCCAGCCTCGATCCATCGTTCCAGCTGGTTCAGCTCGTCCTTATGGACGGAGATCGTTCGATTATTCTCCTGGATGGTCATCTCGGCGGCTTCTATGGAACGCTTGCATTGAGCGGCCGATTGCTCAAGCTGACGAATCGTATTCCTCAACCGGGCAAGCTTCTCCTCCAACTCCTGCACACTCTCGAGCGGATATCGGCTAACGAACCGCGCAAAGTCCTTCACGATCTCTTCTCTATGCTTCAGTACCTGCTCCTGCTCCAGACGGTCGCTTCGCGACTGCTCCGCTTGCAGCCCTACGGCCTTCTTCCATTGTGCAAAAGCTTCCCGACTCCCATTGCTCCTCCAATGCTGCGGCTCGATCCAGATCGGAGCAGCGACAGTATCCATACCGCCTGCTTCCCCTTGCACGAGTCCGGCCGCCTCATTCGTCGACAAGACACGCACCGGATACTGGAGCTGATCCGCATAAGCGGCCAGCTTGGAGCATAGGGCCGCCTTCTCTTCTTGCGTCGTTATCAGGGTAGCCGACCATAAGGAGCGGGCAGGATCGTCCAGGAGCTCGAGTCGATCCACGTCCTCCAGATAGGCGATCCCCGTCTGCAGGCAAGAGAACCCATTTCCCCACTTCTTCAATTGCTCCTCGACGAACGGCTCGGCAAAAAAACGCTCCTGGCCCGCATAATCATCCACGAACCGAAAGGCCAACCGCTCTCGCTGAAGCAAAGCTTCCCTGGACTCGCTCAGCTTCTCCACATCCTCGGCCAGCTGCCGTTCAATGGAGGTTTGCCTGTCATAGACCGATTGCAGTCGCTCCCACCCAGGACGAAGCGCGGCAAGCACAGAGAGGATCGCCTTATGCGCCGCTTGCAGCTGCTCCTGCTTCTCTTCCAGTCTGCTCCGATGCCCGCTCTCTTCCCGGATTGTAGCCTGAGCAGCTTCATACCGCTCCTGTTCCTCGGACTTCCTCGCCGCCAGCTCCTTATTCAACTGGCCCAACGCGACGATCCGCTCATCCAGCTCCCTGTGACGCTTCACCCAGGCCGGACACAGCTCCTCGATCTGGTCCACTGTCGGGTTAGCCACGATGCCTCGAATCGTCTCCGCTCTGACCCGTTCCTTCTCCTCGGCGCTAACCTCGCGCTTCAACACCTCGTCCTGCAGCCGGCGGATCTGCTCGGACAGACTCTTAAGCGCTGCTGCCTCCGCCTCCATGCCGGATTGAACGGCATCGCTCGCTTCAGCATGCCCGCGCTTCTCTTCCGTCCACCTCGCTTCCAGCCCGTCCAGCAGAGTACGAATTTGTCCGCCATTGGACGTCCAAGCCGCCTCCAGCTCCAGCTCCTCCCGATTCTGCTCCAGCAGCTCCAGCTGCGCTCGAACGGACCTGGACGTCTCGTCCGCCTTCAGCCTCATCTGCTTGTATTCCGCCAGGCGCAGCGAATAATAGTGCCGCTCCGTCTCTCGGAGCTGCTCCTCCATGCGCCGCTTGTCCTCCTCGGCCAGCTGAAGCTTAGCCTCGCTTGCCGACAGCCCCTGCTGCTGCTTCGCGATATGCAGGGAGTCCTTCTTCTCCGCCAGCCTGCCTTGCTTCCCGCCCCACTCGATCCCTTGCTCCTGCAGCCGGGTCAGCTCGGCGGCTTTCTCGTGCGCGTGCTGCTGGGCAGCGATCCAATATGCCTTGGCCTCGAATTGCGAAGCGGCGTACTCGGACTGCTTGGCGTGCAGCTTGCTGAAGGACCCTACATATTTGTCCAGCTCCGCCAAGATCCGGGTGTTCTCTTCCACCTTCTCCTTCAGTTCCTTATACTTCTTGAAGCCGTCTCTATGAGTTTGAAAAGCCTCCGCGAACTCGCCCTCCGAATAGCCTGACATGGCGGTTTCCACAACCGGAATGAGCAGTTTGTCGAACAGCTGCATGGTCGTGCGGCACTCATCGAAGAAATGCTCGATCCCGCCTTCAGACTGATTGATCTTCGCGATCCATTCCCACTCGGTGGATATAATGTGGAACTGTTCCTCCAGGTAGAGCTGGTAGGCCTTAATCGTCGAGAACGTCTGAGCGTTCACCCGCTTCTGAACCATTCCCTGATAATAGTCCTGCATCTCGCCCTTCTCCGCAGAACGAGCCTTTCCGTCCGAGATTCGCACAAACGGAATGTGGTCCAGCTTGTCCGGATCATTAGCCGAGTAGTCATACACGTAGCGGATCGAATCGAGCCCTGTAGAAGTCAAGAATAAGGTCAAGCACGTAACCGCATATCTTCTGGGGCGTTCATGCACAATCCATTCAATCGCCACGTGAGCCGGACCATTCTCGAGAGAGAACGTATCCTTGATCTTGCGCCCCGCCAAATCCGTATGAGGAAGCACAGCTTGAAGCGCAGTCTGGATGAATACGGTCTTGCCCCCGCCGTTCTCCAGCAGGATCGCCCCGTTATGGCCGTCGAACTGAAACGTTTCATCGTTATATCGCTTATTCCCGTCCTCGTAGACGATGTTCGTGAAGCGAATTTTAGAGATGGCCGGCATGAGGCTCCACCCCCTTCTTGTCATGTTCGAACTGATACAGAAACTCCAGAATCCCCCGGTTGTATTCCAGCTCCATGAAGTATCTCTGCACGATGATCTTGGTTTTCTCCGTCAGCGCCATTTCCTGGTTTCCAATATCCTCGACGAGCTCCTGAGCCAGCAGGAATCTTCGCACCGTATCGATAAAACTGACCCGGCTGATCGTATTCCCGCTCTGCCGCTGGGCCGATTCCTTGATATCATCGAGCGCATCCCATTTCTGTATCAACGAGGTCCAGTTATAGGAGAATTCCTTCTCCATCGCCTTCAGCTCTTCGGCCGAGTGCTGCTTCAGCAGAGCCATCCGCTCGTTCACGAGCTCCGTCCACTCGGACAGATGAATGAAGCTGCGCGTGGGCTCCATCGTCTGGTAGCTGTCGTAGAATGCCCCCATCAGCACAATGATGCACACGTACATGAGATACACATCCGAATTCACGGCCTGGGTCCTCAGATAGTTCCGTTTGATCGTTTCGTTATTGATATGAAAAGGCGACAGCCTCGTTTCGGGAAACATAAACAATTGCTCGCCTGCGATGACCGTTACACAATCCACTTCACGGGCAAACTGCTCCACCAGTCCCCTCGCCTCGTCATCCGCCAAATACTCCTGCAGCAGCTCCTTCGCCGCCTGACCATCCTTCGCCAATTGCGCATATATCCGAAAAGCTTTCATAATAACCGCGTTCTCAACCGCCATCTGCTCGTTCTCCCCATGACACCGACATATTCTGGATCTGGAATCGGTCGTTGACTTGTATTAGCTCCTTGCGCTCGTTCACAACTAACGTCCGATTCCCTAGCAAGCGGAATACTTCGTCCAACCACTGACTCTCCCCGTCCTCCTCCGCATCCCGCTCCACAGGCGCAATCGGACTCCTCTGATGCAGGATCAGCCAGAAATCGTAGAAGGACCGCCAGCCTAACGCATGCGCATATTCCGTGACTCTCACCCGCTCCACATATTGCGCCAGATCGAGGCTCTGCAAGCCGGCGGCGGTTTCCCGTTCCTCCAGCAGATCGATCAGCAGCCCCATGAATAGCTTGTAGGCTTGCTTGCGGCTTTCCACATACAATCGGCTCCCTTGATCCTCCCCGAGCTCCGGAAAGCTGCTGTCCCGCACCAGCTCCCCTTGCTCCTCCTGGACATTCTGCTCGGCCCATACCGTGAGCAACGACCATTGCTTGCTCATCTGCAGCTGCAGGAACGGGGCCAGAATCCCTTTCATACTGTCCAGAGGGAGCGGTGAACTGAATATAAGGGAGGCGATGTCCTGTTCGAAGTTGAAGGAGTCCAGCCCCGTATAATAGAGCGACTCCTTCGCCGCTGTCAACGCTTGCGACTTGAGCTCCATGCTGCGATGGAACAGCTCGGCGTGCTCGCCATGCACCTTCTCCAGTTCATTGGAAATGCGCAGAATCAGCTCGTACGGCCTTTGATCCTTGTTCGTTGCGGCTTCCGCCTGCGTGCGGTTTCGGGTTTCCCTCACAAACTGCCGAAGCTCCTCGAATTCCTCGTTTTCCCGGTACAACCGCATATAGATATCATCCAGTAGCGTTTTATAGCGATGCAGCGTTTCCTCCGATACAATGTTCCGCTTGATCTCATGCTCGAGCTTCGCCATCCGCTCCTTCAGCGACTCCACATCGACGCGCATTTCGTTGATTTGCCTGAGCGCCCCTTGAAACTCGCCTTTCTCCAATTGCTTGCGCAGCACCAACTGATGAATCGACAGCTGGAATTCCGTATAAAATTCCTTGGTCGCGAATACCAGCTCCAGTCCGTCTTCGTCAAGCGTATAATATTGCGTGTTCGATTTCAGATCGAACGCATGTGCTTTCAGAATCGAGATTGAGGCGTTCTCAGGCTGCAGCGTCTCCCAGTTGAAGTAATCGAACTCTCTTTTCTTGCCCGAAGTCGGTCGGAACGTTTGCACAATCAGTCTGGCGGTATCGTCCATGTCCTCTTCCGTGAAAGTGTATACTTGCTGGGTCAATCGCTGCAGAAATTGCGCCAATTCTCTTATGCCGGCCTTGTTGTTGCGCATCAGCTTCTGCTCGAAGAAGAACAGCAGCGCGAGCAGCCCCATCTCCATAAGATCGACAGGCTTGTTGCTGCGATCGGTCTTCCGTTTGCCCCGCAGCTCGAATAAAGGATCGAAGAGCGCCAGCTTGGTCATCCGATCCCGAAACCCGGTCACCAACTGCTTCTCATCTAATTCCATACAGCCGTCCTCCAAATATGTCCCAATTCTTGCGTTTTCAAAGCTTCTTGCGGATAATACCCGCCTTCAGCCAGACAGGTCCTGATGCGTTGCCGCTCCTCTATAGAGAAAGGATGTAGGAACGCTTCCAAGGAGCTCTCGTCCTTGCGATGGGTCTGTTTTCCATAAGCATAGGTTTTGTCCAGACACGCTTGATAGAAAGGGATCGCAAGCTGGATAGGGGCTTGCAGCACGTGCTGAGCCCTCTCCGTCAAGGAGTGCCAGATATGGATGCCTTCATGATCCAGGTCTCCGAAATAGTAGAAGCGATGCTCCGCCTCTAGCAGCGGGATTTGTACGGGGAACAGCTCGATCGACTTGATAATCTTCTTCCCGCACCCGTATATGAGCGTCGCAAACGAGACATGCGGCAATGCAGGCAGCAGTCCCTGATAAGTGGTCTTGTTCTCCACAATCAAGTGCTTGTACACCGGAGCTGCCGCGGGCTGGCGCGGATTAAGCAACTGCGGATGAATCGCGAACATGAGCGGGTCCGCAACAGACAGAATTCGAAGGCGCTCCCAGAGCCTTACTCGTTCGAGCAGCTCCTTGCCCCCTTGCTCCGTGATCCATTTCTCGTCCCCGACGAGCTCGTAGCTTCGTTCCGGGGCCGGGACCGCTTCCGTCGGGAGCGGAGCTTGCCGGAGGTAGCGGTCCAGCCGATCGAGAATCGCGCGGTCCCCCTGCCACACGGCCGGATCTGCCGTAAAGTAGCTGTCGAGCTGGATTAGCGGGTGAAGGCGAAGCCTGGCGCGCTGCAGCTCCTTGTGGTGACCCTGCTTCAGCTTGCTCTTGTTCACTCTGTATTGATAAGCGAGCGAGGGCTGTTTACCGTTGCGCCCTTGCGCTCGCACCATTTGCACAATCTGCTCGTCTTCCAGCTCCAATATAGCTTCCGCAAGCTGTCGATAGGAACAAGATGAACCCGGGAAGAGCAACTCCAGCTCATCCAGCGGAATCGTTTGTTTGCTGTATGTGTAGAGATAGTCTTCGATGCTTCGTCTAATCGTCATTGGTTCACCTAGGTTGAAAAAAGTTATAAAGCTATTATAGCAAAAAAAACGGCATGAGCAGGTTCGTATCCATTCCTTCCATAAGCATTAAAACAATGTGCCGACTTGGAATTCACCCAGCTCGAACGTGCAATAAAAAAATCCCCAATATTGGGGACAATAGTAGGGGAGCAGCACTAGATCAGATGCAGTTCCTTGCCGCGATGCACAGCTTGCGATCTGCTGTTAACCTCCAGCTTCCGATAAATATTCTTTATATGCGATTGAACGGTAGCGACTGCCACCTCAAGCAGCTGGGCGATTTCCTTACTGGATAACCCTTTCCCGATCAAGCCAAGAATTCTCGTCTCTTGCTCTGTCAACAGAGAGGGGAGCAGCGGCAGATGATCCAGATTGGCATTGATGATTTGCAGCAGCCTCTTCACATACAGCAGAGATACTGTCCTCTCAGACGGTCTAATAAATCCGTTCTGCCGCTGCTGCAAATAGTTTAACAAAAGCTTCGCCATTGGCTCGCCTTCGTCGACAAAGCTTCGGCAATACCGTTCGCACTCGCCCAAATGCAGGGCAAACTCCAATTTTACCCATGCATCCTCTATGCTCCCCATCTGTGCGCACAGGATACATTTCAAGACTAGCGCACGAATCCGATCTCGCAAGCAATCCTCGTTATATGCCAATTGATACAAGCGATCCAGTAAGTGTAGCGCCTCATTCTCTTGCCCTAGCTTGATGAGCACTCTGGCCAGAAGTATATACTCTCCGAACCTGGTGTACACAATACGATCTGTATAAGTCAATCCGCACTCCTGCAGCCACTGCGCCGCGCGTAGTCCAGACTCATGCCGAAATGACAGGATTGCCTGCTGACCTTCTATTTTACTTCTGAATGACTGCTCATCCGGTGTGACAATGTTCGCTTTCGTCTGCTCCAACAGATCAATCGCTGCTTGAGGAGCACCTTTGGCTTGCTGAACCAGCGATCCAACCAACGCGGCCTGCACGACAATTTTGGCAAATGGCTGTATATCTTTTCGCTGCATCACAGCTCTGGCATACCTCTCAGCTTCTTCTAGCCGGTTCCACTCATACATTAATTCGCTATAGGAAACCATGAAATATCCAACGAAAGGATAATTCCTCTTCCGGTCCCATCTGGTCATCCAATGCAGGATAAAGGTCTCAGCCAACCGCAGCTCATTAATATGCGCAAGAATATCTCCGACTTGTGGGCCATGAGCAGAGTTTGCGCCTAATATTTGAAATAAACTTCCGTCAGGCAAGTAAGCATCAAATTTCTCAAAATATGCATCTGTTCGTACAATATCCTTTCGATTAAAAGCCATGATCGCCTGAAGAAAATAAAGCGTGCCTGCCGCTTGCTTGTGATCGGATGTCATTTCCAATGGATCCGTTACATTTTCCAGATGAGCTTGCGCTCGTTCGGCTCGTGCTTCGGCTGCCTCCGATTGTCCGATTCCCATTAAGATCCCAATATAAAATATATTAATCATAGGGAGCTCGAAAATATGCTCTTCCGGAAGAACGGTGAACCAGTGATGCAGAATTGTCCATTGTGATTTCATCAGCACAGGAAGAAGCTTCTCGATCACCCGAACGGCTTCCGAATAATGGTGTCCCTCGATCAGATAATCGATCGCTTCCTCGGCAAATCCGTTGGCTTCAAACCAACGGGCCGCATTTGCATGCGCTTGCCTCCAATGATCCTTGTACTTCTCCCGAAGCTGACGTTGCAGAAAGTTCGCAAACAGATGATGATAACGGTACCAATCCCTTTGCCCGTCTAGCGGAACCACGAACAAATTGAGACGCTCCAACCGCTCCAATTGAGCCTGCCCATCGGATTGCCCTGTAACCTGTTCGCATAACGAGCTGTTCATTCGATGTAAGATCGCGGTTTGCAATAAGAATAGTTGCGTCTGTTCCGTCTGATGCTGAAGCACTTCTTCGAGCAGATAGTCTGAAACATCTCGCTGCCGACCGTTGAAGCCACGAATAAAGTCGGGATCAATGCCATTCTCTTTAAGGGATAGTCCAGCCAACTGCAGTCCGCTGACCCAACCCTCCGTATGTTGAACAAGTAAACCTATATCCTCTCTCGATAGAGACAATTCCATACAATAGCGAAAGTAGCTTACCCCTTCTTCCAATTGAAAGCGGAAATCCTGAACAACGATTTTGTGGACCTGGCCTTTGGCTATCAGTCTAGTTGTAGGAAAGGGGAGCTCAGCGCGGGTGGTAACAAACATATGAATATGATCCGGCAAGTACTGCAGCAATTCTGCCATCGCTGTATGAATGATCACGGACTCCAAGACATGGTAATCATCCAACATAATAATCAGTTCACCGGTATACCTGCTCAATCCCTCGAGCAACGCAGCAACTAACCGTTCTGTCGATACTAACGAATATTCCGATAAAATCGGATGCATGATTTCCACAAAATCCGCGTACACCTGACCGATGGCCGTCGTCACATGATTCCAGAAGCGGAACGGATCATTATCCTTTTTGTCCAATGATATCCATGCCGCAGGTGCTTCGCACTGCTTGACCCAATCACTTAAAGCCGTCGTTTTCCCATATCCGGCAGGTGCGATCAGAATCGTTAGCTTCGTATTCAGCCCTTTATTCAATTTTTCGGTCATCAAGGGACGATGAACCAGTGCAGAACGTGTGAAAGGAAGCTGTAACTTGGCTCCTACGATCATACCCTAACACCTCTGACTGCCATTAGTGGAAAACCTTTCAATCTTTTATTATTTTAGCAGATCAATGATCATTATGGATATATGAAAAGACCCTTTCAATAAGGATCCCATTATCTTTTATGTTGTGAGTCAGTCCCGTATCGCGACAGCGTCTCTATGGAAATAACGTATTGATAATACTCGGGTGAGGCATCGTGAGGTGGGTCTGATCTGCGGGCGATTTTGCTATATAAGCTGTTCAAATAGCGGTTGCTTACCGGCGCATAAATCAGCATCTTCTCCACCTTCGGGCTCGCTTTAACAATTTCCTCTACATTTAACTTCAACCCTCGCAGGAAAATGCGGCTAGTCCGGTACGACGGTAAAATATACGAATTATGCAAAATAGCGATGTGTTTATTCTCAAAGTGTTTGGCCGTCGTCCCGATATAATAGGAGGTTATTGCAACCACCTCGTCCTTGCTGTTCATAGCCACGATCGCATGTCCATGATCCATATAACGCACAATATCCTGTATTACGCTCTCAACGGAATAATTGGCAATAATCTCATGACGATGCTGCAAATAAAAAAGTATATATTTCGACCATAAGGACTCACTATGACAAACGTGATAAGAAACCACGACAAATAAAACCCCATTATTTTACATATTATAAAATATATGTTTATTATTGTTTAATAATGTATTATAATAAAGTTAACCGAAATGAAAGGAGATGATCTCCATGAACACCGAAAGAATGGAATTCTTTGCGCCACCACAGGGCAACGTTGAAGGACCAGGAACGGTTTCACCAATCATTAAGTAAATCCTATCTGATTGTCGAATAACCGTGCAGAATGCTCCTTGATCTGTACGGTTATTTCGTCACGGAACCGTATTGTTGCACATATCGCTGCAAATCAGGTGATTGCACAGTATACAAGTCCAGTAGTCCGCAGTTGCGCTCCACCGTTTGCTCAATCCTTGCGAATTTCTTGAACAGCTTGGCTGTAACATGACCCGGCTGCACGTAGAAGGCAATCGTATCGACAGTCCCGTATAACGCCAGAAGCCTCGCCACCTCTTGCAAGCCTTGCATGAACATCCTTCCACAACGATAGTCCGGGAGCAGAAACACCGAAAATATTTCTATTTTGCTCAAATCCTTATAATTGTCTTCTTCCGTACCTAATAAAAACAAAGCCATCCCCGCCGCATTTCCATCATCATCGCGGCAAAGGAGCAACGTTTTATAGTATAGGCAGTAATTGATCGTGCGGACGAGCGAACCGAACGGATAAGGAAGCCCAAACTTATCATGATTGGCGATGAATAACTTGACTACTGCCTCATGATCCATCTCCTCTTCTGCTATGCTCCAGCTTGACATGTTCCGACATCCCCTCTTTGCTATAGTCGACTTCTAAGTGTAGTTTCTAACGATTCTCTGATCTGCGGATACTTGATCATCAGTGGAAGGAAGCGATCACCGGAAATGACCAGCAGCACACAAGGCGTCAAAGTACGGATGCTAGCTGTACGCGGAACGCTGCGCAACAGCGCGATCTCCCCGAAGTGGTCGCCATCGTCCAGCAATGCCACTCGTTTCATTGCGCCATCCTGCATCGCTTTGGTCACCTCAACCCGACCTCGGACGATAATGTAAAATTTATTGCCATCGTCTCCTTCATTCACAACGCTTTGTCCGGTATCCAATTTCTCAACTTCAAATAGCGCAACTATTCGCTGCAATGTTTCCGGATCAAGTCCAGCGAAGAAAGGCAATTGACCGAGCCTTGCTTGATCGATCGTGGCATTGCTCCCATTCCCCGTAAGATTGAAGCCTTGTTGTTTATTCCACATACGCTGATAAATCCCTTGATGACTTATGAGTTGTTCATGTGTACCGTCCTCCACGATTTCCCCTTGGTGCAGCACAAGGATCCGGTCTGCCTGCGAGGCGTACTTCAAGCGATGGGTAACGGAAACAACCGCTTGCTGACCGTTGTTGGCCAGACGTCGGATCGTCTCATTCACAGCGCTCTCCGTATCTGGATCAAGAGCCGAGGTTGCTTCATCCAGAAACAGGATTTTGGGCTTCTTCAAGAGCGCTCTCGCGATAGCGACCCGTTGCCGCTGCCCGCCGGACAGACTGGCTCCTTGATGTTGAACCTTGCTCGCATAACCATCCGGGAAGCGCTCAATCGTATCATGAACTTCAGCCATTCGCGCTGCTTCGGCAATTTCCTGAATTGTTGCCTCCGGCCTGGCGATTTTAATGTTATCGGAGAGGGTCGAATTGAATAGAAAGGTATCTTGAAATACAATACTGGTTTGACTCAGTAACGAGGAATAATCGAATCGTTGAATATCTTCGTTATCATACAGCACCCTGCCCTCGTCCGGATCATAGAACCGGAGCATCAGGTGCAACAAGGTACTCTTGCCTGAGCCGCTGGCACCGACGATAACCGTGTATCCTCTAGCCGGAATCGTAAGACTCATGTTTTTCAGCACAGACTGAGCCGGTTCATATCCAAAGCTAACATGGTCCAATTGGATGCCTTGGGAAATCGCCGGCAATTTCGGAGCATGATGGACGAGAACGACTCTAGGCTTGTAATTCAGCACTTCATCTACCCTCGCGAGACTGACTCGTCCACTTATGATACTGGGCAGCACTGCTGTCAAAGTTGTGAAAGAGTGGCCTACAACCATAAACAGGCTATTGAAGGCCAAGTAATTCCCGATGGATAATGCGTCTGTAAACGTCAAATAACCGCCATATCCAAGGATGAACGCATGTACAATCGCCAGCGCCAGCATAGGATAACGATGCAGGTTAGAATGGTTGAAGGCTCTGCGAACACCCAAAGTAAACATCGCATCCAATACTTTACGAATACGGAGAACCATCGTATCTCCCAGATTGAATCCGCGAATGACCCGATATCCCTTCAAATTCTCATCAGCAAGGCTTGTAAATTGCACTAATTGCTCTTGATACTCATGAGTCACCTTAGTAGTCCTGGGTCGCAGCACCTTATAGGGTACAAACAACAAGGTAGACAGCGCGAGGCAAATCAAAGTCAAGCGCCATTCCATCCCAAATAAAATAACAAGGCCTGTCACAATACTAAGAACGGAAAGGAGTCCAATTGTAACCGATCTCGTAATAGCCGTTTCGATAATTGGTACATCCGAGGTGTATCGCGACAAAATATCGCCGGTCTGGTATTTGACATGGAAGTCGTCCGATTGTTTCTGAATATGCTGCAAAAGCCTTGAACGAATATCCGTTAAAATATGATTGCTGAATTTAGCTGCAGCATAATCTCCCGCTGAGCCTGTAACGACATTCAGCAGTCCAACGGCAACTAAAACTCCGATAATAATCGATAACGCGTGTGCATCCTTCGGCATAATCGCATCATCGATCAAATACTTGTAGCTTATTGCGATTAAATAATGAAACAGAAGCTCAAACAACAGTCCCAGCCCTATTAGGGTAGAGAATCCCTTATGTAACGACAAATAACCGATAATCGTCTTTAACAATTTCATTCTCCTCGTATCATGACATTCAGAACACATGCTATCGGGTTAAATCATACAGAGGATGGACACAAATAAAAATCCCCAATATTGGGGATTAGGGGTGGGTAGCTCTAACTTGGTGCTCAGGATTATACAAGAGCAATGGGCTGAATCGATCGGCATAGACGCGATATAAAAATAGCATTTTGATAAGAAGCTTAACCACATGCTTGAAGAACTACGCAACGCTTAAAAAAAATAGGCTTCTCACAAAGTTCGACTGAACTCGTGAGAAGCCTATTTTTTCTCAATCATTTAATATATCAAGGATTTACCCTTGATTTCACATCATGCCGCCCATGAGACAAAGGCTTTTTCATGTGTTTTTGAGTCTCTTGGTGGGGTATTTGTCCGATTTTCTTGAAAATTCGGTTCGATAACTCCGTGTGAATAACAATGCATACGTAGAATTCGTGGGCAAAATGTGGGCAAGTTGTGGGCACTACCATCAATCTCAATCGTACAAGAAAGGCACACGATAATGGCTCATTCTGCGCGCCGCGGCCGTATCCATTCATTCCATTATTGGGTATAATTGTTTATAAGTAAAGATCGCGGAAGCGAACCGATTTAGCAACATATTTTGATAAAGGAGTGGTTCTCCATGTCAATGGTACGCAAACTCCATCCTCATATAGCAAAAGACTTAAGGGAGTTTTTATCTGAAAACAATATTTCCACCAAGAAGCTTGTCATAGATCTTGAAGCAGAAACCATCGAGGACTTTGATGATTACTCCGTCGATGACATTTTAAGTGTGGCTGGAATTCTGAAGCCCGGGGAAGCGCAAAAATTATTAGATCACATTCAGGAGTCACGGGAGGACTGGGGAGATGTCTAAACGGCATCACGATTTAATGTCAGTCGGTAAGTTAAGCTCATTCATTGCTTCCTCCCAAGACATAAATCCGCTCTCGCTGTTTAATTGCCGCTCTTCTTCTTCGCTCAATGGTGCAGCATCCGGCTCCAATTTCGCAATATCATCCCAATCAAGTTGATTCTGTTTTGCGGAAAGGTATTGCATAAAATCAAATGCCGATTGTTGTGCCGATTCGGTCAATTGATCAAATATTTGCATGACTTTATTTTTATCAATGGCCATCTTAGACACCTCCGATATGGAGTTCTTTCAATAAAGCCATTATATCACAATGTCAGCATAAACCTAATGGATTCGTGCTATACCTCTTCTCTTTATGGGTACACGGAAGAATACGTTTTCTGTGCGCCGCGGCGGCGTTCTTAAGCAGATTGTAAGCTATGAAAAACCTTTAGTGCATCTGGATGCGACTGTAAAAACCAGCTATACTTAAACTAAGGACGGTGATTACCATGAACTTCATCAGAAAAATAACCAACAGTGATGTATTAAAGCATATCGTCGATCTCCCTAAAGAGCTTCAGAATCAGGATGTTGAAATAATCATATTACCTATCGGGGAACCATCTCCATTCAAACAATCAATACCCCCTTCACCTACCGCCAGAGGTGCTCTAAAGCAATACGCCAACTTGGATTTAATCCAATTCGAACAAGGCGCTTGGGAAAAGGGTGTGCAAGAAAAACATGAACATCGTTGATGCAAATTTAATACTGCGTTAGTTGCTTCAAGATGCGGCTCAGTTCATTGAACAAGCCCGTGATAAAATTGAAGACCACAACATTTTTATTCCCAACGAAGTCATTGCCGAAGTCGTCTATGTACTGGAAAAGGTATATAAAGTGGAGCGAGTTCATATCTTTGATTCGTTACGGAACTTGCTCTCCTACAGCAACATATCCATGCATGACAGAAGTATCCTGATCGAGGCTTTAAAGGTTTACAGTGAAATCAAGATCGATTTTGTAGACTCCCTGCTCTTCTCCTACTCGAAGATCGGTGGACATACCGTCTTCGCTTTTGACAAGAAGCTTAACCAAATGCTTGATGAACTACGCAACGCCTAATAAAATAGGCTTCTCACAAAGTCCGTTCTGAACTCGTGAGAAGCCTATTTTTTTATTCATGTGGTCAAAATGTGGTCAAACGGCGTTCCCACAAGTGGGAAGCGTTGATGCACAAGGCTCTACGAGCCTATATTACATCATGCCGCCCATGCCACCCATGCCGCCCATGTCAGGCATTGCAGGCTTGTTAGGCTCTGGTTTGTCGGCGATAACGGCTTCGGTGGTGAGGAACATAGCCGCTACGGAAGCAGCATGCTGCAGCGCGGAACGCGTTACCTTCGCAGGGTCGACGATGCCGGCTTCGAACATGTTCACCCATTCGCCGGTTGCGGCGTTGTAGCCGATGCCGATGGATTCTTTCTTCAGGCGCTCGACGATCACGGAGCCTTCTTGACCTGCGTTCGCTGCGATCGTGCGAACCGGCTCTTCCAGAGCGCGAAGGATGATGTTCACGCCGGTTTGCTCGTCGCCGGAAGCTTGAACAGCTGCAACCGCGCCATAGATATTCACAAGAGCTGTACCGCCGCCGGAAACGATACCTTCTTCCACAGCTGCGCGAGTGGAGTTCAGGGCGTCTTCGATGCGGAGCTTGCGCTCTTTCAGTTCGGTTTCGGTTGCTGCGCCGACTTTGATAACCGCTACGCCGCCGGCCAGTTTAGCCAGACGCTCTTGCAGCTTCTCTTTGTCGAAGTCGGAAGTCGTTTCTTCCAGCTGCGCGCGGATTTGTTGCACGCGAGCGCCGATGTCCTTCTTGTCGCCGTTGCCGTCGACGATGATGGTGTTTTCTTTGGTTACGCGAACTTGACGCGCGCTGCCCAGTTGATCCGGACGAGTAGCTTTCAGCTCCAGGCCGAGCTCCTCGGTGATCACTTGGCCGCCGGTCAGAGCGGCGATGTCTTGCAGCATCGCTTTGCGGCGGTCGCCGAAGCCAGGGGCTTTGACAGCTACGCAAGTGAATGTGCCGCGCAGACGGTTAACGAGCAAGGTAGCGAGCGCTTCGCCTTCTACGTCTTCAGCGATGATGACGAGCGGCTTGCCTTGTTGAACGACTTTCTCCAGAACCGGCAAAATCTCTTGGATGTTGGAGATTTTCTTGTCGGTGATCAGGATGTACGGGTTGTCGAGGATCGCTTCCATCTTGTCCGTGTCCGTGATCATGTAAGGGGAGATGTAGCCGCGGTCGAATTGCATCCCTTCTACAACTTCCAGCTCCGTCAAGAAGCCCTTGGACTCTTCAACGGTGATAACGCCGTCGTTGCCGACTTTCTCCATCGCTTCTGCGATCAGTTGGCCCACTTCTTCGTCAGCGGACGAGATAGCGGCTACTTGAGCGATCGATTGTTTGCCTTCGATCGGCTTAGCGATCTTTTGCAGTTCTTCTACGGCTGCTTTAACGGCTTTCTCGATACCTTTGCGAATAACCATCGGGTTGGCGCCTGCAGTAACGTTCTTCAGACCTTCGCGGATCATCGCTTGAGCCAGTACAGTTGCGGTAGTAGTACCGTCGCCTGCTACGTCGTTAGTTTTAGTCGCTACTTCTTTAACCAGCTGAGCGCCCATGTTCTCGAACGCGTCCTCCAGCTCGATTTCTTTGGCGATCGTCACACCGTCGTTGGTGATGAGCGGGCTGCCGAATTTCTTCTCCAATACTACGTTGCGGCCTTTAGGACCGAGTGTTACTTTAACGGCGTTAGCCAAAGCGTCTACGCCACGGAGCATCGCTCTGCGGGCGTCTTCACTGAATTTGATTTCTTTTGCCATTATGGATACCCTCCCGGATTTGATTTTCTAAGTAATCGTTTGTATGTGTTGCCTTAAGCCAAGATGGCCAGAATGTCGCTTTCACGCATGATCAGCAGCTCTTTGCCTTCGAATTTCACTTCGGTGCCGGCATACTTGGAGAACAAGACGCGGTCGCCTTCTTTTACTTCCAGCGCGATGCGTTGGCCGTCCTTCAAGGTTCCGCTGCCTGCAGCGACTACGCGGCCTTCTTGCGGCTTTTCCTTAGCTGTGTCGGGCAGTACGATGCCGCTGGCTGTAGTTTCCTCCTTGGCGATTGGTTCGAGAAGTACGCGATCTCCTAACGGTTTGATCATGGAAAAACTGCCTCCTTTGGGATAGTGAGTGGTTTGTGAAGCTTTTGTTAGCACTCGATAGTGGTTAGTGCTAATAACACTACATATCATAATCATTTTTTTCCGATTTTGCAAGTCTCGAGCCGGGGCTGAACCGATCTTTTTTGCCTGCCGACAAAGGTTCTATGAATACTCGATTTTTCGACAGGTTGTCCAGAGTCCGCGCGATTATTTTCACGATCAATCCTGATGAAATTTATTCCAAAGGTCCCGGGTTACCAGCTATAATGAAGAGAGACCATAGACGGATATTTGGGAGTTGGAAACGATAAATGAAAAGATGGATGTATTACTGGATAACCTTGTTCTCGCTGTTGGGTCTGCTTCTATCATGGAGTCCGACCGTTCAAGCCAGTACCAATGTAGCTGTGCAAGACAATTTCACGACGAAATCCAACTTGTGGGACTATGCAGGCACGGCTAGCAGAACAAGTGAAGGCACCGTCCAGCTTACTCCGCCAACTGAAGGCATGTCAGGTGCGCTTTGGCTCAAAGAGGCGATCGCTCCGCCGTATACAGTTACCTTTAAGCTAAGGATGAGTCAGCACAAGTATTATAACGGCGCCTACGTGCCGGCTGACGGCATTACATTTATGTTTAACAAAGCGAAATATGCCTCGATTCCGTATAACAGTGTGAGCGGTTTTGAGATAGGCAACGGTTATGGCGTCGAATTTGATACCTATGTAAATATGGACCAGGGGCAATATTGGGACGCGATTGGAACGGAGCATATTACCCTTTTCAAAAACAGCCCCAACAGTGTAGCGTCGGGGGAGTTTCTTCAACAAGCAGCCACCCCCAGCTCCACTAATAATAAATTGACCAACGGTGAATGGCACGATGTACATATTGAAGTCAAGCCCGACTCTGTGAAGGTATATTTAGATGATCAGCTCTACATCGACAAGAACATAGAGTTGGATCAAACTTACTCTTATCTGGGCTTTTCCGCTGGGACAGGATGGTATTACAGCCGCCAAGAGATTGACGACGTCAGTATCCATCAAGATCGTGTAACCCGTGTATTCACTTCCGCATCCCCAGGCAACATGACATCCGGCAGTGAAATCCCGATCTACGTCCAATTCAATCAACTAGTGAAAATCAACTCGGCGTCTCAGCCGCGATTGCTGATGAATACTGGAGGCTACGCGGAATATGTATCCGGAAGCGGAACGGATGTTCTGACCTTTCGTTACATAGTAAGGGAGAATGATCCATCCACCCCCCTGTTGAATTACGCGGCTTCCTCTTCATTGTTTTCTGAAGCCATCTACTTGATGGATGATACGCCTGTGCAGCTCCCATATCCTGAGCTATATAGCTCCAACAGTCTCGCCGGAACACCGGTGGCCATCAAAATGAATGAGGTCTCCAACTACTTGGCTCCGATAAAGGTTATGGCTTCCGGAGATAAGAAGGCTTATCGCGCTGGCGCAGTCATACCGATTCAAGTTCGTTTTCCGGCAGCCGTTCAAGTAGGCGGTACTCCAATTCTTCATTTAAATACAGGGAAGTTCGCTTCCTACGTTTCCGGCTCCGAGACCAACACGCTGACGTTCGAATATGTGGTTGGAGACGACGATCAGACGGACCTGCTAAACTACGAGTCGGTCAATGCTTTGCAATTAAATGGCGGCTACATATCGGCTATGGATCAAAGCCCGTTGATCACGATACTGCCGCTTACTACGTCAGGAAGCAGTCTGGCCTCCATGACGCCGATTACATTGGACCAGACTATACCGGAAGTCACCTTCCAGTTAACGCCGCTCCAAACACCGCAACTAGGGAAAGTGAATATCCATTCGGTTGTGGAAGACGCCGGCGGCACTGCTGGCATGGAAATGAAGATTGTCATCGGCGAGTCTGCGGTAACCGAAGGTTGGATCCCTTATGAATCCGACTACGAGCTGGAGCTGAGTTCCGCAACTGACTATGCCGAAATCGGGCTGAGTGTCCGGGACCGGGCAGGCAATGAAACCAATTGGCACTTTGAATATTTGTATCCGCCCGAAGTGTTCACCGGCAAGGGATTGGCTCTTGGTTCAGCGATTAGATTGCCTGCTAATGAAGCGACAGCTCTCGTCAGAGGACATGAGGGAAGCATCGCAGAGGATTTTACGATAACCATGTGGGTAAAGCCTGAAAATATTGAAGGTTACCCCCTTTACTACCAGCCTGGCGATGGTGACAGTCCTTATAGAAAAATATGGCTTTCGACCTATTACGGCCAAACTGAATCCGGCTCTACAATCAACTACGATCTCTGGCTGTATGATGGAACAACTTACTACCAGGACCACTATTCAAGCTCCACAGTCATTCCGTATTGGCAATGGTCGCATCTGGCCTTCGTACAATCGAACGGACAGTTCTCTCTTTATATTAATGGGGCTCTCGACACGCCCGATACTAAGGATTTCGCTGACGATTTCGGTCCTTACACGTCCTCCTCTTCGCAGCCTATTCAGATAGGCAACCCTTATGGAGGGGGAGAAACATCCTTCGGTATGGGCAGAGCCTATACAGCTATCGACGACCTTCAGATTTGGCACAAGGCTCTGTTGTTCCATCTGGATGAGAATCTGGACTACGCCACACCCGTCACACCCAATCACCCGTATTATGACTATTTGAAAGCTTATTATCCTATGAACGAGGTCGTCGAAGGAAAGGTAGCCGATGCAATCGGCGACAGCGATGGCCTGCTGTACGGCAGCAAGTATTATTTTGTCAACAATCCGCATACGAACCTGCCTTACACTCACATGCAAGGACAGCCGTTGACAGGAACGCTGGAGGCATCGGACGAGCAAGGCTCCACTCTGACTTTCGTTATAGAATCCCAGGCTACAAGAGGGACTGTAGTGCTCGAGAATCCGGCCACAAGCGCATTCCGATATACAACAACCGGACCAACCTACGGGGAGGATTCGTTCTCGTACTACGTATGGAATGGCGTACTGCGCTCCGCCACGGCTACTGCCTACATCAACACCTTGTCGGTCGAATCGCAGCCTATCATCTCGAACTTGCTGATAACGCCCGACCCAACGATACCGACCAAGGGCGAAACGGTGTCCATCGCGGTATCGGTATTCGGGTATCCCACTCAAATCGGATGGCTGCCGGGATTGGCGACGGAGGAGGATTTCCTCGCTTGCGAATGTTTGGGACCTCTGGACAGCAACAATGACTACGCCGTCCATGCCAACGGCTTTTACACCGTATATATCGCCAACACGATCGGGTCGGTCGTCCGTACCTTCGAGATTACCCATTTCGATCGTATTCGTCCGGAGCTCGTACTAAACGGCGGCTCCACCTTGACAGTTTGGCAGAACGATCCTTTCGTCGATCCCGGATATAGCGTTACGGACAATGACTCGGTGGAGCCTACGGTGCTTATCGAGGGATCCGTAAACGTAGAAACGATTGGCGAATATCAGCTCGTCTATACGGCAACCGACCGGGCAGGCAACATAACAACCATAACACGAACGGTAACGGTCCAACCGAAAAGCGCCAATGCAACACTAAGCTCTCTTACCGTTAACGGACAAAGTGTACCTGACTTCACGCCCACCACGCTGAATTACACCGTTCAGGTTGGCTATGACACTCGCTCCGCAGCGCTCCAATGGACGGTGTCGGATGCTGTCTATGCCAGCTCCGCTTCGACTTGGAGCGAAGTGGGGAGCAAGCTCGGGGTCGGCCGCAACTCGTACACGGTCACCGTTACCGCCCAGAACAACAGCCAACTCGTATACACGGTTCATATCGAGCGAGATGGACGAACCGATCTTCTGGGAGCTCCCGGCTATTCTCCTATAGACAGGGAGTACCCGGCTCGATCCGTATTCGTCACCGCCGCTATCAACGGCACGGATTTCGAGCCTGTCGTCCGATGGCTGGCCGGGGAACAAGATCAAGCCGCCTTTGCCGAAGAGGCCGGGAATCCGTACGGAGATGGCATCGAGATCACGCAAAATGGCATTTACACGCTTTACGCAGAAAATATCGAGGGTGGCTACGATCTGGAAGTTTTCCAAGTCGACAATATCGACCGTATCGCACCTGCGATTTCTTTCACAAATCCATCGGATGCTGCAGTAACGCTCTGGGTAAACGACTCGTATTCGGATCCGGCATTCACCTTGTCGGACAATGTGGACTCGCTTGAACAGTTGGAAGTTGTGCGTGAAGGAAGCGTGAGCTTGGCGGCTCCGGGTGTGTCCTCCCTGAGCTACTATGCCAGGGACCGGGCAGGCAACATTTCCGATCGGGTATATGTAACCGTCACGGTAAACCAGAAGAGCTCAAACGCCAACCTTTACTTAATCTACGTGAATGATATTTACCTAACTCCTTTGGATCCGGATGTGACGGTTTATACAGTGAACGTTGGCTACGACCGCACCTCCATTTCACTAGGGTGGGGCATATACGACTTCAATTCCACAGCGACTTGGTCAGGACCTTTAAGCAATCTTGCGGTCGGGTCCAATACATTCACGATTACGGTCACGGCGCAGGATGGGACTCAGAAGATTTACACGATCTATGTCATTCGAGCCGAACTAGACAATCCGGTTATCGAGAATATTACGTTCACTCCTTCAGCGGAGATGCCGACGAATCAAAGCGTTACGATCAACGCCACAGTCTCCGGCAGCTATATCCAATCGTTCCGATGGGTGCCGGGCCAAGCAACAGCCTCCGATTTCCTGAATGAAGCGACCGGCCAATCTGTAGAGTCTTCCGGCTTCCTGGCGACTGCCAATGGGATCTACACGCTATATGCAAGGAATGTCCAAGGCGGCTACGATCTGAAGATCGTCGAAGTTAAGCATATTGACACCACTGCGCCAACGCTGCAATTGGCAGACCCGGAGCAGAACCAGATTACCATTTGGGTCGGGGAAGCCTTCCCTCCGCTGACATGGAACTTGACGGATAATATGGACCAGCTGGATCAATTGAATTTGACGAGCGGCGGCTGGGACGGCAACACCCATAAACCTGGCACTTATGCGATTACCTATTATGCTATGGATCGCGCGGGCAATGAGTCGCAACCGGTGACCATAATCATCCATATTTTGGCAAAGAGCAGCAATGCAGATCTTAGCGAAGTGTACTTGTTCGGACGGGTGCTGGACGGTTTCGATCCTGCCGTAACGACTTACACGATTCCGGTCGATTATGATACGACTTCCGCCTCCCTATCGTGGACTACAGCGGAGCCTACTTATGCCACAGTAAGCTGGACGGCACCGGAGGGAGGGCTGAAACCCGGAATCAACACGTACTCCCTTACGGTTCATGCCCAAGACGGGACTCAGAAAACGTATACGATCCATATAGACCGCGCAACGCTCAACGACCCGATTCTGGAGAACATTTCGTTGGATCCCGCTTACGATGTCCCGTCCAGAGAAGTAACCGTCTCAGCGACGGTCGTCGGCGACCATGTCGGGCAGATTCGCTGGTTGCAGGGTTATCTGTCCGAGGAAGAATTTGCGAATGGAGCGGGCTCGCCGCTGGGAGCATCCGGCTTCCAGGCAACGGAGAACGGCTACTACACGCTATTTGTAGAAAATATCGAAGGCGGCTATGACCTGGAGGTCGTCTGGATCGATAACATCGATCGTACCGCTCCGATCTTGCAGCTGGTCGACCCGCAGCAGGCGGCCGTCACGATTTGGGCCGGCGACACGTTCTCGCCGTCTATGACATGGTCGGATAATTACGATATGCCTGAGCAGATGAGCTTGACCCATACCGGATTCGTTAATGCAGCTGTGCCTGGCGAATATACGATTAGCTACTACGCGAATGACCGGGCAGGCAATGTTTCCGAGCCTGTCACGATCAAGGTTACCGTTGTAGCCCCGGTTGCCACGCTGACAGAGCTTCGAGTGACCGGCTACACCTTGGCTTTCGATCCGACCGTTATGGCTTACACGCTTTCGGTCCCGTATGAAACAACATCCATCGAGGTTCATGCGGCGGCAGCCGATCCGATCCGGTCAACGGCCGCGATCTCCGGTCCTGTGGGCAACCTGCAAGTGGGCAGCAATATCGTCAAGATCACGGTAACCCCGCAGATCGGGACACCGAGGATCTACACCATAGAAGTCATACGCGCCGGTCTGCCGGCACCGGTGATCGCTAACGTAGCGATCACTCCTCCGGCAGACACGCCGACGAGAGGCAGCGTCACGGTGACGATGCAGGTATACGGGACACACATTACGGCGGTCAAATGGTTGCCGGGCACCGCAAGTCCCGAAGCCTTCGCCTCCAGCGGCTTCATCGTTGTGAATAACAGCTTCGCCATCGGAGAAAACGGCGAGTATACGATTTGGGTCCAAAACGAAGTCGGCGCTTATGCGCTTAGAACGGTTACGGTCCAGCATATCGACCGCCAAGCGCCAGACCTGCAATTGCTGGGGCCGCTGCCGATGAACATCCCGCTCGGCTCAAGCTACACGGAACCAGGTTACACGGTAACCGATAATCTGGATGCTGTGGAACAGATCGCCGTGACGATAACCGGCAGCGTGTACACGAATGGTATAGGTCAATACAATTTGCTCTACACAGCCATCGACCGGGCCGGCAATACGGCTACGGCCGTACGCCAAGTCAACGTATACCGCCCGCTGAGCGACAACGCGAATCTGAGCTTGCTTGCGGTACAAGGGATTCCGCTGGAATTCCAGCCGCAGACGTTGCAGTACCAGATCCAAGTGCCCTATGAAGTAACCGCACTGACGATCGGTTATGCGCCGCAGGATGCCGCGGCTCAAGTGACCGTAACCGGGGCCGTGTATCAGGCGAATGCCAATACCGTCGCCGCGCTCCTGCAGCCAGGGCCCAATGTGGTGCAATTCCAAGTTACAGCCGAGAACGGAATTGCGAGAACATACACAATCAACATTACAAGAATGAGCTCGACAAATGCCTATATCGCGCAATTCGACGTGTTAGGGTCGGTCCTGTCCCCATCCTTCACTAGCGACACGATTGAATACGACTTGTTTATTCCAAACCAGCAAAACCAGTTCATCAGCTTCTTGAAGCTGTCGGACCCCGGGGCGCAGTTTACGGTGACAGGCGTCACCTATACGGTAACGAGCGTGACCTATGGAACGGCAACCGGATTCGTATACAATTCAAGCCAGACGGTTACTGGAGCCACGTACGGGTTGACGTTTGATTTTACCGGCTCAAGCGGCTTCCTGATCCAAGTGACGGCAGCTGACGGAGTAACGACACGATCGTATTACTTCCGACTGGATCGCCAACCGGCAGGACCGACGGCAGGCCTCTCCTACGCTCGTATGCTGGACGCGAGATCAATCGAGCTGCGGTTTCTGGAAGGAGTTAAACCTGGCAACTTGTCCTTAACAGGCCAGATGCAGGTACTGAGTCAAGGCATCCCGATCCCTGTGAGCGAGATCAAGCCCGTGTTTACCGGCACCGGCGTCACCCAGGTTGTCATCAGGCTGGCGCATCCGGTCTCAGATGCTTACGCCCCGATGTCGCTCAGCATATTGCCTGGACCTTTCGTGACGACTGCCGCCAATGCTCCGGTCTCGAAGCTCCACATTCCCGTTATGAACCTCGCTAATGTGAATGCGCTGTACGGAGCGATGGATACGATGCAGAACGGTCTCCACATCGACGACGTCTTGCGATTTATTCGCAGGGAGGAAGTATCCAAGGACTTGAACGGAGACGGGCAATACGACCGCGAGGATATGCAGTTGATGCTGAGCTTGATTGTGAATCAGCGTCTGCAGCTCCCCTAATCGATAAAACGACACAAAATGACCGCATCCTTTTCCAAAAGAATGCGGTCATTCTTGTGAGAGAACGAGTATAATAGACGTAGGCTAAAACACCTACAAGGAGGGAGACCTGTGACGATGCGATCGGGAAAAACGGGGTATGTTCGGACTATGCTGCTTCTACTCCTAGCGGCCGGCTTCGGCACGGTCTGGGCGGTTCCTTCTATGGCCGCCGTCTCCATCCCTCCACCCGAAGCACTCGTGGCGGCCGACGATTTCTCCTCCAACACCGGCTTGTGGGATTTCATAGGCAGCGCCAGCCGAACCTCCAATTACGTCGAGCTCACGCCTTCGCAAGACAACAAAGCCGGGGTGCTCTGGCTCAAGCAGAAGCTCGCGCCCCCTTTCAATATCAGCTTCAGCTTCCGCATCGATCAGGGGGGCACGCAACCGGCCGACGGCCTGGTCTTCCTATTCAACAAACAGAAAAACACAAGCCCGGTCAGCGGCGGAGGCTTGGGCTTCGAGCCCGGCAACGGCTACGGGGTAGAGTTCGATACATACCGCAACGCAGGAGACCCGAGCGCACCTCATATGAGCTTGTTCCGCAACAATACCGACCATACGATTCCAGGCACCTTGCTGTCGCAGGCAACTCCGCCGAATTTCATAGGGAGCTCCTTCCACACGGTCAAAATCGAAGTGACCGCAACCACGGTCAAGGCCTATCTGGATGGCACGCTTCGTCTGAATTGGACCGGCACGCTGGACAACACCTACGAAGGAATCGGCTTCGCCGCCGCCACCGGCGCAAGCACGAGCCGTCACGTCATTGACGATGTCGTTATTACGCGGCCGTTCAGCAACAATGCCAAGCTAGGCTCGCTCGCCGTCGACGGACACCCGTTCGTTTTTTCGCCCGATACGCCAGCCTATAACCTGACCGTCCCCTACGAAAGCGATACAGCCACACTACGGTACACGAAAGCCGACACGCGGGCAACCGTCACTTCGGTAACGAGTACCGTAACAAATGCCGTCTACGGCTTTACGCAAACGGAAGCTCTGGTCGGTCTGCAGCCAGGGCCAAACCCCATACAGCTAACCGTAACCGCGGAAAACGGCACAGCCAGCACGTACACGCTCACTATCATGCGCAACCATTCGTCCAACGCCTACATTCACAGCCTGCAGCCGCTCGGCCGAACGATTCTAGCGCCGGACTTCCGGAACGAGATCAGCGATTACGCGCTGTACGTCCCTGCAACGGAGCCGCTTGGCCTGCTGAGCATGACGTTATCCGACCCGAATGCGACCTATTCGCTGCGCGGCATAATGCCTAACCCGATGATGCAGCTCACAGTGCCTACGCAGCTTGAGACGACCGTGACCGCATCGACTTATTCCGAGCCTCAACTGCTCATGCTTGATCCGCAGCAATACGGTATCTACGAGCTAGCCGTGCTGGCGCAAGATCAGACCACAACGAGAACGTACCGATTCCATTTACAGCCGGTGCCCGAGCAATACCCGATCGCCTTCGCCCGAATCCGGGATCTCGCGACGATCGAAGTGGCGTTCCCCATGCCGGTCGTTTTGCCGGCGCAGCAGTCCCCGGCTATGTCGTTCCCTATCACAGGTGCGGGTGACGATTTGCAAGTCGTCCAAGCGCAGATCATCCCCGCCTCGCAGCAAACGCCCGGCATCTCTGCAACCGTGCTGCTGCAGCTGAATCGCGCCTTGCTGCCGACGGAGCTGCCTCGCCTGAGCCTTCTGCACGGCGCCGTTGCAAGTCCGACCGGTCAGCCGGTGCTGCAGCTGTTCGCTCCCGTCCTGACGACCCAGCAGCTGATCAGCTACGAACAGCAGCTCGACATTTTGGCGGACGGCCTTCACATCGACGATGTCGCACGCTATATGCTAGGTCCCGGCGACAAGGATTTCAACGGAAACGGCCAGCTCGACCGATTCGACGTGTACACGTTGTTGAGGCTCCTGCTTCCGTAGGCCTCGAGCCCGACAAAAAGGCAGCCTCCCAAGTAGCTCGACGGCTACTACAGGAGGCTGCCCTTTTTCAATCCACCAGCGGCGCCGGCCCTTCCCCGTACTCCTCTTCCCACTTCCGCTTCTGCTCGAGCTGCTTGCGGTAGATGACACCGGACAGCAGCACGCTGACCTCGTACAGAATGATGAGAGGAATCGCCACGAGAATGTCCGAAATAAAGTCCGGCGGCGTCACGAATGTCGCGACTACAACCAGAATCATGTACGCGAACTTGCGGATTTTTTTCAACCGAATCGGATTCAGCACGCGAATCTTGGTCAGGAACATGACCACGACTGGCAGCTCGAACAGCACCGACATCGGCAGCACAATATTGAACATAAACGTAAAGTATTGCGCAATGCCGTACGTCTCCGTAAGGCCCAAGCTCTTGGTCACCTCGGAGGTAAAGTAAAACGCCATCGGGAACACGATAAAATACCCGAAGGAAAACCCCATCAAAAACAGCAGCACACTGCCGGGAATGTAACGCAGCGCCGCCGTATGCTCGACCTCGGTCAATCCGGGCTTCACAAACAACCAGAACTGAAACAAAGCGAACGGCAACGACACACATAGCCCAACGGCAAAAGCAAACTGCATGAAGATCCGGATCGCGTCCCAAGGCGAGAACGTGTTCAAGGGCATGTTCATGCTGGCGGCCGGCTCTACGCTGACGAGATACAGGATCAACGGCTTCGCCGCGAAAAATCCGCCGATCATCGTCAACACCAGCACCGTGAGCACCCAAATAATCCGTTTGCGCAGCTCCGTCAGATGGTCCACCAGGGAAGCAGCTTCATCCTTCATTTCCAACTCACCAACCTAACTCATCGGATAACCTTTCCAACTTGCATAGAAAGGAAACTCGCTCAATCCGGCAGCTTCTTCTCGCCCGCGGTATCCGACGGCCTGCTGTCCAAACGCGGAGACGACGTGGAAGTAGAAACTTCCTTGCGCTGCTCCTGCTCGGAATCGTTCATAATTTCTTTGGCCCCGTTCTTGAACTCGCGGAGCGTGCGGCCGAAGGCGCGGCCCAATTCAGGCAGCTTGCTCGGTCCGAACAACAGCAGAGCGACCAGAATGATCAGAATAAACCCGGTTGCACCAATGTTTGGCATGCTTAACTCCTCCTTCTTCAAATGAAATGCATTTAACTAAAAACTAACCACGATCGGCAAACAATCCGCCATAACCTAGTTGAACGATATCGTTTCGTTCGATCGCCACACCCGCACAAACCCGTGGCAACAAAACGTCGAACACGGTAAATTTGTCGTGGATCACACCGCCGGGCAGTCCCATCACGGGGGTATCCCCCAAATAAGCCATCATCAGCATCGAACCCGGCAGCATCGGCGTGCCGTGGCTGACGATTCGCGCCCCGGCCTGCTTGATCGCGCCCGGCGTTCGATCGTCCGGATCGACGGACATGCCGCCCGTAATCAGGATCAGATCGACGCCAAGCTCTAGGAAATAGCGGATCTCGCGTACGATCGCCTCGCTGTCGTCGGGACTGAACCGCTGCTCCACCACCGCAGAGCCGAACGCCTCCACCCGTGCGCGCACGACCGGCCCGAATTTGTCCTCGATCAGGCCGGAGAACACTTCCCCGCCGGTCGTCACCAAGCCGACCCGCAGCGGGCGGAACGGCAGCACATGGATCGGCGCCGCGCCGCCATGGGCCTCGCGCCAAACCGCGGCGGCGGCCTCTACGCGCTCGACCCGCTCCCGCTCCACGACGAGCGGGATGACCCGGGTGCCGGCGATGGTCTGTCCGGACCGCACCACGGTGCAATCCGTCAATGTGGCCATCGCCAGTTGGCCTATGCCGTTCACGTCGTCGATGAACGGCTTCGCCACGCGCGCGAGCCCGCCCGCCGAGGCGCGCAGCAGCACTTTGCCCTCGCTCGGCTCGGTGGCGGCGAGGCCGGCTCCTCCGGCGGCCGCCGCCATCCGCTGCGCCGCCTCGTCCTCGTGCAGATCGGCCGTTCCGAGCTGCAGCACGTAGATGTGAGCTTTGCCGATCTTGTGCAACTCGGGGATGTCTTCCTCGCGGACGACATGCCCCTTGCGGAACAGCCGGCCTTTGAATTCGCCAGGCACGATGCGGGTCAAATCATGCGCCAGCGCCAAACCGACCGCATCCTCGACCCGTACCTCCGTCAATCGAGTTGCGCTCGGCGTTGCTGAACCCGTCGAATTGCTTCCGCTAGTCATTCTTCAGGCTCGCCTGCCCTTCCCTTCAGCTGGTTCAAGGCGGCAGGCAACTGCTCCATGACGGCGGCCAAGCTCTCGAGCACGCCCTTCGGCGTGCCCGGCAAGTTCAGCACGAGCGTCCGCTCGCGAATGCCCGCCACGCCGCGGGACATCATGCCGTACCCGGACCGCTGCATCATAGCGGCGCGCATCGCCTCGGCGAAGCCCGGCGCCAGCCGGTCGACCACCTTCAGCGTCGCCTCCGGCGTCACATCGCGGAGCCCCATGCCGATGCCGCCGGTCGTGAGCACCAGATCCACTTTGTAATAATCGATCATCTCGATCAGCGCCGCCATAATCTCGTCCCTCTCGTCCGGGACGATGCGGTATTCGATAATATCGCCTTGCAGCTCTTCCTCCACCAGTTCGCGAATCACCTGTGCACTGGTATCTTCGCGTTCCCCGCGGGATCCGAGATCGCTAGCCGTAAGCAGCCCTACTTTCCAGCGCATAAGCTTCCTCCCTCCAGCCTGTCGAAGAAATATGCCTCGTCTCTCGGACGGCGACCGCCTTCTGCAGCCCTTACTCGGCTTCGCCGCGAATGAAATCGCCATGTTTGCCGCCGGTTTTGGACACCAGGTATGTCGGTCCGATCGCCATCTCTTTCTCTAACGCCTTACACATATCATACACCGTCAGGGCCGCCGCGGAAACAGCCGTTAAGGCCTCCATCTCCACGCCGGTCTGACCGGTCGTCTTAACCGTGCCTTCAATATAGAGCACATCCGCCCCGTTGTCGGAAAAAGAAAGCTCCACACCCGTTAGCGGCAAAGGATGACACATCGGAATCCAGCTGGACGTTTGTTTGGCCGCCATAATGCCCGCCACCTGCGCGACCGCGAGCACATCGCCCTTGCCGACCTTGCCGGACTTGATGACGGCGAGCGTATCGGGCCGCATCGTCACCTGCGAGCGCGCGGTTGCGGTGCGCTTCGTCACGCCTTTCTCCGAAACGTCCACCATCCGGGCCCGGCCCTCTGCGTTGAAATGCGTCAACCCGTCCTGCTTGCTCTCCATCGCCAACGTTCGCACATCCTTCCCCTCAACCTCAGTATACTGCATTTTGCGACGAGTAACTGTTACAACTTTGTTGACAACAGCTTCGACTCGGTCACGACCGCATCCACACGCATGTCGTGCGCGTCCATCGGCACCTCCGGCACGACCTGCAAGTCATAGGCGAGCGCCAGCTTGAAAGGCTCATCGCCCCCACGCTCCGTTCGGCACCGTTCGATAAATCGGTCATAGAAGCCTCCACCGTACCCCATCCGCCCCATGGAGGCGTCAAACGCAAGTCCCGGCACAAGCATCACTTCCAGTCGCGTTAAATCTACCAGTACCGGGGCATGCAGCCCAGGCTCGAGAATGCCGTAGGCGCCCGGTTCCAAGTCGTCATACCCCAGGATAAGATGAAGCTGCAGCTGCTTGCCGGCGGCTATTACTTTCGGGACCGCTACCGGCACCCCTTTATCCCAGCCCCAACGCAAAATAGGTCCGACATCGACCTCCGCTTGGAGCGGGACGTAGGCGAACAGAACGGGGCTCTCACCGGCGGATACGCGCCTCAGCAGCAATGGTTCTAACACTCGATCGATCGCCATCCGGCAGATCGCCTCCGATTTGGCCGCCCTTTGTTCCGGCGCAAGCGCGGTTCGTTCGGCCTCCAGCCGCCTGCGGAGCTGTTTTTTGTGATCCTGCACCCGTGACCGGCCTCTTTTCAGAAAACTAGTTATCATTCTCAGTGTAGCATAATGAAGTTCAGAAGAGAAAGCGAGCGGTACGAAATGGAGCCTCCATCATCCGGAAAAAAAGGAAAGCCGCTCCTCCGAACGCGATCGGGAGAAACGGCCTATTCCATCTTCTCTACATCGTCCATCTGCTTATAAGCGTTCACATGCGCGCCGGCGATGCCGCTGCTGCCGATAATGTCGATTTTGAGTCATTTCGCCATTTACTTGCCTTCTGGTCTCTTGGTGGTTATGGCTGCGCCTGCTCGAGCTGCCGCTCGCGGTACTGCCCCGGTGTCATGCCCATTCTCCGTTTGAACACGTAATACAAGTAATTGCCGCCGGAAAAACCGTGCTCGACCGCCATCTGCTCGAACGTACGGTCCCCCTCTAACAGCTCGCGGCAGATGTGGGACAGCCTGACGTCCTCCACATAATCGCGAAATGTCACCCCGGCCTGTTCGCGAAAAATGCGCTGCAGCTGCCGGCCGCTGATGCTTAGCTTCTCCGCTACGTTCTCCAGCGTAATTAAACCCGCATGGTTGTCCTGGATAAACCGCGTTGCCAGTTGAAAGCGGAACGCGTTCATATCCCGCTGCGGAATGCCGGAGGCATCCTCTGGAACGATTGCCGCTTCATAGCCGCGAACCGTCCGCAGCAGGATTTGAATGATCGCCTGCTTGATCGTCGTATAAGCGCCGTGCTGGTTTTCCTTCCACGCCCGGGAAGCCGCCATGAACCATTGCATCGCGTTGTACCGGTCCACGGCCGTCTCCGGCGGAAGCTCTCGCAGCCGGCGGATACAGGTCTCCGCCTCCTCTTGTTCTCGCCCCGAGCCCCAGTCGTCCTCAGGCAGATGAGCGGAAGCATTGTCAGAGCCCCCACTCTCCAGCTCGCGAATATCTATATGCAGGCAGAGCTCATCCATCGCCTCATGCGCATCAGCCTCTTGGTAGTGGATCAGATCCGGTCCGGTGAGGTAGAACAGACCCTCATGCAGCGCGAATTCGCGGTCCTTGAGAATGACTTTTCCTTTGCCGCGAGGGATGAAATGAAATTCGAATTCGGAATGCTTGTGAAACGACACCGACTTGCCCGGTGCGAATTGCATCAGATGGCAGCGCAACACGTGAATCCCATAATGCCCCCAACGAAACTTCAAATCCAGCCGGTCTAACGAAAACCGGTCCTGCTCCAATGGCTGGAACGCAAACGGCGCCGCTCCTTTCTTCAGGGAAGGAGCTTTCCCCGGCTCCCCTCGGTTCGGAGTCATGTCGGTCGGTTACCCGCTTTCTTCTATTATTGAGCGAGCTCGGAAGGGCTCACGGCGCGGCCCAGCTTCACGGACAAGTTCGAAGCCTCCATCAGTCTCGTCAAATCCGCCGCCATTGCAATGTTCTCGCTCGCTACCGTATTTTGCTGAATATGCGACACCCATTGCTGGAACGCCGACGGATTGCGCTCCGGCTGCTCTTGCACCGTCCACTCCTTCGAAGCTTCCTCGCCGAGCTTCTTCGTGCGGAGCAGCAGCTTATCTTCCGGCAAGCCGTAGAGGATCGTGCCCTCCGTTCCGTGTACTTCCACGCAGAACGGGGAGTAGGCGTTCACGAAGCCCGCTTCCACGATGCCGATCGCGCCGTTCGCGCACTTCAGCACGGAGACTGCGTTGTCTTCGACTTCTTTGCCGGTGATGTAGCCGAATTGAGCGGTAACGCTCTCCGGCATCGAGCCGAGGAACAGGCGAGTCAAGTACATCGGATGGCAGCCCAGGTCGATCAGCGCGCCGCCGCCGCATTGCTCCAGGCTGAAGAAATGCGCCGGAAGCCAGCCGGCCGTAGCGCCGTTGTGCGACAGCCGCGCGCGAACGAGCGTCACGTCGCCGAGCAGCCCTTGCTCCAATATTTGTTGCACAGCCAGCGTGCAGCGATCGTTAAGCCGCGGCAGCGAAACCGTCAGCTTCACGCCCGCCTTCTCTACGGCAGCCAGAATGCCATTGACTTCCCTTTGCGTAGGAGCAATGACCTTTTCGGTGAAAATATGTTTGCCGGCATTCGCCGCTTTAATCATCACTTCGTGGTGGATGTTCGTAGGGGCGTCGACGATAACCGCATCGATGTCCGGGTTAGCCAGCATTTCATCCAGCGACTCATAAAATGCGACACCACGCTCCGTAGCTTCCTTCTGCCCGCGCTCCGGAATTTCATCCCATACGGCTACGATTTCCGTCTCCGGGTGTTCGGTCGCCTGCCTTGCGTAATCGCGTGCATGCACGTGCCAGAAGCTAATCATCGCTACTTTAATCATTTCATTCTCTCCCTTGGGCGGTTTAATGGGTACTATGTTAATACGACATGCTCCTACGGTAACACAAATAACCCTCCGACAGAAATGCAAATTTATGACATCGATACTATGAAATTGCGACATGAAGGAAGGGACATTTTACATCTGCGTGATAGTCCCGATGTAGTGGTGCTGGTGGAGAGCAGGGGCGGGGGCGGCGCGAGATGACCGTGAGACCATTTTTCGTTTGAGTGGTGGGCCGTGGGCCGTGGTGTTGGTGGATGGCAGGGGCGGGGGCGGCTGGAATGTGAGGCGGGTAAAGGCGGTAAAGTGTGGGTACGGCGTGCAGACAGTGGTGGGATGCGAGGTGCTGAGTGCGGCGGGCGGGCAGGTGGGGCGGCAGTGGGCGCATGCTGGATACCAAATTTCGCTATTGGAGAACCAAATTTCGCATACAGGCTCCACTTCGGCTAATCTGAGAACCTAAGTATCCTATTCGCGAATCTAGCTTCGCGAATAGAGTACTTAGGTTCTCAGTTCCACTTCCCGCCCGTCAAAGAAGGAAATTCGGTTCTCAGCTTGAGTACTTCGGTACCCAGCATTGTTACTCAGCACGGTTACTACATGGCCCTAGTCAACTCTATCCTCGCATCAGGTCGATTTGTACGATTTTTAATACAACCGGTGACCAATAGCAGCTAAATCCACTCATTCTTTACGATTTTTCATACAATTGGCGACTCAGATCAGCTACCTAACCCCATTTTTATTTGATATTTCGCACAAATCGCGACTTAGATCAGCTTCAGTGACTCATGGTGTATGATTTTTCGTACAAATTTTGCCGCCGCTGAGTTTATGCTCTAGTCTCCGCCCTTTCAACCCCCTAGCTTCCCTTTCCCTCCTACACGATCCCTCTCAGCCAGTCCACTGCGGATTTCAACCCTATATACTAGTGAATCAGCGGGTTTTCAGGTAAACTTGAACTACATAATCATGGATCAGCTTTCGGAGGGACTATCAACATGCTGTTGCAAGTGAACCAAATCAACAAAAGCTACGGAATCAGACCGATTCTTACGAATATATCGCTGCAAATTTTGGAGAGAGAGCGGATCGGACTTGTCGGGGCGAACGGCGCGGGCAAATCGACGCTGCTGCAAATTATCGCAGGGCTGATGTCGGCGGACTCCGGGGATATTTTCAAGTCGAAGGAAACGCGGGTCGGCTACTTGTCGCAAAATTCGGGTCTGCAGTCGGGCGAGACGATGTGGAACGAGATGCTGACCGTGTTCGCGGACTTGCTCCAGATGGAGCGGGAATTGCGGGAGCTGGAGCGCCAGATGGCCGATCCGGCTGTACAGGCGAGCGAGAAGCGGTACGAGGACGTGCTGCAAAAGTACAGCCTGCTGTCGGAACGTTTCCGCGAGCGGCGCGGGTACGAGATTGAGGCGCGCATTCGCGGCGTGCTGCATGGGATGGGCTTCGGCAGCTTTGCACCGGAGACGCCGATCGACACGCTCAGCGGGGGGCAAAAGACGCGGCTCGCGCTAGCCAAGCTGCTGCTGGAGGAGCCGGATTTGCTCGTCCTCGACGAGCCGACCAACCATTTGGACATCGACACGCTCACCTGGCTCGAGGGGTATTTGCGCGGCTATCCCGGCGGCATTCTGGTTGTCTCGCATGACCGGTATTTTCTCGATGCCTTGGTAACCGGGATCTATGAGATCGAGCGGCATGTGTGCAAACGATATACAGGCAACTACAGCCGGTTCGTGGAGCTGAAAGCTGCCGAATACGAGACCGACCTCAAGCATTATGAGAAGCAGCAAGAGGAAATCGGCCGGATGGAGGATTTCGTCCGCCGCAATATTGCCCGCGCTACGACGACCAAACGCGCCCAAAGCCGCCGCAAGGCGCTGGAACGGATGGATCGGCTGGACAAGCCCGCTGGCGATCTGAAGAAGGCTTCCTTCCGTTTCGAAGCCGGGCGGGCGTCGGGCAAGGAAGTGCTGCATGTGAAGCAGCTTGGAGTAAGGTTCGAGGGGCAGTCCGGCGCTTTGTTCCGCGGGACTTCGTTTGAGCTGCGACGGGGCGAGACGGTCGCTTTGATCGGGCCGAACGGAGCCGGCAAATCAACGCTGCTCAAGGCGTTAATCGGCCAACAGCCGTATAACGAAGGAACGCTCCTGTGGGGCACCCATGTGGACGTTGGATACTACGATCAAGAGCAGCAAGGGCTGACTCCTTCGAACAACGTGCTCGAGGAGCTGTGGGACGCATACCCGCACCTGGAGGAGGCGCGCATCCGGACGGTGCTCGGCAACTTCCTGTTCAGCGGCGAGGACGTGTTCAAGCCGGTGTCCGCCCTGAGCGGCGGGGAGAAGGCGCGCGTGTCGCTTGCCAAGCTGATGCTGCAGGAGGCGAACCTGCTCATCCTAGACGAGCCGACGAACCATCTCGATCTGATCAGCAAGGAGGTGCTGGAGGCCGCTTTGCTCGATTACGACGGGACGCTGCTGTTTATTTCCCATGACCGTTACTTCCTGAATAAAATGGCGGAACGCGTGCTGGAGCTGTCGGCCGGCGGCGTCACCAGCTACCTGGGCAACTACGAGGATTACATCGAGAAAAAGCAGGAGCTGGCCGAGCTGGAGGCCGAGCGGAATGCGGCTGCAGCCGGAAAAGGCAGTAATGGCGGGAAAGCCGGAGCCGGCGTCAATGCCGGTGGTTCTGGTGGTACGAGTGGCGGTGCCGGCACGGGAGCTGGCGTCGGTGCAGGTGGCGCCGGTGCGCTGGGTACGGGCGGCTCAGGGAATGCCGGCATCGACAAGCAGCAGCAGCGCGAGGAGCGCAGCCGGCAGCGCAAGCTGGAGCAAGTGGAAGCCGCGATTGCGGTGCTCGAGGGCGAGCTGGCTTCGCTCGAGGCCGAACTGCTGAAGCCGGACGTGTACAACGACTACATGGCCGTCCAGGAGTGCCAGCTCGAGATCGACGGCAAGAAAGAAGCGCTGGCTCCACTGTATGAGCAGTGGGAAGCTTTGCTGGTGTAAGCAGCTGACCTTTCGCTTCCATAACCTGAAGCCGGGGCTCGTTCTTTGGAAAAACCGCAACCATTACTGTTTTTGGCAGCTGCAGTTGCCTCCCGTATCGCGGCGGCATAAAAGCAATACTCCCCTTATGGGGAGTCTGAAGATAGCTTGAGCAGCAGCAGCGGTACGGCTGCGAACACAATCATCGTCCCTCCGGCGACGATGCCGGAGTCATTGAGGAGCAGCGCCGCAATCGCTCCGATTGTAATAGCGGAACAGCCATCCATGAGGAAGGGGTGGCTGTTTTGCCATTTTCGGAGCTCTCGCGGCCACAGGACAACCGCCAGCATAACGAGCAAGCCGGCGAGCAGCACCTTGCTCCATGCGGAGACGCCGAGCAGATGGATGTTCATCTGCAGCTTGCGGACGACCATCGCCCAGACGAGGTCGACACGCCCGTCCCGCAGCCACTGCATGGCGTTGCCGATGTGGCTGGGGGTGGAAGATGCGGCGGGAAAGGCCGCGTTGAGCAGCCAGAGCGCAGCTAGCGCCAGAGCGACGAGCGCCGCGATCGCTAGCGCCGTGCGCATGAGGCGCGAGGCGCGGGCTGGAGCGGCGGCAGCGGCGGAGGCACGCGAAGCGGCGCGAGGCGCGGGCTCTGGCGTGGCCTCGCGGGCCACGCCCGAAGCCGCTCGAGCCCCGCGTGCCTCGCGCGCAGAGCAGCCACCGGCGGGCGGCAGCGGGGCG